>JAHDEM010000003.1:83564-124347 GCA_020628895.1 Candidatus Endobugula sp.
AAATTATCTTAGATCAAATTGACCTATTCCCTTCAGAAATGCTTGAAGAAATGGTACATCCGTATTTCAATGACCCTAATTGTAATGATCTCTGGCAGGTCTATGAGCATAATGAAGAGCCTATAGCCTTACTATATTGTGTTAAAGAACAACTTACTCAAGGGACTTGGAATGTCCTTGCGCTTGGCGTTGAGCCCGAGTATCAGAGTCAAGGTATTGGTGAGCTACTTATGAATAATATTGAGCAAAATTTGCGGTATGAAAATCAAACAACGTTAATTGTTGAAACTTCTTCACTTCCTGAATATGCTCGTTCAAGAAAATTTTATGAGCGTATTGGCTATCAAAAAGAAGCTGTAATAAGAGATTTTTGGTCTAAAGGAGATGGCAAAATAGTCTTTTGGAAGAGCCTGAGTGAGTAAGTAGAAAAGGGACGGAGGAGTTATTTTTTGTTCGACTCGTTGAAATTCTAACTCCTCTATCCTCTGGTGAAATATTTGAATAAGAAAGGAAAATAGTGGGTATAGTAAAGTTAGTACTTAAAAAATTATGTTTTGGATTTTTATATGGAACAGGGTTTACTGTTGGCGTATTTCTATCAGCTCTGCTTATTGAGGCATACGTTTATGTTCCGATATTTTCGGACACTGAACATGGTAGTCAGAAGATAAAAGGTATCACTATTGATTCATCTAAGGCTATCGTAAAATCTCCTTATATTGACTTTATTGGTACTTTACGAAATGTAGGTAAAGAGACAGTAGAAGATACAACAGTAGTTGTTAATTTATTTGATAGATAAGGTAATTCTATCTATCAATGTAATAAGCTTTTGTCTGAAGCTATTCTACCGGATGATATAGCCCATTTTAAAGTAGATTGTTTCTTAATACCTAAAGAAGTTTTCCGAGAATATAGTTCCTACGAAATTAAGTTGGAAAGCTAAATATATAATTAGCTATTTGATATCATTGATCAACACAAAATAACCAACTGTTAGCTTAGTTATTATGAAAAAAATACCAACAGAAAAAGAATGGTTTGGATACCAAAATGATATCGATGCTCGTTATGCCCATAAGATTTTTTATGGGAAAAGCAACGAAGAGATGCAAAGTGCGCTTCGTGATAATGTACTTGAGAGGGTGGATGAGATTCGTTTTATGCCAATAGGGGCTTTCCAATATTATATCTTTGGATTGCGTGATTATGTGATAAGACAGAATTTTGGATATTATGATGCTTCTGATTCGGCGAGTTGTTTTCTCGGGCTCATTTTAGAAAAGCTGCAAAAGAGTCCAGAATATATATTACCTGTAATACCAGAGTTAATGGCGGACATAGAATTTGTGGTGAGCAATCAAGACATCTATGAGGCTGATGAAGAGATTTACGGTGATTTTAAAAACTTATATCAACAAATAGTCATGCTGGTGAATAGAAATAGTTATCAATAGTCGATGTATTTTTAGGTCGACCATTTTTTGTGTTTTAAATTTTTTAAAGAGAGGTTTCACGCAGTGTTGTTCTTTCCCATTCAGCAAGAATTGGATTGTATTAGTGATGATGGTCGTATTTTGGGAAAGATCAAGTTTGATCATGCTAAAGGTGGGCATATATTCATAGCCGCTAATGAGTCAATAATATTATCTGATTCCGAAGGGGCAATCATTGCCGACAGGTTATTAGGACTTGATTTAGGTAAATACACAATATCAATGCAGGATGATGATTAAAATGAGTACGATCATCGGTACACAATATGTTTTAGCCGTACCTGATCTTAAAAGGTCGGTAAAGTTCTACGTTGAAGAACTAGGCTGTGAAGTGTATAGCGAACCACCGGGCTGGGCCTTTCTAAGACGGGAGTCTTTTTGTCTTATGCTCGGAGAATGTTCGCAGGCAATAGATCCTACACAGCTAGGCGATCACGCTTATTTCGCTTATGTGAATACTGCTGATGCTGAGTCGTTGTATCAAGAAATTCTGTCAAAGTCTGTCACCATTAGGAAACACCTTAAAGCAGAACCTTGGGGTATGAAAGAATTTGCTATCGAAACGGTTGATGGTCATAGAATGATGTTTGGCGAGCAGATTCAGGATCCCAGTATATAGTTTGGTCTTATATTATGAATATTCGAGAGCTGATAAAAGAAGATACAGACCAATGGGCAGCGATGAGAACAGCACTTTGGCCGGATTGCAAAGATGACTTTGTTGCAGAAATTAATGATTATTTTAAAGGTTGCTCAACAAGTATTACCAATGTATTTGTCATTGAATTAGGTGGAGCGCTTATTGGTTTTTTAGAACTGAATATTAGAGCCTATGCCGAGGGGAGTCGCAACAGCAAGGTGCCTTATGTTGAGGGATGGTATATTGCACCAGAATATCAAGGGCAAGGGTACGGTAAAGCGTTAATGCATCATGTGGAAAAATGGGTAAGTTCTCAAGGCTTTTCTGAACTTGCTAGTGACGCAGAGGTGACGAACGAGCGAAGTATTACCGTGCACAAATATTTAGGTTTTGAGGAGACGGATAGAATTGTCTGTTTTTTAAAAAAGATATAATGTCATCACAGTTGAGCGGTAAAAAGTTAATTACCCTTATTTAGAAAACAGAGCGGTCAATATGACAGTGGGTTCACAAGCAGAGCTTAAAGCACAGTTAGCCGTTGAGATTTTTGTTAGCAACCTCAAAGAGTCACTAGCCTTTTATCGGGCAATTGGTTTTATGGTTGAACGCAGCTCACAGACGTTTGCTGTTGTTCGTTGGCAAGAGAGTTATTTATTTTTAGATGAGAGAAAAGAATATTCCTCTTTTTCTGATTTGCCTGCAGCAAATGTACGAGTCGTTGTTGATAATATTGAAGAAATATGGCGATTGGTGCAAAGTCGAGGGTTGATTGTAAATACACCTTTAATGACCCAATCATATGGGCTGCGTGATTTTACTATTCTCGATCCTGATGGATTTGGTATCCGCTTTGCAGAAATAATCTAATGTATTCATCAAAATTTAACAGATCTATCAACACCTTATCCCAAACAGCATTGGTTGCGGCCATTTTCCTTTGCGTCGTATAGTGCCTTATCTGCTCGTTCAAACACATCCTCTGCCGTATCGCCTTCTGTAAATTCTGCAATGCCTATGGACACAGTCACGGTGAAGCTGGTGCCTTGCTTTTTCATATGTGTTTTTGATAAACGCTCCCGCGTGCGATTGAGCATAGTCAGTGCATCTTCGGCAGAGGTTTCTGGTAGGAGAATCACAAATTCTTCTCCACCAAAACGGGCAATAAAATCCACCTCGCGTAGGCGCTGGGCAACCGATGTTGATACTGCTTTAAGGACTTTGTCGCCAGTGTGGTGCCCATAGTTGTCATTAATTTTTTTAAAGAAGTCGATGTCTAATACGGCAAGGCATAGTGGGTGCTGGTAGCGTTGCCAACGCAGCATTTCATTATGTACTCTTTCGCTGTAGGCTTCTCGGTTGGGAAGCCCAGTTAATTTATCGGTAATGGCTCGTATTTTTTCTTTTTCCAGTTGTTCTCGAATATCACTATCCTGTGCTTCCATTCGTTGTACGCGTTCTATCAATGCACCCAATTGCGCAGATAGAGACTCCTCTTGTGTGGGTTCTGGTGGTTTAGATTCTTTTAATGCGTTTTGAATAGATTGTACTTGCGCGTTAACCGCTGTTTTAAGTTGGTCGATATCCTGATGTTCATCTAATGCTTGTTGGATAGTATTCATACCCTCGTTCACATTACCGTAAAGTTGCTGGTTGGCCGAGCGTTGTTGTTCTTCTGACTCGATAGCTAAACCAAGAGCATGTGTGATATCGCTAAGTTCTGCATAAACATTTTTCAGGTAGAGGCGGTAATTATCATCTGAACCAATGGCCGACTGAATAACAAAATCGCGAATATCCTCGAGTGTTGGAGCCAGTTCGTACCAGTTGAGTCCTCGCTCAATACGCTCGCGTGCTTTAGCGGCCTTCTGCTCGATGCAGGGAACCACGGGAAAATGATCCATAATTTCTGTGAGGATAATGGTGACGCGGTCGGATATTCGGGAGAATGCAGGTTCATGTCTAGGACGGTCGTGAACAGCTTCTGGGATAGTTCTTTGTCGATGTCTTGGAGCAGGTTCTTCGGAGCTCTCATCGACTATCTGGCCAACCAGTTCACCAGTAATGGTTTCTTCGTCGGGCACTTCTTCCCATTGATTATCGTCATGGCTAACTAATTCAGGTTCTGAAGCTGTTGTTTGTTCTGTATCGTCTTTTTTAAATAAACGATTAAGGAGCCCGCCGGCGCTTTTATTCGGTTGGCTGTTGATCGCTTGTGTCTGTAAAGTGGCTAAGTCCTCTAACAGTCGTTTGAGTGTGCCAGGTAATAATTCACCCTTGGGAATGCCCTTCTTGTAGCGTTTAACTGCAGGTTTAATTTCAGAGGTATCACTGAGCTTAGGTAATTGGCTAGCGAGTGCGGATAGGTTTTTGCTAACGTCTTTCCATTGGGTTTGTCTACGGTTTTCGGCCTCTTCAGTGATACGTTCAAGAGACTTAAGCATGCGGTCAAAGCCACCAACATCATTATTTTTTAAGCTCGCTCTGATGGCAGATAAGCGTTCATCAACGTCTTTGTCGTAGCCTTCGGCCGCATGGCTTAAGGCCATGACTGCGCGATGCAAAATAACTTGTTGCGCATTTAAGGTTTTTTCTATTTGTTCTTGCTGAGCGAGGGATTGTCGATATTTTTCGCGCCAGCGGTTGTCTTCAGAGGGCATCTAAGCATCCACTATCTATGCAGTAATAGCTAAAAATATGTCCTTTTAGTATAGACGGGTATTGAAGATCCGCAGTGAAGAGGAGGAAATAAAGTGACGCTTTGAGGTGGGTTGCTTATAGAACAAATTTTTGCTCTATAAGCAACATAAGTGATGCCGCATTAATATCGGCTAATTTCTGTACAGATAAGATTTGAGTTATTTCAATGCAAGGCGCTCTTTTTCCACTAAAAAGCTGGCCACTCTAAGAATTTCAGCTTGCGACCCAACCATACGCCCCGAAATACGATATTTGCCGTTAACAATGACTTCAGGAGTCCCTGCAATACCAAACGCGCGGGCGCGAGCATTCGCTTGCTGAACCTGTGACTTTACGCCAAATGAATCGAATGTTTTATCGAAGTCTTCTTGGCTAACACCGTGTTTTTCGAAAAGTTCATAGATTTCTTTTGGAGAGACGAGCTTTTTTCTCTCAATATGCATAGCGTCAAAGACTTCTTTATGCATTTTGTCTTCTAAGCGGAAAGCTTTAGTTGTATAAAAAATGTGCGCATGCACGATCATTGGTTTGTTCCAAATGGCAGGAGAGTGATCAACAGCAACATCTTCTGCTTGCTGCTTCTTCCACGTTTCGAATGCCGGACGAAATTGATTACAGTGTGGGCAGCCATACCAAAATATTTCGGTAACTGTCACCTTATCTGAAGAAGGGGTTTTAGGGTTGGCCACCAGTTGATAGTGTTGGCCTTGAATATACTTTTCTTGGGCTTGTGCAGGGCTCACTGCAACTATCAAAGCGGTTAATAATGCCGCTGCTATTAGTCCAAAAGCGGGAATCGCTCGCATAATGTATCTCCTATAGATTACGTCGTTGTAGAGTACCTAGCGAAAAGCGATCAGTGTAAGCTGCCTTGCTTACTGCTTTTCAAGGTTACCATACCTATTTTATTGATGATTAAATATTTGTTCTTCGCGTGTCTTTGACACACCATTAAAACTAAGTTCCATTATCCATAAAACCATGGTCAAGAAAAACAACCTGCTCTTATATAAATGCCGTTGGTCGGATGTTAATGGGTAAATATCGGCACATAAAAAAAGCGACCTATATAAAGTCGCTTTTATTTATACGTGTTGGCAACTGAACAGGTGCTGAATCAGATTAATTGAGACCGCTAATATAATTAGCAACCGCATCAATCTCTGCATCGGTCATGTACTCTGCAACTGTTCGCATGGTCTTAGAGTCGCCGTCGTTGGTGCGCTCACCGTTGCGGAAACTGCGCAATTGCGCCGCAATGTATTCTGCATACTGACCACTTAAACGAGGATAGCCAGCAGGGTCATTGCCTAGACCGCGTGGTGAATGGCAGCCAGTACACGATGGTGTGCCTGCTTCTTGGTTGCCTGCACGGAAAATCTTCTCTCCTAGTTTTAAGGCATCGACCTCAATTCCCGCATTCACTTTAACGGTCATTTCCTTAGCACCAGAGAGTTGCATAGTCTGACTATTAAAATAGGCAGCCAGGTTTTTCAGATCTTGGTCGCTTTTATCATCCAATTGTCCTGCCATTTGGGCAACAGGGCGAGCGCCAGATTGAATATCTCTTAATTGCTTAGTGAGGTATTTTTCCCCTAATCCGGCAATCTTAGGAAATGATGGAGCAGGGCTGTTGCCGTCAGCTCCGTGGCAACCTGCGCAGGTCGCGGCTATTTCTTCCCCTGCTTTTGGGTCACCGCCATCACTGTCGCTAGCCATTGCTATATGGGAGAGTGAAAATGTGATTGCCGCGATGGTTAACAACTTGTTTTTATTGATCATTTAATAAGCCCGTCGTTTCAGTTTCTTGTGAATTTCTGCTCGCTTAATATTAGCAGAAAGATACAATAGATTCATTGGAGTCGTCTTAGGGCGACGATTATATACTAACCCTTAATGACACACCATTTTTGAGGTTTTATGTCACGTCAAAATCCTTATCAAAAAGCCGTATTTTTACAAAGTGCAGCTAAATTAAGCCAATGCCCTACATCGGTTGTTGCCGAGGTTGCCTTTGCAGGACGTTCTAACGCAGGGAAATCCAGTGCAATTAACACGCTCACCGATAATAAAAAGTTGGCTCGCACCAGTAAAACTCCTGGTCGCACTCAACTGATTAACTATTTTAGTATAGATGATGAAAATAGCTTAGTAGATCTACCTGGCTATGGGTACGCTAAAGTGCCGATTGCGATGAAGCGTGAGTGGGATAAGAACTTATCAGAGTATTTGCAAAACCGAGATGCTTTACGGGGGTTAATTCTCTTGATGGATATTCGCCACCCCTTCCAAGAGTTCGATACGATGATGCTCAATTGGGCGATGGACGGCGAAATGCCTGTACATATTTTGCTCACTAAATCAGATAAGCTCAAACGAGGCGCTGCTAAAAGTACATTGTTAGCGGTAGAAAAGCATCTAAAAGAGTCAAAAGTCGATGATTTAGTGTCTGCGCAGTTGTTTTCTTCTTTAAAAAATGAGGGAGTGACGCAATTGGTAGGTGTGTTAGATAACTTTTTTGCCCTCAATGAGCAAGAATAGCTATCCGATATGAAGGTAAGATGATTTGTTGTGTTTAAAATAATGTGTTTTGTGTCACAATAGAGCCCCATGATGAATGGCTATTGCTTTTAGCCAGCCTAATCATAATGACAAACACGTAAATCTCATGTTGTACGACTTTGGTGAGTAACAGGGTATCAGGATGATTTTTAGTGATTTTTAAGAATAGTATTAAGGAGAAATGATTCAATGAAGTTAAAAAGCAGTATTACTAGTCTACTAGCGTTCGGTGTTGTGGCCACTTTATCGGGTTGCGCGACCATCACGAACGACTCTCATATTCCCATTGCGTTTAGTTTTTCAGATGGTTCATCTGGAGAGTGTACCTTTAAAAATAAACGCGGTTTGTGGCAGTCAGAAATTCCGACTCCAGGTGTCATGATTCGCAGATCGGATGATATCTTGGTTTATGAATGCGAAACGGAAGATGGTAGAGAAGCCGTAGGCTCGGTGAAAAGTGAAATTGAAAGTGGGAAAATGGCGGCTAGTGTCATTTTTTGGGACTTCGGTATTACCGATTCTATTACTGATAAGCACCGCACTTATCAAGGTAATGTGGTTATACCAGTAGAATCGAAAGAATAAGAACGAAAGTAGCGGTGAAATCGAACATGATCTTAGCCGCTACTTATTAACACTTTAGGATAGCTTCCCCCATAAAAAATAAGCACACATAGCAAAGCAAGTGACCACGATCAGTGGCCGAATAATCACATTGCCCTTGCTGAGTATCAGATGACTGCCAATATTCGCTCCGATAATTTGCCCAGCAATCATCACGCCGCCTACTAACCATAATACTTGTCCACCTACAATAAATATAACCAACGATGCAATATTGGAAGCGAAGTTGAGCCACTTGGCGCGAACGGTGGCTTGCACAATGCTTTTTCCCAGAAGAGCAACATGGGCAAAACTAAAAAAGGAACCCGTGCCCGGCCCTAGAAGGCCATCATAAAACCCAATACTAGGGATAATGCTAAGGTGAAATGCTTTATTAGATATTTTGGGTTGGCTATTGTGTGTTGCGTGTGTGTTACTCAATAAAAAATAAGAGGCTGTACTAATTAATACAATGGGGATGAGCCACTCTAACCATTCAACATCGATAAATAGTACGGTAATGGTGCCTAAGGTTGAACCAATTAAGCTGGCTAAAACCCCCCAGCGAATCTCGTGCCAAACAATAGCGCGCTTGTACCACAAGGTGAGCGATGCGGTGAGGGTGCCAAATGTTCCTTGTAGTTTGTTGGTGGCTAGTGCCTGCAGTGGTGGAATTTGAGCAATTAACAATACCGGTAATACAATTAAACCGCCACCACCGGCCAAACTGTCGATAACGCCTGCTATCAGCGCAACAAAGAAAAATAACAGCAGTAGTTCACTAGATAGGGCTATTTCCATTCATCGAGCTCGGTGAGTTTTTCTAATACCGTATTTAAAAAACGGCGTCCTAAATCCGTTGTGACAATGCGTTGAGGGTTTGTATCTAACAACCCCTGTTGTTGCAAGCGCTTAATAGCAGGAGCAACTATTTGCAGAGGTAAGCCTGTGCGCTGAGAAAAAAAATCAATAGGGACTCCCTGATTTAACCGTAGTGCATTCATCATAAACTCAATAGGTAATTCATCAGCCTCTACCACCGTATATCTAGCGTTGGGCTTCTTGCTCTTTTGTATATAATGCTCGGGGAGGCGTGTTTTTTGTGTACGAATAATCTGCTGTTTTTCGATATTGGTTAACTTACCATGTGCTCCAGCGCCAATACCAATGTAGTCACCAAACTCCCAATAATTTTGGTTGTGTATGGATTGTTCATCTGTTCGACTAAAGGCAGAAATTTCGTATTGCTCAAATCCATTCGCAACCAATAGTTGGTGACCATGATATTGGATATCCGCCAAAACATCATCTGCAGGCAATGGTGGTGGTTGACGATAAAAAACCGTATTAGGTTCGATAGTCAGCTGATACCACGAAATATGTTGTGGTGAAAACGCAATGGCGGTTTGTAGATCGTTTATCGCATTATCAACACTTTGCTCTGGCAAACCATGCATTAAATCAATGTTGATACGTTTAAAACCGGCTTCTTTGGCAATATTGATTGCTCGTTTGGCTTCATCACTATTGTGTATGCGGCCGAGTTTTTCTAAGTGCTTTTGTTCAAAACTTTGAATGCCAATCGATAAACGATTAATCCCTATTTGAAAATAGTGAGAAAATTTTTCCTGCTCAAAGGTGCCAGGATTGGCTTCTAATGTGATTTCTATATTATTCTCAAAACCAATGGTTTTTTCTGCAAAGTTAAGGATATCTTCTATACCTGATGGAGAGAATAAGCTGGGAGTTCCGCCACCAAAGAAAATACTTCGAATTTTGCGTGGTTCGCTAGTGTGACGATTAATAGATGTTTCTAGATAATCAGCGTCGTGTAGTAAGTCGTTTTTAAGTGCTTCAATGTAGGCTGCTTCGTCGAATCCTTGAGGCATTGACGATGTTATTTTTTTCTCATGGGAGTTAAAGTCACAATAAGGACACTTTTGTACGCACCAAGGAATATGAATGTACAGGGATAGCGGAGGAAGTGTTATCTGTGTTCTTAGTGATGAGGTTTCCATTAATTAGAATGGTCACTTATTGGCCAGTTATATTGTTCTTGCATGGCATTTAATAAAAGCATCAGTGCTTTAGCGCGATGGCTCATCATATTCTTATCTTCTTTGGAGAGTTGAGCAGAAGTGCAGTTTTGTTCTGGTAGCCAAAATAAAGGGTCGTAACCAAAGCCGTTTTCGCCTTGTTCTTGTTCGAGGATATATCCATCCCAATGTGCTTGGCAAACGATAGGCGTTGGGTCTTCGGCATGTCGCATAAAGGCAAGGGCGCAAATAAAATGCGCTCGGCGATTTTCTTTGGGTTGTCCTTTTAAGGCGTCTAATAATTTTTGGTTGTTCTTTTTATCATTGCCGTGTTCGCCGGCATAGCGTGCTGAGTAGATGCCTGGAGCTCCGTCAAGAAAGTCAACCGCGAGGCCTGAGTCGTCAGCTATAGCAGGGTGTTGTGTTTTTAAACAAGCATGTCGTGCTTTAATAATGGCATTTTCTATAAAACTCAGGCCGGTCTCGTCGGCATCTTCTACATGAAATTCTTTTTGTGAGATGATATTAATGCCCTTTGCATTAAACATATTGTGAAACTCGCGCAATTTTCCTGCATTATTGCTTGCTAGCACAATGGTGTTCTGAGAAGTGTTCGTCATCATATTATTTTTTAGGTAACCAGTATCTATGATTAATCGCGATAGAGCTTTTTGGTAATCGTAAATGTTTTTTCGGGGCTATCTTGTGTCGCTTGTACGGTAATATCCAGATGGAAGATGTCTTCGTTGTTAAATCGGATAGGGGCAAGATAATACGTGGCTGTTGCTTCTTTGATTTCGATTAATTCTAAATCAAATTTTTGCGCCATCAGATTACGGTACGTTCCTTTAAGAGAGTATGGAGCAAAACCATAACCACCCGATTTTTTGACCACGGCGATATTAATATACACGCGATCTTTCCCTCGAATTAAATTGTGTTGGCTGGCAACATTGGCAGGGATAAGTGTGCTATTAAATACATTGTAATAAACAATATGTTCGTCTAGTTCGTACGAAATATTGTCTTGAGCGCTAACGTTAAATGCCCAAAAGAAAATTGCTATGCCAAGAGTCCGAATGATTTTTTCAAAACTTTTCATATTGTTTAGTCGTTGATTTGTACTTTGGATAAATTGAAGAGCCGTATTTATACACTTCTTGTGAGATGATATACGGCTGTTTCACCAAATAGGTTTTTATGCAGAGCGGCCAATGTTTTGCTGGCGCCTTTTTCGCTCACAACATCACCATCTAAAATGCGAATGTTGCGGTCTTTGCATAACACCTCAAAATCTTTTAGCGTGCAAAAATGAATGTTGGGTGTGTCGTACCATTCGTAAGGTAATAAGTCAGACACCGGCATTCTGCCTCGGGTCAGTAAATGCCAACGTGCTTTCCAGTGCGCAAAATTGGGGAAGGTGACAATACATTGTTTGCCAATACGCAACATTTCTTCTAAGACCAAGTCAGGTCTATCCATAGCTTGTAAGGCGAGAGTCATGATCACCACATCATAACTGTCGTTATCGATATGAGATAAGCCTTTATTAAGGTCATGCTCAATCACATTAACCCCATTTTTGATGCACTCTAATATATGATCTTCATCATTTTCTAAGCCGATGCCAGTGACATTTTTTCTTTCCTTGAGGTGCAATAACAATTCACCATTGCCGCAGCCTAAATCTAATACGTGGCTATTAGGTGCAATGTAAGATTGAATTTTATCGAGATCAATACGCATTAGTGATCTCCTTCTTCGCTAATCGTAATGCGTTGCATATAGGCAGAAAATGCCCGCTGATAACGCTGAATCGGAATAAGAAAAGCATCGTGACCAAAACTGGATTCTATCTCGGTATAAGTGACGGATTTTTTAGCGTGAGTAAGCGCGTTGACAATTTCATGTGAACGTTGCGGAGAAAAACGCCAGTCGCTGGTAAAAGAAACAACAAAAAAGTCACAGGTTGCATGTTTAAATGCGGCCACAGCATCATCACCATATTCACGGGCAAGGTCAAAATAATCTAATGCGCGTGTCATCAGAATATAAGTATTAGCATCAAAGCTTTTTGAGAAAGCACTTCCTTGATAGCGAAGGTAACTTTCTATTTCAAATTCCAGTGGCTCATCGATACCTTGCTCAAAACTACCAGAGCGTAACTCTCGGCCGAATTTCTGCCCCATACCGTCATCGGATAAATAAGTAATATGTCCGATCATGCGAGCAACGGATAAGCCTTGTTTAGGCAATGTATCTTGTACTAGATAATCACCTTGGTTAAAAGCCGGATCTGCAGTAATCGCTTGTCTAGCGGTTTCGTTAAAAGCAATATTCTGTGCCGTTAGCTTCATCGCCGAGGCGATAACAACACAGTTGCGTAGCTTATCTGGGTATTCTATCGACCATCGCATGGCCTGCATCCCTCCTAAACTACCACCAACGACGGCCGCCCACTGTGAAATTTCTAATGCATCGCCAAGCCGCTTTTGGCTTTCTACCCAATCGCGCACCCTTAGCATAGGAAAGTCGCTGCCCCATACCTCATTGGTTTTTGGATTGATGCTAGCCGGTCCGGTGGAACCGTGACAACCACCCAGGTTATTGAGGCAAACAACAAAAAAACGATTGGTATCAATCGGTTTTCCAGGGCCAATATAGTGGTCCCACCAACCTGGACGTTTATCATCTTCACTGTGTAGGCCTGCGGCGTGATGGTGGCCTGACAATGCGTGACAGATAAGTACGCCATTATCCTTCGCCTTGTTGAGGGTGCCGTAAGTCTCGTAGACAATATCGTAGCTTTCTAGTATCCGCCCATTAGCGAGTGTGAGTGGCTCACTAAAATGCATGGTTTGGGGGGAAACTATGCCAACGGAGTTGGCAAGTTGATCTTTTTTAGGTTTTTCTGATGACATAAATGGTATGCAGTGCTTTTGTCAAAGAGCGTTGTTATTAGTATGAGTTTGTAGGTTTAGCCAATTAAGATTTTGATCACGTAGATAACCAGTATGGCTATCATGATTGAAAAATCTAATCCGCCCATTGGTGGTATTACATTACGAATAGGGCGCAGTACAGGCTCTGTGATACTTCTGAGTAATTCAACCGCTGGGTTATGTCCATGTGGTGCGATCCAGCTAACAATCACAATCACAATAAAAGAAAATAGGTAGATATTGAGCAATAGAACCAATAGTTCGTTAAACGAATATATCAGCAATGGTATAAATGGTAAAAAGCCTTGGCCAACCACAAATGATAACAGTTCGAAGGTGAGCATTTGTAAAATTAAGGCTAAAACAAGACTGGCAATATCAATTCCAAAGAAACCAGGGATGACTTTGCGTAAAGGCAGAAGGATGGGGTTGGTGGCTTTAACAATAAACTGAGATAAAGGATTATAAAAATCGGCTCTAACCAGTTGCAGCAAAAATCTGACCATCACAATGGTGATATAAATGGATGATGCAAATGTGATGAGAAGTTGCGCTATTTGTACCAGTTTATCCATTGCCACGTTACCTTTAAACGATTGCTTTCAAAATATATAGGAACCCAAGAGCCTATTTTGGCATATATTGGGCCGATTGTTGTGAATTAACAGGACTCTAATTAAATTCTTTTGCCATGGCTTTCGAGCGCTCAGCACAATCGAGCATGGCGCCTTCGACAATTTCTCTTAAGCCTGATTGTTCGAAATGCTTTATGGCTTGCTCTGTAGTACCTCCAGCAGAGGTCACTCTGCGACGTAGTTCATCCACAGAAACATCGCTCGCTTGAGCAAGTGTGGCTGCTCCTAGCGCAGTTTGCAAGGTCAGCTTAGTGGCGCTTTCTTGGTCTAGCCCCTGTTTAATACCCGCTTCAATCATCGCTTCCATGAATAAAAAGAAATAAGCTGGCCCGCTACCAGATACAGCCGTTACAGCATCGATTAACGCCTCATCATCAACCCAAGTTGTATAGCCAACGGCTTGTAGTAATGTTTGGGCAATATCTTTCTGCTGCTGGTTGGTTTCGGCGTTAGCATATAAACCGCTGGCGCCTTTTTGCACTAGAGATGGGGTGTTTGGCATGCAGCGTACAATGGCAATAGGCTTTTCTAGCCATTGCTGGATTTGCTGTGCGCTAATACCGGCAGCAATAGAAATAATGAGTGGCAGCTCTTGCCGTTGCTCTAAAGCCGGTTTTAGGGCAAGCACAACTGTTTTTAATATTTGGGGCTTTACAGCCAGTATGATGACATCGCAAGCTTTACAAGCAGCGATATTATCGGTGCTTGTGTTAATAGCGAATGTTGTTTGTATTTGGCTCAGTGATTGCGTTTGCGGGTCGCAAGCGGTAATGAGGTTTGCGTCATATCCTTGCTCAATAAGTCCGCCAATAATGCTGGTTGCCATATTGCCAGCGCCAATAAATGTAAGAGTCGTCATAGTTACCAATATCGTTGTAGTGAAAAGTTATTGCCTTGGTCCAAAAATCGCGCTGCCAACCCTAACGATGGTTGCTCCGGCGGCAATAGCCGCTTCCATATCATCAGACATACCCATTGATAGGGTATTGATCTGTGCTTGAGTGCGCAAGGTTGGATTACTGAGCTTTATCCTATTAAGTGTATTACGTATCTCCTCGAATACCGATATTTGTTCTCGGAAATTATCACGTTTGGCTGGAATAGCCATTAAGCCTCGTAAATTCAATTGTGGTAATGCGTGGACCGCATCCATTAAATGCGGTAATTCCTCTAAAGTGGCGCCTGCTTTTGTTGGCTCATTATCGATATTAATTTGAAGGCAAATATTTAATGGCGGTAGATGTGCAGGTCGCTGCTGACTCAGTCGAGAGGCTATTTTTAAGCGGTCTACGCTGTGTACCCAGTCAAAGTGCTCGGCGATTTCTCGCGTCTTATTAGATTGTATAGGGCCAATAAAATGCCATTGTATCGGTAAATCTTTAAGCGCTTCCTGCTTCTCGCGTGCTTCTTGTAAATAATTTTCGCCAAAGGCTGTCTGTCCTGCATGAAAAGCCTCGGCAAGTTTGGAGGCAGGTTGAGTTTTGCTAACGGCCAATAATTGTACTTCATCTGCTGAGCGACCACTGTTAGATGCGCTAACGGCAATTTTTTTTTGTACATTTAATAGTCGTTGGGCAATGTTAGGCATCATAGTTGTTTGAGCTTATTGAATTAATGAGATCTTTTCGTTGTATTTGGCTAGACAGCTTTTTACATTTTATCATTTTGCGTTAGGATGCAGACCATAATCAGTGTTTAATATAAATAAAAATCGGTGAGCCCTAACACAGGCTCTCAATTGAGATCACTATTACAAAGGTACCTTATGGATATTACAGAGCTACTTGCCTTTAGTGCAAAGCAAAATGCATCGGATTTACACATTTCTGCAGGCCTGCCACCGATGATTCGTATCGATGGCGATATTCGACGTATTAATTTGCCATCGATGGACCATAAGCAGGTGCATGAGTTGATCTACGATATTATGAATGACAAACAGCGCAAAGATTATGAAGAATTCTTGGAAACGGACTTTTCATTCGATGTCCCAGGTGTTGCGCGTTTTCGTGTGAATGCATTTAATCATAACCGCGGCGCTGGCGCGGTATTTAGAACCATTCCTTCCAAGGTGTTATCAATGGAAGACTTAGGTATGGGGCAAGTGTTTCGCGATATCTCGATTGTGCCAAGGGGCTTGGTGTTAGTCACAGGACCGACAGGTTCTGGTAAATCGACAACATTGGCCGCAATGATCGATTATATTAACGAAAATCGCTACGACCATATTCTGACGATTGAGGACCCCATTGAATTTGTTCATGAAAGTAAGAAATGTTTGGTTAACCAGAGAGAGGTTCATCGCGATACTCATGGTTTTAATGAAGCGCTTAGGTCCGCTCTGCGTGAAGACCCCGATATTATTTTGGTCGGGGAAATGC
This sequence comes from Candidatus Endobugula sp., assembly GCA_020628895.1. Classification (GTDB taxonomy): domain Bacteria; phylum Pseudomonadota; class Gammaproteobacteria; order Pseudomonadales; family Cellvibrionaceae; genus Endobugula. The sequence continues at coordinate 99,557 of JAHDEM010000003.1, forward strand.
GTGATCTAGAAACCATTCGTTTAGCGTTAACAGCGGCGGAAACCGGGCATTTGGTGATGGGCACCTTGCATACTACCTCAGCGGCTAAAACCATTGATCGTATTGTCGATGTGTTCCCTGCGGATGAAAAGCCCATGGTGCGCTCAATGCTTGCGAGCTCTTTAGAGGCAGTTATTTCACAGACACTGATTAAGCGCAATGGTGGCGGACGAGTGGCTGCACATGAGATTATGCGTGCGACCCCCGCTATCCGTAATTTGATTCGTGAGGATAAAGTGGCACAAATGTACTCAGCCATTCAGACGGGGGCATCAGTGGGTATGCAAACCATGGATCAATGCTTAATTAATTTAGTTGATAAAGGCTTGATTGCACGTGATGAAGCTAAAAAGAAAGCGGCAAATCCGGCGAGTATTGTCTAAAACCGATCAAATGAGAAACCATCATGGATATTGAAAAACTGCTAAGAGCAATGGCTGATAAATCAGCATCAGATTTATTTATTACTGCTGATATGCCTCCATCGATGAAAATCAATGGTCAGCTCACGCCCTTGTCGAGTACGCCCATTTCTGCGGAAGTGGCTCGTAAGATTGTGTTAGGTACCATGACAGAGAAGCAGAGGGCGGAATTTGCCGAAAATAGAGAGTTGAATTTTGCTATTACGTTAAATCAAGTTGGGCGCTTTCGTTGCAGTGCCTTTTACCAACGCAATCTAGTCGGCATGGTGATTCGGCGGATTGAAAGTGTGATCCCTAAAGTAGATGACCTAGGTTTACCTGATATTGTCAAAGAGCTGTCCATGAGTAAGCGCGGTCTTATTATTTTCACGGGTGCTACTGGGTCGGGTAAGTCTACCTCTCTAGCGGCGATGATTGGTCATCGTAATAAGCACAGTCAGGGGCATATTATTTCTATCGAAGATCCCATTGAGTTTGTCCACGAGCATCAGGGGTGTATGGTGACTCAGCGAGAGGTGGGATTGGATACGGACTCTTTTGAAATTGCATTAAAAAATACCCTCCGACAGGCGCCCGATGTGATCATGATTGGTGAGGTGCGCACCAGAGAAACCATGTCTCAAGCGATTGCCTTTGCCGAAACTGGGCATCTTTGTTTATGCACTTTACATGCGAACAACGCCAACCAGGCGCTGGATCGTATTCTGCACTTTTTCCCGGCAGATATGCACCAGCAGTTGTGGATGGATTTGTCGCTGAATATTAAAGGCATTGTGGCTCAGCAATTGGTTCCTTCAATGGATGGTAAAAGTCGTCGCCCATGTTTAGAAGTCTTATTAAATACACCTTTGGTAGCGGATCTTATTCGTAAAGGTGCAGTCGGTGAGTTAAAAGAGTTAATGACCAAGTCAACGGAAGTGGGAATGCAAACTTTCGATCAGGCTTTATATGCGCTTTATAATGCAGGAGAAATAAGCTACGAGGATGCACTAGCCCATGCGGATTCTGCTAATGACTTACGTTTGTTGATTAAATTAGAATCGGAGTCTGATGCCGATACATTGTCGGTGATGGCGGATGAGTTAGAGTTAGAGGAAGATCGCTCATCTTCTGGAGGTTTTTGGAAACGCTAGGGTTGGCGCTTTTTTGGTCTCAGCAGTGGGTATTTAATGGGTGTGAACAGGCCTAGTATTGCTGTGCAAACCAGCTTTCTAGTATTAATCGTGCGGCAATAGAGTCGATGGGGTTTTGCTTGTAATTGCCTTTGTGGCCTCTTTCTTTGGCTTCTAATTTGGCATCATAGGTCGATAGCCGCTCATCCATTAGCTCCACTTTCAGATTAAAGCGACCATGTAAGCGACGCGCAAATTTTCTAGCACGAGCCGATAGTTCACTTTCACTATCATCCATATTTAATGGTAGCCCAACAATAGCTATATCTGGACTCCACTCGTCTAGTAGAGCGCTGATTTGTTGCCAATCGGGGATGCCATCTTTTGCCTTCAGTGCTGGAAGTTCGCGCCCATTACCCGTTACAGATTGTCCGTAAGCGATGCCAATATTTTGTAAGCCATAATCAAAGGCGATAACGGTAGTCGACATGCGCTTATGCGTGACCTGCCTGAGAAGAGAGTAAATGCATATCCACGCCAATTTGCTTTGCAGAGCAATGCCAGCGCTCACTAATTGGAGTATTAAAAATAATTTGCTTTTCTGCGGGCACAGTGAGCCAACTATTTTGTGCGATTTCTTCCTCTAGCTGGCCAGCATCCCAGCCAGCATAACCTAAAGCGATAAGTGATTCGTTAGGCCCATTGTTTTGCGCAATATCCTCAAGAATATCTTTTGATCCGGTAATATACACATCATCAGAGACTGGTTGAGTTGAGGCCCATTGTTTTTCGCTGGAATGAAGAACAAAACCTCTTTCTTTTTGCACCGGACCTCCTATTAATAAGGGTGAGTTATCCCCGTAATTATCATTGAGCTGGAGTTGACTGAAGAGCTCGCTATAGGAAATAGATGCCGGTTGGTTAATCACCAGACCCATAGCGCCCCCTTGATTATGTTCACAAATATAGGTGACTGACTGGGAGAAGCGAGGGTCGGCTAAGCCTGGCATGGCAACTAGAAAGTGATTTTTAAGAGAGTTTAGCATCATCACAATATTACTGCGTTGGATTAATGTTAATGTAAACGTTAGTGCCTGCTTTATGTGGCTATATATTGTACAGTTTACCTGAAACAATCATAGAGTAAATGACTTAATGGTTTTATTGTGAGGTTGTTAAGCCACTAATATTAAAATGCCAGGTACGGATAATAACAAGATGCTCAAAATCCTTGCGAATACTGGGTGGAAAAGCCAGAAAAGGTGATGCTTGACGGACAATATGCTGAGCTGCATGATCAAATAGTGTCTGTCCAGAAGATTGTTTCAAATTAATACTCACAATCGTCCCATCATATTTAATCACAACTTCTAACCGCAGTTTTCCCGTAAGCCCTTTACGCAATGCTTCTGCGGGGAAGTTTTTATTGCCAAACGACTCGATTTTCTGTGTCCATTGGTTGAGGTATGCCGCTTCTTCGGAAGCCATTGTCGATACTGAAGTAAGTATTCGCTCACGAGGGATGTTGGCCAAAGTCTGCCTTTGTACCGCCAACTTGGCTTTTAAACTGGCTATTTGAAAACTGATGGCATCAACGTCTGCCTGGTCTTCACCGGTTTTTGCTTCTTGTTGTTCGTTAAGCTCTGTAGCATTGTTAATTACATTGTCAGCATCAGTGCTAGAGATCACACGGTTATCATCAGGTTTAGCGGCGGCATATTGTTTTTGCTCGGTGATGATGGTGTCGTTAATGACTTGGCTATCAAATGCAGGAGGGATTATATCGGTGGTGATTTCTCTTGCTTGCTTTTCTGTGCCGCTGCCGATTTGATTAGATTGAGCAAGAAAATCCGCTTTCTCCGGCGCATTGGCTGAAGCGTGTGTGGCTAAGGTTACCGTAACGCTGGGTGCGCTTTCAGTGGGTTTGCTATTTTCAAATGTGAGTCCAAAAATCAGCAAACCATGGACCGCTAATGCTAAGAACACAGTAAAACTCAGACGATCGCCGCTAGAGGCTGTCATCAGTGCGGTGTCTGATGCTGCTGATGGATTAGTGGGTGGTGTTTCTTGTCTCATTCAATCAATGCATGTCATGCTATAGTTGAGGTAATTGCTTAACGATGGCATCCATCAGGCGTTCACCAATGCGAGTATCGTACGCGCGATCTATCTCTTGCGCGCAGGTGGGGCTGGTAACATTAATTTCTGTTAAATAGTCTCCGATCACATCTAGGCCAACAAACAATAGCCCTTTCTCTTTTAATGTGGGACCTACTTGTTCGGCAATCCAGTAGTCTCGTTCGGATAATGGTTGTGGTTGTCCGCGGCCTCCTGCGGCCAAATTACCTCGAGTTTCTCCCTCGGCTGGAATTCTGGCTAAACAGTAGGAAACGGGCTCTCCATTAATCATTAAAATACGTTTATCCCCATTTTTAATATCAGGGATAAACTTTTGTGCCATTACCATTTCATTGTTTGCGATTAATGTCTCAAGAATCACACCAAGGTTAGGGTCGTTATGTTTGCAGCGAAAAATACCGCTGCCGCCCATGCCGTCTAAAGGTTTAAAAATAACATCCCCATGTTCTTGATGGAATGCTCGCAAATGTTTGGCATTGCGGCTGACGGTTAATGGTGGACAGCATTGGGGGAATTGGGTAGCAAATAGCTTTTCATTACAGTCGCGCAAACTGCGAGGATCATTAACTACTAGGGCGCCTTGCTCTTGCGCCGTTTCTAGAATAAAAGTGCTCTGTAGAAAGGGGATATCAAAAGGGGGATCTTTGCGCATTAAAATCACATCTAACTCGCCCAGCGTGTATATGGTTTCTTCGCCCAATTCATGCCATTTCTCACTATCGTTAAACACCTGTAAGGGCTGGCCGTAGGCTTTGGCAATATGGTTATCTAGAAATAGGTTATGGGGTTCAAGATACACTAGCTCCCAGCCTTTATCGGCTGCCGCTAGTAGGAGCGACAAGCTGGTATCTTTAAGAAAATTGATGTGTGCAATGGGGTCCATTACAACACCTAAACGTACTGACATAATGTAATTCGCTCTAGGTATGGCTGTGTATGATATATTGTGTGGCAGTCTACAACAGTTTGTTACTTTTATCAGTGTTAAGAGCAACATACGTTCCGTTCTTAATAACAAAGATGAGTTTTGTTACTCCAAATATGGATATATGGTAGCTTCTGTGTTAAAAAGCTTATGGCTTCTTGCGATGTCGAGAAGTGTGTGCATGTTAGATAATCAAAAAGAAAAACTAAAAAATGATTGATAGCAAAAGATTACAGGGGATTTAAGTTGTATGAGTGTGTCTCTGGAAAGCCTAAAGGTAATGGTGATTGATGACAGTAAGACAATTCGTCGTACTGCAGAAACCCTATTGACCAAGGCTGGTTGTGAAGTAGTGACAGCAACAGACGGTTTCGATGCATTGGCCAAGATAGCCGATAGCCGTCCCAATATTATTTTTGTCGATATTATGATGCCTCGATTAGATGGTTATCAGACCTGTGCATTAATCAAAAACAATAGTGAATTCAAGTCAACTCCGGTCATTATGTTATCAAGTAAAGATGGTTTATTTGATAAAGCTAAAGGCCGTATTGTGGGTTCAGATCAATATTTAACCAAACCCTTTAGTAAAACGGAGCTATTGGCTGCGATTGAAGCGTATGTCTAAGTCTTTGACTTGGCGTCTAGATAAATTTGAGGAAACGTATGCTTAAAGTATTAATTATCGATGATTCACCGACAGAAGTGTATAAGTTAACCACTATTCTCGAAAAGCAAGGTTATGTTGTAGAGGTGGCTGAAACCGGTGAGCAAGGTCTTGAAATGGCTAGAACTAATCCGCCGGATCTGATTTTAATGGATGTTGTTATGCCTGGTTTGAATGGTTTTCAGGCAACACGCCAGCTAAGCCGTTCACCGCAAACAGCGAATGTGCCTGTGGTGATTGTCTCTACTAAAGATCAAGCGACAGATAAGGTATGGGGTATGCGCCAGGGTGCCAAAGCTTATCTAGTTAAGCCTATTAGTGAAGCTCAGCTGTTAGATGCTGTGAACGAAGCGCTATCGGCATAGCAGCTTATGTTTAAAGGGGCGAGAGTAACCTGCTTTTTTTGCCGCTTTGCTTATATAAATCATGTAGTAATGTTGTGACCTTGAGGTAAAAACAGAATGACAGATCAGGTATCGGCCTATTCAGTTTTACAAACCTTAGCGCAAGATAGCTTATCGTCAGCGCAGCAACTTCCTGCACAACTAGATTCTACCCCTCAATGGAAAGGTGTTGGCTTTTCATTGATGGGGTTTGACTTCGTCGCCTCTCTTGATGAAGTGTCTGAAATGTTAGAAGTCCCTCCTTTAAGTCAGTTGCCCAGTGTGCATTCATGGGTAAAGGGAGTTGCTAATGTGCGAGGGCGTTTGTTGCCCGTGTTCGATTTAGCCGCTTTCTTTGGCGGTACGCTGAATAATAATCGCAAAGGGCAGCGTTTATTAGTATTTGAAGGTTTGGGTCTATATGTTGGTTTATGGGTGGACCATATATACGGGATTAAGACCTTTGAGGCGGATACTCAAAATCGGGAAATAGCATCGAATACTCCCACGACGATGGCAGAGTATTTGATGGGTGCATTTCATGACGATGGAAAGTGTTGGAATACATTTAACTTGCCTTTTTTGGCAGAAGATAGTCGCTTCTTGCATGTTGCGGCGGACTAAAATTGACGGTTATTTCTACGTATCATGGGTGCGTTGTTATTACCTGCAGAATGATGAAAATGAAACTTGATGCTTTATCTAGGGCAACACTATGAAAAACTCAGCAATTTCTCTGTCGCAGCGAAACTTTAATGCAGGCTATGCATTTTGGATTTTACTGATTATTGTCTCGCTGGCTATTCTTATCTACGGTGGTTACAGGCTTGCCGTCTTTGAACCCTACAAGGAGGCCCAGGTAAGAGCGCAAGCGATTGATACCATTATTACGGATATCGAAACGCTCCCTGATGTTGTCTCTCAGTTAGAGCTCGTTGGTGATGAAGCTTCTGGTGATGTATTAGAATTAATTAATAGTATTGAATTTAAGTGGGGCGTTCTACAGTCGCAGGAGCAATTTTCGCCGACAACTGTGGCAAAAACACAACAAGATATGGATGCGTTGCTAACCGCTGTTCGCAATCGTGTCTCTGGAGACCTTCAATTCTTCATTCCTACTGCGTTCACTAAACCTCTACTCGAGAGTTTTGGTGCCCATCGTATCGAGATTATTACGCAAGCCGGTAGCCCATTAAGTAAAGAAGAAATCATAGCAGTGACTGTTGCAACCGTGATGTTAGTGATTAGTTTTATCACGCTAGGTTATCTGTTTAACCGGGATGCAAAAGCTCGCCTTGCGATTTCAGAAGAAGATAACGGCCTTAACCAAGCGGCTATTTTGCGCTTGCTCGATGAATTGGCTGATCTTGCTGATGGTGACTTAACGGTGACAACAACCGTATCGGAAGATTTTACAGGCGCTATTGCCGACTCGGTTAATTTTACCATCGACCAATTACGTCAGTTAGTATCTCGTATCAACCAAACAGCTGTGCAGGTATCTGGTGCGGCGCAAGAATCTCAGCAAACCGCGTTACAGCTTGCTGAAGCATCTGACCATCAGGCGCAAGAAATTGCTGGGGCCTCGGCTGCGATTAACGAAATGGCGGTGACTATTGACCAAGTATCGGCGAATGCTGCCGAATCGGCGTTGGTTGCGAGTAAATCGGTATCGATTGCGAACAATGGTGCAAAACTGGTACAGAACACGATTCACGGGATGGATACTATTCGTGAGCAGATTCAGGATACGTCGAAACGTATTAAACGCTTAGGTGAATCATCACAAGAAATTGGTGATATCGTGAGTCTAATTAACGATATTGCTGACCAAACCAACATCTTGGCACTTAACGCGGCTATTCAGGCGTCGATGGCTGGCGATGCTGGTCGAGGCTTCGCCGTGGTAGCGGATGAGGTACAGCGTCTTGCGGAACGCTCAGCTAGTGCAACAAAACAAATCGAATCACTAGTAAAAACTATTCAAAGTGATACCAACGAAGCGGTAACATCGATGGAACAGACCACATCAGAGGTGGTTGGTGGTGCTCGCCTTGCACAGGATGCGGGTGTTGCACTAGAAGAGATTGAAGGGGTATCGGCCAATATTGCGGAACTGATTCAAAACATTTCTAATGCTGCGCGCCAACAGGCATCATCTGCTGGTCATATTTCTAATACGATGAATGTTATTCAGGAAATTACATCGCAAACCTCAGCGGGTACCGGTGCAACCGCGCAGGCAATTGGTGATCTTGCAGGCATGGCGCTCGAACTTCGAGAGTCGGTAGCTGGTTTTACCTTACCTGATGATATGCAAACAGAGGGGGCAGGCAATGATGCATGGTTATTTGAAGACAGTCCTTCTGACCCAGTAGCATCACCTGAGGTCGCAGAGGTTTCTGAAACACCATCGCCAGTACCACCTTCTCAGCCTCAGCCAGTTGCTGCACGGGTTGTACCCGCGCCATTACCTATTGAGGACGATGATCTCGATGACTTCGATTTATCCGGCACAGATACCCCTGCTCAAAACTTATCAGAAGGTGTAGAAGAGTTATTTGATAGCGAAGAAGATTTTGATTTTTCTACGCCAGTCCCAGATCCTATAGCCGTAGCTGAAGAGCCGTCTCCCAGTAATAGTGATGAGATGATCTCGCTGAACTTTGACGATAAAGAAGATGAGTTCGACTTTTCTGAAGAGATGTTTAATTTGGCCGATAGTGAGGGTTTGGATTTAGATGACGATGATGTTAGCTTAAGTGATGATGAATTTGATTTTTCAGATTTCGAATTCACCGAAGATGATAAAGAACCAACACCAGTAGGCTAATATGTCTTGGTCTTTTAAGAAGTTTGATGTACTGCCAGAAAGTAAATTTTTGTTGTGGGAAAAACTTCTCGAAGCGCGCACGGGCATACAATTAGCATCCCAGCAAAAGGTGTTGTTGCAAACGCAAATCGCTATTCGTATGCGTGAACTGAATATCACGAGCTATGACGACTACTATGATCAGGTTAAACAAGATAATAAAGCGGGCCTGATCGAGTGGCAGATATTGGTTGATCGTTTAGTGGTTAAAGAAACCACTTTTTTTCGTCATCGCCCATCTCTTGATTTTGTTTGTCAGTATCTCAAAAACAAAATAGATCAAAAAACCTTGCATGATAGCTTCGATATTTGGAGTGTTGGTTGCTCTACAGGCGAAGAGCCCTATGGCTTAGCCATGCTGGTTAATGATTGTTTAGAAAAAAGCCAAGAGCATTTTTATTTTGGTATTACAGCTGTTGATGTCAGTCTGCCAGTTTTGTCGATTGCCCGCAGAGGTGTTTATGGCGAGCGTAGTTTGGCTTTTGTTAACGAGGAAGAGAGACAGCGTTATTTTCGCCCTCATGATGAACAGCATTTAGAAGTGCTTCCACGTTTAAAGAAACGTGTTTGCTTCTCACAGGCGAATATCAATAAGTTAAATGTTATGCCAGTTCAACTAATGGATGTTGTTTTTTGTCAGAACGTCTTAATTTATTTTCGTCGCTGGAGACGCCGAGAGATTCTTAATCAATTGGTTAATCGTTTAAAGCCTGGTGGATTGTTAATTATTGGATTGGGCGAAACAACTGATTGGCAACACGAAGAGATGCAACGAGTCGATAACGATGAAGTGCAAGCCTATATTAAGAGGATATAGCCCTATGTATTGCGCAATCCTTTTCGTGTTAAAAACGGTGAGTAGGTAATATGGCTGATAATCGCCAATATATGGCCCTTGAGTGGGTAATACGAGATATCAAAGACACATTGTTGCAGGCGCAACAGTCGTTGGAGTCGTATGTCCGTGAATCAGCGGATGTTATTCAGTTAAAGTTTTGTCTTACTTATATTCATCAGGTGTACGGTAGCTTACATCTCTCCGGTTTCCACGGTGCTGCCATGATTGCCTCAGAGATTGAGGCTTTAGCGCAAGGTTTGTTAGATAATCAAGTGTCTCATAAATCTGAGGCAACAGACGTTTTGATGCATGCTATTAAACAGTTGCCTATTTATCTAGAGCATGCGCTAAAAGAAAAGCAGGATCAGCCCAGCTTAGTTTTTTCATTATTAAATGATCTTCGTGCTGTGCGTGGTGAAAATTTTCTCAGCGAATCGACTTTATTTTCTCCAGATTTATCTTATGCCCATAGTATGAATGGCGCGCGTAACGCAATCGCACAAGATGAAAAGCAGCTGCAATTAATTTTGCCTAAATTGCGAGATATGTATCGTTATTCTGCTGCGAGTGTCATGCATAAAAATAATGTGGATGAAAACCTCAGTTATCTTTTAAAAGTTAGCCAACGATTGCAGAAACTGTTATCAGGTACAAAAAGATTCGCACTTTGGGAAATTGTTTCTGCCTTGGTTACTGGCTTGCAGAAAAATTTAATTTCAGAGACCGTCTCTATTAAAGAGTTGCTTCGTCAGTTAGATGATGAGTTTGGACAACTCATTGATCAAGGCACTCATGCTTTAGATATTCCTACTAGTGACGAGCTGTTAAAAAATCTATTGTATTATCTAACATCATTAACAGGATCAACCGCAGAGATTGATCATGTGAGCAGAAGCTATCGTCTTGAGGATGCTTTTTCTGTTGTTCGTTCTACCGACTACAATCAGGCGGCTAAGCCAGTAGAATCCTCGGCAATGCGTGCGGTGGCTGCAGCGATCATAGACGAATTTTCCGATATAAGAGCTTGTTTTTCTCAGTGTCGCACACAGCAGAATTGCGCCGAACATATTGACCATATCTATAATGCTTTCCAACGAGTTGCAGATACATTGGCTGTTTTAGGTGTTGGGCATCTGCGAAAAAATATGCTCGACAACTTAGAGATTGTCGATACGTTACGTGAGAATACATCGGGTTTATTTGCTCATCAAATGGCATTTCCTGATGAGCAGTTTGACCATTTAGATAACAGTATGTCAGCAATAGAAGCGGAATTAGAAAGCTCGCTGTTGGCAACACAATTGTCTATGGATTCTGCTGGCCGCTACTTTAATGAAGAGCAAGTGCTTGCGCTGCAAGAAAGTCGCAATGGCTTAGAAGAAGCTAAAGATGCTGTGGTTAATTACATTGCTACTCAGTGGGACGTTAGAAGTTTACAAGTGGTGCCGACTGTTCTCAGAGATGTTGGGAAACGATTAACAGTATTAACACTCCCATTGCCCTCTCAAATATTAATGGTGTGTGCCAGCCACATCGAAACTAATTTAATGCAAAGTAGTACACCTCCTAACTGGGAGCAACTCGACAGTTTAGCGGATGTTATCGCAAGCATTGATTATTTTTTAGAGTCCTTATCGCTCACCCAAATAGAAGATAATGAAATTCTTAAAGGCGCTGAAAAAGGGTTGGTTGCCTTAGGTGTTCCCGCCACTAGAGTGCATAGTATCTTTAACCCTCAAGAAGACAATGCTCAACCTACGCACGACACTGAAAGCTCCGAACAAGATAATGTTGAAGCTGTTTTAGATGCTATAGAGTCAGCAAGTGTTGAGGCAGACGTTGATCAAGACGATGAATTAGATGCGGAAGCGGCAGCAGAGATTATAGAAATTTTTGTTGAAGAGGCCCAGGAAGTGCAAGAAACCATAGCCGAGTACATGCCGCTATGGGATGAAAACTTAAAGGATGAAAACGCGTTAACTGAAATACGTCGAGCGTTCCATACTCTTAAGGGTAGTGGACGCATGGTCAAGGCCAGTGATGTAGGAGAGTTGTCTTGGTCCATTGAAAATATGCTTAATCGTATATTGGATAAAACATTACAGCCAACGAAGGTGCAGATTGCACTGGTCAAAAAAGTATTATTGTTATTACCTGAAATGGTAGAGGCATTCCGCCAGCAGCAACCCACACCGAATGAGAAACTATGTAGTTCTTATCAGATTTGGGCGCACCAGTTGTCAAAAGGTGAAGAGCCTGAGGATTTGCTAGAGGCTTTACAGGAGCCTAGTGAGAATGTTGCAATTGCTCCAGCAGAAAAATTTGCTGTTCTTGCCGATGAACAAGACGATGAGATTGATGTACAACTTTGGGAAATCTTTGGTTCTGAATCAGAGGGTCATCTCAAAGCAGTGCGTGATTATATCGTTCAAATGGAGGAAGCAAAGCCGTTTTATGAACCTCCTAGTGAAATCATGCAACGGGCAATGCACACATTAAAAGGCAGTGCGCATATGGCTGAGATTGTTCCAGTTGCTCAGCTAATGACACCGATGGAATTGTTTGTAAAAGACCTACGCGCTTATCAAGTGAATATCGATGATGATATTTTGCAGCTTATCAAGGATAGTGTTTCTTACACCGAAGATGCATTAGAGCAAATGTCTCGCTTGAGTTATCCGCATATTCAAAAATTGGATTTGTTTTTAGCTCGAGTAGAGGAGCTACGTGAGCGATCGGTCGGGCATTTAATTAAGCATGAAGATGAAGAGACGGGACCTAAAGTCGATCCTGCCCTATTAGAAATGCTGATGAATGAGGGGATGGATATCTTATTGGATATCGATCCACTGATTGCCCAATGGCGTGAGTCAACCGATGTGACCGAAGAAAAAGTGGCGCAATGGCAATCGGTGATTAAAGAGTTGCTCATCGTCCAACATGGAGCTGAACGAGCTAACCTCGGAACCATGGCGCAACTCAGTCAAGCTATCGCTGGGCAGTATGAAGGTTTGGTTAACCATCAAATAGAGCAATCGTCTGATTTTTATGATGTCTTGCTCGATAGCCATTATGGCTTGTTAGATATTATCGACGCGATTGCTGGTGGTCAGGACTTGCCTGAGCCCGATGAAGTAATGTTAGAAAAACTGGCTGCTTTTGTACAAGCAGGCAGTGGCTCTGTTGATGGTGATGAGGCAGAATTAATAGATGACTCTGCAGTAGCAATAAACGATACAGAAGAAAGTCCAGTAATTGATGAAGTTGCAGAGAATCTCGGTGGCGAGTTAGAAGATAGTCGTCATGAGCTTGTCTCAGAAGGCAGCAATGAGATTGATCAAAGCAGTGAGCCTGTTCAGGATGATCAAATTGATAATAAGCTTCCAGAAGCGTCTATAGAGTCTGCAGACTACTCAGCTACTGATGATTCTATGGTGACAGATATCGATGAAGCTCCGTCTGCCGCCGAAGTGGACGAGCATACAGATAGTCATCTCGATAGCTCTTTAGTCGACGAATTTATTGATACTGCTGCCGATCTTGTCGAAGATTTAGATGAATCCGTTAATGCTTGGGAAAATGGCCAAGACCCTCAAGCTTGTTCGGTGAAACTACAAGATCTGCTGAATCAATTTGTCGTTGCTGCACGCCATGCACAGTTAGATACGCTCGCGAAATTTGCCAGTCATTTTAATGAATATTTATTGGGGTTGCCTGAAGCGTCAACTGCAGAAGCCACCACGCAACGTTTGCATGCTTATCAGGATCAGTTGGTGAATTATGTCGGTGCATTGGGTGCGTCAGCAGAGTTGCCGGAGCTGATTTATCCAACTAACGAGGAGTCAACCGAGCCGCCTACCGAACTGCTTGAAAGTGCTGATGTGCTCTTGGCTGTTAGCGAAGAAAGTGATCAAGAGTCAATGGTCACTGAGCTTGAACCCGAACAAGGTATTGTAGATGACTCTTCTACCGGAGAGATCATTGAAGAGGTGACTCTAGATCTGCCAACAGAAGCTGTTACTGAAGAGGTCGTTGATAATATTGAATCGTCAACGCGGTTGCTTGGTGGTATTGATGAACTCTCAGCTGTTAGTGAAGAAAATAATCAACCAGCAATTACCCCTGAACCTGAACAAGACGCTATAGATGAGCAACCTGCTGAGGAAGCTGTTGAAGAGGTAACGGTAGATTTACAAAAAGAAGTTGCTACAGTTGAGGCGCCAGCGGAACACGATGAAACATTAACGGCTACTGATGAAAATATTAAAGCCAGTTCTGATTTAATCTCCGAAGAAACGCAACCTACTTTGTTAAAAAGCTATCCTGTAGATGAAGATGTTGATGAAGAAATTGTTGAGATTTTTCTAGAAGAAGCCTTTGAACTCATTGAAGAGCTCGATGAGACTATTCATGATTGGGAAAACGGTCATGACGCCAAAGAAAGTATTGCGGCATTACAACGTTTGCTTCATACCTTTAAAGGGGGTGCGCGTTTGGCTGGCCTTATGGCCATGGGGGAAATGGCGCACGACTTCGAGTCGTACTTAACCCCTTTAGCTATTGGCAATGTTCCCAATAATGCAATAGAAGATGTACACCAATACCAGGACCAATTAATTAATGCGGTTAATGCTGTTCAATCACCGGATCAGTCTGTTGTTTCAGACACGAACAATGAGAGTGTTATTCCTGAAGCCAATGTTGTAGAAACAGATGTTGCTGAGCTGGTTGAAGAGGATGTTTTAATTTCCGAGAACGCAGCGACTCATGAAGTCACTGACTCCGTTGATCTGGCACAAGAGGCGGATGACGAAGCCTCTGCAGATGATGCAAAAGAGGTAGCTGATTCTCAAGCTGATTTAGAAAACGAAGTGGAAGTTCTACTGGAAAATGAATCGTTAGCGCAAGATGATTTGCCGCAGCATCAAGATAATAATCTGACAGCAGAAGATACGCTCGTAGAAGAATCGTCTACAGTCAATCATGATACCCCTATAGAAAATATTTCTGAGCTAAATAACGAGACAGAAAATAATCCATTATCTATCGATGTACCTGCTGATGAGGGCGCGCCGATTGAGGATGTTGTGCAAGAAGAAGCCCTGCCATCCGCTGATAATGCCTTAGCGCCAGAAGTGTCGCATGATATTCAGGAATCACCAGCCGTCGATGACGATAATATTTTATCCTTTCCTACTAAACCCGTTCTTGATGTTCCAGCTAATGAGGCGGATAACTCTGACGCTACTGATAGTAGCGAACAGGAAGATGAATCGGTAGAAACTGATCAAGCCGATGCTACAGAAGATGAAACAACGGTAGACACAGCATTAGAGCAAGCAGAAAGCCCGCCAGATTTTGGCGAGACTGCTCCTAAAAACAGCACAGGTACGCAGCCTGCCTCTGATAGGTTAAGTGTCGTTGATGGCGATGGTGGAGTAAGTGCCATGACGACTGAGCTAACCACCGTTCCAGTGGCAACACCCTCTGTGTTACCGTCTCCAGCAACAACAGATACCAATAAAAATAATCCTACGGCCTCTCGTCGTGCTGCGCCACAAGAAACGGTGAAAGTCTCTGCTGACTTAATGGAAGAGCTGGTTAACCTTGCGGGTGAAACATCGATCAGCCGTGGTCGCATTGAAGAGCAAGTGAGTGAATTCGGTTTATCGCTAAATGATATGGAATCAACCGTCGATCGTTTACAAGAACAAGTGCGTCGTTTAGACATCGAGACCGAAGCACAAGTATTGTTTAGGCAAGAACAATTGGCCGAGCAGGAAGAATTTGATCCGTTAGAAATGGATCGTTACTCCCAACTCCAGCAGCTATCTCGTTCTCTTATTGAGTCTGTTTCCGATTTGCAGGATTTAAAATTTACTCTGGCGAATCGAGCGCGAGATACAGAAACTGTATTGTTACAACAGTCGCGAATTAATACCGAATTACAAGAAGGTCTAATGCGTTCTCGCATGGTACCGTTCTCTCGTATTGTGCCGCGCTTGCGACGTATTGTTCGTCAAATCTCTACCGAGTTGGGTAAAGAGGTCGACTTTAATTTTGAGCATGCCGAAGGCGAGCTAGATCGTAACATGATGGAACGCATCGTGGCACCTCTAGAGCACATGCTACGTAATGCGGTCGACCACGGTATAGAAGATTCACAAACGCGTATCAAACAAGGCAAACCAGCAGTAGGCCGGATTAATTTATCCTTGCAACGAGAAGGTGGTAATGTCTTATTGCATTTAGCGGATGATGGCGCAGGTATGAGTGTTGATCGTATACGTGAAAAAGCCATAGAGCGCCAGTTAATGAATCCGAGTGCAGAACTGAGCGAACAAGAAATTTTGCAATTTATTTTTCAAGCCGGATTTTCTATGGCTGAAACCGTGACACAAATTTCTGGTCGCGGTGTGGGCATGGATGTGGTGAGTAGCGAAATCAAACAGCTCGGCGGTAGCATTGATATCCTATCGCAAGAAGGGCAAGGCACACAATTTGCTATTCGCTTGCCGTTTACGGTATCTGTTAACCGCGCATTAATGATTACCTCTGGAGATAACCGTTACGCTATACCTTTGAATTCCATCGAAGGTATTGCAAGGATCAATCCTGATCAGTTAGATGATTATTACAATAATCCCAACAGCTATTTCCGCTATGCCGATAACGATTATAAATTACACTATCTGGGTAATTTATTAGATAAGAATACGCAACCGAAAGTGCATCATTACTCATTCCCGGTACCTGTTTTATTGGTGCGCAGTGCCGATCATTCTGTGGCAATACAGGTTGATGGTTTGCAAGGTAGCCGTGAAATTGTGGTAAAAACCTTAGGTGCACAATTTAGTTCGGTACCCGGTTTATCTGGAGCGACCATCATGGGTGATGGTCATGTGGTTGTGATCTTAGATGTGCATGCCATGATCCGACAAAAGTATTTATTAGCATCGCGTAGTATTGCCGCTCCAGTAGTAGAGCAGCCAAAGTTAGAGCCGGCCCGTAACCCACTGATCATGGTGGTGGATGATTCCGTAACAGTGAGGAAGGTAACAACACGCTTTTTAGAAAGACAACATTTTGACGTGATTACCGCTAAAGATGGTGTGGATGCGATGGCTGTATTGCAAGACCATACTCCCGACTTAATGCTGTTAGATATTGAAATGCCGCGCATGGATGGGTTTGAAGTGGCAAAGCGTGTGCGTTCTAACGCGGTAGTTCGAGACTTGCCAATTATTATGATTACATCCCGAACCGGTGAAAAACATCGTCAGACGGGTCTTGCTGCAGGTGCTAATGAATATATGGGTAAGCCTTATCAAGAGGCAGAGTTATTAGCGTCAATTCACAATCTATTGGCACTTGATTCCCAATAGTATTGCTAAAATGCCTAGTGAACTATGAGTACATTAAAAATAGGTATCGTTAGCGAAACAAGAATACAGCAGCATTATCTTAAGCACACAGTTGAAGAGTGCGGTTATTGTGTGGCCACTAGCGTCTTAGTTGAAGAACTGATTATTGGCAATTATCCCAGCGAGAATTGTGACGCTTGGGTGATAGATGTAGACGTTGAACGCTTTGACAAAGAGCAAGATCAACAATCATTCGAGCAGTGGTTATACGGTATTGAACAACCGGTTATTTTAGGCGAAGGGCATATCTATAATGCTGCTGAGGCAGAATTCGCGGCTTGGGCAAGGCAGTTGAATAAAAAGCTGCTAGCGCTAGATGGGCAGATACAATTGGCTACACAGCCTCATCAAAAAGCACAACATGTATGGGTTTTAGCGGCATCCACTGGTGGCCCTGAGGCAGTAAAACGGTTTCTAGATGCGATGGAAACTGATTTGGGTCTTGGTTTTTTATATGCGCAGCATATTGATCGTTCTCACATACAAGCGCTATGCGATACAGTTTCTCGCGATAGTGGCTATTACAGTGCTATTGCCTCTCATGGGGATGTGGTGTGCGAAAATAATGTCATCATTATTCCGCCACAGCACTATGTAGAGCTACAAAGAAATGGTTCATTAGTATCTCGCAGTCAACAACAATGGCGTGGTATTTACACTCCCTCAATAGACCAAGTGGTCAGTAATGTGTCTGCATTATATGGGGAAGCTTCAGGGGTTATTTTTTTTACAGGAATGGGAGATGATGGCGCAGCAGGATGTCGTTTAGTGGCTTTACACGGTGGACAGGTATGGGCGCAATCGGTGTCGAGTTGTGTTTCCCCGTCGATGCCGCAGGAAGTTATCAACACTGGATATGCGAGTAAAATAGATACACCTGAAAATTTGGCCATTCACTTAAAAACATTTATAAAAAACCAATGTACGCACAAGCAGCCATTACCTAGCTACTAGCCTTATTGCGAGTGTATTGGTAAATCATAAAAGAGACATAATTGGGTAACAGAATGATTGATACAACGCCTAGTCAAATGCCGCTAAGCAAAACACAAAAAACCAGCGATATTCCCAGTTTGTTAGTGCCCATTGTGGATAAACTACTGATGTTGCCTACCGTTTCGGTAGCGGAAATGTTGCCCTATCGAAAACCTTCTTTAAAATCTGAAGAAATTGGGCAGATGCCGCCATGGTTTTTAGGTCACGTAAAATGGCGCGGTATTTCTATCCCGATGATTTCTTACGAAGCGATTAATGGGGGTGCCATTGCCGATATAAAAGCGGTAAGTCAAATGTCGGTACTCAATAGCACAGGCGTGCATCCTAAATTGCCTTTTTTATGTTTTCCTACGCAAAGTATTCCCCGTTTAAGCCGGGTATCGCCAGATAATATTAAAGAAGAGTCCAATGCGCAGCTTGAGCCTTACGACAAAATGCATGTTATGGTGAATGATATCGCAGCAACCATCCCTAATGTATCCAAGCTTGAAGAAGCCGTTGTTGAATTACTTAAACTATCCTAAAGTATATCTAATCAGGTATTTCGATAATTCTTGTTAAATTCTACGTTGTTATATCAGTGGCTATTTCATACAGCTTAATTTTTTATATCAAATAAAAGGTGTTATATGCACGAAGCAAATCCTTTAGAAAGTTTGTTATTTTTTCTTTTGGCGGCTGTCATTTTTGTCCCTTTATTTCGTCGCTTTAAAATGGGTGCAATATTAGGTTACCTTTTTGCCGGTGTATTGATGGGGCCCGCCGGCCTACACATTGTTGATGATCCCGAGAGCGTATTACACTTTTCTGAAATTGGTGTTGTGTTCTTACTTTTTGTCATTGGTTTAGAGCTAAATCCACTGAAGTTGTGGGGCATGCGCGCGCAAATCTCTCTTTTAGGGGGAGGTCAGTTACTCATTAGTACGGCATTGATTGCGATCGCTCTATGTTTGTTCCCGTTAGATTGGCGTTATGCGGTTATTGTTGGTTTAGCTCTTGCGCTATCTTCAACGGCATTTGCTATTCAACTTATGGCTGAAAAAGGCGTTTTAGCATCGGCCAATGGGCGTCGTGGTTTTGCTATTTTGCTCATGCAGGATCTGGCGGTGATCCCTATTCTTGTGATTGTACAGGCCTTTGCTGATAACACCGTTGGGGAGCAAGTGCCGTGGTGGTATGGCGTGCTAGCGATTGCTGCGTTACTGTTAGCCGGCCGATTTTTATTAAACCCTTTATTAAACAGTGTGGCCAGTTTTGGTAGCCGAGAAACGATGACAGCAACAGCACTATTTATTGTTGTGGCTGCGGCTTATTTAATGGATGTGGCAGGCTTATCCATGGGAATGGGGGCTTTTCTTGCAGGGATGATGTTAGCTAACTCGCATTTTAGGCATCAGTTAGAGACTGATATCGAGCCATTTAAAGGGTTGAGTTTGGGGCTGTTTTTTATCGCTATTGGGATGACCCTCAATATCGAGTTGTTGTTTTCTAATCCCATTATGATTTTTGCGTTGGCCTTAGGTTTAATGGCTATCAAAACAGCGGTTATTGTAGGTTTGTTAATGTGTTTAAAAGCACAATGGCGTCCCGCTTTAACGCTAGGTTTAATGCTCAGTCAGGGCGGTGAGTTTGCCTTTGTGATTATGGGGCAAGCCAATATGTTGCAAATTATTCCAGTCTCCATGATGGAAGTGACCAACTTAGTCGTTGGTGTGTCGATGGCGTTAACCTCGCCACTGGTTGCGTTAGTCGCTTTATTCGAATCCAAAGACAGCGCTGATGATGCTCAGGATGCTTTGCCTAAAGTAGAAGAAGAATCCGAAGTACTGTTGCTGGGATTCGGACGTTTTGGACAAATCACCGGTCGAATTCTTGCCGCTAATCATATTCCATTTACGGCATTGGATAACAATTCAAAGCATATCGATTTTATTAAACGTTTTGGTAACAAAATTTATTTTGGGGATATTACTCGTTTAGATGTATTACAGGCAGCAGGTATCGAGCAGGTTAACACGATACTCATTGCGATTGGTGATGGTGATATGGCGTTATCAGTGTTAAAAACGATAAAAGAATATTACCCGGATAAAACCGTGATTGTTCGTGCCCGTCGACGTATTGATTACTTACGCTTGGCGCACGCCGGTGCAGATACAGTGATCAGGGAATTATTCTCCGGTAGTTTAGAAGCCGCTAATGCCACATTAGTCGCGCAGGGGTATACGCTCGGTGAATCGCTAAAAACCATTGATATGTTTCGCCAACATGATGAGCATTTGTTGGAAGAGGCAATAGAGCACCATGAAAATATCGATAAACTCGTCGAGATAGGTGCGCAAGGGCGTTTAGAGTTGGAGCAATTGTTTAATAAAGATAAAGAAATTATATAGGCTTTTTAGCAAGAGTATATTTATCTATGGCGACAAATTTCCAATTTAAAAAAATCAGTGTTGGCCGTGACTATATCGCTGATCACTATACCGATGCGCTTTGCCTGAATGATATCGCTAACCAGTCACATTTGTCGTTATACCATTTTTCGCGGGTGTTTAAAAAAACCTTTGGTGAAACTCCTCACGCTTTTTTAATGCGACTAAGAATGGAAAAAGCCAAAACGATGTGAGGGCCTATTCATACTCATTAAATGCCCACTGTTGTGACCAAAAACGTGCCAATCAAGGCATGAGGAGTGAAGTTTGGTTATTCCAAATGAGTGACGAATAACGCAGAGTGGCGTGTTTTTGGCTACAACCCTTCGGGCCGGACCACTTTTTCCCTCTGGCTGCGTTATCAGTCGTTTATTTAGAGTGACTAAACTTCACTCCTTCTGCCTTGCCAGAGGAAAAAAGTGACTCCGGCAGTGGGTATTTAATGAGTATGAATAGGCCCTAATAACGGGTAACACCAGTATTATCGATATTTGTGAAAGTGTTGGTTATTCGAGTCTTGGGAGTTTCTCTTCCCGTTTTCGTGAGCAAGTGGGCATATCACCTTCCTTGTATCGTCGTCGATTATGGGGTCTATCTAAAGAGCCTTTTTCCTATCCAGTACAAGCCATTCCCTCCTGCTATGCGCGCTATTTTTTAGGTGTGGATAGCAAGAGAGCAATATTGGAGAAATAAAAATAGTCGGTTCCGTATAGAATACGGTATAAGCACTATTTAAGTATTTCAACCAATATCGAGGGAATAAAAATGATTACGTCTATCGCTCATGTCACCGTCTATGTACTTAACCAAGAAGAGGCTCTAGAATTTTATAGAGATAAGCTTGGGTTTGAAGTGGGTTCGGATATGACGGTCGAAGGGGGCTTTCGCTGGTTAACGGTACGTACCAAAGCACAACCTCAGTTAGAGCTGGTATTAGCCGAGCCGAAAGAGGGCCCCATGTTTACCAAAGACTCTGCAGAAAAAATACGCTCTTTGGTTAAAGAGGGTGCGCTCGGCGTGGGTGTGTTTGAAACCAAAGATTGTCGAGCCACCTATGAAGAACTGGTTGCCAAAGGGGTGGAGTTTATACAGCCTCCTACAGAGCAATTCTATGGGATAGAAGCCATGGGTAAGGATAACTCGGGTAATTGGTTTAGTTTAACTCAGCCGTCTTAATTTTTTTTAAATGATTGCATCCAAATGATCATTACGCTTCGTCTTTAATCATGTAAACACTAAACATGAAAATAAACGGAGAATATCAATGAAAGCAATCGTTGCCGCATTAACCTTATTATCAACAGCCACTGTATTTGCAGGTCATCACGGTAATATCCTAACCGACAAGTCTGGAATGACCTTATATACCTTTGATAAAGACACTGCAGGTGTATCTAACTGCTATGATGGCTGTGCCGCTAAATGGCCGCCTTTTCTTGCCGAAGATGGGGCATCGGTGAAAGAGGGTTGGAGCCTGGTCGAGCGTAAAGACGGCACTAAACAGTGGGCTTATAAGGGTCAACCGCTTTACACGTGGATCGGAGATAAAAAGAAGGGTGATACCACTGGCGATGGTGTAGGTGGTGTATGGCATACGGCGGAAAAATCGTCCTACTAATTTCATCATTAATAGTGGATCAAGCCCAGTTAAACAGCCTGCGTTGTTTAGCTGGGTTATAAATACCTTTTCCATTAGTGCTCCTTGGCAAAGGGCAAAGTGAAAAGGACAAAAAGCATGGCAAAAAAGGGTTTTAATCAGTGAGCAGTTATGATGTACTTCACCTATTCTATCGATAGGACAGCATAACAAGTACATGACAGACAATAACTGGTCCACAGAAGTTGATGCATTGCTTTATCAAATACAAAGCCAGGATAAACTCGCCCTGAAAAAGCTCTACGATCTGACTGCGCAAAAACTGCTTGGTTTGATTATTCGTATTGTTAATGACAGGCATGAAGCGGAAGATATTCTGCAAGAAGTCTTTGTGAAGATATGGCAACAGTCTAACCATTATTCTGGTAGTGGCAGTGCATGGGGTTGGGTTTGTGTGATGTCACGTAATAGTGCGATCGATCGTTTAAGACGCTTAAAAAATCGCGCTCATGAATCAACAGACGAAGCACCAGAATTGCTCAATCAGTTATTAGAAGACATATCACACGAGGACAGTTTTACGCAAAACCACTGGATTGGCCGCTGTTTAGAAACCTTAAAACCGCAACCGCGACAAGCGATTGTGCTGAGTTATGTCAATGGCTATAGCCATGGAGAGTTGAGTGAGAAAATGGCAGTACCCTTAGGGACTGTAAAGGCGTGGATTCGCCGTGGATTGCAGGAGTTAAAACAATGTCTCGTTGCTTAAGATATCGAAACGCTGTTATATGCGACCACATAGCCGCTCAATATGTTGCAGGGGCCATGTCGCCTCGTGTTCGCTCGCGTACGCAAACATTAATTAAAACAACACCAGAATTAGACCGCGCTATTGCTCGCTACGCGGATGATTTTTCGGTGATCCATCAACGCCTTCCCGAACCCACCTTCGAGTCCTCTCGACATAATGCTATATGGGATAGCATCGATAAGGCCACCGCCGATCAAACGACTGCAATAAGCCCCAAAGAATCTTCTGCTGGTTTTTGGGATGCACTATTGGTATGGAAAGTGACCACAGGCATGGGGGCATTAGCATCACTTGTGCTGGCGTTTATGCTATTTGTTGCTGTGCCAGAACCTACTCAAATAGGCCCAAGCTACCTAGCCAATATGTCGGCCCATAACGATCCGCAAAATACGATTCAGTTTGTGATTAGTGCCTATGGCGCAAACCAAGGTAATCCTTCACGGTTACATGTTCAATGGTCCCAAGAGTTTGCGGATAAAAAAGTGCCGGATTTTCATGTATGGGCTGAGGATAAAGATACCGGCGAGCTCAGCTATATTGGTTCTAAACCTCCCAAGGGAACAAACTGGGATATGACCAAACCTATTTGGAAAAAAGTTGCCAATAGCAGCCGCTTATTAGTCACAGCGGATGATCAACGACCTACCGCACAAAATACTTTATTCTCGGGAATTTGTTTGCAGCTTAAAAGTTGGAAGCCCAAGCAAGCTTAAGTTTTATGTGAGAATCATGTTGGATTCACATTTGTTAATATTGCCAATGTTTTTCCATGTTATCTGTAGCGCATTGCTTTATGCAATACTTACTCTAGCTCGTGCTTCTAAAGTATGGGGAATAGGGTTATCCGATTTCTGGGGTCACCTTGAGCCAAGAGTGAGTGCAAACCTATCCAACCAATTTGAGTGGCCAGTGTTATTTTATATGATCTGTCTGCTTCAAATATCAACGTCTTCTTCTATCAATGCTATACAAGTATGGTTAGCGTGGCTGTTTATTGTCGGACGTGTCGCTCATAGTATTATTCAAATATTAACAATGAATATAAGATTGCGTGGTATTATTTTTACTGTTAACTTCTTGGCCGTATTGATTATGTGGATTTTGTATTGCTTAAAATATGTCAATATCTAACGGAATAGGGTTTGTTAACGATATTATCCTATCCTTATAGTTTGCCTAGCTTAATATTTGAAGGAAGCTGTGATGACAAAAAAAGTATTTGAATCGGCTTTACCAGCAATCAGTTTACTTAAAGACCGTATTTCGTCGAAAGATTTTGTAGACTGTTTTGCCGTTGCTTCCTCTATTCCACCTAGGCAGGCGGCCAATATTGTGGTGGATTTTCCCGCATGGGCAAGATTACTCCTACAGCTTCGTAAGGTGGTTGTTACCCCTTTTGGTTTATTGCATGATGGTCCAGATGAGAAAGATAAAATTGGCCTTTTCCCCGTCGAATCAGAAAGTCAAAATGAAATTATTGCGGGGTTTAATGATAAACATTTGGACTTTAGGGTCTCCGTTGTTTCTTATGAGGATACCGTTTATTTAGCCACTTGGGTGCACCCGCATAATTTAGGAGGTCGTCTATATTTGTCGATGATATTACCTTTTCATATATTAATTGCTCGTAATGCATTGGTTCGCGTTGCAGCTCAGGGCTGAATAACATCGCGAAATATTCAATTATGTTAAGTCAAAAAATAGCGCTATCTATTCTTTTTTTACTTTTTTCTTTTTGTGCGCAAGCTCAGGTACATGTTACCTATGAGAAACCAAAAAATAATATCGAGGCAGAAGTTAGAGATTTATTAAAAAGCACAGAAGCCGTTGAATTGGTAGAGGACTTTATTAATACGCATTTTGCTTTGCCGCAATCGATTGAATTTGTGATTGGTGGAGAGGATGGCCCTTTATATGATGCACAAGCATCCAAAATCATTATCCCTTATTTATTTATCGGTGAAACAAAACAGCGATTCTTAGCGGCGAATTATGATGATGCGACAGTGGATAATGCAACTATCGATGCTTTTATTCATACGCTATTTCACGAATTTGCTCATGCAATCATTCCTCTTTATAACATCCCTGTATTAGCAAAAGAAGAAGATGCAGCCGATGCTTTTGCAACGGT
>JAHDEM010000028.1:0-4621 GCA_020628895.1 Candidatus Endobugula sp.
GCTTTATCTCCTTTACGTTGGATAAAGTCCTCATGGTATTCGGTGTAGTTACCTTCAAAGAATACCACCTCGCTTTCGCCTTCATATGCCAGGATATGCGTTGCAATGCGATCTAAGAACCAGCGGTCGTGAGAGATAACCATGGCGCAGCCTGGGAAGTTAAGTAGAGCATCTTCTAGCGCACGTAATGTCTCGATATCAAGGTCGTTCGAAGGCTCATCGAGTAGTAAAACATTGGCGCCCTGTTTTAAGGTATTCGCTAAGTGCAAGCGGCCGCGTTCACCACCGGATAAATCACCTACACGTTTTTGCTGATCAGAACCTTTAAAATTAAAGCGGCCTACATAGGAACGAGAGTTAACCTCATAGTTGCCAATCATTAGTACATCGGCACCACCGGATACGGCTTCCCAAACATTTTGGTTGTCGTCCAAGTTTTCTCGACCTTGTTCAACATAGGCAATTTTTACGGTTTCTCCATGAACGATCTCTCCAGCATCAGGAGTCTCTGTGCCATTAATCATCCGAAAGAGGGTGGATTTACCTGCGCCGTTACCCCCTACAATACCGACGATGGCTCCTTTGGGCACGGTAAAGCTTAGGTTGTCGATTAGTAAACGACCATTGTAGCTTTTACTAACACCATTGAACTCAATCACTTTATCACCTAGGCGTTCACCGGGTGGAATGTAGATTTCGTTCGTTTCGTTACGGGTTTGAAATTCTTGAGATTGCAATTCGTCAAACCGTTGTAAACGTGCTTTACTTTTTGCTCGTCGGCCTTTGGGGTTTTGACGCACCCATTCTAATTCCGCTTTCAAGGCTTTTTGGTGAGAGGCTTCGGCACGTGCTTCCTGTGCTAGACGCGCTTCTTTAGTTTCCAACCAGTCCGAGTAGTTACCTTCGTAAGGGATGCCATGGCCGCGATCCAGTTCGAGAATCCATCCAGCAGCATTATCTAAGAAATAGCGGTCATGGGTAATGGCAACAACCGTTCCGGTGAACTCTTGTAAGAAACGTTCAAGCCAAAAAACAGACTCAGCATCCAAGTGGTTGGTTGGTTCGTCTAGTAGTAGCATATCGGGTCTTGATAATAATAGGCGACACAGAGCAACTCGGCGTTTTTCCCCACCCGATAACTGGCTGATGTCCGCATCCCATGGTGGTAGACGCAATGAATCAGCGGCTTGTTCGAGCTTATTATCCAAGTTATGGGCATCCCATGCTTGTATAATGTCTTCATAACGGCTTTGTTGTTTGGCTAGCTCGTCAAAGTCGGCATCCGGTTCGGCGTAAGCGGTATAGACAGCTTCTAGGCCTGCTAGGGCGTCTAGTGCTTCTCGCACTCCATCTTCTACATTACCTCGGACATCCTTACTTTCGTCCAATTGTGGCTCTTGAGCAAGATAGCCTACTTTAATGTCAGGCATTGGGCGTGCTTCGCCATTATAGTCCTGATCAATCCCAGCCATAATACGTAAAAGGGTTGATTTTCCTGAACCATTTAAACCCAATACACCAATCTTGGCTCCAGGAAAAAATGATAAAGAAATGTCTTTAAGAATTTCGCGCTTCGGGGGGACAACTTTGCCAACGCGATTCATGGTGAAAACGTATTGAGCCATAAAAAATAGTACCTGTAATAATCTCTTGTTAACTTGAGCTGAATACCTGTATAGACCCAACTCAATATTGTATTAGTGTAATAATATTGTTAGCGTGCGAGAACGTTAATGAAAGTCTTATCATAATACCATAGGTTCCCCCTAGTGGATCGTTTTAAATGGTCGTTTTGCTCAATGAATACTTAAGCCAAGAGGTGAGAATGAAGCCAATAACAGATAAGGGTGTTCAACAAAAAATAGCATCATACCCTGACCATATTCGACCAAAGATAGAGCGCTTACGAGAGTTAATTTTTGATGTGGCAGCTCACTTGCAAGGTGTTGGTCCATTGGAGGAAACGCTAAAGTGGGGAGAGCCTTCTTACTTAACAACAGAAAGTAAAACGGGCACAACGATTAGGATCGACTGGAAGCCCAAATCACCCGAGCAATATGCGATGTATGTTAATTGCCAAACATCATTAGTGGATACCTATTGTTCACTATTTCCTGAGTTGCAGTATGAAGGTAATCGAGCCATTATTTTTGATGTAGCAGATGAATTTCCAGAGGAGCAAGTTAGGGCGTGTATTGAAATGGCCCTTAACTATCACCAAAATAAATCTAAGAAATAAAAAGCTAGAAATTGAAACGTAAATAAAATTTTTGAAAAAAATGTAATGTTTATTCCTATGTATGATCGAGTATGAGAATAATTTTATGCATATTTATTTCTTCATAACTCTCTCAAATTATGCTTTATTTCTAGAGTAATTCCTTATAAAAAAAGTGCATTTATTAATACGAAGTAAACAAAAAGACCCTATTTTTAAATAGAGTATTTATTCTATTTTCTTGCCTATATTTTGGTGTTAACTAATAGTTACTTGTTCGGATCTTTGTTATATACTAGTCCTTTGCTTGCCTAAGTCTTCGAAATAAGGGTTTTAACGGGTTTAGGTATTTTAGGTGATGTAAGAGACTATTGTGAAAAAAAATACTATAACGATCACAGACGTCGCTAAAGTTGCAGGTGTTTCTAAGTCAACCGTATCTTTAGCGTTACAACCACAATCAAATATTAAGTTTGAAACCAAGCAGCATGTTATGAAGGTTGCCCGCGAAATGGGCTATGTCTACAACCGTGCTGCGGCTAATTTACGCCGTCGATCTTCAGAAGTGATTGGCATGGTGATTAATGACCTGACTAATCCTTTTTTCGCAGAACTTGCGGTTGCTTTAGAAAGACAATTTACCGACTCAGGGTATGTTGTCATGATGGCGAACACTTCTGAAGATATAAAACAGCAAGACAAAGTAGTACGCACGTTCTGCGAACATGGTGCTGCTGGGATTCTTATTTGTCCCGTGTTTGGTACCTCCCAAGATAATTTAGATTTTATTTTTGCCAGAAATATTCCCATTGTCAGCGTGATGCGACCTGTTGAAGGAAATAATTGCGATTACATTGTGCCAGATAATGAGGTAGGTATATTCCAAGCTACACAACATCTATTAGAGCAAGGTATTACTCGTTTAGCTTTTTTAGGTGGTTTACCGGGTACGCCTTTGTTTGAACGTCGTTTAGCAGGCTTTCGTTTGGCGCTAGAGCAAGCGGGTATTGATTCATCTTCAGCAGAAGTTATTCCTTGTTCATCCACCCGTGCAGCGGCAAGTGCAGCGGTTACCCAGAGAGTAGAGCAGGGCAATTTACCTCAAGGTATTGTTTGTTACAGTGATATGGTTGCCTTTGGTGTTAGTTTTGGGCTTGATCTGGCGGGAGTCAAAATCGGTCAAGATATTGCTATTACCGGATTCGATGACGTAGAAGCTTGCGCAACGGTCAGTCCACCGTTAACCAGCGTGCATATACATACTGATCAGCTAGCTACCTTGGCAGCAGAGCGCTTGATTGAGCGAATGAGAAAGCCTGATAGCATTGTCACAGATAAGATTGTCACCCCCAAATTAGTTGTTCGAAAGTCCTCCAAGCTTTCTCAGTGACGGTTTGTTTATTGCACCAAGTTATTCGATTAGTGTTGCAAATATTTATACTATTTTTTGATCTCAAGTTTTAATCAAAATGTGCTGTAATAGGCCTAACTTCGATAGTGGTGCCTTCTACCATCGGTATCATTTTGGCGTAGTGCAAGGCTTGATCCAGATCATTGCATTCAAAAACATAATACCCACCGAGTATTTCTCGTGTCTCTGCAAATGGTCCATCTCTTAACGTTAATTTGTCTTTATCTTTGATGATGCTAGTGGCTGTGTCTGAACTGGCCAGCTTGTCGGCAAGTACAAACACTTTCTCTTCTCGGCTGATTTTCTGTAGCTCGGCATGGCCTGCGTAAAGAACAGCCATTTGATCGTCAGATAATTTCTCGATGGATCCTTGTTGTTGATAAATCAGTGCAAGATATTTCATGTTTTTGATCCTTTATTTTTTCTCGATAGTGTTTTTTTGTTGCTATTGAGCTGGGCATAGATCAGCGACTCTTGAATAAATGACTCGTAATCATTAACAAATGTATGGGGAATTAATACCCATTCAGAAAAGCGTTTTTTAGTGAAGGTGAACTCAAGCCCTTTACCTTCGCGGATAATATCATTGACTCGTTGTGAGGACACTTTAATAATCAATGAATCTGCTTTGTCGAAAATCATCGCCATAAATTCCCCCTTGTAGCGTAGACAGGGTGTTTTCATCATGGTGGATTGTTCAACTCCATCATGCTGAAGCATTTTATTGGCAATGGTGTTAAATATATCTTGTATAGAAAAGTTAGCAGTATCTAACATGGTTATCGTCTCGTCTTTGTCATCATTGAAATAGTGAACAAATCATTCCAGTAGCTGCTACCGCTCCTACGCTGATAGCGTAAATTCGGATAGCTTCTCAAAGTAGACGAACGAGAAATAGTATTTTAGACAATTAGAGCTAAAATATTGGAAATGCCGGACGAGTAGACGGGTTAACCTCTAATAAGTGCTACCCATTCATCATCTTGAAAAGG
>JAHDEM010000028.1:4721-31231 GCA_020628895.1 Candidatus Endobugula sp.
TAGGTTGGCATGGTTTTTAGGGATGTCTTTTAATTGAGTAACAGGTGTCCACGCCTCATTGAGCTGGGTGATTTGGTGGGCGCCTGTGGCTCGGTAAATCCAAGTAGATTCGATGGTGGGGGTAGCATTTTTACTATCTGCCAGCCAGTTACCGAAACCGGTGCCGATAGCGGCAGCAAAGACTAAGCTTGCAGCGGTTGCCATATAGCGCTTTATCCAGGTATTGCTTTGGTGATTGTTTGTTGTTGATTCATGGGAGCTTGTTGTTTCTGCCTCGGTAATAATTATGTGATTCTCCTTGAGCTTTTCTTCAATCACTTTCGCCGTTAGTGATAGGTGATTACCCAAGGATCGAAGCTCGGTATATCGAGTGAATAGCTCAGGATTTTTTGCAATTTCTTTGGCAACAAATGCAGCAAGTTGGTCATCAACTTCCCCATCTAGGAAGGCATTCAGTAATTCGTCGGTAATATGAATGTCTGTCATTGTGCTTCTCCCGTTACCTGAGTATCAGTTTCAATTTTATCACCGAGCTGGGCGATTAACGATTTTCGTGCTCTAGCAAGTCTGGACATAATGGTACCTATGGGTATGTCTAACAATTCGGCGGCTTCTTTGTAACTTAAGCCTTCGAAGGCAATCAGTATTAAAATTTCACGATAAGGGGCAGATAAACGATGAATAGCGGCGATGGTTTCTGCCATTTCTTTGTCTAAAAAAGCAGGGGTATGTATATTAGCTACTGTGTTATCCGAGGTGTCTTCGGTGAGTGATTCATGTTCGGGGGTTTGCTTTCGGTGATCAAAATACTGGTTGCGAACAATCCTTAGTGCCCATGGAATAATAGGTTTACTCTTATCATAAGTATGTTCTGATCTCAGCATACGTACTAGGCTATCTTGCACAACATCTTCGCCATCTTGGGTATTGCGAGAAAGTAAGAAAGCGTAGCGCTTTAGCGAAGGCAGTAATTCAATTAATGTATCGTGCCAATTCATAGGGAATTACTGCCTACCGGATTACTTAATTTTAAACGATGCAATAACAGGGGCGCCATCATGCATATGCGGTGGGTCAAATTTAGTGCTGTCTACGCCAAATTCGTAAACCTTTTTCTTGCCTGTATCGTCATGAAGCATAGCATATAGAACCGTTCCCGATGATACAGCGGTGGCTAAATTGACCACGACGTTCTTATGTTTGCCCGCTTTTACATAGGTATGACCGAGTGAGGCAGGTGCAATCATTTCGCCTTTAGCATTTGATCCATGAATGGTGACGAAACCGTTGTTATCCATATCCACGGAGGCAATTGTGACGCTGGTTTGTGAGCTTTGGTCCGATACCTCTAGAGGAAGGTGTCCTCCAGCGAAGGTGCTGGAACTAATCAATAGTGAAGTTAAAAATAAGGTTATTGAGAATCTCAACATGTGTATCTCCTAAGGTTAGAATTATATGATGACTGTTGTCGTCATCTTGTATACTGACCGGCGAGGATATTTATTCCCTTCTCCAAGAAATTTATTTACTTATTGGCATATTCCCATATTGGAATATATTATAATTATGGCACGAACACGAACCACTTTTGACCCATTTAATGCAATAGCAGAGCCTAAACGGCGAGAGCTTATTGAGGTGCTTGCTGGCAAGGAATTGACCGTGAGTGAGCTTGTCAGTGAAGTGGGTTGGAATCAGCCAATGGTGTCTAAGCATCTTGGTGTGCTTAAGGAAGTGGGGTTGGTTTCTGAACAGAAGCAGGGTCGTTATCGTGTTTATAAAGTGAATGCAAACATATTAAAGTCAATACATCAGTGGGTGGGGCAGTTTGATCAATATTGGAGCAATAGCCTCGACCACCTGGATGATTATTTAGATAAACTTCAAGCTGGAGAGAATCAGGATGAGTAGTGATGCACAAATAAGCGTGGGCCCCTCGATTATCACGAGGGATTATAACGCACCAAGAGAGTTGGTCTTTGAGGCGTGGACAAAAGTAGAGCATTTGGTTAACTGGATGTTTCCTCAACAAGGTTTCGTGTGTGAATACTTGCATGCTGATATTGTTTCTGGGGGCTCTTCACTACATAAAATGATTGCTCCTAATGGCCATGAAATGTGGTTATTAACTCGCTATGAGTTAGTGAATGGGCCAGAAGAGTTAGTTTTTCGCCAATATATGTCTAATGAGGCGGGCGATATTTTACCTAATCCACAGATGCCAGATTGGCCTAAAGAAATGAGAACAACGGTCAAGCTTTCAGACGTTGATGGCAAGACTCAATTGCAGTTAATCTGGCAACCAGTCAACCCAACAGCTGCCGAAGCAGCGACTTTCGATGCCAGCCGTCCACAACACGAAAATGGTTGGGGCTCTGGTTTGGATCAGCTTACCCGTTATTTAGGTTCGTTGTAGCCCCCTTTTTACCATTTTTAAGTAGTCTCTACGGCTATATTCACGTGCGGATCAACCGCACGTGCTCCTCTTGCCTTGATGGTGCAGCTATGAGGCTAACCAACTTAATATAGGGGTGCTAAACGCTCTCTCCTATAATATAATGTAACTTTTTGGTTACTTTTGTGAGCTGATGTATATGCGCCTATAAAAACACCAATTTGGTAGGTTTTATTGGCTTGTTAGTGTAAAATGCGCCCTCTTTATTGGTGCTAATAGCACATCCTTTCTTATTAATTCTTAATCGTAGGCATTAACTTCTATGTTTGATAAGTCACAAACCATTGAAAACTTTGATCCCGAACTATGGGCCTCCATGCAGTCCGAAGAGCGTCGTCAAGAAGAGCATATCGAGCTGATCGCGTCTGAAAATTACACGAGCCCTATGGTAATGGTTGCTCAGGGGACTAAATTAACCAACAAATATGCAGAAGGTTACCCAGGTAAACGTTATTACGGTGGCTGTGAATATGTTGACACGGCAGAAAGCTTAGCCATTGAGCGTGCAAAAGAATTATTTGGTGCAGACTATGCCAATGTGCAGCCCCATGCCGGTTCTCAAGCCAATGCCGCTGTTTATCAAGCGTTATGTAAGCCCGGCGATACGGTATTGGGTTTTAGTTTGGCGCATGGTGGACATTTAACGCATGGTGCTTCAGTCAACTTTTCTGGTAAGACCTACAATGCTATCCAGTATGGACTAAATCCTGAAACAGGCGAAGTGGACTACGATGAGGTTGAGCGCTTAGCGCTAGAGCATAAACCTACGATGATTGTTGCGGGTTTTTCTGCGTATTCACAGATTATGGATTGGCAGC
The DNA here is from genome assembly GCA_020628895.1 of Candidatus Endobugula sp. Lineage (GTDB taxonomy): Bacteria > Pseudomonadota > Gammaproteobacteria > Pseudomonadales > Cellvibrionaceae > Endobugula. The sequence continues at coordinate 7,995 of JAHDEM010000028.1, forward strand.
GTTTTCGCGATATCGCAGATAAAGTGGGTGCTTACTTATTAGTGGACATGGCACATGTTGCGGGTCTTGTGGCTGCAGGTGTCTACCCTAACCCTGTGCAGATTGCTGATGTTACGACTACCACGACACATAAAACTTTACGTGGTCCTCGTGGCGGTCTTATTCTTGCCAAAGCCAACGAAGAAATTGAGAAAAAGCTGAATTCTGCTGTATTCCCTGGTGGTCAGGGTGGTCCTCTGATGCATGTGATTGCAGCAAAGGCTGTTAGCTTTAAAGAAGCGATGAGTGATGAATTTAAAGCGTATCAAAAGCAAGTTGTGGTGAATGCAAAGGCGATGGCGTCAACCTTTATGTCACGCGGTTTTAACATTGTATCTAACGGTACAGAAAATCACTTAATGCTAGTAGACCTGATTGGTAAAGAGTATTCAGGTAAAGATGCCGATGCTGCATTAGGTTCAGCCAATATCACCGTTAACAAAAACTCGGTACCTAACGATCCACGTTCACCGTTTGTAACCTCGGGTTTGCGTGTAGGTACGCCGGCCATTACCACTCGTGGTTTTACTGAGGCTGATACCATCGAACTCACCAATTGGATGTGTGATGTATTGGAGTCATTAGAAAACGGTAATTCTGAGCAAGTGATTGCCGAGGTTAAGGAAAAAGTTTTAGCTATCTGTGCGCAGTACCCAGTATACGGTTAAGCGCTTTGACGGGTTGAATGATAAAGGCCACTTGCTTAGCAGTGGCCTTTGTTTTTATAGATGCTTTTTGCTGAGGTGAATTATGCATTGTCCTTTTTGTGGTGCTGATGATACAAAAGTGATTGATTCACGTCTGGTTGCAGATGGTGATCAAATCCGTCGTCGTAGGGAATGCTTGTCTTGTCGAGAGCGTTTTACTACCTATGAAATCGCCGAGCTATTAATGCCTCGGGTCATCAAACAAGATAATTCTCGTGAACCTTTTGATGACAACAAATTACGTGCGGGTTTTTCAAGAGCATTAGAAAAACGCCCTGTTAGTGCAGAGTCTATTGAGTCGGCTATTAACCAAATTAAGCACTATCTACAAAGCACCGGGGAGCGTGAAATTCCCGCACAAATTATTGGTGAAAAGGTTATGGAGCAGCTGCGTCAGCTAGATGAAGTGGCTTATGTTCGTTTTGCTTCGGTATACCGGCGCTTTAAAGATATTAATGAATTTCGTGAAGAGTTGGACCGTCTCGAAAATAAGCCTTCAGAATAGTAAAGGCGATATAGTGTGACTTTCTCTATTACTGACCATCAATTTATGTCCCATGCTTTGCAGTTAGCAGAAAATGGGCGCTATACCACACGGCCTAATCCGCGAGTGGGTTGTGTTTTGGTGCGGGGTAATGACCTTATTGCTGAAGGCTGGCATTATCGTGCTGGTGAACCCCATGCAGAGATCCATGCTTTAAAACAGGCTGAAGAAAAAGGTGAAAACGTTGTCGGTGCAACGGCTTATGTTACGTTGGAGCCTTGCTCTCATCATGGTAGGACCGGCTCCTGTGCAACCGCGTTAATTGAGGCGGGTGTCAGTCGAGTGGTTTATGCGTTGAAAGACCCTAATCCTCTCGTTTCTGGTCAGGGTTTAGTGCGTTTAGAAGAGGCGGGAATTCAAATAGATGGCCCTCTTTTAGAGTCGCAAGCCTTAGCCGTTAATAGAGGCTTTATCCGGCGTATGCAGCAGCAAATGCCGTGGGTGTCTTGCAAGTTGGCAATGAGTATGGATGGTCGCACAGCAATGGCCAGTGGCGAAAGCCAATGGATTACAGGCCCTGCTGCAAGAAAAGATGTGCAGCGCTTAAGAGCTAGGCATTGTGCGATTATTAGTAGCCGAGTATCCGTTGAACAAGATAATAGTCGTTTAACTTTAAGAGCTGAAGATTTGGATTTATCTTCTGCAGGTGTGCCCGCGACGGATGTAAAAAGTGTTATAGCCGTATCTCCAATACGCGTAGTTATTGACTCAAACTTGGATATAAAACCAGACGCTAAATTGTTTGAAGATATACTGTCTGATGTAGAGAGTGATATAAAAAGTGCGGTGGTTATTTTTACCAATAAAGAAACACCTAAGGCCAGACAAGAGGCGCTATTAAATATCTATCCGGATAAAGTCTTTGTTGAGAGGGTTGATGCTAACGAAGAAGGCATTCACTTGAAGCAGGTGTTATCGGTACTAGCAACAAAGTACGAATGTAATGAGGTTATGGTTGAAGCAGGTGCTCGCCTTTCAGGTGCGTTCCTACAAAGAGGTTTGGTGGATGAGCTGGTAATGTATCAGGCGCCTATTTTATTGGGTAGCACGGCACGCCCGCTTTTTGATATACCATTGCAAGTTATGAATCAGAAGTTATCTTTAGATATAGTCGATACACGTATATTGGGTAACGATACACGTATAACTGCGATGTTGAAGTAATCAGCTGACGATAAATAAATACGAGACAGGAATTACATACTATGTTTACTGGGATTATTGAAGCGGTCGGAAAAGTGATTGCCGTTGAGCCTGTTGATGGCGATGTTCGATTACATATCCATACTGCGGCTATGCCGATGGACCAAGTACAGCTTGGTGACTCTATTGCAACTAATGGTGTTTGTCTTACTGTTATAGAAAAAACCGACGACAGTTATATTGCCGATGTCTCTGTAGAGTCTCTCGATTTAACCACCATTCGACAGTGGCAAGTGGGTACTCCAGTCAATTTAGAGAGAGCGTTAACGCCAGAGAGTCGATTAGGTGGGCATATCGTCAGTGGGCATGTCGATGGTATTGGTGAAGTACTGAGTCGTCATCCGGATGCTCGGTCTGAGCGATTTGTGATGCGAGTTCCTAAGGATATGGCGAAGTACATTGCACATAAAGGTTCGATCACTATAGATGGCACTAGTTTAACCGTTAATGCAGTCGATGGTTGTGAGTTTGATGTGAATATTGTGCCTCACACGCTTGAGCATACTGTTATGGGACATTACCAGCCAGGTACAAAAATAAATTTAGAGATCGATGTGATTGCGCGATATTTAGAACGTTTATTATTAGGCGATAAAGCGGCAGAAAAATCTGCAAACTAATAGACCTTTCAAAGAATGATTAGAGAACTGGTGGTGTTATCAGTTCTAAAAGCGAAATAAAGCAAACGGCAAGTACTATGAAATTAAATACAATAGAAGAGCTTATCGAAGATATACGACTAGGCAAAATGGTTATCCTTATGGATGACGAAGATCGCGAAAATGAAGGCGATTTAGTCATGGCTGCTGAACAAGTGCGCCCAGAAGATATTAATTTTATGGCCACTCATGCCCGTGGTTTGGTTTGCCTAACGTTGAGTGAACAGCGTTGCCGTCTATTAGATCTACCGTTAATGGTTAACGATAATCACGCACAGTATGCGACTAATTTTACTGTATCCATTGAGGCAGCCGAGGGTGTGACTACAGGTATTTCTGCCGCCGATCGTGCCAAAACGATTCGCGCCGCTGTTGCTCGAAATGCCACTAAAGAAAGTATCGTTCAACCCGGACACGTGTTCCCTTTGATGGCGCAGCCCGGTGGGGTATTGAGTCGTGCAGGCCATACAGAGGCAGGCTGTGATTTAGCAGGCTTGGCTGGGTGTGAACCTGCAGCAGTGATCGTTGAGATTATGAATGAAGATGGTACGATGTCTCGTCGTAGTGACTTAGAAACCTTTGCTGAGTTGCACGATCTTAAAATAGGGACTATTGCTGATCTTATTCACTATCGTTCGGTGACAGAAAAAACCGTTGAATGTATTAATACCAGAAATGTAAAAACACGTTTTGGTCAGTTTATGTTGTCGACCTATCGTGATGTAGTTCGAGGAGATATTCATTTCTCGTTAAGCAAGGGGGAAATTTCTGGCGATGAGCCAACATTGGTTCGAGTGCATTTGTTAGACACTGCTCGGGACTTATTATCTATTGAAAAGGAAGATGCAGAATTTACTTCGTGGACTTTTCATGATGCAATGAGTTTTATTGAAAACGAAGAGCAAGGCGTTGTTGTTCTGATGTGTTATGAAGAAACCAGTGGTGATATTGAAAACCGTATTGAGTCTATGTTGACTGGTGTAAAACCACCAGTATCCCAAGATGTGGCTTATCGTCAAGTGGGAACAGGAGCGCAAATATTGCGTGACCTAGGTGTGAAAAAAATGCGTCTTATGTCCGCACCGCTAAAGTTTTCTGCGCTTTCTGGTTTCGATTTGGAAGTGGTTGATGTAATTACCCATCCAAAAAAATAGTTTTTGGAAATAAATTAAGGTGTAAATGATGGCTGGCTTTTTACCTAAACCGGTTAATGAATTCCATAAAATTCCTCATGCTCGCGTGGCAATCATCGCCGCTATGTGGCATCCGGAATGTGTTAATGCCATGGTTGAGCGAACAGTAAAAGAATTGTTAGCGGTTGATGTTAATGAAAAAAATATTTCCACACATTTTCTGCCGGGTTCACTGGAGCTGCCTTATGCAGCTCGATGTTTGTTCGAAAAAGATAATACACTTGATGCCGTAATCGCTTTTGGTGTAGTGCTAAAAGGTGATACCACTCATGATGAACATGTCATGCAAAATGTTGTTGATGGTTTTGGTCGAGTAAGTGATCGCTTCCATAAACCTATCATTAATGAGGTAATTGGTGTTAATACGGTTGAAGATGCACAAAAACGTTCCGATGCTAGTATTAGCAATAAAGGTGTTGAAGCGGTCTTTGCATTAAGCGAACTGCTGTATTGGAAAAAAAGTCTATAAATCCCTATTTGGGGAATGATAAAGAGTATATGAATAATGAAAGTTTCTCCCGCTACCCGTCGTAAAGCTAGACATTTTGGTATGCAAGCCCTGTATAAATGGCAAATGACTGGTGCATCCTTAAATGATATTGAGGCAGAATTTCGTGCAGATAATGATATGACCCATACTGATACGGATTATTTTCACGAGTTAGTTCATCAGGTGCCAGCTAAAGTCAGCGAATTAGATGAGGCTTATTCGGTATACTTGCAAGACAGAACTATCGAGGAGCTCGATCCTATTACGCTAGCATTATTACGTTTAGCGACTTACGAATTTTTATATCGTATTGATGTTCCTTATAAAGTTGTTATCAATGAATCTGTATCACTAGCTAAAAAGTTTGGTGCCACAGATAGTTATAAATTTATTAATGGTATCTTAGATAAATTGGCTGCTAAATCTCGAGCAATAGAATTGCGGGCGCAATAGCTCAATGACATTGCTTTTTGTTTTCTTGGGTGATTAAAAAATGTCTTTAACAGAATTTGAAATCATCAAGCAATACTTTACTCGCCAACCACGATATGCTTCTGTGGTAGAAAGTGTTGGTAATGATTGTGCTACCGTATCCTTGGAGCCTAACAAGCAGCTCACCATGTCCATGGATACATTAGTGGCTGGTCGTCATTTCCCTTTTGATGCCACGCCCGAACAAATAGCTACTCGAGCCTTATGCACGAGTCTAAGTGACCTTGCTGCAATGGGAGCAACTCCCTTGTGGTTTACCTTAGGCCTTACATTACCTAATGCAGATGAGGATTGGCTGAGGTCTTTTAGTCATGGTTTATTTTATGTGGCTGACCAATTTAATATTGATCTGATTGGCGGTGATACGACACAAGGACCTTTAACGATTACTGTTCAGGTTCATGGTGAAGTGGAAATGGGGCAAGGATTAAAACGTAGTGCTGCTGCTGTGGGTGATGCGATTTTTGTAACAGGCACATTGGGTGATGGTGCGGCTGCGCTGGATTTGTTGGTCAATAAAAGCTCTCAACGCGAATACGATAATATCAATCATTCAGTGCTAAAGTATCTAACGGATCGTTTCTATTGTCCAATGCCACAAATAGAAGCGGGTCAACTGATTGCTCCTTTCGCGAGTTCAGCAATCGATATTTCTGATGGGTTGCTTGCTGATGCCAGTCATATTGCCGAATCTAGCAATGTACAATTGGCTATTGATATTGACTGTTTACCCATAGCGCCCGTGTTGATTCAATCGCCTAATCTATTTAGTCAGGAGTGCTTGTCTAGTTGGGCTCTTTCTGGTGGTGATGACTATCAATTATTATTTACAGTAGGGCAAGAGAAGCTTAAAGAGCTCAAGCGGTTAATCGATGAGAATCTTGTTCAGGCTTGTTGTATCGGGCAAGTAGTTGAGGGTAGTGGTGTATCGCTCTTTTTAGATGGAGTGCCTTATAATACTGATTCATCGGCTAATGATTATAAAGGGTATCAACATTTTGCTTCCTAACTTTTTAACTTTATTAAAGCATCCGGTACAGTTTTGTGCTTTGGGTTTTGGTAGTGGCTTGGCTCCGAAAGCGCCAGGAACCTTCGGGACGTTGGCAGCGATTCCTTTATTTTTTTGTATGTTGTTTTTGCCTATTTGGGACTACATTTTAGTCGTTATCGTTTGCGCAGCTTTAGGGGTTTATTTTTGTCAGGTTACCGCAGATGCTTTAGGTGTTCATGATCACCCTGCTATTGTTTGGGATGAATTCGTTGGTTTGTGGATTGCATTGTTGCCTATTGTATTTTTAGGTTTTCAGTGGCAATGGTTGTTTTTAGGTTTTCTCTTTTTTCGGCTGTTTGATATTGTTAAACCTTGGCCTATTAGTGTTGTGGATAAAAATATTCACGGAGGGTTGGGTATTATGCTTGACGATATTTTGGCCGGTGTAGCCGCTGCATTGTGTCTTTGGCTAGTGATGATCATCTAAGGTATAGTGATGCGAATATTATTATGTTTGGTTTGCTTATTATTTTCTGTGTCTAGCTTATCGTCTAATGTTGTTGAGTTAAAGGGGTTGTTTGGTAAGAAAGCTGCTTTGTTAATGGTCGATGGAAAAGAAACAGTACTCAAAGTAGGCGAAGGTGAACATGGTGTTACCCTAATCACTATTTTAGATCGTGAGGTCATTATCGATGTTGGTGGACGACAGAGACAGGTCAGTTTATCTAAGCAACGTAGTGCTGCATATAAGGAACCTCAGAAAAATATTGTTCGGTTAGCTAGGCAAGACGGCGGTCATTACTGGTCCCAAGGTCAAATTAATAACCGTTCTTTTCGTTTTGTTGTAGATACGGGGGCAACGACAATCTCTATGAATCTATCCACGGCTAAACGTTTAGGTATTGATTATACCAAAGGCAATAAAGCACGCATTGCTACAGCCAATGGTATTACAGAAGCCTATGTTGTTAATTTAGAAAAAGTAACAGTAGGAACTATCACGCAGTACAATATCGCAGCCACGGTAATGCTCGATGATGCATTGCCCGTTGTATTGCTGGGTAATAGCTTTTTAAGTGGTGTTGATATGCGCACAGAAAACGGTGTGCTGATACTAGAATCTCAATTGTAAAAATAAGAAGAATATTATGTTTCCTCATGATACAACAAAAGAAAAAGGGGTCAGTTTCTCTAGGTTTGACTTATCAAGCCCTTTTTCCACTGTGTCGGATCACCCTTTTTTGTTGGATGATGTTCAATGGAGAACGGCAGAGCACTATTATCAGGCGAATAAATTCAAAGGGTTTGATTATGCTGAAAAGATAATAGGGGCTGAAGATTGGAAAACAGCTTACGATTTGGGCAATCGTTTTTTTGCACGCAAGGTGCGGGGCTGGAAAAATAATCGACAGCTCTACATGACTCGTGCACTTTTTCGCAAAGTGAAAGAGTATTCGGATGTTAGAGAAGCACTATTAGCCACGGAGGATAAATTAATCTTAGAAACCTCGCAGTATGATTATTATTGGGGGCTCGGCCGTGATCAGCGGGGGCAAAATCAATTGGGAAAAATTTGGATGGATATACGCGAGAAATTACGTGATCAAACAACTTAGCTAAACCTTGTTGTTCAATAGTGCTATCATCTAGCGCTTTAGCTCAATTTTTGTAATTGATTCTCTAATAACGTTCTATATTTACCTCTTAGCCCTTTTATTTTAATCGCCTTAGATATTGGCAGCGAGTCATCAATATCGATATGATCACTTAGATCATGCTGTTCAAATAGTTGTCGATGAATATGCAGCGTGTGTTGGTTTTCCTCTTGGATATTCGTTCTTGCCTGTTGTAGGGAATAGCATAACGAACTGGCATTGTTTTCGCCCTGAATAAACCCGTTTAAGACGATGACAGATTCTGTTTCTGACTCATTTAATTTACTAATAAGCTCGTTACTATAAACTGCGTTGAGTAGGTTGTGACTGTGCGGGCTGTTAAATGATAGTGTAATACTGTGTTCGTTGGTTAGTAATATACTGCCATTGTAGAGTGTAATCGCTTGGTGGATTTTTTGTTCTAGTAACTCGAGTTGATGGATTCGCATCTCGGCGTTGAGTTGTTTATAGAGAATGACTGAGTTTTGAATATGGATAGTTAAGTATATGGCAGTTATTTCTTCTTCACTTTTTTCTTGTGTTATCTGCGTTGGTAAAGAATGAGAAGTTGTATGGTGGTTTTCTGTGCTAGTTGATGTTTTATCTTGAGTGTTGGGTAATGCTGGAGGGGATAAAAGGCCTTTTATTAACGCTATAATGGCTATTATTGTTAATGCAATAGCTAAGATTACAGAAACAGTATTTGTTTTTGCAGCATGAAATAACGAAGGTACAATGCCTATAGTAATCGAGCCGATAATATTATCGCTCGATACGATAGGAGAGGTATACATGACAACATCTTGTTGGTAAAAGTTAATATCTTGGCCATTGGCTTGGGAAATAATGGAGTTGTCGATATCGTATACAATCACGGATATAACAGATGCTTGCTCGACAAGGCGCTGAGACATAGCTTGCAAACTAATGGCATCTTCATTAAATAGACTTGATGCCATTTGCTCTGAACTGACATTCACAATGCGTTTGCCATATTGATTAATGATCTCTTGATGTTGTTGAGTTTGTTGTAACTGATACGAGTAAGCTGTAACGATTAATATGATCAGTGCAGCTAGTGAAGCGCATACAATGGTTCGATAGGGCTCTGATAAGTGGGTCAGTCGTTTTAATGGGTGCAACATAAGATCAACGTATGCTCAACGTTATTGTAAAATGTGGACAGTGCTTGTTTATGGGGCTGTCTTATAGGATATCCGTTCATTTGTTTTAATGAATATCTCTATATGTTGTTATCGTCGGTATTTTAGCGTATTAATTATCGCTATAATAGCAGCTATAAAAATGATTTGTTGTATGTCTTCTTCGATAACAGTAAGGAAAGATGGTTGCATTTGTGAAAAAAGTTATTCTAATGAGTCTTTCTGGTCTTGATAAGCCAGGTATTACGTCGTCTGTTAGTCAAATTATGAGCCGCTATAACGTCAATATTTTGGATATTGGGCAGTCGGTTATTCACGATCAGTTAAATTTAGGGTTGTTGGTAGAATTGTGTGTAAATTCTTCTTCTGAAGAGCAGACTTTTTTTGAAGATATACAAGTCTGTGCCAAAAGTATGGACATCGCTGTAACATTTGACGAGGTTTCGACCGAAAGCTATAACGATTGGGTGAATCATCAAGGTAAGTCTCGCCATATAGTCACGCTGCTAGCGAAACAAATCACAGCAGAGCAATTGGCTGCAGTTACTTCTGTTGGAACCACCTACGGCCTTAATTTTGATAATATCACCCGTTTATCCGGCCGGATTCCACTGGGCTCTTTTGACGATCAAACAAAAGCATCAGTAGAATTTTCTGCGCGTGGTGAAGTAACTGACCTAACCGAGTTAAGAAAGGCTTTTATGAAGTTGGCACCTTCATTAAATGCTGATATTGCTGTTCAGGAAGATAATTTATATCGTCGAAATCGTCGCTTAGTCTGTTTTGATATGGACTCCACTCTTATCGATGCTGAGGTTATTGATGAATTGGCGATAGAAGCTGGAGTGGGAGAACAGGTTGCAGCGATTACTGAGTCTGCTATGCGAGGCGAAATTGCCTTTGATGAAAGTTTTCGGCAGCGAATGGCTTTGCTTAAAGGCCTAGACGAGTCAGTTTTGGAAAAAGTCGCTAACCGCCTTAAGCTCAATGACGGAGCTGAAAAGCTTATTTCTTATCTCAATAAACTGGGCTATAAAACAGCAATTTTGTCTGGAGGCTTTGATTATTTTGGGCGTTATTTGCAGAAAAAGTTAAACATTGATTATGTGTATGCTAATCAGTTGGATATAGAAAATGGCAAAGTCACTGGGCGAGTGAAGGGAACGATTGTTAATGGCGATCGTAAAGCGGAGTTATTGCAAGAGCTAGCTCATAAGGAAGGTTTAAACCTTGAGCAAGTGGTTGCCGTGGGTGATGGTGCTAACGATTTGCCGATGTTAAGTATTGCTGGTTTAGGTATTGCTTTTAGAGCTAAGCCGTTGGTAAAAGAGTCTGCTCAACAATCGATTAGTCAATTGGGTTTAGACGCTATTCTATATTTGATTGGGTTTAGAGATAGAGATTCTGTCTCAGAGTGATTCTGGTGAATGGCCATCTAGTTATTATGAATCCTATTAAATCGTGTTATCGCCTACTCTTCAGTAGAGAATTCATAGTCCATATCGGAACTAGGTGGTTGTAAATAGTTACCTTGAATACAGTGAACACCTAACTGCCATAGTGTAGACAAAATGCTGGCTTTTTCGATATGTGGAATAGTGGTGATTCTATTTCTCTCATGTAAGGCGTTAACGAGTTCTTCCAATGCCTGTGTGTTGTCGGTGTTTTCTTGTATGTCGTGAGACAATGCGCTATCCACCTTGATGTACTTGGCGTCAACATAATTCAGTGTGTTGAGTGGCTCAAGTGATACGCTTCCAAAATTCGTTATGCTAAATGCAATACCCATTTCTTGGGCGTCATCAGCAAATTTCTTAACAACCGTTAGGTGTTGAATAATATCGGCTTCAGTGGCTTGAAAAACAATATTCGAGGTGTCGATATTTAATGTATCTATCGCGACTTTAACCCACGGCAATAAAGAATCATCGCATAGACTGGCAGTGGTTAGATTAATAAATTGTTGAGTTTGTTTTTTGTTATTGGAGTTTTGTTTTAGGTTTTTAAATGAATTTAATATGACCCAGCGGTCAATTTTTTTGCTGAGGTTTAGACCGTTTGCAATATTCAAGAACTGTGTGGGCGATATTTCCTTATCATCGATAACCATTCTTAGTAGTACTTCGTAACGCTCTATTTCTTCCCCTCGTAGACTGAGGATAGGTTGGTAGAGTAATGTGAAGTCATCGTTCTCAAGCGCTTTCTTTAAACTGCTAGCCAGTATTTCACCGTCTTCTGCATCTTTTTGATAGATGTTGGCACCGTTGCCGTCTTTAGTTTTTCTGAGTGTTTCTATCGACTGTAAAGCATGATGTATTAATACCTGAGAATCCACAGTGGTTTCATTAATAATGCAAATGCCGATACTAAAGGTGAGCTGAAGTGTTTTTTGTCCTATTTCTAATAGTTGATTAGAGAAATCATTACACAGTTTTTGGGCGTGCTCTAATAATTTTTCTGGGTCATGTTCATCCGAAATAATAGCAAAAGCGTGATCAGAAACACGAGCGATAAATTTTTCAGAAGAATAATGTTGTTTGATAATGTTGGCCACCTGCTTAATCAATTTGTCGGTGTCCGTAATATTAATAGTGTTTTTTACCTTGCGAGAAAAGCGATCTATATCGATGAAAATAAATGACTTGTGGTCTTCACTTTTAGCCACTTCATCAACTGTTTTTTCAATTTTTTCAATGAGGTAACCACGATTGTAAAGTCCGGTTAGGCTATCATGATATTTAATATTTTTAAGTTTTTCTTCTATCAGTTCCTGATTTTCCAGTTTTGCGTAACACACTAATTGAGTGCAAGGTTCTTCTTCGTATTCGGCTAAAAAAAGCTCGGCATTAATAGGCTTTGTTTTGCCATCAGGTAATATGGCGGTAAATGTGAGGGTGTGATCTTCATCGGGCTTTTTTTGTAGTTCGAAGTCTTTTAATGTCTTCTTTACCTGTTGGTGATCGGCTTCATCGATTGAATCCATGATGGGCATAAACTCCACATCATTTTTATCTCCATACCCTAATATCTCGGCAAAAGAGTTATTGGCATATAGGTACATGCCATCTTGTACAAAAGCAATCCCGTCTCTAGAGCTATCTAAAAGTTTTTGGTTTCGGCGTTCTACTTCTTTAAGTTTGCGTTGAGTGATGCGAGTGAGTTTACGGTGCTTTCTGTTTTCCAGTTCTCTACTCACCACTAATAATAGGTGCTGATCATCATCTAATTGTACAACGTCGCAGGCGCCAAGTTTCAGTCCGTCAATAACCGATTTGTCATCTTTATCGTCGCTTAATAAAATAACCGCAAGGTCGTTTTCTTGCTTGCGAATGCTTTTAATCACGACAGAGGGTGATAATGAACTGCTGCTATGTGCGATCACCAAATCCCAACTTTGTTCTTCTAGGATCTTATTGAGGTTAGCCTCCATGTGGATATGCTGAGCTCTGCAAGGTTTCCCGGCATTTTGGAACATGCTGCTTAGGCGCTGTGCCTCCTGAGCGGAGTCGTGAATAATAATAAGCCTAAAAGAGGCAAGAGCTGAGTTCATGGGTTGTTATATTACTTGTTCGGGTCTTTTTAGTTGCATCATCATACCTGTACTTGATGACATTCGCCATGATACGTCTTTTATATCACCTTTTACAAACTTGTTTTCGATGGTTGGTTGGCTTCTTCTTTCACTAATTTAGGTACCAAATAGCCGGGTAGTCGGGCTACCATTTGTTGATGTAATGCTTTTGCCTTTGTTATTTCAACATCAAAATGAGCAGCTCCATCGACAGGATCCAGAGTGTGTAAATAATAAGGGATGATACCGGCATCAAATAACGACTCACTCAGTGCTGTTAGGTCCTCTATGGTGTCGTTAACTCCCTTAAGCAGTACCGCCTGATTAAGAAGAGTGATCCCCGCTAAGCGCATCTTGTGCAGTTGTTTACGTAGAAAAGTATCGTTAAGTTCGTTGGCGTGGTTAATGTGTAAGACAACAACGGTTGATAAACGTGTACTGCTCATCCATTCTAACGTTTCATCCGTTATCCGATGTGGGATAACAACGGGTAAACGCGTGTGTATGCGTAATCGTTTGATGTGAGGGATTTGCGCCAAATGATCGGTTATCCAGTGTAATTGTTTGTCACTCGATGCTAGTGGATCGCCACCAGAGTAGATGACTTCACTGATACTGTCGTCGCTAGCTATTTGCTCGAAGGCGGCTTGCCATTGCTCGCGGTTGAGACGATTGTCGGCGTATGGGTAATGTCGTCGAAAGCAGTAGCGGCAATTGATGGCGCAATGTCCATTAACCATCAACAAAATTCTTCCATGATACTTCTGAATCATGCCGGCTGGTTGGTCTTTTTGTTCTTCTACGGGGTCTTTTGAGAAACCATCAACGACTAAAGATTCGGCCCCAATAGGTAGTATCTGCTTGAGTAATGGGTCGTTGAGGTTACCCTTTTCGATTCTGTCTAAGAACGTTTTAGGTACTTTTAGAGGGAATAGCTGACTAGCTTGTATCGCCGCAGCTAGGTGCTCGTGAGGTATTGATAGTAACGAGAGTAATTCAGTAGGCTCTGTAACCGCTTGTTGTAGGTGCTGTTGCCATGTGAGAGATGGTGTATTGATCTCTTTTAGCGATATTCTGTGATCTTTCTTATCATTACGCTGCCATGACGAGGCGGTTCGATGTATCATTACAGTTTTACAACACCATGTTAAGTTTGAGGAAACAATGGCTAACTATTCTACCAATGAATTCCGTAGCGGTCTAAAAGTCATGCTCGATGGCGAGCCGTGTAATATCTTAGAAAACGAGTATGTAAAACCTGGTAAAGGGCAAGCCTTTAACCGCGTTAAGCTCCGCAATCTGAATACAGGGCGAGTGTGGGAGCGTACCTTTAAGTCTGGCGAATCGTTAGAGGGTGCAGATGTTATGGATCATGATATGGAATACCTTTATAACGATGGTGAGTTCTGGTATTTCATGGATCCAGTGACATTTGAGCAGTTCCCTGCGGATGAGAAAGCGGTTGGTGAGAATTACAAATGGTTAAAAGAGCAGGAACAGGTTGTTGTGACGCTCTATAATGGTTCGCCATTAGCCATTACGCCACCTAATCACGTTGAGCTGGAAATTGCTGAAACCGATCCCGGCCTAAAAGGCGATACCGCTAATGGTGGCACTAAGCCAGCAACACTAGTTACAGGCGCTGTGATTAAAGTACCTCTGTTTTTAAGCACGGGCGAAGTTATTCGTGTTGATACCCGTACGGGTGAGTATTTAAGTCGCGCTAAAGATTAAATGTCTTGGCAGCCATCTGCATCATTGCCCGCACTTCACCAGCGGGCAATTCTTTACCGTTTGATCAGAGCATTTTTTGCAGAGCGCGATATTCTAGAGCTCGATGTTCCTCTATTAAGTGAATATGCGACGGTAGACCCCTTTATTAATAGCATCGAAGCGACAGTCATGTCGCATCCTCATTACTTACAAACATCTCCTGAATTCTATTTGAAACGCTTCTTGGCAGCATACCCACAAGATGTTTATTACTTGGGTAAGGCCTTCCGTGATGATGAAAAAGGCCAGCGCCATAGTCCAGAATTTACTATGCTTGAATGGTATCGGGTAGGGTGGGATGAGCAGTCTCTTATTGAAGAAGTGCGGCAATTATTAGTATTGTTCTTTCCCGATATGCCTTGGTGCCTTATGAGTTATAGAGAGGTTTTTCAGACATATTTATCTCTTGATCCTCACTCAGCGACTAGTGATGAATTGAGGCAATGTGCTTATCAATATATAGAAACAAGCTTTGATTCTGATGATAAAAACGCATGGTTAGACTTATTATTTACACACTGTATTGAGCCCAAGTTACCCAATGGTATTGTGGGCATTTATGATTATCCTGCCACACAAGCTGCACTGGCAAGAGTGGATGTGGATAGTTCGGGACAACAAGTAGCAAAACGATTTGAAATATATATCGATCAAATAGAGTTGGCGAATGGTTACTGGGAGCTAGCCGATCCTAATGAGCAGGAGCGACGTTTCAATCAGGACCAAGAGTATAGAGCACTCAATCAGCTCCCCGTATTGCCCTATGATCAGGCATTGGTCGATGCACTTAAAGAAGGCCAATTTCCTGATTGTGCTGGCGTCGCGTTAGGTATTGATCGTTTACTAATGTGCTATTTAAAGAAGGCCTCTATTGGTGAGGTGATTAGCTTTCGTTAACGGTCAGTCACTACTGCTGTCTATCTCATCTCGACAGCGAAGGTCTTGGTTCATATCGAGCGCAGGCTGGTCGATACTCGCCTTGCCGATGACTTTTGCTGGCACACCTGCAACCACACTATGAGCGGGCACATCTTTTAGCACCACACTTCCAGAGCTTACGTGAGAGCCTTCGCCCACCTCGATATTGCCTAATATCTTGGAGCCGGCGCCAATTAAAACCCCTTGTCGTATTTTAGGGTGCCTATCTCCGGTCTCTTTACCGGTGCCCCCTAAGGTGACAGACTGCATAATGGAAACATTATCTTCGATAACAGCAGTTTCTCCGATCACAATGCCAGTGGCGTGGTCTAGCATAATGCCTTTGCCTATGGTCGCAGCCGGGTGAATATCAACGCTAAAGGCAGTAGAGATATGGTTTTGTATAAAAGAGGCCAAGGGAAAACGTTCATTGTTCCAAAGCCAATGAGCCACTCTATATGCTTGTAGCGCATGAAACCCTTTATAAAAAAGAAAGGGGGTATATAAACAATCGCATGCCGAGTCTCTCTCGTAAGTGGCGATCATATCGGCTCGCATGGCTTGGCTGATATTATCTGATTCGTTAAGCGCTTCCTCAATGATTTCTCGTAACAACAATGCCGATGCGGTAGGGCTATCAAGTTTATTGGCTAGATGGAAGCTTAGGGCATCCTCTAGTGTATTGTGGTTCAAGATAGTCGCGTGTAAAAAGCTGGCCAAAATAGGTTCTCTTTGCGCCTGCTCGTAGGATGTTTTACGTAACATATCCCAAACGGGGTCTTTTTCGATAGTGTTCATATTTTATAAGGCCTATAGCGCGTTATGAGCTGTAGTTCACGTCAGTGATAATTTACATTTTGTTGAGTAGTTTACAGGAGGTTTTTATTTGTCTGTAGAGTAAATTGATTTCATTGTACTTTTTCGTTTCTTATGAGCTTGAAACTAACGGCTATTTACCAGTGGCTATATTTATAACCACTTTATAGCAGGCTCTTGTAACGCCGATAACTGCTCGCGCAATTCTAAGATATGCTCTGCCCAGTAACGTTCGGTGTTAAACCATGGAAAATTATGTGGAAATGCTGGGTCTTCCCATCTTCGAGCTATCCAGGCGCTGTAGTGCATGATACGTAGTGTTCTTAAACCTTCGATAAGGTTAATTTCTGCAGGGTTGAATTCGCAAAACTCAGTATATCCTTCGAGGATATCGGATAGCTGTATACATTTTTGTTGATAGTCTCCGGAGAGCATCATCCATAAATCTTGGATGGCGGGTCCATTACGTGCGTCATCGAAGTCAACAAAATGTGCACTGTCATTACGCCATAGAATATTGCCTACATGGCAATCTCCATGCAGTCGAATTGGATTGTAATGGGTACGATGAAACAGAGTTTCTAAAGCACTTAGTAGGTCTTTAGTGAGGGTGTCGTATGCCGTTTCAAGTGATGGTGGAATAAAGTGTTGATTCAGTAAAAATTCGCGGCTATCAGTTCCGTAGGTACTAATGCTAATGGATGGTCGATAAGCGAATAGAGCGGTACTCCCTAGGTTATGCACCCGCCCTAAAAAGCGTCCTAAGATTTCTAGCTGATTACCATCATCAAATGAGGGGGCTTGTCCTCCATGTCTAGGGTACACCGCAAACCGATAACCTCTATGCTCATGTAATGTCTGTTCATCAAAGGCAATGGGTGGGACTGCAGGAACCTCTATATCTAGTAAGGATTGTGTGAACTGATGTTCTTCGATAATTTGTTCATTGCTCCATCGATTAGGGCGATAAAACTTAACAATAACGGGTGTTTTGCCCTCGATACCGACTTGATATACCCGGTTTTCGTAGCTGTTGAGCGCTAAAATCCGAGCATCGCTGTAATAGCCTAAGCTTTCTACACAGTCCATTACCGTATCGGGGGTTAGTTGATCATAGTTATCTTGAAGCATTTGCTGATATTAGGTGTATTTATCCAGAATCAATTAGCCGATTAGAGTAACACAAATCTCTTTGACGTATGTGCTAAGGCAGGTAATTCCGTTTTGGTCTTGATGCGTTATAGGGAAGCTGGCAAACTTAGGTGCTTATATATGACAATAGTTGAGAGAGAATAATGGCATCACATTTCCAGTTTTCTAATTTTGCTATCCGATTTTTTATCGCTTTAGTATTGGTGTTTTTAACATTTAATCCATCGGGTTATTCGTTCTATCATTGGACTACACTGCAAACATTTGCACTGCCGGTATTGGTTTTGATGGGGGTGGTACTGATGATTGGCTGGGTTATTTTTTTGCGGGCCACCCTTCGCTCGTTAGGTGCCATTGGTATTATCTTGGCAGCTGCACTTTTTGCTTGCATGGCTTGGGTGGCTATTTATTATGATATGTTAATCATTGGTAGCACATTATTTGTTTATCTTATATTAGTCATTGTGTCTGCTGTTTTGGGTATAGGCATGTCGTGGTCCCATATCCGCCGTCGAATGTCTGGTCAGGCAGATATGGATGATGTAGATCAATAATATAGATTACCCCTTAACCGCTCCAGCCATTAACCCACGTAAGAAATATCGCCCCGATACGATATATACAATTAACGTGGGTAATCCTGCAAGAATGGCCGCAGCAAAGTGTACATTGTATTCTTTAACACCGTGGGAAGAGCTCACCAAGTTGCTTAAAGCGATGGTCATTGGGATAGAATCGTAATCGGCAAACGATGCCCCTAGTAAAAAATCGTTCCAAATATTAGTAAATTGCCAGATAACACTCACAACTATCATAGGGGCCGAGCTGGGTATGAGTAATTTAAAAAATATTTGGAAGAATCTTGCGCCATCTATCTGAGCTGCTTTAACAAGCTCATCGGGATAATTTGCATAATAATTGCGAAAAAATAAGGTGGTAAATCCCAAGCCATAGACAACATGGACAAAAACGAGTCCAGTTGTCGTACCCGCTAATCCGAAGATTCCTAGTAATTTAGCCATGGGAATTAATACAATTTGAAACGGGATAAAACAGGCAAGGAGCAGCAGTCCAAATACAATACCATCACCTCTGAAGCGCCATTTGGTGAGTACATAGCCATTTAAAGCTCCCATAAATGTCGAAATAATTACTGCCGGGGTGACCATAACAATTGAGTTAATAAAGTAGGGTTTTAGCCCATCGTGGTTGAGTCCTATAGGTGTATTGGTCCATGCAGAGTGCCATGCGTATAGAGTCCATTCTTTGGGAAAGTACAGCATGTCTCCTTGGCGTATCTCATCTAGCGGTTTAAATGAATTAACCACCATAACGTACAATGGTGCGAGATAAAAAATAACAAAAACGATTAGTATAGAATAAATGATAATACGGACTAATGTATTGCGAGAGTAATTAGGTGCGTGGTTTTGAGTGCTTGTCATCTTCATCCCTTTTTATTTTTTTTGCGGAGTATACTCGTATGTTTTGTTGAAAAACAACAAACGAGCCCGTTAATTCAGTGACCCAGTCGATTTTTTTTGAATGTTGTCACTTCAATCTTTTTTTTGTCACTTTATTCTTTTGAGCAAGCAGCTGTCCTGATAGGCTCGTCTATTATAGTTAGATGACATGCTTGTCGGAATTTGCAGCTTTTGTAATTTGCTTTTTCTATTGTTGGGCGCTGCGCGTATCATTCACGTCTGCCAACAGATGTACGGATGTTATTGGCAGGAATGATAATAGGGAGTGGTTCAAGAATTGGATATTGCTAGCTTCCCTACTTTTAACTTAATTTCTTCTGTGGTTTTGTTCATTCTACTCTCTCTGTTTATTTTTTCAACTGTCTAAGTTGTTGGCCTGCAAATGACGTAATCTTGTGTGTTGCCTATTATTCGTTATGTCATTGGTGGATATTTATGAGTGTGGAGATTGGACTGTCATAAAACCGTCATACATAAGCGATTAAGTTAAACTATAATAAAATGTCTTAAATTTGATGATTATAAATACAATATTTGGTTTTTTATATGTCAGTACCTGCCCCCATTTATTACCCTAAGGAATTGAGCTGGTTGTCGTTTAATGAGCGTGTATTACAGGAAGCGGCCGATAGTGCAAACCCTATTGTTGAACGTATGCGTTTTCTCGGTATTTATTCTAGTAATATGGACGAATTTTATCGTGTTAGGGTTGCTGAGGTAAAACGCCAGATTGTTATCCACCTTAACGAAGGTGAACACGAACAGGCTCAAGCAGCTAAAGAGCTAATGGAAGCCATACAGAATAAAGTATTGGTGATGACTAAAACCTTCGATAAGATTTATAAGCAGGTTGTCCGCGGGTTAGCTAAGTACAATATATTTTTAATTGATGAAAAAGAACTCACGGATTATCAAATAGCTTGGCTTAAAGATTATTTTAAGAATAAAGTGCTGCGTCATATAGCGCCGGTTATCCTCGATAAAAAAGTCGATCTTATAAAACGTTTAAATGACTCAGGGACTTATTTATTTGTTGCAATACGTCGAGAAAATAAATCAACATTATACGCAACAATAGAAGTGCCTACTCAAGCAATGGGGAGATTCGTTGTTATCCCTCCAGAAAAAAGCCGTAAAAAGAAATACATTATTTTGCTCGATGATATTATTCAATTATTTATGGAAAATATTTTCAAAGGCTTTTTCGACTTCGATAAACTTGAAGCTTATTCATTTAAAATGACTCGGGACGCCGAATACCGAATCACAGACGAGATCGATGAGAGCTATGTTGATAAGATGTCTGAAAGTATGAAACAACGCTTGGTCGCCGAGCCAGTACGGTTTATTTATGATTCTGAAATGCCAGAAGAAATGCTTAAATATTTGGCGCGCCGTCTTAAAATATCGTCTTATGATAGTTTGATTCCTGGTGGTAGCTACCGTAATTTTAAAGATTTTATAGGTTTTCCAAATATTGGTAGAGATTATTTAGAAAATGGCAAGTTGCCAGCAATAGATAGCCACAGCTTTGCAGATTTTGATACTGTATTTGAAGCCATCACACATCACGATATCTTGTTATATTATCCATACCATCGTTTTTTGCATTTTACAGAGTTTGTTCGTCAAGCAGCTTTTGATCCAGCAGTTAAACATATTCGATTAAATATTTACCGTGTGGCGTCAGAGTCGAGAATTATTGATTCATTAATTGATGCCGTTGACAACGGTAAGAAAGTGACAGTGGTTGTGGAGCTGCGTGCTCGCTTTGATGAACAAGCTAATATTGATTGGTCGAAGAAAATGACGGATGCTGGTGTTAGTGTTGTTCTCGGTGTTCCAACCCTAAAAGTGCATAGTAAGCTGTGTGTTATTAGTCGAGAAGAGAAAGGCAAGTTAGTTAACTACGCCCATATTGGTACCGGTAACTTTAATGAAAAAACAGCAAAAATTTACACGGATTTCAGCTTGTTTACGCGTAATGCAGAGCTTGCGCAAGAGGCTGTGAATGTATTCGACTTTATTCAACACCCTTATCGTCGCCATAAATTTCAGCATTTACAGATATCACCAATTAACGCACGTACAAAAATTCAGTTGCTAATAAGGCAGGAAATACAAAATGCTAATGAGGGTAAAAAAGCGGGAATTATTCTGAAGGTGAATAATTTAGTCGATAAAGCACTTATCGATGAGCTGTATAAAGCAAGTCAGGCGGGCGTTAAAATACAAGCGATTATAAGAGGTATGTGTTCTTTAGTTCCTGGAGTTAAAGGGTTGAGCAGTAATATTCGAGTCGTGAGTATTGTTGACCGTTTTCTTGAGCACCCCCGTGTGATGGTGTTTGAGAATGCAGGAGACCCAAGAGTCATTATTTCGTCAGCAGATTGGATGACTCGTAATATGGATGACCGCATTGAGGTGGGTTGCCCTGTTTATGATAAGGCTTTGGCTGGGCGTATTATTCATATTTTAGAGTTGCAACTACGAGATACGGTGAAAGCTAGAGTGATTGATCAGCAGCAAACTAATAAATATGTTAAACGCGGTAATCGTAGAAAGTTACGTTCTCAAATGGAAATTTATCAATATTTAAGGTCTTTATCTTTGTGATCTTTTCACTGTCTTTTTATTTTCCTTTCATTTATTTCATAATAATTTAATTTTTATTGCATTAGTTTTTTGAGAACTATTTCTCTTTTTTTTGAAAAAAAATTATAAATTGAATATTTATCCCTTTGCTTGATGAATGGTGCGCCATTAATTATTGAGGCGCCATTGTAATAAAAAAATTATTATTGTATCGTTATAAATTAATAGGGTGTAAATATTTTATTTTCTTTATTACAAAAATAATAATAAATTTTCTAAAAGGAATGGCGCGTAAATTAACGGCGTTTTGAACTAATAGATGATTGCAAGATGGATGCTAGGAGAATCTATGAGTGAAGACAACTATATAATTAATTGTGTCGGCGAGACGATATCTATAGGTGATGTAATGCCTGGGTCGTCAAAATGTCTATACGGTTATACAGAAGAATATCTATACGATAATGAGTCATTTCTTATCAATGATTGGGAAATGTGGGAGCTTTTTTCGTCAACGATTATTTTAGTTCCTATTTACGCTGCATCTGAAAACTTCATCCCTACTGTAAAGAATATTCTCACCCAAGATTGGCAAAGTGATATTGATATCATTCTTTATGTGAATGAACCTAAAGGTGCTGTGAGTGAAGAAACCTCACGATCTTTATCTGCCGCAAAGTCCTTAATAGAAGAGCAAAAAAATAACACCAATGTGCTGATTCGACTGGTTTACGAACAAATCGATGGTGGTATTAATATGGTTTACCGTAAATGCTTTACGACGGTAGTGGCCTTAGCTAAACGCCATATTGATAGTAAGCGTATTACCGTTAGAAAGAATAAGTCGAAAGAGCTTAGCCGGTTATTGAAGTCATTGGTTTATTTAGTTATTGACGACGACACAATTTGTATCGATACAAAAACTTTACCGGCAGCCGTTGAAGAGTCAAGAAGCTTTGGCAGCGCGGTGCTTGGAGGGGTTACGATTAACTCTGTAGTCACACCTAATATAGACTTAAACCCGTTATTACAAAACCTCATTAATCTTTTCTTTCGTTTTAAGCACTTGGTGGGCTCTCTTATCCTTACTCCAAGAGGAGGGCGAGCTTATGACCTATTAAATATTGAGCCTGTGGACATCGAAGCACACTACGCGGACACTTTGTGGATTGCTCAATATGCGTTACATAAAAAGCGAGCGATAGTGCCAGTATGGTCTTCGATTCACGAAAGGCCTTATCCAAGCAATGCACAAATTGTCTATCGCTTAAGGCGTTTTCTTGAGGGAGAAGACAATAACGCTTTTCACGTATACGAAAACATTGCTGAGCATTATGGGCAAGATGACTCTAATAAAACCTATAAGAAAAGTGATATCGACGAGCTTGTGCGAATAATGAAAACAAGGGATTTACATCAGCTCACTCATTTTTGTGACACGTTAATTAAACGCGATTGGGAGTTTTAACATGTTTGCTGAACATAAACTTACATCTGATGTTTCGATGCCTGTCTATATGGATTGTAGTGCAACCACTCCTATCGACCCTAGGGTTGTTGCCTTAGTCACTGATATTATGAAACATCAATATGGAAATCCTAGTAGTGAGACTCACCTCTGGGGTATTTGTGCAAAAGAATTGCTTGAAGTTGCCCGCAAGCAAGTGGCTCGTGTGGTCGATGCGATGGCTTCAGAAGTTGTGTTCACTAGTGGATCAACCGAAAGTAATAATATTGCTATTCTCGGTCTGGCAGAGCACGCTAAAAGTATCGGTAAGAATCATATTATCAC
>JAHDEM010000087.1 GCA_020628895.1 Candidatus Endobugula sp.
TCGCAGCTACCGAATATTCGTAATATTCGCAGTGGAGTGTTAGAAGCTTGCCGATATTATCTTGAGCTTATTGAGGAGGGTGTGCCTTTACAATATCTCGATTTAGGAGGCGGCCTAGCCGTCGATTACGATGGTAGTCAGAGTAATTCTTTGCATAGTATGAACTATTCTTTAGATGAGTACTGTGTTGATATTGTTGAGTCGATTATGGAGGCATTAGATCCTCACAATATTCCTCACCCAGTGATTATTACCGAATCGGGTCGCGCAACGGTGGCGTATTCATCGGTACTGTTATTCAATATATTGGATGTGAGCCATTTTGATCCACAGCCTCTGCCTGATGAACTAAGTGATACGCATCATGAATTAATTCACAATTTATTAGGTGTGGCACAACTTTTACAATCCGATAAATTTCCAACCCATCGACTACAAGAAAGCCACAATGATGCAGTTCACTATCGTGATGAAATTCGTGAATTATTTCGTCGTGGACAAATATCTCTACGTGATCGTGCATTAGGAGAAAATATATTTTTAGCTGTGATGCATCGTATCGTGAATATTCTACCTAAGTTAGATCGTGTCCCTAGCGATCTTGAGCATTTAGGAGAAGAATTAGCCGATATTTATTATGGTAATTTTAGCGTATTTCAATCTTTACCCGATACGTGGGCAATAGACCAAGTATTTCCTATTATGCCGATACACCGTTTATTAGAAGCGCCTACAAGAGAGGCTATCCTTGCTGATCTTACTTGCGACTGCGATGGTAAGATTGATCATTTTATTGGTGAAGATGGGGTTCGCAATACATTGCCATTGCACCCCTTAAAAGATGGCGAGGATTATTATTTAGGTGTTTTTTTAGTGGGTGCCTATCAAGAAACATTAGGGGATTTACATAATTTATTTGGCGATACTAATGTAGCCAGTATTCGCATTAATCAAGATGGAAGCTTTGATGTGGTCACCGAATTACAAGGCGATAGCATATCTGATGTGTTGAGCTATGTAGAATATCAACCCGACGTCATCAAAAGACGATTTCGTGATATTGCGGAACAAGCGGTACGAGCGGGAAAAATTACCATTGCCGAACGGCAAAAAATGTTAAACGACTTTGCAGCGAGTTTGCAAGGTTACACTTATTACGAAGAATAAAATATTCACGCATGATGTATTTTGTGTTGTAGAGAAAAGAAAGAGGACGTTATGTCAAAAGTAATGATTATTGGTGCTGGTGGTGTAGGTAGTGTTGTGACGCATAAGTGCGCCCAGCTTGATACAGTTTTTACCGATATTATATTGGCGAGTCGAACACTGTCAAAGTGCGAAGTTATTGCGCAGCAAGTCAAAGAAAAAACAGGTCGCAAAATTAAAACAGCACAAGTAGACGCAGATAATGTTGCTGAACTTGCTGCTTTATTAAAAAGCGAGCAGCCATTTATGGTGATTAATGTTGCCTTACCTTACCAAGACTTAAGTATTATGGATGCTTGTTTAGAAGCAAGGGTTCATTATATGGATACCGCGAACTACGAACCTTTGGATACGGCTAAGTTTGAATATAAATGGCAATGGGAATACCAAGAAAGATTTGAAAAAGCAGGTTTAATGGCACTACTAGGGTCTGGTTTTGATCCCGGTGCAACCAATATGTTTACTGCTCATATGGCCAAGCATTATTTTGATGAGATTGTTGAGCTTGATATTATTGATGTTAATGGTGGTGATCATGGGTATCCTTTTGCAACCAACTTTAATCCAGAAATTAATATCCGTGAGGTAACAGCAGAGTGCCGCCATTGGGAAAATGGTGAATTTGTAACAACTGCACCCATGTCCACAAAAGCACAATTTACTTGTCCTGAGGAGGTCGGTACTTACAATATTTATCGTATGTATCATGAAGAGCTGGAATCTTTAACCAAACATTTTCCTTCTTTAAAACGTGCACAATTTTGGATGAGTTTTTCTGATAATTATCTTAAGCATTTAGAAGTGCTAGGTAATGTGGGTATGACGGGTATCGAGCCAGTTGAATTTAATGGTGCCGAAATAGTTCCTATCCAATTCTTACGTAAATTACTGCCTGATCCTGCGAGTCTAGGCCCAAGAACTAAAGGAAAAACCTGTATTGGATGTATTGTAAAAGGACAAAAAGATGGCAAGGAAAAAATTGTTTATACCTACAATATTTGCGATCACGAAGCATGTTATGCCGAAGTAAACTCTCAAGCAATTTCCTATACTACCGGTGTGCCAGCAATGATTGGTGCAAAAATGATGGTAGAAGGGAAATGGATGCAACCGGGAGTATGGAATATGGAACAACTTAACCCCGATCCATTTATGGACGATATGAATCAATATGGTTTGCCTTGGAAAGTTATAGAATTAGAGAGTTTCTCTTTAGCTAATTCCTCTTCGAATGAATCAGAATAATGCAATCTGAGACCTTTAAAAAATTCGATCCTAAACGTGTTCCATCGCCCTGCTTTGTGATCGACGAGGTGGCTGTTGAGCGCAATTTAGCCGTACTAAAACACGTGCAACAACAAAGCGGAGCAAAGGTACTTGCTGCACTAAAGGCGTTTTCTTGTTGGTCATTAGCACCTTTATTTAGACAATATTTATCCGGCATTTGTGCAAGCGGTTATCATGAAGCTCGTTTAGGTTATGAAGAGTTTAATCAGCAGGGGAAACAAGGAGAAGTACATGTATTTTCTGCGGCATATAGTGATAAAGAGCTCGGCAAAATATTACCTATTGCCGATCATATCATCTTTAATAGTTTTTCCCAGTGGGAGAAGTTTTCAGCATTTGTTGCTCAGTATAATCAGCAGTATAGCCAGAAACCAGTAAATATTGGTTTGCGCATTAATCCACAGCATTCTGAAGGCACCACAGAAATATATGATCCTTGTGCAGCAGGCTCTCGTTTAGGTATTCCGATCACAGAATTCTCAGGCAAAAATTTAACTGGCATTAGCGGTTTACATTTTCATACCCTTTGCGAACATGGGTTAGAGCCTTTACGTCGTACGCTTGCGGTTGTAGAAGAAAAATTTGCAGACTATTTACCGCAGATGCAATGGATTAACTTTGGCGGTGGCCACCTTGTTTCTGATCCTGAGTATGATGTTGATGGCTTAATTGATTTAATTCGCTCGTTTGCTAAAAAGTACGATGTGCAAGTCTATTTAGAGCCTGGAGAAGCGGTAGCGATTAATACCGGGGTGTTAGTTAGCGAAGTATTAGATGTGAGTTATACAGATCAACCACAGATTATCTTAGATACCTCAGCAACCTGTCATATGCCCGATACATTAGAAATGCCGTATCGGGCCAATATTCATTTATATGGTGGGGAAAAAGCCGGACACCTTGACGAATATGCTTGTAATTATCGAGTAGGTGGGATGACATGTCTAGCTGGTGATGTGATGGGTGATTATAGTTTTCGCGGGCCGATTAAAATAGGCGAACGTATAATGTTTGATGATATGTCACACTACACTATGGTTAAAACAACTACCTTTAATGGAATAGGGTTACCATCTATTGCTATATGGAATTCCAATACAGATGCACTGAATATCGTTAAAGAATTTTCTTATAGCGATTTTAAGCATCGTTTATCGTGAGATATTTATGAATCGCTAAATTCATTGAGCGATTCATAAATTAAAAGACTAAACCCTATTTTCTGGAAAGCTTCTGTTTTAAGTCGTACACATCAATACGTTTTGAAAACATCACAGGTACATATAAATTACTTCCTTTTGTCGAGATATCTGCAGCATGTTTTCCCGCATTAAATAATAATGTAGATGTTTGGTCTTTGTAGCTAAATACATTGCCATTCATCCAATCATTAACTACTAGGTGATCGTTAATTGCAGCTAAGCCATCTAAATTACCGAGTGTCTGGGCACCTTTTATTGGGGTTAATGATTTATCGTTGGTATTAACCGTAAATAGTCCTCCTAGCTCGCTTGTTGAAAAATCATCTTTAAGTCCCTCACCCCAAGTAGCCATTAATAATTCATTGTTGTGAAAAAATAAACCATTTGGATGGGGGATCTTATCACTTGAAATCCATGGTGTTAATTGGTCATTGCTATAACGGTATAAACCTCCGCCTAACATATCACTAATATACACATCGCCTTTATTGTCGATAGCAATATCATTTAACATCACGCTATTTTCAGCCGTTAATGTTTTAACGATTTCTGCCTTCTCGTGATCGATAATATGAAGTCGCTTCATATCTGCGACATATAAGAACTTCTCATCAATCGCCATACCTTTAGGGGCATCCATACCATTAACCCACACATGTCGTATAAAGGTTCCATCATCGGCCAGCAAGCTGATATATCCCTTACCATTAAGCTCAACAGGGGTGCCATTGATATTAGATACATATAATAAAGGTTTAGTGGGGTGCGGTAGTACGGATTCGGGTTCATCAAAACCAGATAGACTCCAGGAAATATCTGGGGTGTCTGCAATAGCACTATTGTGCGATGTAATTAATACGGCTATGCAGGTTGCTAAAAGATTGCGTTGTACTGATGTAGTCATTGGTTAACTCCTTTAGATTAAAGAAGTGTATTGTGTTATATTTGAGACTTAATTTCTTCTTATGTTTAAAAGGTATCAAAAAAAGATACTTTTTGTTGGTTTTAAGTATCCAATAGTAGAGTGGACTGATCTATGAACGATTTATCTCAGCCTTACGTCAAGCAAAACGTCAATATGGGCGATGAGCATCAACAGCGCGAAAATCTGTTTTCTTTGTTAAAGCAAGCGGTAAAAGCGCGTGGATATACTTATGCGCAACTGGCTAGCGAGATGAATATGAGCGAGTTATCGATTAAACGCTTATTCAAAGACAAAGACTGCAAAATGAGTCGCTTATTAGAAATATGTGCTGTTATCGACCTGAGTATTGATGAACTAGTAGGTATGCAACGGCGATTCAAACAAACACCTGAGTTTTTACCCGAAGAAACGGAAGAAGCATTAGCTGCAGATAAACACCTGTTTTTATTACTTATTTTTCTAGTATCCCAATTAGATATTCCCACTATCCAAGCGTTTTTAGATATGGATGAGGCTCAGTTATATCTACACTTAAGGAAGCTTGAAAAATTGGATTTAATAGAGCTGACGCCGAACAATCAGTACCGTTTTACGGCATCATTACCCATACGCTGGCGTATGGGTGGGCCACTATCGGATTTAATTAAAGCACTCAATAAACGCTATATTGTGCATTGCCTGGATAATGAAACTCATCCAGATTACGCATTTACGACAACCAGTCGTCTAATGACGAAAAACAGTGCTCAGCAAATACA
>JAHDEM010000088.1:0-3574 GCA_020628895.1 Candidatus Endobugula sp.
CGTAAAGGGGAATATGTAGCGGGTGTACGTTATCGAGCATGGCAGCCACCTTCGGCACTGCACCCGACGATAGGAGTGAACGTTCCTTTAGTGTTTGACCTTATCGATACGTGGAATGGTTTGTCGGTGGGAGGATGTACTTATCATGTGTCTCACCCCGGAGGGCGTCCCTATGACAAATTCCCAGTGAACGCCTTCGAAGCAGAATCTCGGCGTATTAACCGATTTTGGGAGTTTAATCACAGCCCTGGTGTTATTCCGCCACGAGTGCCCTCGGTACCACCGAGTCAGCAAGAAGCTTATCGCCAGTTCTCTGAGCACGATAAAGCCCCTCATCCGATGACACCACCGTTTGAGGAGCCAACAGACGATTATCCATATACCTTGGACTTGCGTAATAATAAGGTGTGATTAGCTGATGCTGTTGCCGGGGAGTTAAATGTCTGTCGTAATATACTTGACGCTTGACGCTTGACGCTTGACGCTTCAAATAAATTATAGGTTGATTCTATCGGCTAACATCATAGAATGGTGCCCCATAAAGTGGCACCTTAAGAGTCAAGTGGCTCCAGCCCCATACCGTAATCATGGCGCAATATATGGCACAGCAGCAAAATCAATCATCGGCTTCACCATCCTCTTTGGCAGGCGCACTCTATGAACCTGCTAAAGGCCGGTTTGATGAAGCTTTTCAGCATGACGGGCTTATTTCTGAGCACTGGCAACATTTGCTGGAAAACCTTAATCAATTAGGTGCCAGTCAACTCGATAAACGCCATAATAAAACCCAGCGCATACTCCGCGACGATGGTGCGACTTATAAGGCCTACGATGAATCGAACGAGCGGACATGGGGCTTAGATCCTATTCCTTTGTTATTGGATCAGGCCACTTGGCAACCTATAGAGCAAGGTCTTTTACAACGTACCCGCTTGTTTAACCAATTGTTCAAAGACCTTTACGGACCTCAAGAGCTTATTCGTCAAGGCGTTATCCCCCCAGAAAGTGTGTTTGCCAACCCCGGTTTTTTACGCCCTTGTTTTGGTTCTGCCGCTATTGCAGAAAATGGCTTGTTATTACATGCAACCGATATGGTGAGAACGGCAGACCAAGGTGTTTGCGCTATTGCCGATCGCTCCCAGTCACCGGGTGGTGCAGGTTACGCATTGGAGAATCGCACGGTAATGACACGGGTTTTCCCCGGTCTGTTTAGGCAAACCCATGTGCGTCGTTTGGCCATGTTCTTTCAGACTATGCGTTACAAGCTTAATGAGCTCTCGCCGACAAATCAATTACCCAACATCGTTGTATTAACACCGGGTAGCCGTAACGAATCGTATTTTGAGCATGCTTACCTTGCTAATTATCTTGGGTATTCTCTGGTCCAAGGACGTGATTTAACGGTACGTAATGGTTTTGTTTGGACGAAATCCTTAGGCGGTTTAACACGAGTCGACGTGATTTTACGCCGTGTCGACGACTATTTTTGTGATCCTGCCGAGCTTAAAAGTGATTCCTATCTAGGTGTGCCGGGTTTGCTGGAAGTGGTTCGTTCAAAAAAAGTGGCTATTGCAAACCCTATTGGTAGTGGTGTGTTAGAGAGCCCTGTTTATCTAAAATATATTGATGATATCAGCCACTTTTTTACGGGCGAAAAACTTTCACTGCCGTCAGCAAAAACCTACTGGGCTTACGACGAACAGGATTTAGAATATATATTAGATAATATTCATCAGTTGGTGATTAAGCCCACCTTTAAAAAATGGAACTCGTCGAGTATTTCGGGGAATTTGTTATCAGAAAAAGATATCGAAACACTCAGAAAAGATATCAAACAACAACCACTTAAATTTGTTGCTCAAGAATTTATTGCACCAGCTCACTCTCCAAGTTGGCAGCAGAGCCAATTTACACCTCGTCCATCGGTGCTGCGTAGCTTTTCGGTAGCGTCTATCTCTGGGAGCGAGTCTTTTAAAGTCATGCCCGGTGGATTAACGCGTACCGGACACGAACCCACT
Organism: Candidatus Endobugula sp.; assembly: GCA_020628895.1. Taxonomy (GTDB): domain Bacteria; phylum Pseudomonadota; class Gammaproteobacteria; order Pseudomonadales; family Cellvibrionaceae; genus Endobugula. Next base: position 2,019 of record JAHDEM010000088.1, read on the forward strand.
CAGCAAATGATTAGTCAGCAAATAGCAGGTGCTGCTTCGGCGTTGAGTAAAGATACTTGGGTGCTTACTGACGAGCCTGAAAAACATATTAGTTTATGGTCGGATAAAGACGATGGTATTGCGGTAGACCAAGAGCAATCGGCAAATTTGCCAAGTCGCGTTATCGAAAATATGTTCTGGTTAGGCCGCTATGCGGTTCGTGTTGAATCGGCATTGCGATTATTACGTACGGTATTTGTACAACTCAATAATACACAGCAATTATCCTCCGAGGGTTATAAAACGTTGTTAACAGCCGTTACCAATGTCACAGAAACTTTTCCAGGGTTTACACACCCAGACACATTGTTGCCCAATAATCCAGAGGCAGAATTAATGTCTGTCATTCTTGATGAAAAAAGAGCAGGCAGTGTGATGTCTAACTTAAATGGTATGTTGGAATGTGCCGAAGAAGTTAAGCCATTAATGTCTGCCGATACGCAAAGGGTGGTTAACGATATTCGCGATGAAGTGAGTATATTGGGTGATGCATTTACTTATGAATTTGCCTCTGCACCAGAAGAAGCGCTCGATCCTTTAGTCACCAGCTTATTGGCTTTTTCGGGTCTCGTCCACGAAAGTATGATTCGTGGTTACGGTTGGCGTTTTATCGAAATCGGTCGCAACCTCGAACGTAGTTATCAAACCATGTCTTTAATACGTGCGTTGTTGGTAAAAGAACAAAAAGAATTTGACGAAGACATTGTACTAGAAACCTTATTGCTGACGTTAGAAACACTGATTACTTATCGTCGGCGTTACCGTGCAAGAACCGATGTGGGTAATGGTCTTATATTAACGATGATGGATAAAAGTAATCCGCGTTCGTTACATTATTTACTCAAAGATTTAAAAGCGTATGTGGATGAGTTGCCTGCGTCCAATACCGAACAAGGCTTAACCCCAGAAAAGCGGGCTATTGTAGAAGTTTTGTATAAAATTCAATTACTCGATATCCAGCAACTTACGCAAGTAAATGATGAAGGAAAGCGTGAAAATTTAGATGAGTTTTTAGAAAACACGCAAAATTTACTGAATGATTTAGCAGGTGCTTTGAGTAATAAATACTTCGACCATAATGAAGTGTACCAGCAAGTACAAGCCGAAAAATGGGAGGATGAATAATGAAGTACCGTGTTCGTCATATCACCCATTATGAATATCAACAGCCAGTTAACACCTGTTATAACCGTGCTCACTTATTGCCAAGAGAAACGTTTTTTCAAAGTACCAGTGTGCCGCAGGTGATCATCCATCCAACGCCTTCTTCAGGAAGCCGACGGATTGATTACTTTGGCAATCGAGAATACCATTTTTCTATTCACGAACCTCATTCAGAACTTTCCATAGAGGTGGTTACTGATATCGTGTTGAATGACTCACGCTATGATCCCATTGGTCAATTACAGTATGGTAATACCTGCCAACAAGTGAAAGACTTATTAAATAATAGCCAGCACGATGTGGAAACCCTTTATGCCAGAGAGTTTTTATTAGACTCGCCAATGATTAAAGCC
>JAHDEM010000088.1:3674-5121 GCA_020628895.1 Candidatus Endobugula sp.
GGCGAAGGTTGGTTCGAATTTGATCCCACCAACGATACTGTGCCTATGGGACAACATATAGTGACCGCATGGGGGAGAGACTATTCTGATGTAAGCCCATTGCGTGGTGTTATTTTAGGTGGCGGCTCATCGCAAACCCTGAATGTCTCGGTGGATGTTGCACGTATCAACGAATAAGTTAACAAACGAATAAAAATAATGCATCAACTTTTTTTATACAGTACTGTGGGTTGTCATCTTTGCGAGCTAGCCAAAGAACAGCTAGAACCTTTATTAGAGCCACTCAACCTTAAGCTTGTGGAAGTAGACATTGCAGAACAAGGCAACGATGAACTACTAGAAGCCTATGGTGTGCGTATTCCTGTGATCAAATTAGAAGGACAAATAAATGATCTAGGCTGGCCATTTGATACGCAAATGGCTTATACGTTTTTGGTGCAATTTAAAACAATGTAAGGTAAGTCCAATGAGGTATTAATCACTGTCTATAAAAATAGTAGCGATTCATTAATTAGTTTTCATCTAATCTTTTAGAGCATACTGGGCATTTCTTCTTAAATAATACAGACAAAATAGGTATCTCAAGTGTTAGGGGCTTAAATGAAAAAAGCACTAACGCATTACAATGAGGGCACCTTAAAGTGGCAAAATATATGAATAAAAAAACAAAACCTATCATCGGGATTACCAAAGCTATATCACCAAAATAGTCGGATAAAACCACACTAATCACCATTAAAATAATGAAGAAAGTTATTGATAGCGTAATTTTCATTGTCATAATTTTTATCTCACCGGACAATGTCCATAGTAATCTTCAATGCGATAACGACCACCTTGACCAGGCTCTGATTCACCCAAGAAATCATTAAGCCATTCTCTAACCGAGTAAGACTTTCCCCAGTTATATGAGACAGTAGCACCGGGTAATGGTGTATTAAAACCAAGGCTTCCACCAACCCATTTACCTGAATTAGGGTTTATATGGCTACTAAAACTTACTGGACCAATATCAAAAGTTGATGAGACTGTATTACCATCAATATTTTCACGGCCTCCACGCAGTACAGTGAAGTTTATACCTAAGTCCCCTCTAACACCTGCGTTAGCGCCTCCAGAAACAAAACCACCCGCATCAATCGGGCCTGTATTACCACCCGAAGTTATAAAAACACCTCCTTGAGCATTTCCACCGCCACCTAAGGCTCCTTCACCAACTCCACCAATCATAAAGCTAATAAGTCCAGTAGGATCAGTATATTTTAATGGGTTCGCAAGCGCATAGATATAAGTGTTAACGCCACCCGCCAAACCAATAAAATCACTTTGCGTATATCTATCGGTTTCAGCATCGTAATAGCGCCAGCCGTTATAGTGAAGACCGGTCTCTTCATCAAAATACTGTCCCGGGAATCGAATATTATTTCCCACCAGTTCAGTGGTGATA
>JAHDEM010000004.1:0-35780 GCA_020628895.1 Candidatus Endobugula sp.
AGAAGAACCCTGTAGGTCATCCTGCAGGGTTTTTTTATGTCTGACTGATTAGGATGATGCTCTGTATGACTTCAACATTGCAGTCACTCTTATGATAGGATGCTTGTTTATAGTAAAAGCGAAGCGAGTTAGTAATTAGGCTTAAAAAATGTCTTCCACAGGTATACTGACAGTTAATTTAAACAGTATTGCGGATAACTGGCGATTGTTGTCAGAACGCTTGTCTGCTGATTCCCAATGTGGGGCTGTTGTAAAGGCTGATGCTTATGGTCTTGGAGTTAAACCTGTCGCTAAATCATTATCTGTTGCTGGTTGTCGCACCTTCTTTGTTGCTACTTTGGCGGAAGCTAGGGAGCTGCGTGATTGCCTTTCTGTAGATCATGAGATTGTTGTTTTCGGTGGATTGTCTCATGACTCTACATATCAAGCTTGCGCCAAAGATTGGCAGAAATACCACTTAACACCCGTTTTATTTTCTGTTGCCTGTGTTCAGCGATGGGTAGATTTTTGTTTATCTGAAGGAAATAAACTGCCTTGTGCAATAAAGATAGATACAGGTATGCATCGACTAGGGCTTTCTGATTTAGAATTAAGTGAAGTGCTATCCTCTAAATTATTACAGCATGTTGATCTAAAATATTGCATGAGTCATTTTGCCTGTGCAGATACGCCCTCCCATCCGCTTAATCAGACGCAAATGAGCCTGTTTGCTAAAGCTTCGGGTGAGTTAATAAAAAATTTCCCTTCCGTAAAGCTTAGTTTGGCAAATTCTTCGGGTATTTTTTTAAGTCAGTCTGTGCATTACAGTTTGGTTCGACCCGGAGCCGCTTTATATGGTGTGAACCCGGAGCCAGCTAAGATGAATCCAATGAAGGCAGTGGTTAGTCTTAAATTACCAGTGATGCAGCTTAAAATCATTCAGGCGGGCGAGACTGTTGGTTATGGGGCAGAGTTTGTTGCTCAGAAGAAAACGGCTCTAGCAATCGTTTTTGGCGGTTATGCTGATGGCTTATTTCGCTATCTGGGTAATAACGCTTTTGGTTTTTGTTCTGGTACTAGAGTGCCATTAGTTGGTCGTGTTTCTATGGATTCCATGGTGTTTGATATTAGTGAGCTAGACACTAGCCTTCAGGCTGATTTAGCTTATATTGATATTCTTAGTGACCAGCAGTCTGTTGATGATTTAGCGTCCAGTGCCAATACCATCGGGTATGAAGTTTTAACCAGTCTAGGTTCAAGATTTGAAAGGCGGTATATCAGCGATGAGGGGTAATATGAGTCAGCCGTCTTTACCTCCGTCGCTATTAGCTTTACTAGGACTTTTAAAAGATGGTCAATATCACTCTGGCGCTGTTATCGGTGAAAAAATTGGTGTGTCACGTACAGCTGTGTGGAAACATTTGAAAAGGCTGTCTGATTTGGGTTTGCCTGTGGTTTCGATTAAGGGCAAAGGATATTGCTTGGAAGGTGGTATTGAACTGCTTTCTTCGTCGGATATTGGTGCGCAATTGAATGATGATGTTAAAAAAGCGGTGACTGATATTGATGTGTTTATGCAGGTGGGCTCAACAAACGATATTGCTATGGCGCGCGCATTTGAAGGTTCTGGTTATCTTTGTTTGGCGGAACACCAAAAGTCAGGTCGCGGTCGCAGAGGGCGAGAGTGGGTAAGCCCATTTGGCCATAACATCTATATGTCTTTGATTTGGGAGTTTGATGGTGGTGTTAGCTGTTTAGAGGGGCTTAGTCTAGCTGTTGGTGTATGTGTCGTTGATGCTTTACAAGATATTGGTCTGAAAGAGCTGTCGTTAAAATGGCCTAATGATATTTTGTTAGATGGTAAAAAGTTAGGTGGTGTTTTATTGGAAATCTCTGGTGATCCGATGGGGACCTGCCAGGTTGTCGTGGGTATTGGGTTAAATGTTCGTATGGATGATAAACATTCTATAGGAAAAATCAGTCAGCCCTGGTCATCTATATCGCAACAGTTGGGTCATGTGTCTCGAAATACACTGGTGGCTCGGTTTACTAACCGTCTAATACCCATGCTATCAAATTTCCATATTAACGGCTTTAGTGAATATAAAGATCGTTGGAATGCATTTGATGCATATAAAAATATGCGGGTTCAAGTTTTATCGGGTGACAATTTAATCGATGGAGAAGATCTAGGTGTTGATGATAGTGGCGCTTTGCTATTGCTGCAGGAAGGGGGCGTAAAGCGCATATATGGCGGTGAAGTCTCTTTAAGGGTATCTCATGCGTCTTGAGCTGGATATCGGTAATACACGTATTAAGTGGCGTTTATGTAAAGATGATACAGTCGTGAGTGAATCTTTTGTACTAACGGCAGAGGTTGTTACTCAAGATGAGGTAGAAAACGCGCGGTTTGATAGTGTGTTTAGCGGTATTGATTTGTCACAGCTTGATGCTATATACGCTGCTAGCGTGGTCATTGCTTGCAACAGGCGGCTGATCGAGTGGTGTGAGAAAAATAACCTATGTCAGCCTGTTTTCGCTGGCGTTTGCCGAGAATGTGCTGGTGTTATCAACGGCTACATTGATGTTTCTCGGATGGGGGTTGATCGTTGGTTGGCGATGTTGGCTGCGTGGAATAAGCTGAATTCCCCCTGTATTGTTATCGATGCCGGTAGCGCTATTACAGTTGATTTTATTGCTGATAAGGGTAAGCATTGCGGTGGGTATATCGTGCCTGGTCTGCGTTTGATGAATAATGCACTTTTTGCTCAAACAGAAAAAGTTGGGGTGTCTTCTGATGATTACCCTTTGACCCCTCTATACGGCGATTCGACTGAACAGGCTGTTTTGTCTGGCTTGTCAATGATGGTGTTAGGTTTTCTTAAGGAGGCCTGTGACCAATTTATTCATCAGACAGCCCTGATAACGCCCCCTAAGATATTAGTAACAGGCGGGAATGGTCATTATGTCGAGGGTTTATTGCTTGAAAATGATGTGCTTGGCGGTCGAACAGGGCGCGAGTGTGAAATCAGTTATGATCCCGATTTAGTGTTAGATGGCTTGTCATTGGCGTTATTAGAAAATTCATTTTCTCATTTGGATTAAAATAAGTTTATGCGTTGGATATTTTTTTCGTTGCTTGGAGTGAATCTAGCCTTTTTTTTGTATATCCATTTCTTTTACACTCCCTCTATAACGGGTAATGCCCCTGCGGCTTATACAGGCTCAGAAAGCGTTGATAGTCTAGTTTTGGTGAGTGAGAGAGAATTGGGCGGTGCTCCCATAGAAACAGTACGTTTAAAGCAGGCCGTGGTCGGTGATGATGGGACTGTCTCAGTTAAATCTGATGTTATTCCGATTTCTCGCTCCTTATGTACGCTTGTTGGGTCTTTTTCTTCAAAAGAGAAGGCTGTAAGTTTTGTGCAGAAGCTCTCTGGCCTAGGTGCGACGGCTAAGGTTAAAAACCTATTGGTGTCCAGTACGGTTGGATATTGGCTGCATTTGCCCCCGTTGTCATCTCGAAAAGAACTGTTGAGGCGATTGAGTGAGCTGCAGCGTCAGGGGGTGGATAGCTATGTTATCCCCGATGGAGATTTAAAAAATGGTATTTCTTTGGGGATGTTTTCTGAGAAAAATCGAGCTTTAAGTCTCAAAACGACAATCTCTGACCTTGGTTACGAGCCAGAAGTTGCAGAAGTCCCTCGCGAAAAAAGAGAGGTGTGGGTTTTTCTTTTGCAAGGAGAATCGGCAAAAATAGGCGATGAAACGTGGTCAGAGCTACTTTCTGGAAAAGAATTGTTACAAAAACAACAAAATTTGTGTTCAGATGTTGCGTCCGCGTAAAAGTTTCTCTAGAATCGCGCCTCCGGTTTTGGAGAAACGTTTAAAACTTCTCAAATCAGGTTCTTTTCCTAATAAGAAAAGTATGCACGTTGATATCGTGCTTGGAGTGTTCAGCTTCATAAAGCTGGCGTAGCTCAGTTGGTAGAGCAGCTGACTTGTAATCAGCAGGTCGTAGGTTCGACTCCTATCGCCAGCTCCATTTTTGTTAATGTTTGCAATAGCTTTTGAAACAGGCTTTCGTGGATGTTAATGGCGGAAGTATCCGCTTTTCGCAGGGGTTCCAGAGTGGCCAAATGGATCAGACTGTAAATCTGACGCGAAAGCTTCGGTGGTTCGAATCCACCCCCCTGCACCATATCTACCTTTATGTGTAGATGGCTAGTTAAAATCTAGCAGTTAACAATGGTAGTTAACGGGTTTCGCAAGTGACTTGTGAAATGTTAAAGGAATGTATAAGAATTCGCGGGTATAGTTCAATGGTAGAACGTCAGCCTTCCAAGCTGAATATGCGGGTTCGATTCCCGCTACCCGCTCCAATTTGAGCTTAGTACTGGAAGTTGCTGAATAGCAATTGGTGGAAAGTAACTGGGCAATAGGATTGTAAAGGGTAGAAAGTATTTGATGCTTTGTGCTCATGTAGCTCAGTTGGTAGAGCACACCCTTGGTAAGGGTGAGGTCGGCAGTTCAAATCTGCTCATGAGCTCCATAAGTAAGCTACTTTAATGTGGTGCTAAAAGTAGAGGCGCAAGCCGATAGTTTTATTGATGTACGCATGGCATATTCTAAGAGTTAGACTCTTCGGATAGCCGTGTTTTTTGGTTTTTGATCGTTTGATCAGTTTTTAATTAGGGCAATACTTACAGTTAGGAGACGCTCACAATGGCAAAAGAAAAGTTTGAACGCAGTAAGCCCCACGTCAATGTGGGAACCATCGGTCACGTTGACCATGGTAAAACAACACTAACAGCAGCGCTAACACGCGTATGTGCGGAAGTATGGGGCGGTGACGCAGTTGCGTTCGATGGTATTGATAATGCTCCAGAAGAGCGTGAGCGCGGTATCACTATTGCAACTTCACACGTTGAGTATGATTCACCTTCACGTCACTACGCACACGTAGACTGCCCAGGGCACGCCGACTATGTTAAAAACATGATTACTGGTGCTGCGCAAATGGATGGTGCTATCCTAGTTTGTGGTTCAACTGACGGTCCTATGCCTCAGACTCGTGAGCACATCTTGTTGTCTCGTCAGGTTGGTGTACCTTACATTGTTGTATTCCTAAACAAAGCAGATCTACTAGCTGAAGATTGTGGCGGTGTTGATTCAGAAGAATACGCTGAAATGCTAGAACTAGTTGAAATGGAATTACGTGAGTTGTTAGATGCTTATGAGTTCCCAGGTGATGATACTCCAATCATTCCAGGTTCTGCTTTAATGGCATTGAACGGTGAAGATGATAACGAGCTAGGTACTTCAGCTGTTAAGAAGCTTGTTGAGACTCTAGATGAGTACATCCCTGAGCCAGAGCGTGCAATTGATCAGCCATTCCTAATGCCTATCGAAGACGTATTCTCAATTTCAGGTCGTGGTACTGTTGTTACTGGTCGTGTTGAGCGTGGTATCATCACCGTTGGTGACGAGATTGAAATCGTTGGTATCAAAGAGACTTCTAGCACTACATGTACTGGTGTTGAAATGTTCCGTAAGTTGCTTGACGAAGGTCGTGCGGGTGAGAACGTAGGTGTTCTACTTCGTGGTACTAAGCGTGACGAGATTGAGCGTGGTCAAGTATTGTGTGTTCCTGGCTCTGTTAAGCCTCACACAACTTTTGAAGCTGAGATCTATGTGCTATCAAAAGATGAAGGTGGTCGTCACACTCCATTCTTTAAAGGTTACCGCCCACAGTTCTACTTCCGTACTACTGATGTAACTGGTGCTTGTGAGCTTCCAGAGGGTACTGAAATGGTAATGCCTGGCGATAACGTACAGATGACAGTTACTTTGATTCACCCAGTAGCGATGGAAGACGGTTTGCGTTTTGCGATTCGTGAAGGTGGTCGTACTGTAGGTGCAGGTGTTGTTGCTAAAATCATCGAATAATATTTGGTGATCTTCGGTCGTAAGACCAATGAGCCGAGTCGATTTGTCGTCTCGGCTTCTGTTTTATCAGGCTGTTGAACTTGAGTTGAGTCTAAAGTGTCAGTTTGAAGTGTTGTATTAGGCCAGTAGTTCAATTGGTAGAGCGTCGGTCTCCAAAACCGAAAGTTGGGGGTTCGAGTCCCTCCTGGCCTGCCATTTAAGAAGATCAAAAGGCGATAAGTCTTTTTGATTGAACCAACATTGGGGTGAACGTGAACGCTAAAGTAGAATCAAATGATTATCCGCTCAATTGGCTGAGATGGTTGGTTGTTGTTGCGTTGGTTGCAGTGGGGGTTGTTGGCAATTCTTACTACAGTGATGTGGCATTGCTATATCGGGTAGTGGCTTTATTAGCTTTGGGTTTGGTTGCCCTTTGGGTAGCTGTGAATACAGCTCAAGGCTCAGTGTTGTGGAATGTGGCTAAAGAGTCGCAAACAGAAATACGCAAAGTGGTGTGGCCTTCGCGTCAAGAAACCAATCAAACCACATTGATAGTGGTAGTATTGACTATCATTATGGCATTTATATTGTGGCTTTTAGATACTGCTATCGGTTACGTAGCCTCTCTAATAATAGGATAAGCAAATAATGTCTAAACGTTGGTATGTTGTACACGCCTATTCTGGCTATGAGAAAAAAGTAGCTGCCGCGATTAAAGAGCGTATCGAACTTAACGGAATGCAAGAAGCATTTGGTGAGGTTTTGGTGCCTACTGAAGAAGTCGTAGAAATGCGTGGTGGACAAAAGCGTAAGTCAGAAAGAAAGTTCTTCCCGGGCTATGTGCTAGTTGAAATGGATTTAACGGATGAAACATGGCATTTGGTGAAAGAGACCCCTCGTGTGATGGGGTTCATCGGTGGTAAGGCGGATGAGCCTGCACCTATTACGAAAAAAGAGGCTGATCTTATTCTCCAGCGCATTGATGACGCTGTTGAGAAACCTAAGCCGAAAACGATATTTGAACCTGGTGAAATGGTTCGAGTTATTGATGGCCCATTTAATGACTTTAATGGTGTTGTTGAAGAAGTTAACTACGAAAAAAGTCGCTTGCAAGTTGCAGTGTTGATTTTTGGTCGCTCCACGCCTGTTGAGCTGGAGTTTGGTCAGGTAGAAAAAACATAGATATGAATTTGGTGGAATTATCCTTTATAAGGATAATTCTTTAACACAGGGGAGCCTAAGATAAACAAACATCCTGCTTGTTTTGAGGCGTTATTACCCATAATTAGGAGATGTCATAATGGCAAAGAAGATTGAAGCTTACATCAAGCTGCAAGTGCCTGCTGGTCAGGCTAACCCAAGTCCTCCTGTTGGTCCTGCACTGGGTCAGCACGGCGTAAATATTATGGAGTTTTGTAAAGCGTTTAATGCGCAAACTCAAAACATTGAAAACGGCGCACCAGTGCCAGTTATCATCAGTGTTTATAGTGACCGTAGTTTTACATTTGAAATGAAAACTCCGCCGGCAGCGTTCTTGTTACGTAAGGCTGCGGGTATTCAAAAAGGTAGTGGTCGCCCAAATACTGAAAAGGTGGGTAAGGTTACTCGCGAGCAATTAGAAGAAATTGCAAAAATTAAAGAGCCAGATTTAACTGCTGCAGATATGGATGCAGCTGTGCGCACCATTGCTGGTAGTGCGGTAAGTGCTGGGCTTGAAGTAGAAGGAGTAAACTAAGATGGCTAAACTCAATAAGCGTCAAAAACTTGCTCGTGAAAAAGTTGATCCAAATAAGCAGTACTCTGTTGATGAAGCAGTAGCTATTCTTAAAGAATTGTCTACGGTTAAATTTGAAGAAACCGTTGATGCTGCCATTAATCTAGGTATCGACCCTCGCAAATCCGATCAATCTGTTCGTGGTGCAACTTCATTGCCACATGGTACAGGTAAGACTGTTCGTGTAGCGGTATTTACTCAAGGTGCTAATGCGGAAGCTGCTAAAGAAGCGGGTGCTGACTTAGTGGGTATGGAAGATCTTGCAGACGAAGTTAAGAAAGGCAATATGGATTTTGATGTAGTCATTGCAGACCCTGCAGCTATGCGTGTTGTTGGTCAGTTAGGTACAGTACTTGGTCCACGTGGTTTAATGCCTAACCCTAAAACAGGTACTGTGACTCCAGATGTTGCTGGTGCCGTTAAAAATGCAAAAGCCGGTCAGGTACGTTATCGTGCAGACAAAGGCGGCATCATTCATGGCGGTATTGGTCGAGTAACATTTGACGCAAACGCCATTAAAGAAAATCTTGAAGCTTTAATAGCTGATTTGAAAAAAGCAAAACCTGCCTCTGCTAAAGGTGTCTATCTGAAGAAAATTTCTCTCAGTAGCACTATGGGTCCAGGTGTTGCGATTGATATTGCAACTTTGGAAGCTTAGAAAGCTTTCAATAGTAAAAGAACTTTGGGGTCTGTTATTTAAATTAGCAGTTAGATTTAAAAACAGGCCGTCAAAGACCGTAGGGGTTGTTGAGAGCTGCAAGCGGCAAGTTATTAGCCGCAAGCAAGTGATCAGGCTTAATGATTTTCGAAAGAAAAGACCCTTCGCAGACGGTGGGAACCCGAATCAGAATTCATGGTTAACTGTTTAATGAGCAATTAACTAAAATACTGTATTTGATCACCGAAAAACGCTTATTGTCGTGCGACTATTGGCAATACCTAATAGTTGTGTGCGGTAGGTAATGTAAAACGATTAGTTTCTTATGTTTTTCTAGGAAATTAATTTAATCCAGGAGATAACTCGTGGCATTAGCATTAGAAGACAAAAAGCAAATTGTCGCTGAAGTTAACGAGACTGCTAGCAATGCATTGTCCCTAGTCATCGCTGACGCTCGAGGCGTTAACGTGACAGACATGACAGGTTTGCGCAAGTTAGCACGTGAAAATAATGTAGAGCTTCGTGTGATTCGTAATACTCTTGCGAAACGCGCGTTTGGCGAAACAGAATTTGATTGTGTCAACGAAGCGCTAGTAGGCCCATCGCTATTTGGATTTTCTATGGAAGATCCAGGTGCTGCGGCCCGAATTTTCAAAGATTTCGCTAAAGAAAATGAAGCCTTTGAAGTAAAAGCTTTGTCAGTGGGTGGCAAGTTATTGGATGCTGGTCAGATTGACGCACTAGCTAAATTACCAACACGCGAGCAAGCGCTAGGTATGTTGGCAAGCGTTATGATTGCCCCAGTAACCAAGTTGGTTCGTACTTTCAACGAAGTACCTACCAAAGTAACACGTGCTGTTGCAGCCGTTCGCGACCAAAAACAGGAAGCTGCATAATATTGCCTAGTGCAAAATTACGTCGCTTATTATTATTAATATTTTTATCGGGAGATTTGGGTCATGGCTCTATCTAAAGACGATATCTTAAACGCTATTGCTGATATGTCAGTAATGGAAGTTGTTGAACTTGTTGAAGCAATGGAAGAAAAATTCGGTGTTTCTGCAGCTGCTGCAGTTGCAGTTGCTCCAGCTGCTGGCGGTGACGCTGGTGGTGAAGCTGCTGCTGAACAAACTGAATTTGATGTGATCTTAACTTCAGCTGGTGATAAGAAAGTTAACGCTATTAAAGCGGTTCGTGCAATCACAGGTCTAGGCTTGAAAGAAGCTAAAGAAATGGTAGAAAGCGCACCAGCAGCGGTTAAAGAAGGCGTATCTAAAGAAGACGCTGAAGAAGTGAAAAAGCAGCTTGAAGAAGCTGGCGCTACTGCAGAATTAAAATAATTCTTTCAGTGCGATCCCCTTATTTGTTGCGCAATAGTTTATTGCCCCATAAATAATGGGTTAAGGCTGACGGGTTTTCTCGTCGGCCTTTTTCCGTTTGCAGTAAACGGGATATTTATTTGAACGTAATATAAAAACGTCAGTGCTTAATATTAGCACTCAAAAACTGCCAGAATTTAGGAAGTGCGTAGTCGGTGAATGATACGCATAAAATAAAAGACGCACTTTGCGTCACTCGTTAATCGTACTAAAAGGTTAACACCTTTTTAGACAAGCTGAGGCATACAGATGGCTTACTCATATACTGAGAAAAAACGTATCCGCAAGGACTTCGGCAAATTGCCCCACGTAATGGACGTTCCATACCTTCTAGCGATTCAGTTAGATTCTTATCGAAAATTTACCCAAGCAGATATTTCGCTTGAAGAACGTTTGGATATTGGTTTGCATGCAGCATTTAAATCCGTATTCCCAATCGTTAGCTACTCAGGTAGTGCAGCACTTGAATATGTTAGCTATACCCTAGGCAAAGTAGCATTCGACGTTGCTGAATGTATATCTCGTGGTGCCACATACGCAGCACCTTTGCGTGTGAAAGTACGTTTAATTATTTATGACAAAGAGTCATCAAATAAAACGATTAAAGATATTAAAGAACAAGAAGTCTATATGGGCGAAATCCCATTAATGACAGATAACGGTACTTTCGTTATCAATGGTACTGAGCGTGTTATCGTTTCTCAGTTACACCGTTCTCCAGGTGTGTTCTTCGATCACGATAAAGGTAAAACACACTCATCAGGTAAATTGCTATATTCAGCACGAGTGATCCCTTACCGTGGCTCATGGTTAGACTTTGAGTTTGACCCTAAAGATTTAGTATTTGTACGTATCGATCGCCGTCGTAAATTACCAGCCACTATTCTATTGCGTGCCTTAGGTTATACCTCTGAAGAAATGTTAGATATGTTCTTCAGCACCAGTAATTTCGAAATGAGTAAAGACCGTGAGTTCTTATTAGAGCTAGTCCCTGCTCGTTTGCGTGGTGATGTTGCGACTTTCGATATTAAGGATAAAAAAGGTAATGTGCTGATCGAAGAAGGCCGACGAATTACTGCGCGTCATATTCGTAACCTCGAAAAGGCGAACGTTACTCAGTTAATGGTGCCAGAAGAGTATCTGCTTGGCCGTGCATTGGCTAAAGATGTGATTGATACCAATTCGGGTGAAGTTCTATTTGAATGTAATACTGAAATTACCACTGAAGTGATCGACAAATTTGTTGAAGTGGGTATCACCTCTATCGAAACGTTGTATACCAATGACTTAGATTGTGGCGCGTTTATTTCGGATACCTTACGCTCAGATGCTGCCCGCACAGAATTGGAAGCGCTAGTTGAAATCTACCGCATGATGCGTCCTGGTGAACCACCAACAAAAGAATCTGCTGAAGCCTTGTTCCAAAACTTATTCTTCAGCCCTGACCGTTACGATTTGTCCGTTGTTGGTCGTATGAAGTTTAACCGTCGCCTTAAGCGTGAAGATGAAACTGGCGAAGGTATTCTATCTCGTGAAGATATTGTTGAAGTACTTAAAACATTAATTGCTATCCGTAATGGTGATGGTGTTGTCGATGATATTGATCATTTAGGTAACCGTCGTATTCGTTCTGTCGGCGAAATGGCTGAAAACCAATTCCGTGTTGGTTTAGTTCGTGTAGAGCGCGCAGTAAAAGAGCGTTTGTCTGTGGCTGAATCTGAAGGTTTAATGCCACAAGACCTAGTGAATGCAAAACCAGTTTCGGCTGCGGTTAAAGAATTCTTTGGTTCATCTCAGCTTTCACAGTTTATGGATCAGAACAACCCACTTTCAGAAATTACGCACAAGCGTCGTGTTTCTGCATTAGGGCCTGGCGGTTTGACTCGTGAGCGTGCTGGTTTTGAGGTTCGTGACGTGCATCCAACACACTACGGTCGCGTATGTCCAATTGAAACGCCGGAAGGTCCAAACATTGGTTTGATCAACTCATTGGCGACTTATGCGCGTACTAATCACTATGGCTTCTTAGAAAGTCCATACAGACGAGTGATTGACGGTAAAGTCACCGACGAGATCGATTTCTTATCGGCGATTAACGAATCTGAATATGTGATTGCACAGTCATCAGCTGAGCTTAGTGAAAGTGGTGAGTTAGTTGAAGAACTCGTTTCCGTGCGTCATATGAATGAGTTTACCCTGAAGAAGCCAGAAGACGTTCAGTATATGGATGTTTCTCCTCGTCAGGTAGTATCGGTTGCTGCTTCATTGATTCCGTTCCTTGAGCACGATGATGCGAACCGTGCATTGATGGGGTCAAACATGCAACGTCAAGCGGTTCCAACTCTGCGTGCTGATAAGCCGTTAGTGGGTACTGGTATGGAGCGTCACGTAGCATCAGATTCTGGTGTTTGTGTGGTGGCTAAGCGTGGTGGTGTGATTGAGCGTGTGGATGCTGCTCGTATTGTTGTTCGTGCTAACGACAGTGAAACCGAAGCAGGAGATGCAGGTGTTGATATTTATAACCTGACCAAATACACGCGTTCTAACCAAAATACCTGTATTAACCAACGTCCTATCGTTTCAGTGGGTGATGCGATTACGCGTGGTGATATTTTGGCTGATGGCCCGTCGGTTGATATGGGTGAATTGGCACTAGGCCAAAACATGCGTATCGCCTTCATGCCTTGGAATGGTTATAACTTTGAGGACTCGATCTTAGTCTCTGAACGAGTGGTTCAAGAAGATCGTTTTACCACTATCCATATTCAAGAGCTGACTTGTATTGCCCGCGATACGAAATTAGGTAGTGAAGAAATCACCGCGGATATTCCAAACGTTGGTGAGAGTGCGCTATCAAAACTTGATGAGTCAGGTATTGTTTACATCGGTGCAGAAGTAGGACCTGGAGATATTCTTGTCGGTAAAGTGACCCCTAAAGGTGAAACACAACTGACACCTGAAGAGAAACTTTTGCGCGCTATCTTCGGTGAAAAAGCTTCTGACGTTAAAGATACCTCATCACGTGTACCTTCAAGCACAAGAGGTACAGTAATTGACGTTCAAGTATTTACTCGTGATGGCCTTGAAAAAGATGCACGCTCTAAAGCGATAGAAGATATGCAATTAGAGAAAGTGCGTAAAGATTTGAATGAAGAGTTTCGTATTGTTGAAGCAGCCACGCTTCAGCGTTTACATTCTGTATTAATTGGTCAGAAAACTTCTTCAGGAAAAGCCGTTAAGAAAGGTACTGAACTAACAGCAGAAATTCTGGCTGACTTGGATAAAGATCAGTTGTTTAACTTACGTGTTACTGACGATGCGTTAAATGAACAAATCGATCGTGCCGAAGAGCAACTAAAAGAGCGTCGTGCTATTTTAGATGAGCGTTTTGAAGATAAGAAACGTAAGCTTCAGACTGGAGATGATCTGGCTCCAGGTGTATTGAAAATCGTAAAAGTATATCTAGCCATTAAACGTCGTATTCAGCCGGGTGATAAGATGGCTGGTCGTCACGGTAACAAGGGTGTTATCTCGGTAATTATGCCAGTTGAAGATATGCCTTATGATGAAAACGGCGAGCCTATCGATATTGTACTCAACCCGCTGGGTGTACCTTCACGTATGAACGTGGGTCAGGTATTAGAGATGCACTTAGGTTTAGCCGCAAAAGGTCTAGGTCGTAAGATTGACGATATGATGCGTCAGCAAAAAGCCGTTTCTGAAGTTCGTGGTTTCCTTGAGGAAGTCTATAACAAAACGGGCGAAATGAAGGATAAAGAAGACCTTAACAGTTTCTCTGATCAAGAAATTATTGATATGGCTAACAACTTACGCGGTGGTGTGCCTATGGCAACACGTGCGTTTGATGGTGCTAAAGAAACAGAGATTAAATCATTGCTACGCTTAGCTGATTTACCTGATAGTGGTCAGATGACGTTATATGATGGCCGTACGGGTGATGCATTTACTCGTCCTGTGACAGTGGGCTATATGTATGTATTGAAACTCAACCACTTGGTTGACGATAAAATGCATGCCCGTTCAACAGGTTCTTATAGCTTGGTAACGCAGCAGCCGCTAGGTGGTAAAGCACAATTCGGTGGTCAACGTTTCGGAGAGATGGAAGTGTGGGCGCTAGAAGCATACGGTGCTGCATACACGTTACAAGAAATGCTAACAGTTAAGTCTGATGACGTGGCTGGTCGTACTAAGATGTATAAAAACATTGTAGATGGTGATCATCGCATGGAGCCTGGTATGCCGGAATCCTTTAATGTATTGGTTAAAGAGATTCGTTCACTAGGTATTAATATGGAATTAGAGTCAGACGCTGACTAATTATTTTCCATGCTGGTTAGATAAGTGTTAGCTGATTGCTAACACTTATCAAGAAAACGTAAATCATTACAAATATTTTAATCCCCAATTGGAGGAAGAGCCTTGAAAGACTTACTCAACTTGCTGAAGTCCCAGGGACAAAACGACGAATTTGATTCGATTCGTATCGGTCTCGCATCACCAGAAATGATCCGCTCGTGGTCTTTTGGTGAAGTGAAAAAGCCAGAAACTATTAACTATCGTACCTTCAAGCCAGAGCGTGAAGGTTTATTCTGTGCAAAAATCTTTGGCCCTGTTAAAGATTACGAATGCTTGTGTGGTAAATACAAACGCATGAAACACCGCGGTATTATCTGTGAGAAATGTGGTGTTGAGGTGACATTGGCTAAAGTTCGTCGTGACCGTATGGGCCACATCGAATTAGCAAGCCCAGTCGCTCATATTTGGTTCCTTAAATCACTGCCTAGCCGTATCGGTTTATTATTGGATATGACTTTACGCAGCATTGAGCGCGTATTGTATTTTGAATCTTATGTGGTAACTGATCCAGGTATGACGACCTTAGAAAAAGGTCAGCTATTAACGGATGAGCAGTTCTTCGAAGCGATGGAAGAATTTCCAGATGAGTTCGAAGCGAAGATGGGTGCTGAAGCTATCCAAGATTTAATGAAAGATATTAATCTTGAAGAAGAAATTAATCGTCTGCGTGAAGAAATTCCAGAGACTAACTCTGAAACCAAAATTAAAAAGTTATCTAAGCGATTAAAGTTATTAGAAGCCTTTTTCTACTCAGGTAACAAGCCAGAGTGGATGGTAATGGAAGCATTACCAATTCTACCGCCAGATCTACGTCCATTGGTGCCTCTAGATGGTGGTCGTTTTGCGACATCTGATCTTAATGACCTTTATCGTCGTGTAATCAACCGTAATAATCGTTTGAAGCGTTTGTTAGATTTAAATGCACCAGACATTATTGTTCGCAACGAAAAACGTATGCTTCAAGAATCGGTTGATGCGTTATTAGATAACGGTCGTCGTGGTCGAGCTATCACTGGTTCAAATAAGCGTCCTCTAAAATCGCTTGCAGATATGATTAAAGGTAAGCAAGGTCGTTTCCGTCAGAACCTACTAGGTAAGCGTGTTGACTATTCCGGTCGTTCGGTAATTGTAACAGGCCCAACGTTGCGTCTACACCAATGTGGTCTTCCAAAGAAAATGGCTTTGGAATTATTTAAGCCGTTTATCTTTAGTAAATTAGAACTACGTGGCCTAGCAACAACCATTAAAGCCGCTAAGAAAATGGTTGAGCGCGAAGAGCCTGTAGTATGGGATATTCTTGACGAAGTGATTCGTGAGCATCCAGTACTACTTAACCGTGCACCAACACTTCACCGTTTAGGTATTCAAGCGTTTGAACCTGTATTGATTGAAGGTAAAGCGATTCAGTTGCACCCATTAGTGTGTGCGGCTTATAACGCTGACTTCGATGGTGACCAAATGGCGGTTCACGTACCACTAACTATCGAAGCTCAGTTAGAAGCGCGTGCGTTAATGATGTCAACTAACAATATTCTTTCTCCTGCATCTGGTGAGCCGATTATTGTTCCTTCGCAAGATGTGGTATTGGGCTTGTATTGGATGACACGTGAGCGTGTTAATGCATTAGGTGAAGGTATGGTCTTCTCCGATGTGTCTGAAGTTTCTCGTGCTTACTATGCTGATAAAGTACATCTACAAGCTCGAATTAAAGTGCGTATTACGCAGACCGTTAAGCAAGACGACGGCGAAGATGTTGTGTCTACGTCATTAGTAGATACGACAGTTGGTCGCGTACTGTTCTGGGAGATTGTTCCTGAAGGTATGCCTTTTGATATGGTTAACACTCCGATGGTGAAAAAAGCCATCTCTAAAGTGATTAACTACTGCTACCGTGTAGTCGGTCTAAAAGCTACAGTGATATTTGCAGACCAGTTGATGTATATGGGCTACAAGTTCTCAACTAAGTCGGGTTCATCCATTGGTGTTAATGACTTTGCTATTCCTGATAGCAAAGCAGAAATCATTGCGCGTGCCGATAATGAAGTAAAAGAAATTGAAAGTCAGTTTGCTTCTGGTTTGGTAACACAGGGCGAGAAATACAACAAAGTGATTGATATTTGGTCTCGTGCTAACGACCTTGTCGCAAAATCCATGATGGAAGGTATCTCAAAAGAAACCGTTGTTAACCGTGATGGTGAAGAAGAACAGCAAGATTCTTACAACTCTGTATTTATGTATGCTGATTCTGGTGCTCGTGGTTCTCCCGCGCAGATTCGTCAGCTTGCCGGTATGCGTGGTTTGATGGCTCGTCCAGACGGCTCGATTATCGAAACGCCAATTACTGCAAACTTCCGTGAAGGTTTGAACGTACTTCAGTACTTTATTTCGACTCACGGTGCCCGTAAAGGTTTGGCAGATACCGCATTGAAAACTGCAAACTCTGGTTACCTAACACGACGTCTTGTTGATGTTGCACAAGATTTGGTAGTGACTGAAAAAGATTGTGGAACTGAAAATGGTTTAACCTTAACACCGATTATTGAAGGTGGAGACATCATCGACCCATTAGGTGATCGTGTTCTAGGGCGTGTTGTTGCGCAAGATGTTGTCGATGCAAATGGCAATGTAATTCTAGAATCTGGCACCATGATTGATGAAAGATTGGTAGAAGTGATTGAAGCCAATGCTATCGATGAAGTTGTCGTGCGTTCAGCAATGACTTGTGAAACTCGCCACGGTATTTGTGCTAAGTGTTATGGTCGTGACTTGGCTCGTGGTCACCTGGTAAACGTGGGTGAAGCGGTAGGTGTTATTGCTGCACAGTCTATTGGTGAGCCAGGTACTCAGTTAACGATGCGTACCTTCCACATCGGTGGTGCTGCAAGTAGAGCTTCTGCAGTAGACAGCGTTCAAATTAAGCAAGAAGGTACTATCCGCTTGCATAATGTGAAAGTGGTTGAAAATGCGGATAAGAACTTAGTTGCGGTTTCTCGTTCAGGTGAGCTAGCAGTTGCCGATAGCAATGGTCGTGAGCGTGAGCGTTATAAGATCCCTTATGGTGCTGTGATCTCCGAAGCGGATGGCGCGAGTGTTGAAGGCGGTGCAATCATTGCCAAATGGGATCCACATACACACCCAATCATTACAGAAGTAGCTGGTAAAGTGGCATTCTCTGGTATGGAAGATGGTCTTTCTATCCGTCGTCAGACAGATGAGTTGACTGGCCTGACTTCTATCGAGGTTATCGACCCTGCAGAGCGTCCTGCAGCGGGTAAAGATTTAAAACCTGCGATCACATTGGTAGATAAAAAAGGTAAAGAACTTACTTTGGCAAACAGCAATGTGCCGGCACACTATATGTTGCCACCTAAAGCGATTTTGAGCTTGAATGACGGCGATGAGATTGGTGTGGGTGATATTATTGCTCGTATCCCTCAAGAAGGTTCGAAAACGCGTGATATTACTGGTGGTCTACCTCGAGTGGCTGACTTATTCGAAGCACGGAAGCCAAAAGAGCCCGCGATATTGGCAGAAATCTCAGGTACGGTTAGCTTTGGTAAAGAAACAAAAGGTAAATTCCGTTTAGTGATTACGCCAAACGATGGTCAGCCTCTAGAAGATGGTTCGGATCATTATGAAGTGCTTATTCCAAAACATCGTCAAATGACTGTATTCGAGGGTGAGCAGGTAGAGAAAGGTGAAGTTGTATCGGATGGACCAAGTAATCCTCACGATATCCTTCGCCTACAAGGTGTTGAAGCTTTAGCTCGTTACATCACCGGTGAAATTCAAGACGTTTATCGTTTACAGGGTGTAAAAATTAACGATAAGCATATTGAAACCATTGTTCGCCAAATGCTGCGTAAAGTTGAGATTACCGGTATGGGTGAGTCTAGCTTTGTTAAAGGTGAGCAGGTTGAATACACCGATGTTCTTGAACAAAACGAAGCGCTACGAGCAGAAGATAAACTACCAGCACGTTTCCAACGTCAGTTGTTAGGTATTACAAAAGCGTCTCTTGCCACAGAATCGTTTATTTCTGCGGCTTCTTTCCAAGAGACGACTCGTGTACTTACCGAAGCAGCTGTAACGGGTAAGAAAGATTACCTACGCGGTCTGAAAGAGAACGTAGTGGTTGGTCGTCTGATCCCAGCGGGAACAGGCTTAGCGTATCATAATGATCGTAAACGCCAGCGCGTTGCTGACAAGTCGGTTGCTTCTGAGGGCGTCAGCGCAGAAGAGGTCGAAGCAGCTCTAACAGAAGCGTTACAATCCAGCATTAATTAATACTGTAACGTCTCTAGACTAAAAAAGCCCCATTTGGGGCTTTTTTAGTTTTTGTTGTCGATTAAATCTAACGGTTACCATGCAAAACAATATATCATTGGGGCGTTTTGTTTTATGGGTGCCGAAGTAAAGGTTGATTAGGTATATGATGAGATTAATTATTAGCGTTGTAGTAATGGTATTAGGCATACCATCGATGGCAGCTAAAGCAGATTTTAAACTATTACCCGATCATACTATGCAGCCAGCATCTTTGATCGATGTAGCGCCTAGATATCCTTATGCGATTATTTCTGAATTGTCTACGGGCAAATTACGTATCTATAAGCGTCAGCCGCAAGGTGAATTTTTACTGATAGAGACCATGGAAACTTCTATCGGTAAAAAAGGCTATGGAAAGCAGATTGAGGGAGATAATAAAACCCCCGTTGGTGTTTATCGTATTGTTAGTCACCTCACACCCGCCCAGTTAGATGATTTTTATGGTAACGCGGCTTATCCAGTTAATTACCCAAACGCTTGGGATCAACTGCAGGAAAGAACGGGTTTTGGCATATGGTTACATGCAGAACCTATTGGCTATACAGATAAAGTGCGTCCGTTATTGGATAGCAACGGCTGTATTGTTTTATCGAATAACGATATCGATCGTATTAACCAATACATCGATATCGGTTATACCTATATCGTGATGACGCCCGAAATACAAATGGTACCAGTTGAGGAGGTGACTGCCCTTCGCAAAAAGCTACACCAGCGTATTGATGGTTGGCAATCTTCTTGGGAAACGCGCCAGCCAGAGCCATATCTATCTTTTTATTCTAAAGACTTTTCGAATTTAGAAAAAAACTGGGATGAGTGGGTTGTTTATAAGAAGCGAGTCAATGGTAGCAAAACATTTATTGATGTAAATATATCAGACGTTGGTATTTATGCTTATCCAGGCGAAGATAATATGGTGTGGGTTGAGTATTATCAAACCTATGCTAGTAGTAATTACCAATCCAAAGGCTGGAAACGACAAATTTGGAAGCTAGAGCCGGATAATGTTTGGCGTATTATTTATGAGGGTGGGGGTTAAGCTAATTAGCCTCTAGCCTCTAGCCTCTAGCCTCTAGCCTTTGGGATTTCTGTCCTTAACCATCTTACGATATCTACCCACATGCGGCTAATTTCCCCGGCCGATGGCATAATGCCAGCAGAGGCTAATTCTACGGTAACCACTGGAATGCCTAAATCTCCCCCTGCATAATTGCCCAGAGATCCAGGATAGGTACCTAGTAACCTCAGTTGTAAATTACCTAATCGCTTCGGTGCTCTTAGAGGGCCGTCAAAATCCACTAGTCTGTGTGGTGCATGCACCGCAATGATGACATCTGGTTGAAACTCTTTAATGGTTTTATCAAACCAAATGGTTTCGGATTCGCTTAATGGTCTATCACCTGGAAAGCGCCTGGGGTTTTTGTAGGTCCTTTCTTTCCAGTATTTTAGTGCCAAATCATCCCAATCTTTAGAAGGGAAATTGCGATTTAAATCGACACCATTAGCATTTTGCCTTTGGGCTTTTCTTTGTAGTAATCCATCGGGATTTAAACAGGGAATGACTGTCCAATGAAACAGGCCCGAGTGGTGTTTGTTAAGCTTGTCCATCCATTTAAACATAATGGATATAGCAGAGTACTCATCTCCATGTATGCCCCCCATTAGTAATACTTTTCCTAGAGGTTTACGAGTGCTTAGGGGTGGATAAATTTTATAGCCAAGCGGTCTGCCTTGCTTAGAGTAGCCGCCATTTTGCACAAGATCTTGTTTTAGGCAATCTTCTTCATTAACACTGCCTAATTTATTGCCAATCTCATAACATAATTCAGTGATAGTGCGCCTTTTTATATCCTGGTGTGGTTCAGCAACACTGAGCAACGATAATAATCCAAGTAACAAGGTGAGAGTGAATCGAAGGTATGGAATAGGCATAAAGTGCAGTTAAGTGTTTTTTAATCAGAAAATTGAATATTTGAATACTGATTATAGACTCTTACATACAAATCCCCAATGGCACTGGATCATTAATTGTGATGCAATGCCACAGATGTTTAGTACATAAAAACGATTAGCGAGGTATATATTGATAAATAAAGCTATTTGGGTTTTTAGATTCGATTAATGTTAGCACTACGCCAGATACCCAAGTTAGGCAAGCCATGATAAATAAAGTGCCTCCATCATCACCAATCTGTGCACCAGTGGTAGGATCAAAATATGGCATAACAATACCTAAAGGGGTGAACAGATGGAAGATGATAGCACCACTCATAATACCTACTGCCATAACAGCAGCAACAGAGCGGAATTTAGTAAAAAGTAGAATAGCGGTAACGAGCTCAGCAAGGCCAATTAAATAACCTCCATATTCACCGAACCAGAGTAGTCCAGACCACTCTCCAAGCGTACCGAAGATATGTTGTGTGTTTACGTGATTAGAAAATTTAAAAGGTAAGGATTGTAAGAATACAAATGCAATAAAAACACTGAGGGCATTTGGGATCGTAAGGTATTTTTTCATGTCCACTCCAACAGTTATACTAATTATACAGGTGGGGTATAGACATCATCTTGTGATAAATGTTGCATATTGACTACTAATTTTTAATCGAGTCTGGGTATTTTGTATGCACAAAGAAGAAACTTAATCAGGGAAGACGGTTAACACTTGACCTTAAGTCCAGTAATCCGTAAAATTCGCAGCCCCTATTTCCTGGGGGCTCCTTTCCATAAAGGGGTTAATATTCATTGCTGTTTGTTACCTGTTGTTTTATAGGTAGTAAAACGGCTCATAGACAAATTTGGAGTTATATTTCATGGCAACGATCAACCAATTGGTTCGTAAGCCTAGAAAGCGTAAAGTACAAAAGAGTGACGTACCTGCTTTACAAGGTAACCCTCAAAAACGCGGTGTTTGTACCCGTGTTTACACTACTACACCGAAGAAACCAAACTCGGCATTGCGTAAAGTATGTCGTGTTCGCCTAACCAATGGCTTCGAGGTAACTTCGTACATCGGTGGTGAAGGGCATAACCTTCAAGAGCACAGCGTGGTATTGATCCGTGGCGGTCGTGTAAAAGACTTGCCGGGTGTTCGTTATCACACAGTTCGCGGTAGCTTGGACACCTCAGGTGTTGCAGACCGTAAACAAGGTCGCTCGAAGTACGGTACGAAGCGTCCTAAGTAAAGGGCGGTCGTACTGAGCTTTTTAGCCAAGATTGAACAAAGAGTAAGGCTAAGCGCGCTTGCCGGTATTAAGTATTTCTATCATGGAAATACCGAAATAGAAAAAGTAAGAGCGTTGTCTTAGAATCAACCTGAAACAGAGGCCGAGGCCAAAAATAGAGGCGTAAGCAAATGCCAAGAAGAAGAGTCGTCGCGAAACGCGAGATTTTACCTGATCCTAAGTACGGTAATATCACGTTAGCGAAATTTATGAACATTCTAATGATCAGTGGTAAAAAAGCTGTTGCTGAGCGTATCGTATACGGTGCTTTAGACCTAGTAGGTCAGAAAGTAACAGAAAAAGATGCATTAGAAACTTTTAATGAAGCCTTAGAGAAGATTGCTCCACTAGTCGAAGTTAAATCTCGTCGAGTAGGCGGTGCAACCTACCAGGTGCCTGTAGAGGTTCGTCCAGCACGTCGTGAAGCGCTAGCAATGCGATGGTTGGTGGAATACTCGCGTAACCGTAGCGAAAAATCAATGGCTGCACGTTTAGCCGGTGAGTTGATGGATGCTTCGCAAGGTAAAGGTGGAGCTGTTAAGAAGCGTGAAGACGTTCACCGCATGGCGGAAGCGAACAAAGCATTCTCGCATTATCGCTTCTAATAATAGAGATTTGCTGGCTTTTTATATCCAAATAATCAACGATATAGAAAGTAATCCAGTAAATTGTTAAAAAAGCAGCTATCATAAGCTGCTTTTTTTTTATCGTTGTTTTTTATACAGGAATTTTGTTGTGGCACGTAAAACACCTCTATCTCATTATCGCAATATCGGCATCTGTGCGCACGTTGATGCGGGCAAAACCACGACTACAGAGCGTGTTTTATTTTACACCGGTATGTCTCACAAAATTGGTGAGGTGCATGATGGTGCAGCAACTATGGATTGGATGGAGCAAGAGCAGGAGAGAGGTATCACTATTACCTCTGCAGCCACGACATGTTTTTGGGCTGGAATGCAGCAGCAGTATGATCAACACCGCATTAATATTATTGATACGCCAGGGCACGTAGATTTCACTATCGAGGTTGAGCGCTCGTTGCGGGTATTAGATGGGGCTGTAGTTGTTTTGTGTGGCTCATCAGGTGTCCAGCCACAAACGGAGACGGTTTGGCGGCAAGCCAATAAGTACGAAGTTCCGCGCATGGTTTTTGTCAATAAAATGGACCGTGCGGGTGCCGATTTCCAAATGGTAGTCGACCAGCTTAAAACGCGTCTAAAAGCCAACCCTGTGCCTCTGCAAATGACAATTGGTGCAGAAGATGAGTTTAAGGGTGTGGTCGACCTAATCAAAATGAAAGCTATCCTATGGAATGAAGCCGATCAAGGCATGACCTTTGAGTACGGGGATATCCCAGAAGAGTTGCAGTCTCAGTGTGAAGAAATGCGCGAGTATATGATTGAATCTGCAGCAGAAGCTACCGAAGAGTTGATGGATAAATATTTGGAAGGCGAAGAGTTGTCCGAGGATGAAATCAAGGCAGGGCTCCGCGCTCGAACCTTGGCAAATGAGATTGTGCCTGTTATTGGTGGCTCAGCCTTCAAAAATAAAGGTGTGCAGGCCATGCTAGATTCTGTGATTGATTATCTGCCTTCACCGACAGAAGTTAAAGCTATTGAAGGAACGCTTGATGATGGGGAAACCGTTGATCATAGAGAAGCAGATGATAAAGCACCATTTTCAGCCTTAGCATTTAAAATAGCAACAGACCCTTTTGTAGGAACGCTCACATTCTTCCGCGTTTATTCGGGCTCTTTGGAGAGTGGGACGGCAGTATATAACTCGGTAAAAGGTAAAAAAGAGCGCGTAGGGCGCATGGTGCAAATGCACGCAAACTCTAGAGAAGAGATCAAGGAGGTTCTAGCGGGGGATATTGCAGCAGCCATTGGTCTAAAAGATGTGACCACCGGCGATACCTTGTGTTCTGAAGACGGCAAAATTGTATTGGAGAGAATGGAGTTTCCAGAGCCAGTTATCTCTGTTGCTGTTGAGCCTCGCACAAAAGCAGATCAGGAAAAAATGGGTATCGCTTTGGGTAAATTGGCTCAAGAAGACCCTTCTTTTCGTGTTAAAACCGATGAGGAAACGGGGCAAACGATTATATCTGGCATGGGCGAATTGCATTTGGATATCTTGGTTGATCGTATGCACCGAGAATTTAATGTAGAGGCTAACATTGGTAAGCCTCAGGTAGCTTATCGTGAATCGATCACTAATGTATGTGAAGTTGAAGGTAAGTTCGTTCGTCAATCTGGTGGTCGAGGTCAATACGGTCATGTATGGATTAAATTTGAGCCGGCAGATGATCCAAATGCCGAAGGTTTAGAGTTTGTTAATGAGATTGTCGGTGGAGTTGTACCTAAAGAATATATTCCGGCGATTGAGAAAGGTGTATCAGAGCAAATGCAAAATGGTGTATTAGCTGGCTATCCATTGCTTGGGTTAAAGGCAACGCTATATGATGGCTCTTTCCATGATGTTGATTCTAACGAAATGGCGTTTAAAATTGCTGCATCAATGGCAACTAAAAAGTTAGCCGAATCCGGTGGCGCAAAATTATTAGAACCCATCATGAAAGTTGAGGTCGTCACTCCAGAAGAGAATATGGGAGACGTGGTTGGGGATTTAAACCGTCGCCGAGGTATTATTCTTGGAATGGAAGAAGCTGTACTGGGTAAAGTGGTTGAAGCAGAAGTACCGTTGTCCGAAATGTTTGGCTATGCAACGGATCTACGTTCTGCTACTCAAGGTCGCGCTACTTTTGCGATGGAGTTTGACAAGTACTCAGAAGCTCCAAAGAATATAGAGCAAGAAATAATGGCTAAGAATGGTATGATTTAGTGAATGAGGTCGATATTAGCAGCAGCCACGGGTGTTGCTAATATTTGTTGAGTCCTATTTATTTACAAAAATTAGTTTTCTATATAATAATAAAACATAAAATATTTAAGCATGGATGGTGATTGTAATGAGAGTTTTACTTCTCTACTGCGGTGTTGCACGCCTCTTAATGCCTGCAACCTTTTTATTCTTTTCATTGACAGTAACGGCTGGCGATCCTCTATCTATTGGTGTTATTACTGGCGATCGATCTGGAACGTACATCAAAATAGGTGAAGATATTGCACGCCTAGCGAATGCAGATGGTTTGAACCTTAATGTCTATGAATCAAATGGTTCTTTAGAAAATATCGCTGCTGTTTTTGAGCGAGATGAAGTGCACCTTGGTTTAGTTCAATCAGATGTTCTAGGCTATCTTCAAGAATCCCAAAATCGAAAGCTGGAGCGTGTAGCACAAAAGATCGTGATGATGTTCCCTTTGTATAATGAAGAGGTGCATTTATTGGCGAAAAAAGATATTGCATCAATACATGACCTTAATAATCGAGTGGTTGCTGTTGGGAGTAAGGGCAGTGGTACCAACCTTACGAGTGAGCTTCTTTTTGAAATTACCAATGTTTGGCCACGAAAAAAGCACTTTCTCACTAATCAATCTGCATTAGATTCCTTGAATAAAGGAGAAATAGACGCTTTATTTTATGTCTCGGGTTATCCAGTACCTCTGTTCAAAAAAATCGATGAAGAAAGGTTTCACCTTGTTCCTCTAAGTGATAATGATGAGGCTGGTTATTATATTAATTCTGTTATCCCAAAAAATACTTATATTTGGCAAAGTCAAGCGGTTAATACTGTTGCGGTTAAAGCAGTGTTAATGACGGCAGGTTTTTACGATGAGTACTGTGAAGATATTGGTCGGCTTATGAATGTTATACGCAATAATATTCATAATTTAAAAGAGAGTGGGCATCCAAAATGGAAAGAGGTTGAGCTTGATTATGTGCTCAATAATTGGGATCGTTATGGGTGTATTCCTTCGGTTGCTAATAATGTTTTAACTGAAAAAGATGAGTAGCCAGCTAAGGAATGTAAAATGTTAAAGAAGAGACTCAATAAATATAAAAGTATTATTTTTTCAGTTGTTATTTTCATCTTGCTAGATATTTCCGTTCTCGTTTTTAGTTTCTATATCTCATATCAAATTTCTCAAAATGCAGCCGAAATAAATTTGGCGGGTAGGCAGCGTACCTTAAGTCAAAGAATTACAAAAAATTTATTGGAGTTTGAGAGAACTTATAACAAATCAAGACCTTATGATGTCATTGTTGCCGATATAGAAGAAAGTATGTATCTATTTGATAGTACCTTGTCTGCATTTGATGTTGGGGGCGAAGCAGTTATTGATGATAGAGTCGTTTCTATCGAAGCTATAACTGATCCAGCAGGGAGACAGGCAATTGAAGTTGCTAAGCCTATGTGGGAAATTTATAAAAATTATACAGCCGATGTTTTGGGGGAATTTAAAGGTAGATTTTTGTTAGATGAAAATTTAGTAACGGTTTTTTTTAGAGAGTCTATTGTTAAAAATGTTGTCAATTATACAACACATAACAATATTGAGCTCTTAGATGTTATGAACGATCTTACAGAATCAATAGAATACACAGCGTCCAAAAAGGTAGAAAAGCTGCGTTTTGCTCAAGCAGTAGCCATTATACTAGCTGTTATTAACTTTATTTTTATTATGTTCTTTTCGTTAAAAAAGTTGAGGCGAGCAGATGAAGAGTTAACTTTTGCTAAGGCAGAGATGGATGTCATGCTTAATACCATGACAGAAGGAATGTTTCTATTAGATAAGGATTTGAGGGTAAGCGAGTATTATTCTAAAGAAATGGAAGTAATTTTTAATATGAAGAGTTTTTCAGGTCTTTATTTTCCGTCTGTATTGCAAAGTGTGTGTGCTGGTTTTAATGTCGCTGGTGTTGAAAACTTTTTAAATGCTTTATTCGATAATAGCAAAAAGATGAAAGTGCTTAATGTTCTAAACCCGCTTCAAGAAGTACAGGCCTCTATTCTTAAATCAGATTCTTCTTTTTTGGAGCAAAAGCATCTAAAGTTCTCTTATTCTAGGGTGAAAAACGACGGTCGTATCGATAGAGTACTAGTTAAAGTGACGGATATATCTCATGATATTTTGCACGAAAAGGTTCGGCATGAGGAGAAAAGAAAGCAATTTAAATATTTGCGTACAATGACAGCATTGATGAGCACTAATAAAGAAGCGTTACCTGATTTATTCCAGCAGGGTTTGGCAAGAGTGTCTCGTGCTCGATTATTATTAAGTGATTATGCAACGACAAAAAAAATAAATATAGATGACATGTTGATAGTGTTTGATGATATCTATAGCGAGTCAAAAAGGCTGTCTTTTGATAGTTTGTTAGTTTTAATAGAGGACTTTAATCATCATGTGGCTGCCCTGGATAAAAATGTGTCTGCTATCGATGCACCTTATATGCAGGTTATTGTTGCTTTAGATAATTTGCATTTGCACATTGAGTCTATGTACGAGCTGTCCTGCCAGATATCTTTCAGTGCTGATTCCCATATTGCTGATAATCTAACTCACTCGAGTGTGAGCAATGATCGTAACTCTCAATGGTCTTTTTTGAATGAATTCGCAAATGATGTTGCTTTTTCAGAGCATAAGTCAGTGAGAGTGAGTTTATCAGGATTAGCTGATCATATTTTCCCTGAGAAAATGGTCACAGTTTTAAAATCTATTATTGTTCAGGTGTTTTATCATTCTATTCTACTTAGTGTGGAAGATCAGGCTGAGCGACGTCGTCTACAAAAGCCAAATGAAGCAATATTAGATGTAAGATTGGTTAAGAAAAGTAATGGAGGGTATTGCTTGACTATCAAAAATGATGGGGCAGGTGTTGATTTGGAGACATTGAGAGCAAGTGTTGTGGCGGCTAATCGTATTTCTGGCGCGGATGCGAACGTTCTAGATTTTTACTCGTTGCTTTTTTACTCTTATGTGCCAAATACATCGACTTCTTTAAGTAGTATTGGAAAAATATTTTCTGGGGAGGAGTTGAAATATCTTACCGATAGAATCGGTGTGAAATTTCATTTAAGAAGCGTGCCTACAGAGGGAAGTGTTTTTGAATTTGTATTGCCTTCTATTGTTTCTAGTCAAGAATAAAGTACAGCTAGATTTATCGGTTGGGTTCTAACTTAAGTAGGCCGGCTTGCTGATCAATCTGAAATGAAAATTGCTCTAATATGTTCATTCCTAGTAAGCCTGATGAATGTGAAGTCGTAGGGAAATCTAATACCGCTACATCTACATTGCTGATGCTGTAGTCGCCAATTGTGAGTGAATTAAGTTGGTAAATGGCCCCATCAACTTTACCATTAGCTGTCAAAAAACTTTGTGTGCCTTTAAATGACAAGGGTGTCGAGGTTTTGATTTGTTCATAGAACGACTGGCTAATGGTGGTAATGGAAGCGCCAGTGTCAATAAGCAGCTGAACGGGTGTGTTAGCAAATTGCACGGGCAGTATAAACTGGTTAGATATTTTTTTGAGTTTGATGGTGCTGGCGAGTTGCGGAGTATCGTTTTCCTCTTCTAATAAATCGTATTTTTCCAATAGTTGTTCAACAGTTTGTTGCCACTCTTCTTGATTTGCTAGTTGTTCTGCGAGTAATTTAGCTGTATCAAACTCCTCTTGATGTAAATGTAATTCGATCAGCCTGAGAGTGACTTGAGGCTCCAGAAAACCAATATCTTGTACGTGGTATAAAATATTAATCAATTGTCGCCAGTCTTCATTTTGACTTAGTGTATTGTCAATATTTTGGATTTGTAAGTTTAGCTCTGCTAAAACCCTTTTCTTTTCTGTCTCCGAATAGGCGTAGCTAAATGCCTGTTGGGTAATGTTAAGGGCTTCGTAAAATTGGCCTTGTGATACGTATATTTGAGCCTGTAGTAATAATACGCCAGTATCATCGTAAATTTCTGAAATGTAGTGATCGATAGCATCGTGTATGCGAGAGAAGTTGACGGGTTTGATGCTTTCAATCTGAATGATGTGCTGAATAAAAGCTTGTCGGAGTTGTTTGTATTCTTGTTCGGAAATATTCCTGACGGCTAAATATAGTTCCATTGCTTCGGAATATCTTTGGTTTTTGAGTAATTCTATAAATAGATAGCCGGTCCCAGTGCTGCTGGCTTGTTCGGCACTATCAAATTGGCTAGCTGAGTTGCAATTGCATTGAGGATGGCTGGAAAGCGTTTCTAGAGAGTGTTCTGTAATGCTTGTTTGTGCTGAAGAGCGCTCTGTTTGTGTTTGCGCTATGAGATGCTGGTAGCCTAAGTAGTATCCAAGGCCTAGCATAAGCAGCATGCTAAACATGTAAGTGATGGCTTTTATCATTATCTCTAGTTTATCTCTTTTCGGGTATTACTTGTTATTGTAAGAAAAATCACTCCCTCTGTGAATGAGTTTGATAGTTTTGTACTGTAGGACAATAGGTATTTTTGCATAATAAAAAAGGCTCTGTTGATGTACTTCAACAGAGCCTTTAAGCGTGCTTTTAAGTAAGGTTAAATGGCTTACTTGTTTGCTTTTCTTTCTTTTTCAGCAGCAATCACTTCTTCAGCTACTTGAGTTGGGCATGGTAGGTAGTGTGAGAACTCCATAGAGAACTGACCGCGACCAGAAGTGATGGTACGTAGGTGCCCGATATAGCCAAACATCTCTGACAGTGGTACGTCAGCCTTGATGCGAACACCTGTAGTGCCTGGCTCTTGATCTTTGATCATGCCGCGACGACGGTTTAAGTCACCAATCACATCACCCACGTGATCTTCTGGTGTAAATACATCAACGTGCATAATAGGCTCGATCAACTGAGGAGCTGCCTTAGGAATAGACTGGCGGAA
The DNA here is from genome assembly GCA_020628895.1 of Candidatus Endobugula sp. Taxonomy (GTDB): domain Bacteria; phylum Pseudomonadota; class Gammaproteobacteria; order Pseudomonadales; family Cellvibrionaceae; genus Endobugula. The sequence goes on from JAHDEM010000004.1 coordinate 29,444, forward strand.
TGCGCCTTTAGCCGCAATCTCAAACGCCACTGCAGATGAATCCACCGCGTGATAAGCACCGTCAAATAGCTCAACTTCGACATCTAATACAGGGAAACCAGCTAGTGTCCCTTCATCCATCATGCCTTTAAAGCCTTTTTCAATGGCAGGGAAGAATTCCTTCGGTACATTACCGCCCACAACGGTTGAGCTAAATGAGAAGCCAGCGCCTGGTTCTGCGGGTTTGATGCGGTAGTCAATTTTACCAAACTGACCAGAACCACCAGACTGTTTCTTATGTGTGTAGCTATCTTCGACAGGCTGGGTAATGGTTTCACGATAAGCTACTTGAGGCTGCCCCACTTCTAGATCAACACCATAAGTACGCTTAAGAATATCTACTTTAATGTCTAGGTGTAACTCACCCATACCTTTAAGAATGGTTTCACCGGAGTCTTCGTCAGTTTCAACGCGGAAAGAAGGATCTTCTGCGACCATTTTACCAATGGCGATACCCATCTTCTCTACACCACCTTTATCTTTTGGTGACACGGCAATTGATATTACTGGCTCTGGGAAAATCATAGGTTCTAGCGTACATGGGTTATTTGGATCACATAATGTGTGACCAGTTTGTACATTCTTCATACCTACAACCGCGATGATATCACCCGCTTGGGCTGAATCAATCTCATTGCGCTCATCGGCGTGCATTTCTACCATACGGCCAATACGTTCAGTTTTGCCTGTATAGGAGTTAAGTACCGTCATGCCTTTTTCTAATTTACCTGAGTAGATACGAATAAAGGTAAGGGCGCCAAAACGGTCATCCATGATTTTAAACGCAAGAGCTCGAAGAGGCTCATCAACGGATACCGTTGCAACTTCGCCTGTTTCATTGCCTTCTTCGTCGGTCAATGGCTGTGGGTCAACTTCTGTTGGGCTTGGTAGGTAATCAACAACAGCATCTAGTACTAATTGAATACCTTTGTTTTTAAATGCCGATCCACAGAATGTTGGGAAGAAGTCTAGAGCGATGGTGCCTTTACGGATACAGCGCTTAATATCTTCTAAAGAAGGCTCTTCACCTTCCATGTAAGCCATTAATAGATCATCATCTTGCTCAAGAGCAGTTTCAACTAGCTCTTCGCGGTATTGAGCAGCTTTTTCAACCATATCTTCTGGAATATCTACTACATCATAGTTTTCTGGTTGGCCTGAATCATCCCATACGTAAGCTTTTTGGGTTAGTACGTCAACAACTCCAGTAAAATCATCTTCAATACCAATAGGTAGAGTCATGACTAGTGGGTTAGCGCCAAGTACTTTCTTTACCTGACCTACTACACGGTAGAAATCTGCACCCATGCGGTCCAATTTGTTAACAAAGATCACTCGAGCGACTTCAGATTCGTTCGCATAGCGCCAGTTGGTTTCTGATTGTGGCTCAACACCACCTGAACCACAGAAAACACCTACACCGCCATCAAGTACTTTAAGTGAGCGGTATACTTCTACTGTAAAATCAACGTGTCCAGGAGTATCAATAATGTTAAGACGGTGGTCTTTCCAAAAACAGGTAGTTGCGGCTGATTGAATGGTGATTCCGCGCTCAGCTTCTTGTTCCATAAAGTCAGTGGTTGCTGCGCCATCATGTACTTCACCCGTTTTATGGATTTTACCGGTGAGTTTAAGAATACGTTCTGTCGAGGTGGTTTTGCCTGCATCTACGTGGGCAAAAATACCGATATTTCTATAAAGGGATAAATCAGTCATTTGGATTTACTCGTTGTGGTTCTTTCAGGTTTAAACAATAAAACGGCCAAAGTTGTTACTCTGCCCATGAATTCGTATAAAAATAGCGCGGCATTATATAGTAACTACTCCAGTTTGTTGAGAAAAAATGCAAAAAATGACAATTGTTGTTGCCTTTACAGTGTTTTTAGGAAGTTAAGCGATGCTGTATCGCGTTTGCAGGTGGTTAGTCCGCTAATTGTGTAATTAATTATAATTAGGTGTTGACGCGTCCATACCTCATCCCTATAATTGCGCCTCCATTTTACAGGGGTATGCCAAAAAGGCTTACCGGCTGTAATCGTTCTTTAAGATTGTTGGAGTTTAGTTGCAATGCAGAATCAGCGTATTCGTATTCGTTTAAAAGCGTTTGATCATAAATTAATTGATGCGTCCACGCAGGAGATTGTCGAAACCGTTCGTCGTACAGGCGCTCAGGTTAGAGGTCCGATTCCTTTGCCGACTCGAAAAGAGCGTTTTACTATATTGGTTTCGCCGCATGTAAATAAGGATGCGAGAGATCAGTATGAAATCCGTACGCACAAGCGCTTGTTGGATATCGTTGAGCCAACTGAGAAAACTGTTGATGCACTGATGAAGCTAGATTTGGCTGCTGGTGTTGAAGTTCAGATTTCACTAGGTTAGGTTCGGCGATTAGTCGTTTAAGTGTTTATCACTTAAGTTGGTAGCTGAACACCAAGCATGATTCGCCATAATGAGCGGGTCTTGTGTAACGCTCTGAAATGGGCGGCCATAGCGGGTCTCGCCAAAGCTTAGGTTTTGGTGGGTGAATAGCCCCGTACACTAAGAGGTTAAAAAAATGACGATAGGTCTCGTCGGCCGCAAGAGCGGCATGACTCGTATATTCGCAGAAGATGGGGCGTCTATTCCGGTTACAGTAATCGAAGTAGAGCCAAATCGTATCACGCAGGTTAAGAGCGTAGAAACCGACGGTTATAGTGCAGTTCAAGTTACCGTAGGGTCTCGCCGTTCCTCGCGCGTTTCAAAATCTGAAGCTGGACATTTCGCCAAGGCAAGTACTGAAGCTGGTCGTGGTGTTTGGGAGCTTCGTAATGACGCTGAAGAATCTTTTGAGATTGGTGGTGAGATCACTGTGTCAGCTTTTGAAGCTGGTCAGAAGGTTGATATTACTGGTACGTCTAAAGGTAAAGGTTTTGCTGGTGGTGTTAAGCGTTGGAATTTTGCTATGCAAGATGCCACTCATGGTAACTCCATATCGCACCGTGCTCCAGGTTCTATTGGTCAGTGTCAGACTCCTGGTCGTGTATTCAAAGGCAAGAAAATGGCTGGGCACATGGGTGCTGAAAAAGTCACAGTTCAAACCTTGGAAGTTGTTCGAGTGGATGCTGAACGCAATTTGTTATTAATTAAAGGCGCGGTTCCGGGCGCTCCAGGTGGCGATGTTGTTGTTCGTCCAGCTGTAAAAGCTAAGGCCTAAGGGGAGTTAATATGGAATTAAGTATTTCAACACCTAAAGGCGCTGCAGGTACTGTGGAGGTATCTGAGTTAACTTTTGGTAAAGAATTTAATCAAGATTTGGTGCATCAGGCTGTAGTTTCTTATCAGGCGGCTTCTCGTCAGGGGACTAAAGCCCAGAAAAATCGCGCTGCGGTTTCTGGTGGTGGTGCCAAGCCTTGGAAGCAAAAGGGTAGTGGTCGTGCTCGTGCGGGTACTTCTCGTAGCCCAATTTGGCGCAGTGGTGGTGTAACTTTTGCTGCTCAGCCGCGCAACTATGAACAGAAGATTAACAGAAAAATGTATCGTGCTGCTATGCGATGCATTTTGTCTGAGCTTGCTCGTCAGGATCGTTTAACAGTTGTTGAGTCTATTAGCTTGGATGCTCCTAAGACTAAAGGTTTAGTTCAGCATTTGGCGCAGTATGATGTCGCTGAAGCGTTGATCGTGACTGAGGAAGTGAATACTAATTTGTATTTGGCTTCTCGCAACCTTCATAAGGTTGATGTGATCGATGCGCAGGGTATTAATCCGCTAAGTTTAATTGCGTTTGATCGTGTTGTTATCACGGTTGATGCGCTGAAGAAGGTTGAGGAGTCATTAGCATGAGTCAGTCTTATCAAGAGCGTCTGTACAAAGTCTTGCTAGCTCCAGTGATTTCTGAAAAAGCGGCAATGGCGTCAGAGTCTGCTAATCAGGTTGTTTTCAAGGTGGCTGTTAATGCGACTAAAGCAGAGATTAAAGCAGCAATAGAAAAACTATTTGATGTGAGTGTTGTGAATGTTAAGACGCTCAAAGTGAAAGGTAAAACCAAACGTACGCGTCATGGCTTGGGTCAGCGCAGCGATTGGAAAAAAGCCTATGTTCGTTTGGCTGAAGGTCAAGATATTGACTTCGCGGTAGCAGAGTAAGGGGATAAAAAATGGCAGTTGTAAAACGTAAACCAACGTCCGCCGGTCGCCGCTTTGTTGTTAGTGTCGTTAGTGCGGATTTGCATAAAGGGGCACCTTATGCGCCTTTGTTGGAAAAAAAATCAAAAAGTGGTGGCCGTAATAATGATGGCCGCATAACTACTCGTCATATTGGCGGTGGTCATAAGCAACATTATCGTTTGATCGACTTCAAGCGTAATAAAGATGGCATTCCTGCTACTGTTGAGCGTTTAGAGTACGATCCAAATCGTACAGCTCACATTGCCTTAGTATGTTATGCCGACGGTGAGCGTCGTTATATTATTGCGCCAAAAGGTATTTCAGCGGGTGATAAAATTGAGTCAGGTGAAGCTGCGGCAATCAAGCCTGGTAACACATTGCCAATTCGTAATATCCCTGTAGGTAGTACGATCCATTGTGTTGAGCTAAAGCCAGGAAAAGGTGCTCAAATTGCTCGATCAGCAGGTACTTCAGTGCAGCTAGTTGCCCGTGAAGGATCTTATGCAACATTGCGTTTACGTAGTGGTGAGATGCGTAAGGTGCTTTCTGAATGTCGTGCGACATTGGGTGAGGTGTCTAATGGCGAGCACGGCCTGCGTTCGCTAGGTAAAGCTGGTGCGTCACGCTGGCGTGGTGTTCGACCAACCGTTCGCGGTGTGGCTATGAACCCAGTCGACCATCCGCATGGTGGTGGTGAAGGTCGTACATCGGGTGGTCGTCATCCGGTCAGTCCATGGGGTACGCCAACTAAGGGTTATAAGACTCGTAGTAATAAGCGTACAGATAAAATGATTGTTCGTCGTCGCGGTAAGAAATAATCGCGGCCTCGGTTAAGCAAAGCTGATTAAGAGGAAAGAACAGTGCCACGTTCACTGAAGAAAGGCCCATTCATTGATCTTCACTTGTTGAAGAAAGTTGAAGCAGCGGCTGAGAAAAATGACCGTCGCCCGATCAAAACTTGGTCGCGTCGTTCAATGATTTTGCCAAATATGGTTGGTTTGACGATTGCTGTACATAATGGCCGTCAGCATGTTCCTGTATTGGTTAATGAAGAGATGGTTGGCCACAAGTTAGGTGAGTTCGCTGTAACGCGTACCTATAAAGGCCACGTCGCTGATAAAAAAGCGAAGCGTTAAGGAGTTGATGATGGAAGTAGCAGCAAAATTAAGTGGTGCGCGCTTATCAGCTCAGAAAGCTCGCTTGGTTGCGGATCAAATCCGTGGCAAACATGTTGAAGAAGCGCTAGATCTTTTAACGTTTAGTAAAAAGAAAGGTGCGGAAATCATTAAGAAAGTCCTTGAAAGTGCTATTGCTAACGCAGAGCAAAATGAAGGTGCTGATGTTGATGAGTTACGAGTGTCAACAATTTTTGTTGATGAAGGCATGACAATGAAGCGCATTCGACCGCGTGCTAAAGGCCGTGCTGATCGAATTCTAAAGCGCAGTTGTCATATTACAGTTAAAGTCGCCGACTAATAAGAGAGCGAACGTTATGGGTCAAAAAGTACATCCAACGGGTATTCGTCTAGGTATCGTTAAAAAGCATACTTCGACGTGGTACGCCAGCAACAACGACTATGCAGATAAGCTTCATGCGGATCTGACTGTTAGAGAATATATCGAAGATAAGCTTTCTAATGCGTCGGTTAGTCGTGTTGATATTGAGCGTCCAGCTAATACAGCAAAAATAACGATTCATACGGCTCGTCCAGGTATCGTTATTGGTAAGAAAGGTGAAGATGTTGAAAAGCTTCGCAACGAAGTGACTAAGCGTATGGGTGTTCCTGTACACATCAACATTGAAGAAATTCGTAAGCCAGATCTAGATGCAAAATTAGTTGCTGAGAGTGTAGCTAATCAATTGGAGCGTCGAGTTATGTTCCGTCGTGCTATGAAGCGCGCGGTACAAAATGCAATGCGCCAAGGGGCTGAAGGTATCAAGATTCAAGTGGGCGGCCGTTTAGGTGGTGCTGAGATTGCACGATCTGAGTGGTATCGTGAAGGTCGTGTACCTTTGCATACGCTTCGCGCAGATATTGATTACTCAACAGCCGAAGCTTCAACAACTTATGGCATCATTGGTGTTAAGGTTTGGATATTCAAGGGTGAAGTTATTGGTGATGCTGTTGAAGTTGAACCAGCACCTAAAAAGAAAA
>JAHDEM010000004.1:35880-41804 GCA_020628895.1 Candidatus Endobugula sp.
AAGGGTGAAGTTATTGGTGATGCTGTTGAAGTTGAACCAGCACCTAAAAAGAAAAGCTCAAAAGCTAAATAAGGGTTACGCAAATGTTGCAACCAAAGCGTACAAAATTTCGCAAAATGATGAAAGGCCGCAACCGCGGCTTGGCACTCCGAGGATCTAAAGTTAGTTTTGGTGAGTTCGGTTTGAAAGCGGTTGGTCGTGGTCGAATTACAGCCCGCCAAATTGAAGCGGCACGTCGTGCAATGACGCGTCACATCAAACGTGGTGGTAAAATTTGGATTCGTGTATTTCCAGATAAACCTATTACCAGTAAGCCTTTAGAAGTTCGTCAAGGTAAAGGTAAGGGTAACGTAGAATATTGGGTGGCTCAAATTCAGCCGGGTAAAGTGTTGTATGAGATGGACGGTGTTAGCGAAGAGTTAGCTCGTGAAGCATTCTCACTTGCGGCGGCTAAATTGCCAATTAAAACAACTATTGTTAAACGTTCGGTGATGTAATGAAAGCAACAGAACTTCGTGAAAAAACAGTTGAAGAGCTTAATGCTGAATTACTGTCTACATTGGAAGAGCAATTTAAATTGCGTATGCAGGCATCATCAGGCCAGCAAGTACAGACTCACCTGTTTAAACAAACTCGTCGAGATGTTGCACGCATCAAGACGATCTTGAAAGAAAAGGCAGGTAAGTAATTCATGGGCCAGTTAGATAATCAGCAGAATAAAGAAGCTCGTACCGTTTCAGGTAAAGTGGTTAGCGATAAGATGGATAAAACCATCACGGTATTAATTGAACGTCGCGTTAAGCACCCAATCTACGGTAAGTACATGAGTAAATCCTCTAAACTAAAAGCGCATGACGAAGAAAATTCATGCAATATTGGTGATGTGGTAACCATTGCAGAGTCTCGTCCATTGTCTAAAAGCAAGACTTGGACTTTGGTTAAAATAGAAGAGCGCGCTACGCAAATTTAACTTGTTGCGTAAATGTAGAAGTTTCGGAGACGGACAATGATTCAAACACAATCTTATTTAGACGTAGCAGATAATAGTGGTGCGCGTCGAGTTATGTGTATTAAAGTGCTTGGTGGCTCGCATCGCCGTTATGCACGTGTTGGCGATATTATTAAAGTTACTGTAAAAGAAGCAATTCCTCGCGGTAAAGTTAAAAAAGGTCAAGTAATGAACGCAGTTGTTGTGCGCACTAAAAGTGGTGTGCGTCGCAATGATGGTTCTCTTATTAAATTTGACGACAATGCGGCAGTTATTTTGAACGCACAGAACGCGCCTATCGGTACACGTATTTTTGGGCCAGTAACTCGTGAGCTACGCGGCGAAAAATTCATGAAGATTATTTCTTTAGCGCCTGAAGTATTGTAAAGATACCGATCGTTAGAGAGTAGAGGATAGAGTAATGCGCAAGATCAAAGCAGAAGACGAAGTAATTGTTATTGCTGGCCGTGATAAGGGCAAGCGTGGCAAAGTCGTAAAAGTATTAAAAGATGACCGTTTGATTGTGTCAGGCGTTCAAATGGTTAAGAAACATCAAAAGCCAAACCCTCAAGCGGGCGTAGCTGGCGGTATTGTTGAGAAGGAAGCACCTATTCAGGTTTCCAATGTTGCTATTTTTAATTCAGCAACAGAGAAAGCAGATCGTGTAGGTTTTAAAATTCTCGAAGACGGAAAAAAGATCCGTGTTTTCAAATCTAATGGCGAAGCAGTAGACGCTTAATTGTCTGCAGTGAACCGAGACGTTATATAGACGGTAAAAAAAATGGCTAGTTTGAAAAAACTCTATACAGATGAACTTGCTCCAAAGCTACAAAAAGAGCTAGGTTTAAAAAATACAATGGAAATTCCGCGAATTACTAAAATCACTCTTAACATGGGTGTGGGTGAAGCGATTGGTGATAAGAAGGTTTTAGAGCATGCAGTTAAGGACTTAGAAAAGATTGCAGGCCAAAAAGTTGTTGTTACTAAGGCGCGTAAGTCAATTGCAGGCTTTAAAGTTCGTGAAGATTGGCCAGTAGGCTGTAAAGTGACTTTGCGTAAAGAGCGTATGTACGAGTTTTTAGAGCGTCTAGTATCTATTTCTATTCCTCGTATCCGTGATTTCCGTGGTATCAGCCCTAAGCAGTTTGATGGGAAAGGCAACTTTTCTATGGGTGTAACTGAGCAAATTATCTTTCCTGAGATTGATTACGATAAAATCGATAAGTTACGTGGACTTGATATTTGTATTACTACTTCAGCGCGTAACGACGAAGAAGGTCGCGCTTTATTAAAAGCCTTCAACTTTCCGTTTAAAGGGTAAGGTAGAGATAAAACTATGGCAAAGAAATCAATGATCGCCCGTGAAGCAAAGCGTATTGCTACAGTGGCAAAATTTGCAGAGAAGCGTAAAGCATTGAAAGCAATTATTGTAAATCCAAATGCATCAGAAGATGAAGTTTGGGAAGCGCAGCAAAAACTACAAAAGCTGCCGCGTGATGCAAGCCCTTCTCGTCAACAACGCCGTTGTCGATTAACTGGTCGTCCTCACGGTGTTTACCGTAAGTTTGGATTGTGCCGAAATAAATTACGTGAAGCTGCTATGCGTGGTGATGTGCCAGGCTTGGTTAAAGCCAGCTGGTAAACGGAGTAAAATATTATGAGTATGCAAGACCCATTATCAGATATGCTAACTCGCATTCGCAATGCACAGATGGTTGGTAAAACAGAAGTTACTATGCCTTCATCTAAGTTGAAAGTCAGTGTAGCAAAAGTATTAGAGAACGAAGGTTATGTTGGTAAGCAAACTGTATCTGGTGATACAAAGCCTTCATTAACCATTGAATTAAAGTATTTTGAAGGTAAGCCTGTTATAGCAGAAATCGCTCGGGCTAGTCGTCCAGGACTTCGTAGCTATGCTGGTAAAGATAGTTTGCCATCAGTTCGTTCAGGCTTAGGTATTGCTGTTGTATCGACGAGTCAAGGTGTTATGACTGATCGTGCAGCGCGCGCTGCTGGTATCGGTGGCGAAGTACTTTGTACCGTATTTTAATCCTCTTTTTTATTTAGTTTCCTTTTATAAGGGGACTTTTTTAAAGTAAGTTTATTTAGAGAAATATTATGTCACGTATTGCAAACAGTCCCGTTGAAGTACCAGCAGGCGTTGAAGTGAAGCTAGAAGGCCAAGACATTAGTGTCAAAGGCAAACAAGGCTCAATGGCGTTGGCTATTCATCAAAATGTTGAAGTTAAGCAAGAAGGTAATGTGTTGACTTTCGCGGCTAAAAACAGCGCGAAGAAATCAGTTGCTCTAGCAGGTACTACACGTGCGTTAATTAACAACATGGTATTTGGTGTTAGCACTGGTTTTGAAAGAAAGCTAATTTTGAACGGTGTTGGTTATCGTACAAAAGTATCTGGCAAGACTTTAAACCTAGTTCTTGGTTTTTCTCATGATGTAAATTATGAGCTACCAGAAGGTGTTAAAGCAGAAACTCCAAGTCAGACTGAAATTGTTTTAAAAAGTGCTGATAAGCAGTTGTTAGGTCAAGTTGCTTCTGAAATTAGAGCCTTCCGTCCGCCAGAGCCTTATAAAGGCAAAGGTGTTCGTTATGCTGATGAACATGTTCGTCGTAAAGAAGCGAAGAAAAAATAAGTAGCTAAGGTTTAACACTGGCTAGTTGGTAAGAAATTGCTAGGAATTACAGGGCATCCCTATGAATAGTAAAAAACAGTCTCGTATACGTCGTGCTCGTCGTGCTCGAGCTAAAATTCGTGAGTTGAGAGTTGACCGTTTGTGCATTAATCGTACTCCGCGTCATATCTACGCTCAAATCATTGCAGCCGATGGCGGTAATGTTATTGCTAGTGCATCTACACTGGACAAAAGCTTACGTTCTGGCGCAACAGGTAATGCTGATGCCGCGAAAGCAGTAGGCGAATTAATTGCTGAGCGTGCTAAAGCAGCTGGCGTTTCAAAAGTTGCTTTTGATCGTAGCGGCTTTAAATATCACGGTCGCGTAAAATCACTAGCTGATGCTGCGCGTGCAGGCGGATTGGAATTTTAAAGGTTAAATCATGGCTCAATTTAAGAAAGATGATGCGAATAGCGAAGGCCTAGAAGAAAAATTAGTTCAGGTCAATCGTGTTGCTAAAACAGTAAAAGGTGGTCGTATTTTTGGTTTCACCGCATTGACTGTTGTTGGTGATGGTAATGGACGTGTTGGGTTTGGTCGTGGTAAAGCACGTGAAGTTCCAGCAGCTATTCAAAAAGCGATGGAAGCAGCTCGACGCAATATGATACAAGTAGAACTCAACGGTGATACTTTACAATACGCTACAAAAGGTCGTCATGGGGCTTCTAAAGTGTACATGCAACCTGCATCACAAGGTACTGGTGTTATTGCTGGTGGTGCTATGCGTGCAGTTTTAGAAATTGCAGGTGTTCAGAACGTATTGGCTAAATGCTATGGCTCTACTAACCCAGTTAATGTGGTTCGTGCAACTTTTGATGCATTGGCGGCAATGAAATCACCAGAGCAAGTAGCTGCAAAACGCGGTAAAGCAGTAGAAGATATTCTAAATTAAATGAGAATAGAGAATAACGAGAAATAATCCTCGTTATATAATAGGTCGAGACTTATCATGGCTAAGAAAACAGTAAAAGTGACTCAAATCAAAAGTACAGCTAAACGTTTGCCAAACCATAAGGCATGCATAGCTGGTTTAGGTTTGCGTCGTATAGGACACACTGTTGAAGTAGAAGATACTCCATCGGTTCGTGGAATGATAAATAAAGTGCATTACTTGATTAAGGTTGAGGGTGAATAATATGCGTTTAAATACATTAGCCCCATCTGCCGGAAGTAAAAGTGCCAAGAAGCGTGTAGGTCGTGGTATTGGTAGTGGTGTAGGTAAAACAGGTGGCCGCGGTCACAAAGGTTTGAAATCACGCTCTGGTGGTTCAGTAAGACCAGGTTTTGAAGGTGGTCAGATGCCTTTGCAGAAGCGTCTGCCTAAGTTTGGTTTTACATCTCGTGTAGGCCTAGTAACTGCTGAGATTCGTTTGTCGGAGTTAAATGCCGTTGAAGGTGAAGTTGTAGATCTAGCTTCTTTGCGTGCAGCAGGTCTGATTAACTCAAACATCAAACGTGCTAAAATATTCCTTTCAGGCGAACTAAATAAAGCAGTTACTATCAAAGGACTGGCTATCACTAAAGGCGCCAAAGCAGCAGTTGAAGCTGCAGGTGGAAAAATAGAAGAGTAATATATGAGTACCCCAGGTAGTTTGTTAGGTAACAAAAAAGGGTTAGGCGAGCTTTGGGCTCGCCTTCGTTTTCTTTTTCTAGCGATTATTGTCTACCGTATTGGTACACATATTCCTGTTCCGGGTATAGACCCTGATCGTATTGCCTCATTATTTGAGCAAAATGAAGGAACTATTATTGGTCTTTTTAATATGTTCTCTGGTGGTGCCTTAGAGAGAATGAGTATTTTAGCTTTAGGGATCATGCCGTATATTTCAGCATCGATTATTATGCAGCTGATGACATCGGTAACACCTTCCCTAGAGCAACTTAAAAAAGAAGGCGATTCAGGTCGTAGAAAAATTAGTCAGTACACTCGCTACCTAACTATATTGCTAGCGTTGGTACAGGGTACTGCGATGTCTGTTGGGCTAGCATCTCAAGGGTTAGTGTACGAAGGTGGCTCACTAACCTTGTTTTACATCGTAGCGATTACCTCTTTAGTGACTGGAGCGGTATTTATGATGTGGTTAGGTGAGCAAGTAACAGAAAAAGGTATTGGAAATGGCATTTCAATGCTTATTTTTGCTGGAATCGTTGCTGGTTTACCAAGTGCTCTAGGTCAGGCATTTGAGAGTTCTCAGCAAGGCGATCTGAATATCTTACTTTTATTAGGTATATTGTTCATATTGT
>JAHDEM010000004.1:41904-49167 GCA_020628895.1 Candidatus Endobugula sp.
TCTCAGCAAGGCGATCTGAATATCTTACTTTTATTAGGTATATTGTTCATATTGTTAGCAGTCGTTTGGTTTGTTGTTCGGGTTGAACGCGGTCAAAGACGTATTACCGTGAATTACGCTAAGCGTCAGCAAGGCAAGAAAGTTTATGCGGCTCAAAGCTCTCACCTACCTTTGAAGGTTAATATGGCCGGTGTTATCCCTGCTATTTTTGCTAGTTCACTTTTGCTATTCCCTCAGTCAATAGCATCGTGGCTAGGTGGCGGCGAAGGTGGTGGTAGCGAGTTCTTGCAAGAATTTGCCTTAGCTCTTGGTCCAGGACAGCCATTAAACTTTATTATATTTGCGGCATTAATTATATTTTTCTGTTTCTTCTATACAGCCTTAATGTATAACCCTAACGAAGTAGCAGATAACTTAAAAAAATCCGGTGCTTATATTCCTGGTATTAGACCAGGTGAGCAGTCGGCAAAGTACATTGATAGTGTGTTAACCCGTTTAACGGTAGTTGGCTCATTGTATATGGCAGCGGTTTGTCTTATGCCTCAATTTTTAATTGTGGCCACAAGCATTCCGTTTTATTTAGGTGGTACATCACTGTTGATCGTTGTTGTAGTGTTAATGGACTTTATGTCACAAGTTCAGTCTCACTTAATGTCGAGCCAGTATGAATCGCTAATGAAAAAATCGAATTTGAAAGGCTATGGTGGTGGTATATAAACCACTTTAGTAGATCGAATTGAGTATATTGAGGACACTATGAAAGTTCGAGCTTCAGTTAAAAAAATCTGTCGTAATTGCAAGTTAGTTCGTCGTAAAGGCGTTCTACGTGTTATTTGCAGTGCTGAGCCTAGACACAAACAACGTCAAGGTTAAGCAACAAAAGTCTGTATTCTCTTGCAGGCTTATTTGGTGGTATTGACTGTCGTTTACTGAGAAATTAGTAAACTATTGCAAGCAAGTGTTTTTTCCGGTATCCTTCGCGCCTTTTCGGTGACAGGGTGCTTAAAATCACTGTCAATACTTAATTATCTATTGCTCAGCCCCCTTTTTTATTAATAAAGTAAAGTGGGCAACAACGAGCAACACAATGTGGAGTACATTGAATGGCCCGTATCGCTGGTGTCAACATACCCGATAACAAACACGCCGTTATCTCCCTAACCTATGTTTATGGGATTGGATCAACAACTGCTAAGCGCATTCTTGCTGAAGTTGGTATCGAAGAATCAACAAAAATCAGTGCGTTATCTGAAGAAGATATGGATAAAGTGCGTGCAGAGGTGGCGAAAGTAACTGTAGAAGGTGACTTACGTCGTGAAGTTTCTATGAATATTAAACGTTTAATGGATTTAGGTTGCTTTCGTGGCATTCGCCATCGTCGTAACTTACCTCTACGCGGTCAGCGCACAAAAACGAATGCGCGTACTCGTAAAGGTCCTCGTAAGCCAATTAAGAAATAGTTGGACGGTTAATCGTTTTATCTTAAACAGTTAAAGGTTAGGAAATATTACTATGGCTAAGCCAAGTACCAAGAAAAAAGTTAAAAAGACGGTTGTCGATGGGATCGCCCATATTCATGCCTCTTTTAACAATACAATTGTTACCATTACTGACCGTCAAGGTAATGCTCTTAGTTGGGCAACCGCAGGTGGTTCTGGTTTCCGTGGTTCACGTAAAAGCACTCCGTTCGCTGCACAGGTTGCTGCAGAACGTGCAGGTCAAGCTGCGTTAGAATACGGTTTAAAAAATCTCGATGTCGAAGTGAAAGGCCCTGGCCCAGGTCGTGAGTCTGCAGTTCGCGCTTTAAACAATGTTGGCTATAAAATAGCAAACATTACGGATGTTACACCCATTCCCCATAATGGCTGCCGTCCACCGAAAAAACGTCGCGTATAGGAGGATTTGAAAAATGGCTCGATATTTAGGACCTACTTGTAAACTTTCTCGTCGCGAAGGTACTGATCTTTTTCTAAAGAGTGGCGTTCGTTCTTTAGAATCAAAATGTAAGCATGAAACCGCCCCAGGTATGCATGGTGTTCGTCGTGGTCGTTTATCTGACTATGGTGTTCAGTTGCGTGAAAAGCAAAAAGTACGTCGTACTTATGGCGTTCTTGAAAAGCAATTCCGTGCTTATTACAAAGAAGCTGCTCGCCGCAAAGGGGCGACAGGCGAAAACTTGCTGCAATTGCTAGAAAGCCGTTTAGATAACGTTGTGTATCGTATGGGCTTTGGTTCTACACGTGCAGAGTCTCGCCAGCTTGTTTCTCACAAGTCTATCTTAGTTAATGGTAGTACTGTGAATATTCCATCTTACCAAGTGAAGGTAGATGATGTGATTTCCATTCGTGAGAAGTCTAAAAATCAATTACGTATCAAGAATGCGCTAGACCTTGCTGGTCAACGTGTTGTTGAATGGGTAGAAGTCAACACATCTAAATTAGAGGGTACTTTTAAACGTATTCCTGATCGTGCTGATTTACCTGCCGAAATTAATGAAAATCTTATTGTTGAGCTTTACTCTAAATAATCATTTATTGTGTGTTTTATTTTTTGTGAACTCAGAAAAAGAAAGATTAACCCTTAAAAGGTATGGCTATGCAAAGTGCTGTTAACGAATTTTTGACCCCGCGTCATATTGATGTTACTGAACATTCTCCTACCCACGCTAAAGTGGTACTGGAGCCTCTAGAGCGTGGTTTTGGACATACTCTTGGTAATGCGCTACGTCGTATTTTACTATCATCTATGCCTGGTTGTGCGATCATCGAAGCGCAAATCGAAGGTGTAGAACATGAATACAGTGCAATTGAAGGTGTTCAAGAAGATGTTATTGAAATCCTCTTAAACCTTAAAGGTGTTGCTGTTGTAATGAATGATTTAGAGAAAGTTCAAGCTGTTCTTTCTCTAAATAAAAAAGGTCCTGGTGTTGTTACTGCAGCAGATATTGTTGTTGATCATGAAGTGGAAATTAAAAACCCTGATCATGTGATTGCAACCATTACTGGTGATGTTGAGCTAAATATGCAGCTAACCATTGCTCGTGGACGTGGTTATCAGCCAGCTGATGCTCGTCGTAGTGATGATGATGAGACTCGGGCCATAGGCCGTTTACAGTTAGATGCTTCGTACAGCCCTGTTCAGCGTTTGTCTTACTCTGTAGAAAGCGCACGTGTTGAACAGCGTACAGACCTTGATAAATTAGTCTTGGATTTAGAAACCAACGGTACAATTGATCCTGAAGAAGCTATTCGTCGTTCAGCGACTATTCTTCAGCAACAATTGGCAGTATTTGTCGATCTTGAGAGTGAAAAATCTGCAGAGCCAGAAGAAAAAGAAGAAGATGTTGATCCTATTCTACTTCGTCCAGTTGATGATCTTGAGCTAACTGTTCGCTCTGCAAATTGCTTGAAAGCAGAAAACATTTATTACATTGGTGACTTAATTCAACGCACTGAAGTTGAATTATTAAAAACTCCGAATTTAGGTAAAAAGTCTTTAACTGAAATTAAAGATGTTTTGGCCTCTCGTGGTTTGTCATTAGGTTTACGTCTAGAAAATTGGCCACCAGCTAGTCTTCGTACGGACGATTAATTTATATAACCCATATTAAAGGGTTGTGAATAACACAGGTTGCTTTTGAATAAATGTTAAAAGCAACCTATTAACAGAATTGCTGAGAAGCATCTAGTAGGAAGGATTGAGTCATGCGTCATCGTAAAAGTGGCCGTCAATTGAATCGTAACAGTTCTCACCGTAAAGCCATGTTCCGTAACATGTCTGTTTCATTGGTTGAGCACGAGTTAATCAAAACGACATTACCAAAAGCAAAAGAACTTCGTCGAGTGATTGAGCCTCTCATCACTCTATCTAAAGAAGACAGCGTAGCAAATCGCCGTTTAGCTTTTAGCCGTTTAAATTCGAAAGAAGCGGTAGGTAAGCTATTTAGTGATTTAGGTCCTCGCTACGAATCACGTCCAGGCGGTTATGTTCGTATTCTTAAATGCGGCTACCGCTCAGGTGATAAAGCGCCAATGGCTTACGTTGAGCTTGTTGATCGTGTAGTGGTTGAACCTGTTGTAGAAGAGGAAGCAGCGGCTGAGTAAATTTCTTAGCTATCGCCCTATATTTAAACAAAAACGCCAGCATTTGCTGGCGTTTTTGTTTGATATTTTTGTGAAAGAAAATACATTCTTTTGTCCAGCGTCCAGCGTCCAGCGTCCAGCGTCCAGCGTCCAGCGTCCAGCGTCCAGCGTTTCTAGCCCATATGCTTCTTAAGAAATACACCTGTGTGTGAATGATCTAGCTCCATGAGTGTTTCTGGCGTGCCTTCAGCAATAATTTGTCCGCCACCGCTTCCACCTTCGGGCCCTAAGTCAATTAGCCAATCAGCAGTTTTAATGACGTCTAGATTGTGTTCGATAACAACAACGGTATTACCATGGTTGCGTAACCTGTGTAGTACGTTTAATAGTTGTTGGATATCATGGAAGTGCAGGCCAGTTGTCGGTTCATCAAGAATATAAAGTGTTTGTCCTGTATCGCGTTTAGATAGTTCTTTTGCAAGCTTAACTCGCTGAGCCTCGCCACCTGACAAAGTCGTGGCAGCTTGTCCTAGGCGAATGTATGATAAGCCTACATCCATTAATGTTTGTAACTTACGAGCGATTGAAGGAATAGCATCAAAAAATTCTCGTGCGTCTTCAACAGTAAGCTCTAATACTTCATGTATGTTTTTGCCCTTATATTTTATTTCTAGCGTCTCGCGATTATAGCGTTTGCTATGGCAAACATCGCAAGGTACATAGACGTCAGGTAAAAAGTGCATTTCAACTTTTACTACCCCATCTCCTTGGCACGCTTCGCATCGCCCGCCTTTTACATTAAAGCTAAAGCGGCCAGGTTTATAACCTCTGGAGCGAGCTTCTTGAGTTCCTGCAAAGAGCTCACGAATCGCTGTGAATATGCCAGTATAGGTGGCTGGATTAGAACGGGGAGTTCGACCTATGGGGCTTTGATCAATGTCCACGCATTTATCTAAATGTTCCAGCCCCTTGATGCTTTGGTAGGGGGCTGCTTTTAAAGTCGTAGCCCCATTTAATTCTGATGCGACTATGGGGTGGAGTGTGCCGTTAATTAATGTTGACTTCCCTGAACCCGATACACCCGTTACACAGGTTAATAAACCAATGGGAATAGATAAGGTGACATCTTGTAAATTGTTACCATTAGCACCACTGAGTACAAGTTGTTTGTCCTCTTGGTTTATTGTTCTCTTCTTATCATATTCAATTTTGCGTTTGCCAGAGAGGTACTGTCCAGTGAGTGATTCTTTACTTTTTTTGATTTGAGATAATTTGCCCCTTGCGATAACTTCGCCCCCGTGCACGCCGGCTCCAGGACCAATATCAATAATATAATCAGCTAGCCTCATTGCATCTTCGTCATGCTCGACGACAATGACAGTGTTGCCGATATCCCGCAGGTGTATTAATGTTTTTAAAAGGCGGTCATTGTCTCTTTGGTGGAGCCCAATAGATGGCTCGTCTAAAATATACATGACGCCCACAAGGCCTGCGCCAATCTGGCTGGCTAAACGTATTCGTTGAGCCTCGCCACCAGAAAGAGTATCTGCACTGCGATTAAGAGATAGATAGTTTAAGCCGACATCTACTAAAAATCGTAAACGATCTCTCAGTTCTTTCAGTATTTTTTCTGCAATTTCTCCCTTGGCTCCAGAGAAGTGTAATTGCTCAAAATACTCAAGAGCATCACCTATTGGTAGGTTAGTGATATCGCTGATTGATTTTCCGTCTACAAAGACATGTCGAGCTTCTTCGCGTAATCGTGCCCCGTGACATTCTGGGCAGTCTTGTGTGGATAACAGTTTCGATAAGTCTTCCCTTACCATCTGGGATTCGGTATCTCTGTAACGTCGTTCTAAATTATTAATTACTCCTTCAAAACGATGTTTGCGTTTGACTAAGTCACCACGATCATTGGCGTAGTTAAAGTTGATTTCAGTTTTTCCTGAACCGAAAAGAATCACTTTCTGATGCGCTTTTTTTAATTTGTTCCAAGGAGTATCTATATCAAATTGATAATGCTCAGCCAATGACGTTAGCATATGAAAATAATAAATATTTCGTTTGTCCCATCCTCGAATCGCACCTTCTGACAGCGAAGCTTCGGGAAAGTGGACAATTTTTTCTTCATCGAAATATTGTTTAACACCTAAGCCGTCACAACTTGGGCAAGCACCAGCAGGGTTATTAAAAGAAAATAATCGAGGTTCGAGTTCTGTTAGTGAGTAGTCGCAAACAGGGCAGGCGTGCTTAGATGAAAAAACTTTGTCTTCCTGATCGCCGTCCATGTAGTTAACAATAAGCAAGCCGGCAGATAGGTTGAGAGCGGTTTCTATAGATTCAGATAAGCGAAGTTGGATATCTTGGCGAACTTTAAAGCGATCTATCACCACTTCAATAGTGTGTTTTTTCTTCTTGTCGAGTTCAGGTACATCATCAAGATCAACAACCACGCCATCGACTCTTGCTCGAATAAAACCGTCTCTACGCAGCTGATCAAAAACATGTAGATGTTCCCCTTTGCGCTCTCGCACAATGGGAGCAAGTAGCATTAATTTGGTTCCTTCGGGAAATGCCAGAATAGTGTCAACCATTTCGCTGACCGTTTGTGCTTGTAAAGGCAGATCATGTGTTGGGCAACGCGCTTCACCAACACGAGCATACAGCAGGCGTAAGTAGTCGTAGATTTCGGTAATAGTCCCTACAGTTGATCTAGGGTTGTGTGATGTGGACTTTTGTTCAATCGAAATGGCTGGGCTTAATCCCTCAATATGATCGACATCAGGCTTCTCCATCATGGATAGAAATTGACGAGCATAAGTCGATAAAGATTCTACATAACGCCTTTGACCTTCGGCATATAATGTGTCAAAAGCAAGGGATGATTTTCCTGAGCCGGATAGCCCAGTAATCACAATAAATTTATCACGAGGAATGTCGAGATCAATATTTTTTAAGTTATGGGTGCGGGCGCCACGTACGGTTATTGTATCCACTAGAACATCTCTAAAAGCCAGTTAATAGATCATTATAAGCCACAATACATAGGAGGCAATAGGCTTTCAGATGCCTAATGTGAGAAATAGGGAGATTCGCCAATACATGTATTTTTAGTTTCAGGGCTAAGCGAGTTGCTAGCTAGATTCAACGGCTCTTGATAGAATAGCGGATTAACTGATTA
>JAHDEM010000004.1:49267-68483 GCA_020628895.1 Candidatus Endobugula sp.
CTTTTTCCCAGTCTAGAGCGATTGCCTCTCTTTCCGCATTATATATTTTCCGTATGCTGGGTCTTTTTATGGTGTTACCTGTTTTAACGTTGGCTGGGCCAGATTACAAAAATAGTTCGGTATTGTTATTGGGTGTGGCACTAGGTATTTATGGTGTTACTCAAGCGATATTTCAAATTCCTTTTGGCATGTTATCGGATCGTTTTGGCCGTAAGCCTCTCATTGCCTTGGGGCTTGTATTATTTGCGCTAGGTTCTTTTATCGCAGCGTCGTCAGAGACGGTTGCGGGCTTGATTATTGGTAGGGCCTTACAGGGCGCTGGAGCCATTGCTGGCGTTATTATGGCGATGGTGGGCGACCTAACATCACCAGAAAATAGAAGCAAAGCCATGGCCTCTATAGGTGCCTCTATTGGAGTGGCTTTTGCACTAGCGCTCGTTGCAGGGCCTTTGCTTGCAGGTGTGAGTGTCCAGATCCTATCGATGGAATTTACAGGAGTCCGCTTATTATTCTGGGTGACTGTGGGTTTGTCTTTGGTTGGGATAATTATTCTGTATTTTTTAATTCCTAACGGCCCCTCCCTTCAGCAGCGCACTTCTAAATTGTCACTAGATCATTTGCGATTAGTGTTAAAAAACCAGCAGTGTGTTCTGTTGTATGGTGGAGTTTTTGTACTTCACTATGGGCTTATGGCTTTTTTTGTTGTTGTGCCATTTTTATTGGAATCGATGTCTATTCATCGAGAAACGCATTCATGGATTTATTTAGGAACCATGCTGGTTTCTTTTATTGTGATGGTTCCGTTAATGATTATTGGAGAGAAAAAACAAAAGGCTAAATTGTTTATGCAATTGAGTATAGTGTTATTGGCTTTAAGTGTATTGCTAATTCCTGTGACTCATGGACATGTGTTTTTTTTCTTGTTGTGTTTGACCCTATTTTTTATTGCATTTAATTTTTTAGAGGCCAGTTTCCCATCATTATTAACAAAGGTTGTGCCAGCAGAGCATAAAGGCGCTGGTTCTGGGGCATTTGCCACTTGTCAGTTTCTAGGTGCTGCTCTTGGTGGAGTTCTCGGTGCCAGCTTATACAGTTATTGGGGGTTGATCGCTATTATTCTGTCGGTGGTGGTATTACTATTTTTATGGTTGTTTTTTTCTCGCCATTTGATAATGCCAACCAACCTTAAGCAGAATGTGGTAGGATGAACCGTTATAGAACGACCAAATTATATACAGTAGAATAAGATAGAGAGGAGCGGCTCATGGCCAGAGGAATTAATAAGGTGACTATCGTTGGTAACCTAGGTAATGATCCAGAAGTTAAATATATGCCATCTGGTGGCGCAGTAACCAATATCAGTGTGGCAACCTCTGAAAGTTGGAAGGATAAGCAAACAGGTCAGCCTCAGGAGCGAACAGAGTGGCATCGCATTGTTTTTTTTAACCGTCTTGCAGAAATTGCTGGTGAGTACCTGAAAAAAGGTTCCCAGGTTTATGTAGAAGGTTCATTAAGAACCCGCAAATGGCAAGATCAGAGTGGTCAAGACCGCTACACGACTGAAATTGTAGGTAATGAGATGCAAATGCTTGGTGGGCGCCAAGGAGGAATGGATGCGGGTTATGATCAGTCCTATGGCGGCGGCATGGCTACTCAGCAATCCGCTCCACGCCCAGCAGCGGCCTCTGCACCTCAGCAGCCAGCAGCGCCTGCTCCGCAGCCTGCACCAGGCATGGATAGTTTTGATGACGATATTCCGTTTTAAGTTTTAGATGAATACATTCACATTTTAAAAGCCCCTACTTAGGGGCTTTTTGCGTTTTAGTGTATTAGGTTAGGTGGTAAAGCGGATAGTCAGGTCGCTAATCGTTTGGCTGATGTGTTGTATTAATGCTCTCGCAAATATCATAATTGCCAGCATTTCCAACGTTTCTTCTATCGTATATGTCCATGTGTAGGGGGCGCTATCGGTGCCATACTTATCTGCGTAAGTAGCACTGAGTATTTCAAACCCAATAGCACCAGAGAGAAATAGGGTGGCTGCAATAATAAATCGAATTGCTGTGGCTAGAGGAAGTCGTTTAAGCCAGGGTATATAGATGATAGCCATAATCGTAATTGCTATACCGTAAGGTAAGACCCAAGGGAAGTAGAGCACTCCTTCGGCATTCACCATGGGTTCAACAAAATCCCCTAGGTTTTCATGGATTTTGGTCGACTCGTCGATGCCTAAAAAAGCGAAAACAATAGCAAGTCCCAGCCAGGCTGTGGCTGGTTGGTTTTGTTGTTTTTCACTAATATAAATAATGCACAATAGTATTGCGCAGAACTCAATAGCCATTGATGAATAAAAGGTTGGGAGGTTTTGTTCTATGTCGAGATCGATAAAGGCGACATAATCAATGAGTCCTTCAAGAAAAAAGAAAGCTTGGATGCAATGGGCAACGACTAAAAAGGAAATAATCACTGTCAAAATAATAGAAACGGTATTGGCGGATATAGTTATCTTCATTTTCTATTGCCTGATTATTGGCTATTAGACTTAACGATATATGATATAAAAAAGGCGTATTGATTAATACGCCTTTTTAGGTGTTGGATCTGCCTTTAATGGTTAGACTTTTTTAAACACGAGAGAAGCGTTTGTGCCGCCGAAGCCAAAACTATTTGATAAAGCGTGAGTAATGCTAACATTGTCCTGACGTTCAGTTACAACAGACATATTTTCAGCGGCTTCATCAAGGTTTTGCACGTTTGCAGAAGCACAGATAAAGTCATTTTCCATCATAAGCAATGTATAAATCGCTTCTTGAACTCCTGTTGCGCCAAGAGAATGGCCTGTTAGCGATTTGGTTGAACTAATTGCAGGTACGTTATCGCCAAAGACTTCTTTAACGGCGCGTAGTTCAGCAAGATCACCAACTGGCGTACTGGTGCCGTGGGCATTAATATAATCGATAGGGGCGTCAACATTAGCAATTGCCTGCCTCATACAGCGTGCAGCACCTTCGCCTGAAGGAGCGACCATATCGTAGCCGTCTGAGGTTGCTCCATAGCCGACTAGTTCGGCGTATATCTTTGCGCCGCGAGCAACCGCGTGTTCGTATTCTTCCAGTACAAGGCACCCACCACCGCCAGCAATAACAAAACCGTCACGATCTGCATCATATGCGCGTGAAGCATTTTCGGGAGTATCGTTGTATTTTGTTGACAATGCGCCCATAGCATCAAATAAACAGCTCATGGACCAGTGCAGCTCTTCTGCGCCACCAGCAAATATCACATCTTGTTTCCCAAGCTGGATGATTTCCATGGCATTACCAATACAGTGGGCGCTTGTTGCGCAGGCAGATGAAATAGAATAGTTAACGCCTTTGATTTTAAAGGGAGTGGCTAAACATGCAGAAGTGGTACTGCCCATTGTTTGAGTCACTCGGTATGGGCCTACACGTTTAACACCACGCTCACGTAGTATGTCCGCTGACTCAACAAGATTGGAGGAGGATGCGCCGCCAGAACCCATGATGATGCCTGTGCGCTCGTTGGAGATTTGATCTTCACCTAACCCAGAGTCATCAATTGCTTCTTTCATGGCAATATAGTTATAGGCTGCAGCATCTCCCATAAAACGTAGGGTTTTGCGGTCGATGTGCTCTTTAACATCAATATCGATGCTACCTGCAACCTGACTTCTAAAACCCATGTCTGCGTAATCTTGCTGAAACGAAATGCCAGATGTTCCAGACTTTAAGGATTCTAGAACATGTGTCTTATTATTGCCTATGCACGATACAACCCCCATACCTGTGACGACGACACGTTTCATATAACACCCCTTAAATGATTATTAGCAGTATAAAATAGTGAGTTTGGCACTTATTAGAATTATTCTATTATGCCATAAATGATTACTTGAGTTTAGAATGCGTCTGTGTTGGTAAATAGCCCTACGCGTAAATCTTTTGCTGTGTATATCTCTTTACCGTCCACTGAAACAGTACCATCAGCAATACCCATAACAAGCTTTCTTTCAATGACCCGTTTAAGTTGAATGTTGTAGGTCACTTTTTTGGCTGTAGGTAATATTTGGCCTGTAAATTTAACTTCTCCAGAACCTAATGCGCGTCCACGACCTTGGTTGCCTTTCCAGCCTAAGAAAAAGCCAACTAATTGCCACATGGCATCAAGACCTAAACAACCCGGCATTACAGGGTCTCCAGGGAAATGACAGTCAAAAAACCAAAGGTCGGGTGTAATGTCGAGTTCGGCAACGATCTCACCTTTATCGAACTCACCGCCATCAGCAGTAATGTTTATAATGCGGTCAAGCATTAGCATATTCGGAGTAGGCAGTTGAGCATTGCCTGGGCCAAATAAATTGCCGTTTCCGCATTCAATTAACTCTTCTCTGGTGAAACTGTTTTTTTGTTCGTCAGCTAAAGACATAGTGTTCTCATTGATTAATTAACGGTTTTCAGGTGCCGTATTATCAGCATCTAAAAGCACGCCATTGTAGCGGTTAAATGACTTATGTCTAGTTTAAAAACAGGATTGGTATACTTTAGTCTAGTTTTGTGACACAGAAAATTCATAATGAATATGCTATTGTTACGTCTTAACTGTAATTTAATGTCTTTAGGATGCGTTATGATCAAAAAATGTCTTTTCCCCGTAGCAGGCTACGGTACTCGCTTTTTGCCTGCAACCAAATCTATGCCGAAAGAAATGTTACCCGTTGTTAACAAGCCGCTTGTTCAATACGGTGTTGAAGAGGCTTTAGAAGCTGGTTTAACCGAGGTTGGTTTTGTTACTGGGCGCGGAAAACGAGCTATTGCTGATCATTTTGATGTCAATTATGAGCTTGAAAAAGAAATTGAAGGCAGTAGTAAAGAGCAGTATCTAGAAAGTATCCGTGATGTGATGGAAAAGGGTAAATTTTCGTTCACTCGTCAGACTGAAATGCGTGGTTTAGGCGATGCTATTTTAAACGGTCGTCGTTTAATGGGAGATGACCCTTTTGGGGTGGTTTTATCAGATGATCTTTGTCTTACAGGAGACGATGAAGGTGTTCTTGCTCAAATGGTGAGATTATATAAGCAATTCCGCTGCAGTATTGTTGCTATTCAGGAAGTTCCAGAAGATCAAATTAGCAAATTTGGTGTTATTGCGGGTGAAAAAATGAAAGAAGGGCTTTATCAAGTCTCTGATATGGTTGAAAAGCCTAAGTTAGAGGATGCACCTAGTAATTTGGCGATTATTGGTCGCTATATTCTTACTCCGGATATTTTTGAAGTGTTAGAAAATACACCACCAGGTAAAAACGGGGAGGTGCAGTTAACAGACGCTCTATTAACTCAGGCAAAAAATGGTTGTGTAATGGCCTACCAGTTTAAAGGTAAGCGTTTTGATTGTGGGAGTGTAGAGGGTTTTGTTGGAGCAACCAATTACGTCTACGACAACATTTATACAGCAGATTAATAGATTTATTATATAAGGTGTAAATAGTAATGAGTAATGAGATTACGTGTTTTAAGGCGTACGATGTAAGAGGTAAGGTGCCTGAACAACTCAATGAAGAGGTTGCGTACAGGATCGGGCGAGCCTTTGCTTTATTCTTAAATGCAAAGCGCGTTGTAGTGGGGCATGATATTCGTTTAACTAGCCCGTTATTAACTGATGCGCTTGTTGAGGGGCTAACCGACAGTGGTGCCGATGTGTTACATATTGGTCAATGTGGCACTGAAGAGGTCTATTTTGCAGCGTTTAATAATGATGTAGATGGTGGGATTTGTGTAACTGCCAGCCATAATCCTATGGACTATAACGGTATGAAGTTTGTACGAGAAGGTGCAAAACCCATTAGTGGTGATACCGGCCTCTTAGATATTAAGCGTATCGCAGGAGAAAATGATTTTCCTGAGGTAGCTAAAAAAGGTTCCCTCAGTTCTCTTGAAAGTCGGCCAGATTATATTCAGCACCTTTTAAGCTATGTTGATATTGATGCTCTTAAACCATTAAAAATAGTATCAAACCCAGGAAACGGGGGAGCTGGTTTGGCAATGGAGTGGCTTGAAAAGTCTCTACCCTTTGAATTTGTCCGAGTTAATCATGAACCTGATGGTAATTTTCCTAACGGTATTCCTAACCCGCTAGAGGTTGATAACCGTGGCGCAACCATCGATGCTGTGAAAGAACATGGTGCTGATTTAGGTATCGCATGGGATGGGGATTTTGACCGTTGTTTTTTCTTTGATGAAAATGGCCGCTTTATCGAGGGTTATTATTTAGTTGGCATGCTAGCAGAGGCATTCCTTGCTAAAAACCCAGGTGGCAAAGTTGTCCATGATCCACGCTTAACATGGAATACGCAGGATTTAGCCAGCGAAGCTGGTGGTTTAGCTGTGCAAAGTAAAACGGGGCATGCCTTTATTAAGGAAAGAATGCGTGCTGAGGATGCAGTCTACGGTGGAGAGATGAGTGCTCATCACTATTTCCGTGATTTTGCTTACTGTGATAGCGGTATGATCCCTTGGTTGCTTGTGGTTGAGTTGATTTCTCGTTCGGGTAAAAGCCTGTCTGAGTTGGTGGATAGCCGGATGGCTGCATTTCCGTGTAGTGGTGAAATCAATTCAAAGGTGGAAGACCCTAAGGCATTATTGTTAAGCATTGAGTCGTATTATCAGAGCTTGGCTGAAGAGATTGATCATACTGATGGTTTATCAATGAGCTTTGGTGATTGGCGCTTTAACGTTCGTATGTCGAATACTGAGCCAGTGGTTCGTTTGAATGTAGAATCTAAAGCTGATGTATCATTGATGCAACAGAAGACGGATGAATTGTTGTCAATGATTAAAGGGTAAGTATTCATTCGCTACTTTGATAAAAAAGCCCGCCAAATGGTGGGCTTTTTTATTTCCCATGAAATAGGCAAATTGAAGATATAAAAAAAGCCAGCATGTGCTGGCTTTTTAAAAGAGTAGTTCTTTGGTTTAGCATCCGCTGGTGCCGCCGCCCCAGCCGCCGCCGTGGCCACCGCCACCGCCGCCCCAGCCGCCACCGCCGCCTCCCCAGCCGCCGCCGTAACCGCCGCCTTTAGAGCCTTTGGAACCTTTAGAGCCTTTTGAACCCTTGGAGCCTTTAGAGCCTTTTGAACCCTTGGATCCTTTCCACCATTTTTTACCCCACTTCTTACCCCATTTTTTGCTACTGCCATAGCCGTAGTACTTGGAGTAACCATAACTGCTTCCGTAACTGCTATATTTCTTTGAAGATCCATAGCTACTGTATTTCTTCGAAGAACCGTAACTATAGTACTTAGAAGAGCTGTAGCTACTTTTGTAGCCGGAATATTTTGAATAGCCGTAACTACTGCCATAGCCGTAAGAACTATAGCCGTATGTGGCTGATGCTTGTTGTGACATAGCTAACGCTAAGAAAGCGGTCGCTATTATCATTAATAGTGATTTTTTCATAAAAACTACCTCTGTTAGCCCATTAGGCTTGTTGTGGCGCAAATTTTAACAAATAAGAGTGTGTCGCCTCAATACGTAATTGCTTTATATTTATTGTACTTTAGTTGTAGGTGGTGTCGCTGGCTGGTTGCCAGAGGTGGAAAATACTAAAATACAAGGACATTTGGTTGACAACAGTCATATATCGGTTGTTCAACAGACCGCTTACCGCCAATAATACGCATATGTCGCTTATTTTAACGGTAATGTTGCTGCATTGCAATATGTTTGCTGAATGTTTAGTGCCGCCTCCGTTGGGTGTTGCTTGGTATATAACGCGCTATCCACCCTAATGTTAGTATGATGACAGCAGAAGCGGCATTAGCCATCATCTGTAAGTTAAAATCGACCAAGCTGTGCAACATTAAAGCGATAATGACCATGAGAGACATAAAACCAACGGCTTGCATAGTTGGATTTTTCCGTTTGACCATTGTTGTTAATGTGACGAATGTGCTGGAAATAACAAACAGTGCAATAAAGCTAATACCAATATATCCATACTCACTAATAAACTGTAGATAATCGTTATGGGTATGGTTGTAGTAACCGTTAACATCGGGGCTTTTATAATGAGGATAAACCGAGTAATAGCTACCGCCGCCAGTGCCGACAGTAGGATGGTCTTTTATGTAGACTAGGGTGTCCCTGATGACTTCGTCGCGCGTTTCAGTGCTTGCAGAGGTGTTTTGTAGTCTAGCTTGTACCTTTTCAAAACCAAACCAATTGCCGACAACCCATAAGTCTATGATGATCAAGCTTGCCAACAGGAGTATAGTGTTTCTGCTTACTCTGCGAGTCAAAATCATCCAAATAAACCCTGCTGCTAGCAGGCTAGCAAAAAAGGAGACATTGCCCATTCTTGAACGGCTAAGTACGATGCCAACAACAATCAGGGCTAAGCTTATCCTTACAAGCATTTTCTTGCTCATAAAAAAGCGAAGAAGCCTAACAAATGTTTCTTTCCAGCTCTTTGCTTTTTCTTGAGATAAGTCAATGAGTAGTAATGCAGTGCCAGCTGCAGCACACATAATTAGGTAATTAGCGAAATGATTACGGTTAACAAATGTACCCGTTGCAAGACCAATGTAATACGTCTTTTTCATAAAGAAAATGTGTTCAATGTTGGTCAGTGTCATGAGACTCCCGTAACCTGCTTGAAAAAGCCCACTGAAAAAGAAGGTCTTTAGGACCGTTCTTATTCGTTCTTCTGTATTGACTGCGGCCACGGTGAGTATAAGCAGGCATATGTAAGCCAATGTCTTTAGCAGGTGTTCTATTGTGGCGTGGGGGTCGATAGAAAATTGATTCCAGTTGAATTCGTTGAGTACATCAATAGGTTTTGGTGATAGATTAAATGGGGTAAGCTGGAAAGCCGTGAATATCGCAAAACACACTAGCGCTGTGATTGGGAGCCATAATTTTTTCCAGTAATCAGGTAGACTGGCTTTGTTTTTGAAACATAGATATGCCCATATCGCAAATAAGCTGAAAATCCATGCCTCCATAAGCGACCATGCCCAAGGCCGATTACTGGCAAGTGGGAGTGGCAAGCAGACAATAATTGCTAATAGTTGATGAAAAAGCCATTTGTTGTTGTGTGGTGTTGAAATTGCCATATTTGTGCTTTTTAAATGATGTATTAGTCTTTAGTCTATTATGGGATGCATTGCGCTATCTGTGGCGTGTATTATTGCACCTCAAAGATTGGTTAGCTATGTTTTCTATGTGATAATTATCGATTGTACCAACTTTATATGGTTTTGGACGCCCCGTCCTATAGTTGCTCTATAATATGTATTCAATATTAGCTTATTTAACATTTTGTGTGTTAGATTTGGAATCTGTTTAATGTCAATATCTCAAAGTTATGATCAGTTGGGACGTCGTCGCCAGCTGCTAAAGAAACGAGAATCTCTCGTTTATTCTTTTCAAATTTTGGTGGATTTGCTACTGACTACGGGCCTTTTGTACATATTGGTCGATATTAAAGTTGGTAGTGTTATGGGTGAGTTCCCTGATAACTATCGCATATTGCTGGTAACAGCAGTTCTTATTCAATTCATTATCTACAGTGTTTACGGTGTGTATCGACGAGCAGGCTCGTTGTATCAAGGTTGTTATCGCTTATCCGTTGCATGGGCGTTGTTCCTGGCTGTATTGGTCTCTATTGGTTTTGTCACTAAAGTATCAGAGTCTTTTTCCCGTGAGGTTTTTTTACTGTGGGCTGTCATTGGTTATATTCTCCAGATGGTCGCATACGCTGTTATGTACAGAACGATTGGTGTCTTAAGGGATTATTTTTCTGATAGAACCGAATGTTTAGTTGTTGGAAGAGGCCGCTTAGCTGAGCATTTGTGGCGTAGTGTCAATAGTAATAAGTGGCTGCCTGACACGATAGTGGGTTTTGTTGCTTACAATGATGAATATGTTGATGAAAATGATCGCCGTGAAAAACTGAACGCTCCGCTATTAGGTGATATTAAGGATATTAAAAAGATTATTGATGAGTATGATATAAAACGTATTTATATTGCAGTTCCTCTCGATCAGTCAGGTCATGTTGAAGGTCTACATGTTGATTTGCTGGATGCTAATGTTGACCTTATCTGGGTTCCAGATATTTATGCCATGAAGCTACTCAATCACTCTATTCGAGAAGTGGGTGGTCTGCCGTTAATTTTTCTCAATGAAAGTCCTATTACTTCTACTCGCACAGGTATTTTTTTCAAAGCTCTTATGGATCGTTTTGTGGCGATAAGTGCTTTACTGGTGTTGGCTCCGTTTTTGATTGCTATTGGCGGTATTATTAAATTCACTTCAAAAGGCCCGGTATTTTTTAAGCAAGATCGACATGGATGGGATGGTACTGTTTTTAAAATTTGGAAGTTTCGCACTATGTATCTTCATGATGAAAACGCAGGTGAGGTAAAACAAGCCACTAGAAACGATAGTCGTGTGACGCCTATCGGGGCTTTTTTGCGAAGAACATCTATTGATGAGCTGCCGCAGTTAATCAATGTTTTGATTGGTGATATGTCTTTGGTGGGACCGCGTCCTCATGCCGTAGCCCATAATAATTATTATGATGACCACATAGAATCTTATTTGTTAAGGCATCGAATTAAACCAGGTATTACAGGGCTTGCTCAAATTAATGGTTGCCGTGGCGAAACGGAAGTGATGGACAAAATGCGTCAGCGTGTAGAATACGATGTTGCATATATTAATAATTGGTCTTTGTGGTTGGATATAAAAATCTTAATTAAAACACCTTTAACTTTGTTGTCGGAAGATATTTATTAGTCTGGGTTAAATACTATGAATGATTTTTTGACAGGTGCAGGACATTTTGGTTTTGGTTTTATTGGTGGGACAATTGCTTTCCTTCTTTTAATTATGTCCTTTAGAAAAAATCTCTTTGTGCAACTATATGCTCCTTTTGTTCCTTTTTTATGTGGTTTGTTAGCCGCATTGCCTTATGTGTTTGTTTATCAAAAGACATGTGAGCAGCCACTGTGGACAAACATATTTTTCTTTTATTCTTTTGCTCATTGCCATGATTTTTTGGTTTCATGGTTGGCAAACCTACACTTTGTTGGTCTTGTATGCGGCGTTATTTACGGATTTATTATTATTCGTTACATATGGCTGGTTCGACGCGTTAGGCGTGGTGGATGGTATCGTAAGAGGCGACAATAATGCCAGAAAAACATTTTTATTTTTCTATTGGGGCGACGGTTGGGTCTGCGGTATGTGTCGCTTTAGCGAAAAAACGGCATGAGTGGCGTAAAACTAGCCGCTTCCTGCAGTGGTTATATCGTAAAGAGCCGCAATGGTTTTTGTATTTTCCTCTTATTATCCTTGCTATTGGGATTTGGGGGCTTATCCCTGATATTATCCATTTGATGGGGTGGCTGCCTAAAGAACAAACCCGTGGCGCACTTTTTGATGTGTTCTTTTTTCATTCTACGCTGGAGCATATAGAAAACACCATGCCTGTTTTGGATTACTACCTGAATATTATTGGTGAGTTTTTGTTGTTAGCCATTGCTTTGGCGGTAATGTTTTATTACGTTATTCAGATTAAAAAAGCGGTAGCAAATCATCAGCAGTCTAGACGAGCTTCTAAATGACCTATCGGCCTGATATTGATGGTTTGAGAGCCGTTGCTGTTCTCTTAGTTGTATTTTTCCATGCTGGTTTTCCTTATTTGTCTGGTGGTTTTATTGGTGTTGATGTTTTTTTTGTTATTTCAGGTTATCTGATCACCTCTATTATTGTTTCTGAGGTAAAACAAGAAAAATTCTCGTATATTAATTTTTATGAGCGACGAGCAAGAAGAATATTGCCAGCGATGTATGTGATGTCCTTTATCGTTTTGCTGGCGACACTGTTTTTTCAGATGCCTGATGATTTGGAGAAAACAGCTAAAACATTATTTTTTGCCACATTATTTTCTGCGAATATTTTTTTCTGGCGAACTACAGATTATTTTAGTGGTGATTCTGACTTTGAGTTCTTCCTTCATGCGTGGTCTTTGGCGGTTGAAGAACAATTCTATTTTATTTTTCCGATTGTTATTTTGTTATTTTTTAATCGTGGCAAGTGGTTACTATTGCTTACAGTATTTGCATTTGTGGCGTCTTTTCTAATTAGTGTGTATACCTCTTACCATCATGTGTGGGCATCTTACTATTTGTTGCCTTCCAGAGCTTGGCAAATGATGGCTGGGGCATTGTTAGCGATCGTCAGTTTTCAGGGGCTTAAGTTGGGTAGTAAACAGGCGGGTTTGTTAGGTATTTTAGCCTTCTTGTGTATTCTTTTACCTGCTGTTTTTTACTCAAAGCAGACACGTTTCCCTGGTCTAGCGGCCTTGTTGCCTACATTGGGTGCTGCTGGTCTTATCTTTGTTGGTGGTATTCATCATCAAAACTGGATTTCTAAACTGTTATCATTGTCTTGGATCAAGTTTGTTGGGTTGATTTCTTATTCACTGTATTTGTGGCATTGGCCTGTGTTTGCTTTTTTACGTAATTATGAAGCGAATGTTAAATTAAGTGTTGGGATGTCTGTTTTGGGTATTGTTTGTTCGTTTCTTTTTGCCTTTGCTTCGTGGAAATTTGTAGAAGCGCCGTTTCGTGATAAAAAGCGTTTTTCTCTTCGTAAAATATTTTCTATTGTGGGTTTTTCTAGTCTGGCCCTTTTGATTTCGTGTGTATCCATTGTCTTGCTCAAGGGTATACCGTCAAGGATCGATCCTCAGATTATTGAGTTGAGCCAAGTCAGTGAGAGTGAGGTTATTGATAACCCATGTGTACAAAAGACCGCTGCTGATATTAAGAATAAGAATATTTGTCGAGTTGGTAACGATAGTTCTGTGGCAACAATAGCGCTGTGGGGGGATTCTCACCTTGGGGCTCTGAAGAAAGAGTTCTCTTTGTTGTTGAATGATGCCGAGCTTTCAGGGGTGTTTTTGGGGAAAACGGGCTGCCCTCCAATCGAGGGGGTGTTGAAAAGAAATCTTGCTGATGGGCAGGCATGCTTAGGTTTTAATGAAGAAGTGCTCTCTTTTTTAGTGGGTAACTCACAGATTTCAACAGTTGTGCTTCATGCTCGATGGGCATTAAGTGTTGAAGGGACTCGCTATGGGGCAGAGTCTGGACCTAATTATGAACTTGTTGATACTCTATCGAGTAAACCTTCCACTAATAATGCAAATGTGGTTGATGTGGCTTTAAATAGAACAATATCCCAGTTGCTTGCTGCAGGTAAAAAAGTAGTTCTGATTGCGGGGGTTCCTGAGGTTGGTGTTTCGGTGCCTAGAGTGATGGAAAATAATCTTTTTTGGGGTAAAAAGCGCGATATACGTCCTTCTTTTGACAACTTTTCTGTAAGGCAAGCCTCTACCAATCGGATATTGCAAACAATATCTGAGCGCTTTCCTGAGGTGCAGTTAATTTACCCGTCAAGTGTTCTTTGTGATGATGAGTATTGCGCAATTGCGTTAAACGGTCATCCTCTTTATTTTGATGATGACCATTTATCTGATCTGGGTGCGAAATTATTATTAAAGTCTGTGAGAAGTTTGCTTGTTTCTAATTCTGGTTATTAGTAGTAGAGCTGCGCTTAAATAGTTTGCCAAAAATGCTGTGGGAAATGATATCCCTGATAAAGTAAGGAGGGGTTTTGTCTTCTTTCTTTTCTATCTTGCATCTTAGTTTCCATATCAGCTGGCAAGTGATAAGTAGTAAATCCGTAGCTAGAAAATAGGCGCTGCCATAATTGTTTGTATAAAAATAACATCTGGATTCAAACCAATAGCTTGGCTGCCTTTTTATTGATTTCTTGCCGTTGTTAATGCCAGTTGATGCTCCAGATATATGGAAAACTTTGCTGTCGGGGCAGGCCCATACTGAGTGTCCTGCTTTTTGGGCTCGATAGAATAAGTCAACCTCTTCAAAATACAAAAAGTAATATGGGTCAAATCCATTAAGCTCTTCGAAAGCGCTTGTTCTTACCATGAAAGAAGCGCCTGTTAGCCAATCCGCTCTATAAGGGGTTTCTTCAATTGTAATGGCTGTCGTAAATTGTTTAAACAGGCGATCAAGTATGCCTAGTTTGATAGTGGACAGGATTGTATTTATTAATGTGGGAAAGCGAAATGCCCCTGCCCTTGACTGCATTTCTTTGTTGACGAGTGTGCTGCCTGCAAAATCGATATCAGGGCGGCTGGAGAGTAGGTTTAGCAGTTGTGTGCCGCTATCTTTAAATACCTGAGTGTCCGGATTCAAAAACCATAAATGTGTTGGCTCAAGTGGCTTAGCCGCTTTGTAACCAGCATTGCATCCTTTCCCAAAGCCGAGGTTTTTTTCGGTATTTATGAGACTAATGTCGTCTGATAATTGATGCTTTTCTATGTAATTATTAATGATTTTGCGAGTTTCGTCCTCGGAGTTATTGTCAACTATAATGAGTTGATGAGGGGCTGAGGCAATAAATGGTGTTATAGCAGTCAGATAGTCTTCTATGAAGTCGCTACAATTGTAAGTGACGGTAATAATCGCTACTTTAGCCTGTGTTATACTCACATTTTTGCTCGCTGTTGTTGGTAATGCTGTTGTTTTATAGCTTGTTAACTAGCACTTCTTGGATGTATTGGTAGAGGTTTTAATAATCTTGCAAATGTACCATATTATTAGGGTGCTAGTGAGTGAAGTTTAATTTTTTCTTAGCTGATTATGTGATTAAAAGATATGACTTTTCAATCATTCGATATGTCATCCTTTGTAACTGTAGGGATCGTCGAAAACAATTCTTTGGCGTATATTCGAGCTGTTTTTGATGCTCTTCAAAAACAGTCTGTGGTGGTGCCTTTAAGATCAGAAGATGATTCATGGCGTATAGATGCTGCTCATGTTGCGAATATTATTTCTCCGGTCGATGGTGGTGGTTGGTTTAATGAGTCAATCTCTGTACCTAATGGACATGAAGTAGGTCATATTTCTTTTACCTCTGGTACAGAAGGTGATCCCAAAGGAGTATTAATTTCTCGGTCAGCATTAAATGACGTTGTCGATAGAATTCAGTGCTTAATGAAAATGGATTCTAGTGTGAAAGAATATGTGGGAGTGCCCGTTTACCATTCTTTTGGTTATGGTCGTTGCCGACATGTTGCATCTGTTGGGGGAAGCTTTTATATCCCCTCTCATGGATTTGATGCGAAAGAATTTGTCTCTATGTTGGCGAAAGGGGAAGTTAATGCACTGTCTCTTGTGCCAAGCTTGCTGCGAGTTTTGCTCAATAACCCCAAATTACTTGGTGAAGAACGTTTGCTCTTACGATGGTTGGAAATTGGTAGTCAGGCAATGAGTAAAACTGAGAAATTGGCTACTCGAGAACTGTTTCCCAATGCGTGCATCGTTCAACATTATGGTTTGACTGAAGCGTCGCGTACAACACTGCTGCAGATTGATAATGCGAGTGATGACGTTCTAGATAGTGTAGGCAAATGTTATGGTAACGTAGAGGTCAGTATTAATCATGAAGGCTGTATTTGCATTTCTGGTGATCATGTTGCTTCGGCTTTGCTCATTGAAGGTAATAGTGTTTCAGCCGTCAATAACCAAGGTTGGTTGGAAACTACAGATTTAGGTTTTATAAAGGACGGTTTTTTATACTACGATGGTCGTGCTGATAATGTGGTTAACTGTGGTGGTCAAAAGCTTTCCACCGAAAGATTAGAAAAAGCAGTAATGGATAAGTTGGCAAGCCAAGGCTTAAATCAGGTAGACATGGCGGTATCAAGAATTCCTGATGCTACTTATGGTGAAGGCTTTTTAGTATCTTATACGGATGGTCATATTCTTGAATCGCTTAAGGCTAGCTCAGTTGCCAGTCTTAGGGATCTAGGTATTAGTGCCCAAAATGCCATGCGTTATTTTAACGTTGACTCTATTCCCAAAACGCCAACAGGTAAAGTGCAACATAAAATATTATCTGCTCTGTTTAAGGAGCAGTCTTTCGTGAATACTGAGTCGTTGGGTACACATCATTCTGGTGATGATATATTCACTCTTTTTGTTCAAACATTAGGTTTACAAAAGGGGGATTTAAGCTTGTCTGATTCCGTGATGAGTATAGGTGTTGATTCTCTGCAATCGGTTCAGCTGTCTATCAAAATAGAGTCTTTCTTGGGGTATTTGCCTCAAGACTGGAGGCAGCAGAGTATAGACTCCTTATCGAAGTTGCCCATTAAAAAAACAGATGCGCCACTGTTGCGTTCATCCCCAGCTAATGGAGGTAAAGCTCAGCCTCTTTGGGACGGGTCAAGTAACAAGAATCCTGGAAATATTCGTTTTTTTGAACTCATAAAAGAAGACTTCAACACTCATGATAGGGATTTATTTTCTCAGGGGTTGTGGGCTGTCTTTGTTCACCGCTTTGGTAATTGGAGAATGGGAGTTAAGACAAAGGTTCTTCGATTTCCCTTAACGCTTCTATATCGTTTCTTGCGAAAATTAGTGCAACTTTTTTGTGGGATTAAACTAGATTACACCGTGTTGCTTGGGCGCCGGGTTAAATTAGAGCATTTTGGTGGAATGATTTTAGGTGCGCGAGAAATTGGTGACGATACTATTATTCGACAAAATACAACCTTTGGTATTAGGGATATGTCTGATTTATCAGCGAAGCCAACCATTGAACGGGGAGTTAATATTGGTGCTGGTGCAGTGATTGTCGGTGATATTGTGGTAGGTCGGTATAGCGTTATAGGGCCTAATAGTGTTGTCACTGAAGATGTTCCCCCTTTTTCTATTGTGGCTGCTGGTGCAACGATTGTCTCTTCGGTGGACCAGCAAGCGCCTAAGAATGAAGATACTGATAAGGTTGCAGAATGAGTGATGTAGGCGTTGTTGTTATTGGTCGAAATGAAGGCGAGCGCCTGAAGGTGTGTATTCGTTCACTGATGGGAACGGGATACAAGTTGGTTTACGTTGATTCAGACTCGTCAGATGATAGTGTTGAATTTGTTAAAGCTAATGGCTTTGATGTTATTGAACTGGATATGTCTATACCGTTTAGTGCTGCTAGGGCTCGAAACGAAGGTTATCAGTTTCTCTGTAATAAGTTTAACGATATTGCATTTATCCAGTTCGTCGATGGCGACTGTGAAGTTTGCGAGGGTTGGATTGAGTTTGCCCGTTCACATCTTTTATCGCATGAGAGGTTGGCTGCTGTTTGTGGTCGTCGAAGAGAACGTTATCCTGATAAGACAATTTATAATAAGTTATGTGATATCGAGTGGGACACGCCTATTGGTTTAACAGCGGCCACAGGGGGTGATTTTTTAAGTCGCAGACAAGCACTTGAGGAGGTTAATGGTTTTTCTCCAGAGGTAATTGCAGGAGAGGAGCCTGAAATGTGTTTTAGGATGCGTCAGAAAGGGTGGTTGATTGAACGATTGGACAGGGATATGACTCTGCATGATGCAGATATGACAAAAATTTCTCAATGGTGGCGGCGTAGTGAGCGTAGTGGTCATGCTTATGCTCAAGGTTTCCTGTTGCATGGTGCTCAATCTCCAGAGTATTACTATCGTAAAGACCTCTATCGAATTGTCTTCTGGGGTGGGCTTATCCCGCTGATTTCAATATTAGGTATTGCTGTTGTAGGTTTTTGGTCGTTGTTATTATTTTCGCTCTTTGCAGTAAAGGTTATCCAACTTTTCAGGAAGGAGTCTAAAGTCAATTCTTTAAGTGTTGCGGCAGCTTATGCAAGTTCTTTAATGTTTGGGAAAATTCCTCAAATGAAGGGAGTTGCACTATTTTTTACTAAATGTATTTTAGGTCGTAAGTTTCATATTATTGAATATAAGTCTTAGTTTTAAGTGGTGTATAAGCGTTGCAAGTCGTGAATAAAATTTTATCTTCTCTAAATTTCCTGAATATTACCTTTAAAGATAGAGGGATGCAGGCCCTCGTTGTTACTAATGTTATGGGTAATGTGATCCGACTGTTGAGCAGTTTGCTGTTGGCGAGATTGTTGAGTCCCGAGGCCTTTGCGATTACAGGATTGGCCGCTACGGTTATTTTTGCGTTTAATATGGTCTCTGATGGGGGCTTTCGCGCGTTTATATTAAGACACCAAGATGGCGACTCTGATAGAGTGTTGCATACACTGTGGACGGCCAAATTAGTAAGAAACCTTATTTTGGCCGTACTTATGTACGCTTTTTCAAGCGTTATAGCCAACTTTTTTGGCATCAGTGAGTTGTCTACAGTATTGGAAGTGTTGAGTTTAGTGTTTATAGCTGATGGTTTGGTGCCGATTGGTTATATTGCTATTGAACGTCAAAATAGAGTAGCAACAGTGATGTATGTGAGGTTTGCATGCACGATACTTTCGACGGTATTTATGATCGTCGGGGTTTATTTTATTCGAAACTATTGGCCTATTATATATTCAATGATTTTGAATTATGTTTTTCAGATAGTGTTAGGGTATATTTTTATTGGAGGCAAAGGTTCTCGAATTGGAATTAATAAAGAGATATTGTTCGAGCTTTTTGGTTGGGTTAAATACATAATCCCGTCGAGTCTTATTACTTTATTTCTTATGCAGTTCGATAAAGTTATTCTGGGTAAGGTGCTGTCTTTAGATGAACTTGGTTTGTATTTCGTTGCTTTCAATTTTGCCTCTGCTGCAGCAACGTTTACTATTGAGTACGCGAGAGGTGTTTTGTTGCCATATATGTCAATCATTTATAGGGATTCTGTAGATTTGTATGTCGACAAATATTATTCAAAAAGGTTAAAGCTATCTGTCTTGCTCGCCTTTCTACTAGGAGGATTCAGCGGGGGAAGTTTTGTTTTTTTTGATCTTCTGTATGATGATCGCTACCTTACAGCAAGTTATTATCTTTCGATATTATTGATTACA
The DNA here is from genome assembly GCA_020628895.1 of Candidatus Endobugula sp. Classification (GTDB taxonomy): domain Bacteria; phylum Pseudomonadota; class Gammaproteobacteria; order Pseudomonadales; family Cellvibrionaceae; genus Endobugula. Next base: position 68,221 of record JAHDEM010000004.1, read on the forward strand.
CCTATTTTGACACTAGTCACATATCCATCTGAAGCAACGTTGATCTTATTTGGGCAGATTAAAACAACATTGATCGCAAATATTATTCGATTGATATGGTTTTTTACTGGAGCCTGGTTTGGATACCAGTGGTTTGGTGTGTCAGGATTATTAATAGCGATTGTTTCGGTTGAGATATTTCCTGCCCTTTATATGTTGCTTCGCTTAAAAATGTTGAAGTCCGTTAGGTTATTAAAAGAGTGTTATATTCTTGCTGCTGCTGC
>JAHDEM010000004.1:68583-82059 GCA_020628895.1 Candidatus Endobugula sp.
AAATGTTGAAGTCCGTTAGGTTATTAAAAGAGTGTTATATTCTTGCTGCTGCTGCGGTAGGTTTTTTCTTAACTCGTTCTATTGTGGCAATGTTTTAAATAGTTAGGTCTTTTTATGAATATAGTTCTCTTCTCTCCTTCTTGGCCTCAAAATGATAATGCAAATGGGATAGTCACTTATTGTGCTAATATGTATTCAGCACTTAAAAGGCAGGGGCATAATGTTTATATCTTATGTGGCCATACTGAGATCAAAAACGATCCTACTGTTTATACCGTTGATTATTCGATTTCCCCTTTCGAGAAATTGTGGTGTTTATTTGGAGATCGCTTATCTGAAGGTTATAGAAACTACTATTTAGGTGCAAAGGCAATATTAGCAGGTATTAGGCAAATCGAGAGCGAACATGCCATTGATATAATGGAGATTGAAGAGTCATTTGGGTGGCATTATTTTTTGCAGAAACAAGTGGATTTCCCCATTGCTCTGCGCCTACACGGCCCTCATTATGTCAATGGAACAATGGGGGATCGTCAATTAGAAACTGTTGATTATAATCGTTTCAAAAGAGAGAAGCGTTGTTTTGAAGCGGCTAAATATGTTAATGCTCCATGTCGTTGGATGCTAAATAGCCCCCAAGAAAAGTACTCCCTAAAATGGCCATTGCAGAGTGTTTTTTTTAACCCTATCGATGTGTTAGAAGAGCAGGAGTGTTGGTCACCTGACTCTTATGTCAAAAATCAGATTCTATTTGTTGGTAGGTTTGATGCGCATAAGGGCGGGGATTTGGTAATAAAAGCCTTTGCGCGTGTTTTGCAAGATATTCCAGATGCCTCTTTGGTTTTTGCGGGCCCAGATAAAGGAGTTAAATTGGCCACGGGTGAGACGATACATCTTGATGCAATGGTCGATGGAGTGTTGTCTGAAGAAGGTAAGCAACGCTTTACTTATCTTGGGTTAGTTGATAAGGACACCATTAAAACATTAAGGCGCTCCTCTCATATCACTGTTATGGCTTCAAGAAACGAAAATTTTCCTTATTCTGTCATCGAGTCTTTAGCATCAGCGGCCCCTATTATTGCTGCAAAGGTAGGAGGGGTGCCAGAAGTATTTATTGATCAAAAAAGTGGTGTGTTTTTTGAAGGGTCAGATGTTGAAGATTTAGCAGATAAGATTGTCTCACTTCTTGGTGATGCCGAGTTGGTCAATACTCTTTCTAAGGAAGCTTACTTAAGGGGAAAAGACAGTTTTAATAGTGATATGCTGGCCACTGAGGCTTGTAAATTTTATCAGCAAGCTATTGCTATGCATAAGAAGGCTTCGTGATATGAATCATCTCTACTTCTATAACGTTTAGAGGGCAGTTTCGTGCTTGTATATGGCATTAAATTATCAATCCTATTGGTTGCCTCAATCGGCGGAGCTTCTCTTGCGTTGCGAAAACTGTTTTTTCAGGGGGTAGGTAGAAAGGTTGTTATTCTTTGGGTGTTGGTTCTCCCGTTTATCTTTTGGATTCGCAATGAACAATTAAGTATTTTTGCTTTTTTTGCATTGTTAATCTTAATCAACAAGGATAACCCTCCAATAATCACTATTGTGTTTTTTATCGCAACACTCGGAGCCTCTCCTGTTTGGTTGCACCATGCTTTCTCAGCTCCAGGTATTAATTACCTGCTGACACTTAGCTTTGATCGTGTTGCAGTTATCGCCCTACTTTTACCTTTGTTTTTTCAGCTAAGTAAATCTTCTAGGCTAAAGTTTAATTTAACCGATGTTTTGGTTTGTGCTTTTGTTATCTGTACAACAATACTCACGTTTAGGGAAGGAAAGATAACAAATGTTATGCGTCACCTCATCGATAGTAGTTTAATTTACATTGTTCCATATTTTGTTATAAGCCGATTTGTGCGCACAATTAAAGATTTACATTATTGTTCTTTAGGTATTTTGTTGTTGTCGGTGATGTTGTGTGCGGTGCTTGTGATTAGCCAGTTAGTGCAAATAGATATATACGAGGCTGTGAATCCGCGTAGTCGATACAACGTTATTCGTGAGTATCGAGGTGGTTTTTTAAGGCTGGCGGGCCCATTAACTGGGGTGATGACCGGATATATTTTGTTTATGGCTTATTTATCGCTTGATATTTTGAAAAGATATAAGTTGGTAGCCGGGTTTCTATATTGGCCATTGGTTGTTGTTTTTATCTTTTGTGTTTTATTTGGTGGTTCTAGAGGAGCACTTTTTGGTGTGATTATGGGCGTTACTATCTACTACTATTTGATAAAGCTAAGTAGTACGCAACGTATAATAGCCGCAGTCTTGTTTTTTGTGTTCATTATGCTTGAGCTGGTATTCAATTTGTCGTCTTTTCTCGCGTATAATGATGAGTACGGTACATTTGATTATAGATCAGAGTTATATAGCACAGCTTTCGAATTTTTGAAGTATCATCCCTTTTTTGGTATGCAAAACTATATAGATACTGGCTTTTTTGACCATCTTGTCACTGGTCTAGGCATTATTGATATAGTGAGTGCTTACGTTGGTGTTGCTCTACAGTATGGTTACGTTGGCTTACTTTTGTTTATATCAATGTTTTTATCCGTTATCATTCCGTTGTTTCAGTGCTTAATGAAGTGTAAAGATACTGATAGTGACTATGCTAAGTATATTGCAATGTATTTTGCTTCTACAGTGACGATAATGTTTGTGATCTCAACAACGAGCTTAATTTCAGTCTTTCCAATTTTTGTAATGATTAATTTAGCGGTAGGTCGAGCATTAATAGTTCGTAGCAATTTCATCTAAAATTCTCTATTAAGCTCAAATGCTTTTAAATACTATTTGTGGTGTCAAATGAAAAAAATACTAGTCACTGGTGGAGCTGGTTTTATAGGGTCAGCAGTTGTGAGGCACATCATTAATAACACTAATGATGTGGTTATTAATGTTGATAAATTAACATATGCGGGAAATACTGAGTCGTTAGCTGATATTGCACATTCAGAGAAATACTTTTTTGAGCAAATCGATATTTGTGACTCTGAGAAAATGCGTTATGTCTTTAATCATTATCAGCCTGATGCAGTTATGCATCTAGCTGCGGAGTCTCACGTGGATCGATCAATAGATGGTCCTGGAGATTTTATTCAGACGAATATAATAGGTACCTATGTACTGTTAGAAGAAGCCAGACGTTACTACTCTACGTTGGATAATCTTCAAAAAGAGCAGTTCATATTTCATCATGTTTCTACCGATGAAGTCTACGGTGATTTAGGGAGCGAGGGGCTGTTTACCGAAACGACAAGTTATGAGCCTAGTTCTCCTTATTCTGCCAGCAAAGCAGCCTCTGATCATTTAGTTAGAGCTTGGTTGCGAACCTTTGATTTGCCAACTATTGTGACTAATTGCTCGAATAATTATGGTCCTTACCATTTTCCAGAAAAATTAATTCCGTTAACTATTCTCAATGCCATATCAGGCAAACCATTACCCGTTTATGGTGATGGTTCTCAGGTGCGTGATTGGTTATACGTCGAAGATCATGCTAGAGCGCTATATCGAGTGGTTACCCAGGGGCAAGTGGGTGAAACCTATAATATTGGCGGACATAATGAGCGTCGTAATATTGATGTTGTTAAAACAATTTGTGCCATTTTAGAGGAAATTCGCCCGAATAAGCCGGAGGGTGTTCATTACTATGATGACTTAATTACCTATGTTGCCGATCGCCCTGGCCATGACGAGCGTTATGCCATTGATGCTTCAAAAATTAAAAAAGAGCTTGATTGGCTTCCTGCTGAAACATTTGAAACGGGTATTCGTAAAACAGTGCAATGGTATTTAAACAATGAACAGTGGTGGAAGAGAGTGCTTGATGGTTCTTATCAAGGTGAACGATTAGGTATCGTTTGAAATAATATTGTTAAATAGTCAATCAGTGAAATAAGAGGGGTTTGAGTGAAAGGTATTATTCTAGCTGGTGGGTCTGGGACGCGGCTCCACCCTGTGACTATTGGTGTATGTAAGCAGCTATTGCCTGTTTATGATAAACCGATGATTTATTACCCCTTAACAACATTAATGCTTGCAGGTATTAAAGATATTTTGATTATCTCAACACCTGAAGACTTAGGGCGTTTTGAGAGAATTTTAGGTTCCGGCGAGCAGTGGGGTATTTCACTGGCTTATGCTGAACAACCATCTCCAGACGGATTAGCTCAAGCGTTTATTATTGGTGAGGAGTTTATCGATGGTAACGCCTGTGCATTAGTCTTAGGGGATAACTTGTTCTTTGGTCACGGCTTAAGTGAAGCGCTGCAGCGTGCAGCCAAAGTTAAACAAGGCGGTACTGTTTTTGCGTATCCGGTTAGCGATCCTGAACGTTTTGGTGTGGTTGAGTTTAGCAAAGAAGGGGCTGCCATCAGCATAGAGGAGAAACCCTCGCATCCAAAGTCACGTTATGCAGTGACAGGGCTTTATTTTTATGACGCTGATGTCGTTAATATCGCAAAGTCGATTAAGCCTTCTCCAAGAGGAGAGTTAGAAATTACGGATATTAATCAAAAGTATTTGGATAGAGGGCAGTTATCGGTTGAAATGATGGGGCGAGGGACCGCATGGCTAGATACAGGAACCCATGATTCATTGATGGAAGCGGGGCAATTTGTGCAAACGTTAGAGAAGCGCCAAGGCCTTAAGATTGCTTGTCCAGAAGAAGTATCTTGGCGCATGGGTTGGATTGATGATGCACAGCTAAAAGAATTAGCAAAGCCATTAGTGAAAAGTGGCTATGGGCAGTATCTGTTGGATATTTTGTCATTTTAAGGCGTAGTGAGTTTTTAGTTTTAGAGTTGTAATAGAGAGAGATATGAACGTAATAGACACCTCTTTGTCGGGAGTTAAAATTATAGAACCAAAAGTCTTTGGTGATGACCGAGGCTTTTTTTTAGAAACATTTCATGCGCAGCGATATCGCGACGAGGCGGGTATTGATTTAACTTTTGTACAAGACAATCATTCTCGTTCGACAAAAGGTGTATTACGCGGTCTACACTTCCAAAAAACAAAACCACAGGGAAAATTAGTGCGAGTTGTGACTGGAGAAGTGTACGATGTGGCTGTAGATATTGACCCATCCTCACCCACTTATGGTCAATATGAAGCAGTATTACTGACAGAAAAAAATAAACGTCAATTCTGGGTGCCTCCGGGTTATGCACATGGTTTTGTGGTTTTATCTGATACTGCTGATTTTGAGTACAAGTGTACGGATTTCTATGATCCCTCTGATGAAGGTGGCGTGTTATGGAATGATCCATTTATTAATATCGATTGGCCTTTAAGCGACGTTTCTTTATCCGCAAAAGATCAAATTTTGCCATGCCTTAAAGATCTTAAGTTCTAGGAAATTCTATGCGTATTATGTTATTTGGTGCAGCAGGTCAGGTGGGTAGCGATTGTTTGATTGCGCTTAAAACTAAGGCGCATGAAGTGATTGCAGTGACCCGAAACCAGTTAGATTTTGCTGATGAATGCGCAGTAGTTTCTTATGTTGAGCAGTGCAAACCCAATGTTATTATTAATGCTTGCGCTTATACCGCTGTCGATAAGGCCGAATCTGAATCTGATCTTGCTGATCAGATTAATCATAAAACAGTGGCTGCTTTAGCGAAGTGTTGTCATGTCAATGGGATTTTATTGCTCCATTTATCTACCGATTATGTTTTTGATGGCCATGCTGATACCCCTTATCTCGAAGACTCTTGTGTTAACCCTTTATCAGTTTACGGCAAAACAAAGCTGCAGGGTGAAAAAGCGATTGAAGAGCATGCAACACAATACATTATTTTGAGAACTAGCTGGGTTTTTGGTGAAAACGGTAATAATTTTGTTAAAACCATGTTGAAATTAGCTAAGGATCGAGACCAATTAAGTGTTGTTAGTGATCAGAGTGGGCGCCCTACTTATGCTGGTCATATTGTGAATGTGCTTTTGTTCTTTGTCGAAAAGTACAATAAGGACGGTATTATTCCATATGGTATTTACCACTGTAGTAGCTCAGGTGAAACGAGTTGGTACGAATTTGCACAGGCTGTTTTTGAGCAAGCATATATAGCAGGCGTTATTGCTAAAAAGCCACAGGTGAGCCCGATTCCATCGTCTGCTTATCCAACTCCTGCCCCTAGGCCCATGTATTCGACTCTAGATACAAGCAAGTTGGAGAGTACTATAGGCCAGGCTTTACCTTCATGGCGTGAAGGTTTGTCACGCTTTATGGATGCCATTGTTTGAGTATGAATCAGAGAAATAGCCTAATACATAATGCTCTGGTAGATGGACCAGTCGTTATAATGGCTAATATCTTGGAATTTGATGTACCCTCATTGCAGCCACTTCTTAGTGCCGATGAATATGACCGGATGTGTCGTTTTCGTCAGACAGTGGATACCCAACGTTATGTCCTTTCTCATGTATTGAAACGCTTGGTTTTATCGCAATATTTGAAAGTGGATTGTTCTGATCTGTTATTCGACGTGAATGAGTTCGGCAAACCTTTTTGTACTCATAGCTTTTCTCCGTATTTCAATATCTCTCACAGTGGTGATTGGGTGGTGTTAGCGGTATCGACTAATGGGCAAGTTGGTGTTGATATTGAGTTTTATCGAGAGGTTGATCAATCTCAAATCTTAAAAAGAGTGTGCTCTGCAGATCAATTTAATCGGTATTTATGTAGTGATAAACCCGATGAAACTTTTTTGGCTTACTGGACACAAAAAGAAGCGGTTGCCAAAGCTTGTGGTAAGGGGATATCTGTTGGGTTGTCGAGTATCGATTGCTCCGGTGATGTTGGTCTTGGTCAGTTATTTTTTGAGGGTGTGAACTATGATGTATACACTTTTTCTTGCTTTGAAAAGGGGGTGCTGTCATTTGTAGCGGAATCCAATACAAATGCAAAGCCATCAATACAATTGTGTACCTCAATTGATCTAGATAGACAAATAGTCGAATCTTCATTGCTTGAGCTATAATCAGTCATTGTGTGCTCTTATCGGAAAAGGGTTATAAATCCCCTTTGTTCAGGCTATCATGGTAGAATCGGCGTCTAAAAACACAAAATAGATGAATGAAGAATGCTAAGTCCTAAAATTTTATTAATAAAGGCGAAATTACTGCACTTTCAGCTGTTTTCTTGCTGCTTATTGTCGTGTTTATTCTTTGTGCCTATCTCATTTGCCCAGTCCTTAGAAGAAGATCCTCCCTTATTTCTTGGTCCTTTCGACCTTTTCCCTACTCTCGATGTCGATGTTCGACATGATGATAATACCTTTAGTGATGTTAACGGGAGTGAAGTTTCATCAACCCTTATTCTGGTGCGGCCCAAGGTTTCAGCCGTTGCTGACGATGGTGTCATTAAATATAGCATCGATTACCAGCTCGAAAATGGCCGTTATTCGGGGGTGTCAAATAGCGATTATGTGGATCATCAGATTGATGCATCGGTTGAGTGGCGCATTGATATCAGACACTTATTAGAGTTTAACTCCACTATTCAGCGGAATCATGAAGAACGCTCCTTAGACGGGGGTACTGATATCTCTGCAACCGAACTCAATAAACTTAATGATAGTGAGTTGGGTGTTAACTATGTGTTTGGCAGCGAAGGTTCACAGGGTAGAATTGATGTTGGTTTAAAAACTCAAAGACTACGATATACCACCAATGAGGCAACGACCAATGTGTTGGAGTCTGATACAGATACCTTTAATGCGGGTTTAACATTGTCGTTTACCCCGGATACTAGAGTTCAGCTTCAAGCGGTTGAGGTGAAGAATACTTTTCCAACAAATGCTATTCAAAATAGGCAGGATAGTAGTTTGTTATTTGGAGTAGGTTGGAGCCCTACAGATATCTTGTCAGGAGAAATCAATTGGGGTCGTTCACAAAATGACCTAACTAATAGCAGTACAGGTGATGTGTCCTTATCAACCTGGAATGCTTCTGTGGATTGGTTGGTTGCTGATTTCTCTACAATTACATTTCAAGCAGAGAAAAGTGCAGAAAACACCAGCAACAATGTGGGTTCTTTCGTTGATACAAGTGAGTTGAGTATTACTTGGAGTCATGAATGGAGCGAACTGTTGACAATGGCGTTAAGTGCTCAGGAGCAAAGTGATGAATATATTGGCGCTAACCGAAGTGACGATACAAGCGTCATTGGTTTTGAGCTTAGCTATGCAATGCGACAATGGTTAAGTTTGGGCTTAAACATTGGTGTTGAAGAGCGTCAATCTTCTGATACCACCATAGAATATGAGAAAAATACCATTGATTTTTCTATAAAAGCGAGTCTGTAACGTTAATAGATTGTTGTTTTCTAGAATGTCAAAAGTGATTAAATGGTCCTGATAGTATGATGAATAAACATTATTTTCTACTGAACTTTTACCGATATTTATTCTGTGTAATCTTGGCCTCCTCGTCGTTGCTTGTTACGGCTGACGATTTATCTCCTGCTTACTCATTGGGTTATGGTGATGCTGTTAGTATAAAGGTTTATGGCGAGGATGATTTAAGTGTTGAATCACAATTAAATGATCTGGGTGTCATCACCTTTCCTTTTTTAGGTGAAATTGAAATATTGGGTCTAACAGTGACAGAGGTACAGGATAAAATCGCCGAGGGTCTCAGAGATGGTTATTTAGTTAACCCTAAAGTCAGTGTGTCGGTTACCCAATATCGTCGTTTTTATGTAAATGGTGAGGTTAAACAGCCAGGAGGTTTTGCGTTTTTGCCTGGTATGACGGTTCGTAAAGCGATTAGTTTAGCCGGTGGTTTTACTGCTAGAGCTGCCCAGAATAAAATCGATATGATTTCAGACACAAACGATAATGCTCAAACGGAAAATGAGTACCAGCGTGTTGAGCTGAGTACACCAGTGAAACCTGGTGATGTTATTACGGTAAGAAAACGCTTTTTCTAAAAATTTATGTGGCTTTCGCTATAAATATTTAACAGTGTGCCAAGATATTTCAAAGTCTTATGCATAGATATGTGCATTTTGTGGGTTCGAGAGTATGAGTGAAATTAGTTTTGATGATGGACCAGTGAATAATGGTTATGCACCCAAGGAAAATAAGCTGCAGGTAGAGTCAGACTTTGATTTTATGTATTACTACCGACTATTGCTTCGCAATTTATGGAAGATTATTTTATTTTCGGCCGTAGTTGGAGGTTTTTCCGCGTTTTATGCACTATCACTGCCTCCTGTTTATTATTCTGACACCACCTTATTGATCGAAAACCAGCAGCCCAATGTTCTTTCCTTCCAAGATGTTTATCAAGTAGATACGCGAAACAGGAACTATCTTGGCACTCAACTGCAGATTTTAAAATCTAGAGCTTTAGCGGCAAAAGTGGTTGAAGATATGCAGCTCGCAAACAACCCTTTATTCAACCCTAGGCTAAAGAATGACGAAGCAAAAAAACCAATGCTTGAGTCATTGATCGGTCTTTTTAAGGCGGTAACAACCGATAAGCCTGTCGATGATGACACCAGTGAAAATGCAGCAGATACTCTGGATTCTACAGACAATGAATTAATCGATGAAGAGTCTATTAAGAAAGACATCGTGTCTTTAGTGCAAAAAGTGTTGATTGTATTCCCAATGCACGGTACCCAGTTAGTTAAGATTCAGTATTCATCCCAAGACCCTCAAATGGCTGCTGATGTTGCGAACGCATTTGCTGATGCTTATATCAATAGTCATTTAGAGGCTAAGTTGGAGGTAACTCAGAAGGCAAGTGCTTGGTTGAGTGGCCGATTGGGCGACTTGCGCGAAACCTTAAGAGAGTCTGAGCAACAATTGCAATTGTTTAGAGAGAGGGAGCAGCTTGTTAATACTGGTGATGTTCGGTCAATTGATGTTGCAGAATTGGAGCAGTTAACTCAAAGCTTGGTTGAAGAAACTCGTAGAAAAAACGACGCTGAAGCGCTATACCGTCAGATATCTTCAGGAAAATTGGACTTGGAGAGGTTGTTAGCTATTCCTAGGGTTTCGAATAATACCGCTGTTCAAGGATTAGTGGCCTCTCGTGGTGAAGCGAAAAGACTGGTTGCCGAACTTAGTGAACGTTATGGGCGTAAGCATCCAAGGATGGTTACTGCAGTAGCTAATGTTGCTCAAATAGAAAGAGAGCTAAGAGATCAGGTCGACAATGTGGCTCGAGGGGTAGAGGTCAGTTATTTAACAATAAGAGATTCCGAGAGAGAATTAAAGCAGCAAATTGATGCCGTAAGAAGTCGTCTACAAGACGTTAGCCGTAAAGAATTTACGTTGCGTGAATTAGAGCGGGAAGTTGAGGCTAATCGCCAAGTATATGAAGTTTTTCTTAATCGTGGCAAGGAAACTAATGAGGCGGGTAATTTGGAGAGTGTTAACGCACGGGTGGTTGATATCGCTATTCCTGCAGACTACCCTGATAAGCCTGAGAAAAAGAAGATTGTGCTAATTGCTGTCTTGTTCAGCGGTGTATTTGCTGCGGGTGTTGTTTTGCTACTAGATTGGTTAGATAACACAATTAAAACACCTGATGACGTTGAAGAGCGTCTGAGAGTGCCATTGTTAGGGTATTTACCTCTAGATAAGTTAAACAAAGATGAAACGCCATTTTTGGGGTTTCTTTCTGATGAGAAGTGGCATTTTGCCGAAGCGGTGAGGACGGTAAGAACCAGTTTTATTCTCTCTGGTTTAGATAAGCCTGCTAAAGTCACTGTCATCACATCTTCTGTACCTAATGAAGGGAAATCAACGGTATCTTTATGTTTGGCTCATGCTTTGGGGCAAATGGAAAAGGTTTTATTAATCGATGCGGATATGCGTAAACCTTCAATAGGTAAAGCGTTAGATATATCGCTATTAACGCCGGGTCTGTCTAATTTGATTGCTGGCACTGCTGAGCTTGATGAGTGTATTACCCGTCTGCCAAAATCTGAGGTGCATGTTATCACTGCGGGTGTTGTATTGGGTAATCCGCTAGATCTGATTGCTGGAGACAGGTTTCCTCAAGTTCTCGATATGTTAAAAGAGAAATACGACCGTATCTTAATTGACTCTGCCCCAATTCAAGCTGTCAGCGACTCTATAGTTATAGCAACCTATGCTGACTCGCTTATCTATGTGGTTAAATCAGATGGTTCCTCTACTCCAGTTGTTAAAAAAGGTTTGCGTCGATTAAGTGAAGCAAATGCCAGATTCTCTGGTGTTATACTCAATCAGGTAGACCTAGATAGAATGAAAAAAGAATCAGGGTATGAGTCTGAGTATTACGATAACTATGGATACGCATATGGGGATGTGAGTGATTCGGAAAAATAGCGGTATATTAAAAGGATATTGACTACATGATTGATATACATTGTCATTTATTACCGGGTGTTGACGATGGTCCTTCAACAATGGACGAAGCGTTGGCGTTGGCACAGTTTTCTGTTGATCGAGGTATTACTCACTCGGTTGTGACACCCCACATCCACCCTGGCCGCTGGGATAACGAAGCTTTAACTATTAGGGCTAGTATGGATGTTTTTAAGGGGGCTCTTGCAGACAAGAATATCCCTTTAACCATCGGTATGTCAGGAGAGATGCGTGTTGGTTTAGAGGCTTTGCAGATGGTTGCTAGTCACAAGGTCCCGTTCTTGGGGAAGTGGGGAGAAAACTATGTGATTTTGCTTGAGATGCCTCATAGTCATATTCCCACAGGTATGCAACAAATGATTCAATGGTTATTGCAGCGAAATATTCGCCCCCTCATTGCGCATCCTGAAAGAAATAAAGATGTGTTAAGGAGAATAGATAAAATTCAGCCGTTGGTAGATTTAGGATGTTTATTTCAGGTCACGGCAGGCTCTATATCTGGGCGATTTGGTTCTACTGCTCGTGACAGGGCCATTCAGTTATTAGAAATGGGTGTGGTAACAGTACTTGCCACAGACGCGCACAACTTAAAACGTCGCCCTCCTAGCTTAGATGAAGGGCGTGATGCGGCTGCAGTGATCGTGGGAGCAGAAGTGGCTAACAAGTTGGTAGTAGAGAATCCATGGAAAATTGTTTCGTGCCAGTTTGAATAAAATACTGAATAAGTTAGCAAGAGTTTATTGAGACTAAAGTGTCTATGCGTGTATTAGCAAAACTAAAATATATTCTGATTTTGCCCTTTGTAGGGGCTGTGTTATGGGTTTTGGCGTGGGGTTTAGCCGATGTCTTTTCTCACCAAGCTTTGCGTTACGAGAGGCAGTGGATTACTACCGGTGTTGTGCAGACTCAGCAGGATTGGGATGCCGCTATTAAGTGGACACAATTTGCCATCACCCTTAATCCTTTAAATCCTAACTATTACGAATTGCTAGGCCGTTTACATTTTTGGCGTTTCTTTATTCCTGATAGTCCTGTGGAGTCCTTTGAACAGGCTCAAGCGATTGTGAACACTGGCGTTGAGCCTTTAAAGAGATCTATCGAAATGCGGCCAACGTGGCCACTAGCTTGGGCGAATTTGTTACAACTCAAATCGATTGGTGGACAAATAGACTACGAGTTTGAACAGGTTTGGGATAAAAGCGTAGAACTTGGGGATTGGGAGCCTGGGGTGCAAACCATATTGCTCGAATCCGGTCTTATTCATTGGGCCATCTTTAACGAAGTGATGCGTGCTAAAACAGTGGCTATGTTTGTATCTATGACCAGTAAGCCCTTTAGCGAGCTTAGGGCAATCAATGTGGTTGATCGTTTAAATGCTTGGCCTTTGGTGTGTGATGTCTTAGTGGATCCAATATTAACACCCGATAGAATGCGTGCAGCATGTGCTCAGCTTGCAGCTGAGCAGTGATTTTCTCTGTCGTTGTTATTCTTTTTCACTGTAAATCAGTATTTAACTGGGAGCTGCTTGATATCAGCCCCGGTTTTCTGGTTGTTTAAGACAGCTTTTCTATTAATGCCTTAGTTGATGCATCCCATTGAGGGTTTGGAGTATCACCGCATAGTGCTTTATATATCGGTGTTCCGAGCTGTTTACCTAACTCTACTCCCCATTGGTCGTAGGCATTAATGTCGAATAATACCCCTAATGTATGAACCTTATGCTCGTAAAACGCGATTAAAGCACCTAAGTTTCTCGGGCTGAGATTTTCCATGATAATAGTGGTACTAGGCTTGTTACCTTTAATCACTTTATGAGGTGCAAGCGTATTTACCGCCTCTTCTGAAAGCCCCTGTTGTTGCAACTCCTGTTGGGCATCTGCTAGCGTTTTCCCCTTGAGTAAAGCTTGTGACTGGCTAATACAGCACGCCAGTAAATGTTTATGTTGTTGCTCTAAAGTGCTCATGGGCTCTTTAATAGCAATAAAATCGACAGGAATAAGTTCTGTACCTTGGTGTAATAATTGGTGGAAACTGTGTTGGCCATTAGTCCCTTCTG
>JAHDEM010000004.1:82159-89432 GCA_020628895.1 Candidatus Endobugula sp.
GTCACCATTCGCGGACCTAAGTCTGAGCCGCCAATGCCAATATTAATTACGGTATCAATGGCTTTGCCTGTATGACCTAACCATTGTTTAGCATGAATTTTTTCAACGATAGCAGCCATTTTCTCTCGTGTTTCTGCAACGGCTTTTTCTTCATTGTTTGATGGTGTGCCCTGAAAACGTAATGCGCTATGAAGTGCTGGGCGATCTTCAGTATTATTGACATGTTCACCGGATAATAAAGCTTCGATTGCCTGTGGGAGCTGGCGTTTTTCGGCAAACTCACAGATGAGCTTTAAGGTTTCAGCATTCAGATGGTTTTTTGAAAAATCGAAAGACAGGTTGCCTAATTCGAATGAAAACTGTTCTGCTCGGTGATTATTGTCTTCGAATAGTCTGCGTAATGATAATGTTTGTAATGTTTTTTGATGGCTGTGTAATTGGGAGTAAATATCTTTAATCGTTGTATTCATGGAATACCCTTAAATCAATCGTCAATAATGGTGGTTGAGGTTGTTATACCTTTCTAGCAATGGAGAATTGCGCTAAATCGATCATTGCTTGTTTATATATCGAATCAGGCAGTCGTTCTACTTGTTCAATAGCATTGTTCACATGCTGGTGAGCAAGCTCAGTGGTATAGTCCAAAGCCCCTGAGTGATGAATAATGTCTATTATGTCACTAAGTTGGCTGGTATCACCTTGCTTGATGCTATTTCTAATTAATGATGCCTCATCGTCGGAGCTGTTGCTCATAGCGTAGATTAGAGGCAGTGTTGGTTTGCCCTCAGCAAGGTCGTCGCCGACATTTTTACCGAGGTCCTCAGTGCTGCCAGTATAATCTAGAGCATCGTCAATCAGCTGAAAAGCCATGCCTAGGTGGTAGCCGTAGGCACGGATGTTATCTCTCGTCTCATTATCACAGCCACTTAATACGCAGGCAGTTTCGCAGGCGCCTTCGAATAATATGGCGGTTTTTTTATGTATAACGGAAAAATAATTCTCTTCATCAATGTCCGGATCTTTGGCATTAATCAGTTGTTGGACTTCACCTTCGGAGATGATGTTAGTCGTATTTGAGAGGATTCGCATAATCTCCATATCCCCTATGGCAACCATCATCTGGAAAGCGCGAGAGTATAAAAAATCTCCAACGAGTACACTGGGAGCATTGCCCCATTTGGCATTAGCGGTAGGTCTGCCTCGTCGTAAATCAGATAAGTCCACGACATCATCGTGTAGCAACGTCGCTGAGTGAATAAACTCGATTATCGCTGCTAAAGTATGATGCTTGGTGTCTTTATAATTCAGTGCGTTGGCTACCAGCAACACTAATAGTGGTCGTAGTCTTTTTCCGCCCGCTTCAATCAGGTAGTGCCCTATATCTTCCACAAGGCCTACATCAGAGTTCACTTGATCGATAATTAATTGATTTACCGCGTTAAAGTCATCAGCTACGGCTTGATGGAAGGACAACATAGTCATTTTGGTGTGTTCTATATAATTATATGAGTGGAGCGAGATAAAAGGGTGATGCTAGGGAGCTGTCCCAGAGCTGTCAAGACTTGTCGACATTTGTACCGTTCTTATTGAGTAATTAGTGGTTTTTGGTGAAATATTTATCGATGGGGATTGCTAGCCGGAGTGAATTGTCGTAGAATCCGCTCCCCTAAATTTACTTATATGATCTATATACGGTGCAAGTGTTTAGTTATCGTACCCAACAGTGGTTAAGTTAGCTGAATATAAGCTGTTCTTTTTACGAAAAGGTCAATCAGCACTTCGTATCGTCCATGAGTTCATAGCGTAGTAACTGATAACGCAATGAATGGAGCAAAGAATGTACGCAGTCATTAAGAGCGGTGGTAAGCAACATCGCGTAACAACAGGTGAAGTCCTGAGATTAGAGAAAATTGAAGCCGCTACTGGTGATACAATTCAGTTTGATGAAGTATTATTAGTCACCGATGGCGACACAGTGAATATTGGTACCCCTGTTGTAGAGGGTGCTGCAGTATCAGCAGAAGTACTTAGCCACGGCCGCAGCGAGAAAGTTCGCATTATTAAATTCCGTCGCAGAAAGCACTCAATGAAGCGTCAGGGTCATCGTCAATGGTACACTGAGGTTAAAATCACTGATATTGCTGCTTCTGGAGCAAAGAAAGCCAAAGCGCCAGCTAAAAAAGCAGCTGCTAAGCCAGCCCCTGCGAAAGAAGGTGGTGATGATTTATCGAAATTATCAGGTGTGGGCCCGGTTCTAGTTAAAAAATTAGCAGAAGCGGGTATTACATCATTTGCACAAATTGCTGCATGGTCTGCAGATGATATTGCAGCTATAGACGAGCAGTTAAGTTTAAAAGGCCGAATTGAGCGTGATGATTGGATCGCTCAGGCAAAAGAATTAATTAAGTAGGAGTATTGACAGATGGCTCATAAAAAAGCGGGTGGTAGTACTAATAACGGTCGCGATTCGATTAGTAAGCGCCTTGGTGTTAAGCGTTTTGGTGGTGAAGCCGTACTAGCGGGTAACATTATCATTCGTCAGCGAGGCACTCGAGTTCATGCGGGTAACAATGTAGGTATTGGTAAAGATCATACCTTGTATGCTAAAGCTGATGGTGCTGTTAAGTTTGAAGTTAAAGGTCCTAAAAACCGTCAATTCGTTAGTGTTGTTACTGCGTAATTCGTTTTTCCTTTAATGGCACTGCATATAGTTGATGCGGTGGTCGTCATTAAAAGCCCTACCGTATACGGTAGGGCTTTTTTATTGTCAGTTTATTTTTTCCGTGCGATGCCCAAAGTGATCAATATCAATCCAGTGCTTCGCGTTATAAAATAGGGTCAAATTAGCTTGTCAGTGCTACTGAATGTTAATGTATGACCATCAATATCAGTGAGAATAGTCAGGATAAATCATGAAGTTTGTAGATGAAGCGCCTATCTCGGTATTTGCAGGCAATGGTGGCAATGGTTGCTTGAGCTTTCGCCGAGAAAAATATATCGCTAAAGGCGGCCCTGATGGCGGTGATGGGGGTGATGGCGGGAGTGTGTACTTGGTCGGTGATGCCGATCTGAATACCTTGGTCGATTATCGTTATCAGCCCAAATATCGCGCGCAGAATGGCGGCGCAGGAAAAGGTAAGAACTGTACGGGAAATAAAGGTGACGACTTATTTTTGAAAGTGCCAGTAGGTACCTCGGTGTTTGATACCGAAACCGAAGAGTTGCTAGGTGATATTACAGAAGATAAGCAGCAGATCTTGGTGGCTCAAGGCGGATTTCATGGCTTGGGAAACACTCGATTCAAATCCAGTGTTAATAGAGCGCCAAGGCAGACCACTCCGGGAAGTGAGGGCGAGCATCGAAATTTAAAATTAGAGTTGAAAGTGTTGGCCGATGTGGGTTTGCTTGGATTGCCTAATGCAGGTAAATCGACTTTTATTCGTTCGGTATCTTCTGCAAAACCGAAAGTGGCGGGTTATCCATTTACCACCTTAGTGCCCAATTTGGGAGTGGTTAAAATTGAGCAGTATCGAAGTTTTGTTGTGGCCGATATCCCGGGTTTGATTGAGGGGGCATCAGAAGGAGCGGGTTTAGGTATTCGCTTTTTGAAGCATTTAACGCGTTGCAGAGTGTTGCTCCACCTTGTTGATATGGCGCCTTACGATGGCACTGATCCTTTACAGAATGCGCAGAGTATTATTCAGGAGCTCGGTTCTTTTAGTCAGGCCTTGCAAGATCGCGAGCGTTGGTTAGTGCTCAATAAGGTAGATTTACTGCCCGAAGGCGAGGTTGATGAGCGTTGTCAGGCGGTGATTGATGGGTTGAATTGGCAAGGTCCAGTATTTTTTATATCGGCAATGAAAAATCAGGGAACAGATGATGTGTGTCATCAGGTAATGGAACACTTGGACGATATTCGTGAAGCCGAGCGTGATAATCCGGAACTGGTGGAGCAGGAATTAGCTTATCAGCTCGCTATGCAGCAAGATGCAAGAGAGAGAATTGAGGCTTTGCGTCAGAAGCATCGCGCTGAGCGTTTAAAGGCGAAGGGTAAAGTCGTTGATGATGACGACGATGATGATGACTATGATGTGGAAGTGGTCTACGTAGACTAGTGCGCTAACGTTGGAGTTTAATTAAGTGGTAGATAGAAAACAGGTTAAGCAGTCTCGCCGTTGGGTCATTAAGATTGGTAGCTCTTTGTTGACCGATAATGGGCGTGGTCTAGATGTCGCCGCTATTGAGCGCTGGGTCTCACAAATAGATGTGCTTATGAAAAATGGAATCGAGGTTATTCTTGTTTCCTCTGGAGCGGTTGCTGCTGGTATGAGTCGACTGGGTTGGGCGCATAGGCCTGACACGGTTCGTGAGCTTCAAGCTGCGGCCGCAGTTGGGCAAATGGGGTTAGTGCAAACCTACGAGCAGGCATTTCAGGCTTATGGTATTCATACTGCTCAGGTACTGGTTGATCATGATGACCTGTCTAATAGAAAGCGTTATCTCAATGCTCAATCTACCTTAAAAACATTATTGCAATTAGGTGTTGTTCCGGTTGTTAATGAGAATGACACAGTGGTGACTGATGAGATTCGTTTTGGTGATAATGATACGCTGGCAGCGCTTGTTGCTAATCTGCTAGAGGCAGACTTGTTGGTGTTGCTAACAGACCAGCAAGGTATGTACGACAGCGATCCTAGGAATAATTCAGAAGCTCGATTAATTGATGGCGTTCCAGCCTCGTCTTCTACTCTTGATGATATGGCTGGCGATGGGGGCAAACTGGGACGTGGGGGCATGGTAACTAAAGTGAGGGCGGCCCGCCTAGCGGCTCGTTCGGGTGCCAATACAGTGATCGTAGGTGGTCGTATTGATGATGTCTTAGTGAGCTTGCATCAAGGTAAAGATTTGGGTTCTTTGTTATTGTCTGATCAACGGCCACAAGCAGCAAGAAAACGTTGGTTGGCTGGGCAGCTACAGTCCCGAGGAGAGTTAGTTTTGGATGATGGTGCTGTAAAGGTGCTTACATCGTCGGGCAAAAGCTTATTACCCGTGGGTGTTGTGTCTTGCAAGGGCGCCTTTACGCGGGGTGATATGGTGGTATGTAAAAGCTTGTCAGGCAAGGAAGTGGCTCGAGGTTTGGTGAATTATTCTGCGTCTGAAACCCAGAAGATCCTTGGTCAATCCAGTGAAAATGTTGAGTCTTTGCTCGGTTATAAAAACGAAGAAGAGCTTATTCATCGAGATAATCTAGTATTGGTTTAGCATTTGTACCGTTTAGTTTCGCGGTTTTATTACTTAAATAATATATCGATATAGGTGGAAGTGATGTCTGTTATTAAACAGCATATTGTTGATCTGTCGGCTTACAAGCCCCCTTTGGAGGGTAGGAATCCGCAAGCGTTCACGTTGTTAGATTTTAATGAGCGTACAACTCCTGTAGGACATATGATTAAACAGGCTCTTCATGATTATATCGATGCTGGGCGCTTACAAATGTATCCGTCTTATGGGGATATTGCTAAACGTTTAGCCGACTACTCAAGTGTCTGCGAAGATCAGCTGATGATTACCAATGGCTCAGACCAGGGAATTGATTTAGTTTTTCGTGCGGTATCCCAAAGTAACTCCGAAGCAATTATCCCCTCCCCATCTTTTGCCATGTATCATCAGTGTGCCAAAGTAGAAGCAATGTCTATTGTTGAGCCAGAATATACACCCGAAAATGGGTATCCTCTTAATGAAGTGTTGAGCTCGATCACCCCCAACACTAAGATTATAGTGGTCTCCAATCCTAATAACCCTTGTGGCACCTTAGTGTCTGCTGATGCTATTTCCGTGCTCGCAAAAGCGGCGCCTCATGCGGCTATTTTAGTGGATGAGTGTTATTTTGAGTACAGTCGAGAAACGGCAGTATCGCTCGTTAATGCTTTACCCAATCTATTTATTACTCGCACATTTTCTAAAACGTGGGGTTTGCCCTCTTTGCGCTTCGGGTACTTAATATCTTCGCCGGAAAACATAACGGCTCTGTGTAATGTTCGTGGGCCCTATGATGTGAACCAATTAGCTGTAGTGGCGGCCATGGCGGCATTGGACAATCCCGAGTATACAAAAGAATACGTCGATGAGGTGATGCTTCAATCAAAGCCAATACTTGAGCAATGGCTTGATGGGCAGGGCATAGAATATTGGCCAAGTCGAGCAAACTACCTGTGGTGCTTTCCTGATAATCCTGGGCAAGTGGAATCGTTTTTACGAGAGCAGGGCTTTCTGGTTAGACCGAAGTCCTATCAACAAAAAATGGGGTTGCGAATAACAGTGGGTACTTGCGAACAAACTGAGAGGCTCATCACAGTTTGGGGGCAATTTGTTCAATAGATAGTCAGAATTTTTTCTATTTTTGATATCTTTTTCGTTATAGTTTTTGAGATGTTGTTTTATTAGAGAAAGTTATGGCTATCGGCAAAATTGAAGCTGTTGAGGGCGACGGTCAAGTACTGATTATTCGTGCTTCAGGCGAACTAGTTCGTGCCTCTGAGGGTGATAGTGTCTTCGAAGGAGATACAGTGGTCACCTCCTCGGGTGTAAAGGTGTTGGTTCGTTTGTCGGGTGAGTCACTCAATGGTTTTGTTCAGCTGGAAAGCTCATTATCCGCTAAGCTTGATGGTCGGTTATTGGATAATGTTGCTGATATAGTGCCCCTCTCTTCTTTGTCTTCGCCAGTGGATGTGGGTGAAATACCTACTCCTGAGCTTATCGCTCAGTTTAACCAAATATTTCCTAATGCCTCTATTGATGTTTCTACTGATGAAGCTGATTTAGTGGTTGATGATAGCGCCCCTTCTGCCGATGACCCTGATTCTCTTGATATTGGTGGTTATCAAGGAAATGGCAATCCCTATGAATCCTTTATTGTTGGGAACTTGTTAAGTGAGGAGAGTTCGGAGCAAGGTCATTCGGCTGAAAATAGATTTTTCGAGCCTTTTCTTGAGTTTGGTGAGTTGGTTTTTTCTGGCCCAACTTTTTCTCCCCCACCGATTATCGATTCGATCTTTCGGCCGTTGCTTGACCCCAATAGTGATAGCGTTTCTATCATTCCCATTGATGCTATTGATGACTTTGTTTCTACCTCGGAGGATACGGCAGTCAGTGTTGATGTATTGGCGAATGATGTGATTGGGGGTGTTGTGGTTAGTGTGTTGAGGGGAGATACTGATAGCACAGGCACAGGCACAGGCACAGGCACAGGCACAGGCACAGGCACAGGCACAGG
>JAHDEM010000004.1:89532-98938 GCA_020628895.1 Candidatus Endobugula sp.
GCACAGGCACAGGCACAGGCACAGGCACAGGCACAGGCACAGGCACAGGCACAGGCACAGGCACAGGCACAGGTGGTGATCTTATTGATCCTTTTTTAGATCCATTAGATCCTGCATTTTTGCCAAAGCTTAGTCTATTTGGGGCAACGTTAAGAAGTGCAGGCGACTCAGATTCTTCAGTTATTACATTGCCAAATGGTATGGAGGTTACTATAACCTTGGTGAGTAATATCAGTGCTAATGGAGGAGTGATAACCAGGGGTGATGATGGGAAGTTTATGTATGACCCGCCTGATAACTTCAACGGTGAAGATACTTTTAGTTATATTGTTACCGGACCGCAAGGGCAGACCGACACGGCAACAGTAACCGTGACGGTTAGTGATACTTTTGTATATGATA
Source organism: Candidatus Endobugula sp. (assembly GCA_020628895.1). GTDB lineage: Bacteria > Pseudomonadota > Gammaproteobacteria > Pseudomonadales > Cellvibrionaceae > Endobugula. The sequence continues at coordinate 89,935 of JAHDEM010000004.1, forward strand.
CGGCGGATGGCTCTACCCAGACGATAGAGAATTTTGATTTAGGTCCGCCGGGAACTGCTGGGGTTAATTATCTGGATTTGAAAGGTTTGTTGATAGGAGAAGAGACGGGTGTGTTGAGGGATTATATTTCTGTTACTGATGCTGGAGTAGGTAATGATGTGACCTTAAGAATAGATGCTGATGGCTTAACTGGCGGTACTGGTGAGGAAGATCTAACAATAATCTTGCAAGGTGCAGGAACAGGCTCGGTGGACTTGAGTCTGTTAATAGACAATGAGCAGCTGTTGGTTGATACCTAATAGTTCTGCAGTTAGTCCTGTAGCAAAAAGCCCGCTAGTATCGCTACTAGCGGGCTTTTTTGTATTTCATATTTTTTGTAGGCTTACGCAGCTAGTGCTTTAACCTGCTTATTTAAGCGGCTCTTATGACGAGCAGCTTTGTTTTTATGGATAATGCCCTTGTTAGCCAATTTATCAATAATTGGTGCTGCTGCTAGGTAAGCAGCTTGAGCGGCTTCAGCGTCACCCGCTTTTACTGCTGCAAGAACTTTTTTAATGTAAGTACGAGTCATTGAACGCAAGCTAGCGTTATGTTTGCGTGCTTTTTCGTTTTGAATGGCACGTTTTTTAGCTTGAGGTGAGTTAGCCACCGCAGTGCTCCTGTATGTAAGATTTAAATCGTAATCTGTGTTTCGAACCCAAGCATCTGTTTACAAATAAACATTAGTAGCGATAAATATACGCCCTGATGCCTGACATGGAATTTAGGGTGCGTAATTATGCCACCTAATCTCGTGGTGTCAATAGTAAATTCACTCCTATAATACCTATCCGTAGCTGACTTAGCAGCTCTCGTCTAGAAAGTATCAAGCGTTGCTTCTCAGCGACTAGAAAGCGCACTGGAAAGTGCATATAGCCCTTTCTGTGCTGTCCTTAGAAGTTTTAATAGCATCGCTATTAGAGTCGGATGCCTATTGACCTATAAATTAGTCAACCACAGTGTCTGGTAAGGTTTAAGTACAAGCTCTTCTTGTTCGCTAATAATATCTAATCCGCTGATTAGGTCCCTCCAGTGATCGGTAGATACAAGGTTAATGCTGGTTAGTGAAACGTGTTGTGTTTCTGCGCTAATATTATTTAAACAGAAGATACTTTGCCTTCTATCCATACTTTGGCGCCAGAAGGCAAATACCTGATCACAGATATGCAGTGTAAACTGCGTAGCATTGGGATGAAAGGCGGCTTGTTGTTTCCGTATCTTAATCAACTTTTTGAGCTTTTTAAGAACTCTTGCATGTTTGTTAGTTGGTTTTTCCAAGTGTTGCTCTAATAGATCTGCCTGCCAATGATGCCGGTTGATGGATCGCGCATGCTGAGTTGCTTCTACTTTCTCATAGTCATTTTCTGTCCCTAAAAAGCTATGGATGTAGAGAGCTGGGATTCCCTCTAGGGCCAACATGATGGCATGGGCGCACACAAAACGGGCTATTTGCCATTCATCTTTTCCATCGGTTGTTCCTGATAAAGCATCAAATAAGGTGATATTCACTTCATAAGGTTTGTTAACACCATTGTCGAGTGCTCGCCATGATATTTTCCCGCCAAATTCATCCATGGTTTTCACAAACTGATCAATCTCTGCATCGTTAAGTAAACCCTCAGCAGGCCGCAATCCAATACCATCATGGGAGGCAATAAAATTAAAATAGGTGGTGCCGTTTTGCGCAGGAGGCATGCTCATCATCCATTGCTTTAGATGTTGGCAGCTGCCAGTAATCAGTGACTGAACTAATAAGGGTGGTAATGAGAAGTTGTATATCGCATGTGCTTCGTTGGCATTACCAAAGTAAGAGAGATTCTCTCTGTTAGGGATATTGGTTTCGGTAATAATTAATGCATCGCGCTGAGCGTGCTCGATCAGTGTTCTTAGTAGTCGAACAATCTCATGTGTTTGCGGTAGATTAATACACTTGGTACCGATACTTTTCCATAAAAAGGCGACGGCATCTAAACGGAAAACCCTTACTCCTTTATCGAGATAAAGACGGATGATTTTTACGAACTCACAGAGCACGTCGGGGTTTTCAAAATTTAAGTCAATTTGGTCGTGGCTAAATGTACACCATACATGCTTTGTTCCGTCGCTGGTTTCTGTTTCTCTCAGTAATGGTGATGTTCGAGGTCTGACCACTTGGCTGGTATCGCTATCCGGTGAGGCGGTATAAAAGTAATCCTTGCCGGGGTCGGTTTGCGTTTTAAAATTTTCAAACCATTGGCTTTCTTTTGAGCAGTGGTTGATGACCAGGTCTGCCATGAGTCGGAAGTCACGGCTGATCAGTTCAACATCTTTCCATTCGCCTAATTCTTGGTTGACTTGTGTGTAATCGATAACAGAAAAACCATCGTCGGCACAATAGGGGAAGAAGGGCAGAATGTGTACGGTGTTAACGGTGTCATGCAGGTGTTGATGAAGAAATTGATAAAGTGTTTTAAGTGGTGTTTCTCCTTCTCTGATAATAGAATGGCCGTAAGTGATAACACCAACATCTTTTTCATCCCAATGGTTATGGTGCAGTAGAGGTGAAAAGCAATGCTCGTCTAAGCGCATTAAATGAATTAGCCGTTTAGATAATGCGTTATTCTCTTCGATATTATGATTGGCATAAATATCGTGTAAGTGGTTATTGAGGCGTTGTTGTAAATGTTCGACTACTGTACTTTGCATGGGAATATTATCCTTGTGCTGAGAATTCTTTATGGTCTTCTTCGACAGCTTCTTTTAGTTGGTCGAAAATATCAGGGAAGGCGCTGACGACTCGGCTCCAACTAGGAATAAATGGGTTTTCCATGGGTTTTTCTAAAAACTCATGGCCAGCATGCATCAAGTTTTGTGCGAACATTTCGACCGCTTGCTCTTCTTTGTGCACGTCCAGTTTTAGTCCATTAATAATGGCATCGTTTTTATAGGTTTCGATAAAGTCCAACGCAATACGGAAGTAAGTCGCTTTGATGGTTCTGATTTTTTCTGTACTAAATACTTCCCCTTGTGTGGCCAGTTTTCTGAAAAACGCTTTTGAAATGTCGACCGACATTTTTGATAGGCCGCTCTCTGCATCATTAAGTGATAAATCTTGGTGTTTGTGATCATAGGTTTCAGCAATATCCACTTGGCAGAGTCGGTTGTTAGCATAATTTCGATGCACTTCCGATAGAGTCCCGATTTCTAAGCCCCAATCACTTGGTATGCGTAAGTCACTGATAACGTCTCGCCGAAACGAAAATTCGCCAGCCAATGGGTAGCGATAGCTATCCATATAATCTAAATAATCTGCAGAGCGGCCAGACGGAGCTACCACCCTTTTTAATGCGCGTATTAACGGGGTAACGAGTAATCGGCAAACGCGCCCATTCATGCTGCCATTAGCGGTGCGGGCATAATAACCTTTGCAAAATTCGTAGTTAAAATTGGGGTTGGCGACAGGGTATATTAATCGCGCTAACATGCGCTTGTCATAGGTGGTAATGTCGCAGTCATGAAGTGCTATGGATTCACTTTTTCCTGAAGCATATAAATATCCAAGGCAATACCAAACGTTTCTTCCTTTTCCCATCTGTTGTGGGGCGAGCCCTTTTTCTTTGAGCATCTTATCGATTTTTAATAGTCGAGGACCATCGTTCCATAGTATGCGGTGGTGTTGGGGGAGTTCGCTAAAGAATGATAAGGCATGCTTAAACTCTTCTTTGTTCGCCCGGTCTAAGCCAATCACAATTTCATTTAAATAATTGACTTCTTTAAGCTCTTTAACAATGTTGGGTAGTGCATCAGTTTGCAGTTCTGAGTAGAGAGATGGCAGTAGTAGCGACATAGGACGAATTTTTGAGAAGCATAAAAGTTCGTATTCCAGATCATCGATTTCTCGGCCTGATAAGTCGTGTAGAGTAGTAATAATACCGTTCTGATAAAAGTCGCCCATAATACAGCCTATTTTGTTTCTTCGTTATTGGTTAAAAATGAGTTGTTGAATACATTCGTTCCAGCCCTCTGGTCCATAAGCATTGCTGATGATTTTGTGAGGGTGGTCAAATTCCGGTGGTGGATAATGTGGAGATCGAATAACCACAGCAATATCTGCTGCTTGAAGCATGGCGATATCATTGTGGCTATCTCCTAATGCAATGACCTTAACATTATTGCCTTTCTTCGATGGGTTTACTGAGGCATAAAAATCATGATACAGCGCTTTGATATGTTGGTTAGCTTGGCCTTTGTCTGTTAAACCCATTACGTGGAGGAAGCGACCGCCTTGCAATGTGTGTAAGCCTCGCTCTTTAATATCGTCAATAAATTCTTGTTTGAGACTCTCAGACCCCGTCCATTTGAGTGGCTCTGTATAGAAGCGTTCGCTAGATTTTTTAGCATCTTCTAACGGCAGTCCTGTTAGTGTGACAATATCCTCTGCTGAGCATTGACTATATTGTACAAATTCAGACTGATAATGCGTTCCGCACTCATTAATAATATCCAGTATTTTGCTGCGTCTTTCACCTAAAATAATCTCTTCTAAAGGCTCGTTTTTACCGTCAGACATGTTCAAGGTTGTTGAGGTATTACTCTTGAAGTAACCCGCAGGCGTAAAAATAGCAGAACCATTTTCAATAATAAACGGGTGAGAGTTGTTTAACTGATGGCGTAAGGTTGTGATCTCGGCGCTGGTTTTGCTGCTATTAATAATCACAGGGATTTGCTGTTGTTCTAATTTCTCAAGAGCGGGTAATGCCGCTGAAAAACTATAGTTATCGTGATCCAATAGTGTGCCGTCTAAGTCTGTGATGATTATGTACTGGCTATTATTAGAATCTATTTTTTTTGTCTGCATGTTTATGTTTCAGTTGTAAAGCTAAATGGCACTAAATATAGATGCCATTCATCTTTAGAGGCGATCTACACTTCAAAGTTATAGGGCTTTTGAGTACTACTAAGCAGTCTATGCAAAAGCTATGCTCAAAAGAGTTTTCTTTTAGTCAGTAGGTATATCAACATCCAGTTAGGCTGCCAAGTGATTATGTCCTTGCTCATGGAGTCTTTGTCCTTAATCCAGTAAACTGGCGGCTTTCGCTGGTATCTTAAACCAGCTACTATCTTGATTAAAGGCCATATTGAGTGACGCAAACTTCTGACTCTTCTAGCAACTCGTCTTCTGTAGAGAATGGTGCCAATGGTGGCGGATTATTGCGTTCTGGCTTAATCGTTGGTGCTATGACAATGTTGTCTCGTGTGCTGGGGTTGGTACGAGATGTTGTTTTTGCGCACACAATTGGTGCGGGCCAGGGTGCCGATGCCTTCTTTATTGCTTTCAAAATACCTAATTTTCTTAGACGGCTGTTCGCTGAAGGTGCATTTGCGCAGGCTTTTGTACCTGTTTTGTCCGAATACCGGGAAAAAGGTAGCTATGAGGCGGTGAAAGGGTTGATCGATCGTGTCTGTGGGTGTTTGGGTTTTACCTTATTACTGTTAACTCTCTGCGTTGTGGTCGCTGCTCCAGCAGTCACTTTTGTATTTGCTCCAGGCTTTTGGGATAACCCCGAAAAATTCGCCCTTACACAAGAAATGCTCCGCATCACTTTCCCTTACTTGTTATTGATTTCGCTTACTGGCCTCGCTGGATCCATACTCAATAGCTATGATCGTTTTGCTGTTCCTGCATTTACCCCTGTGTTGCTGAATATTTGTTTGATCAGCGCAGCTGTTTGGGTAAGCCCTTATTTTGACCCTCCTGTAGTGGCTATCGCTTGGGGGGTATTAGTCGCAGGTGCTGTGCAGCTTGCTTTTCAGTTGCCTTTCCTATGGAAAATTCATTTGTTGCCTGTTCCTAGAGCTGACTTTTCTGATCCTGGGGTTAAAAAGGTTCTTATGTTGATGGCGCCAGCGATTTTCGGTGTGTCAGTCTCACAGATTAACTTGATGTTAGATACGGTTTTGGCCTCTTTTCTTCCCACTGGGAGCGTCTCTTGGTTATATTATTCTGACCGCTTGGTTGAGTTGCCTTTGGGTATTTTTGCCATAGCTATTGGTACGGTTATTTTACCTAGTCTCTCGCGGCAATTTGTGAGTGATCAAGCGGAACAGTTTAATGCGACCATGGATTGGGCGCTTAGGATGATACTGATTATTGCTCTACCTGCAGCGATTGCCCTTGTGATTTTGGCTCAGCCTATATTAACCGTGCTATTTGAGTATGGTGCAACTGGGGCGAGCGATACTTTAATGTCTTCTTACAGTCTAAAAGCTTACGCTCTGGGCCTGTTAGCTTTTATGCTGATTAAGGTTTTAGCTCCAGGGTATTTTTCTCGGCAAGATACCAAAACACCGGTCAAAATAGGGATTATAGCCATGGGAATTAATATGGTATTTAACCTATTGTTGGTGATTCCTTTTCATTATTTATGGCAGATAGGGCATGTTGGTTTAGCATTAGCGACATCTCTGTCGGCGTTTGTTAATGCGGCTCTGTTATATGGTGGTTTGCGCAAAAAACAAGTATATGAGCCAATAGCGGGTTGGGAGGTGTATTTACTCCGTCTTGTCTTGGCTAATGCAGTGATGGCCTTAGCTATTATAGTATGCCTACAGTGGATAGATAATTGGTCCTTGTTGGATGTGTGGCATCGTGTTGTTTATATCGCCATTATTTGTGGAGTGGGCTTATTGGCTTATAGCTTGTCTTTATTGATGGTTGGTTTGCGTTTAAAGGATCTGAAAAGAGCTTAGTTTGTGAGGTTGGTACTTGTGTTGGTGTTTAGGGTTTTAGGGTCTGGTAACATTAATGCAATACCCACTGCTGGAGTTACTTTTTTCCTCTGGCAAGGCAGATGGAGTGAGGTTCATCCCTCAAGGGGGTGCCGAGGTAGTGATTCTAAATGAGCGATTGATAACGCAGCCAGAGGGAAAAAGTGATCCAGCCCGAAGGGTTGTGATCAAAAACATGCCGCTCTGCGTTTTCATCACGGATTTTGAATGGCCAAACCACATTGCTCATACCTTGATTGGCACGTTTTTGGTCACAACAGTGGGCATTGAATTAGTGTTAACAGACACCAGATAAAAGGCCGTGAAAAAGTAAGCCTGAAAAGTTATACTTGCGCGTCTTTGTTTTTGTTATGTGTGTTTGCTATATAGGCTTTGTTAATTCTCGTGAACATCTTCGCAGCTAAACCCAAACAACAATTTTTGCGTGGTTTACATAATGTAGGGCCCCAGCATCATGGTAATGTGGTGACCATTGGTGCATTCGATGGGGTTCATCTGGGGCACCAAGCTATTCTGGAGCAAGTAGTTGATAAAGCGAAAAGCTTGAATTTACCCTCTTTAGCCATGATATTTGAACCTCAACCGCACGAGTTTTTTGCAGGAGAGAAAGCACCTGCAAGATTAATGCGTTTAGGCGAAAAAGTAGATGCCCTTTTCGCAGCGGGTATAGAGCGAGTATTTTGCTTGCCTTTTAACCGATATTTAAGTCAGTTATCCGCAGAAGATTTTATTAAAAAAGTATTAGTCGATGCTTTAGGAACAAAGTATTTAGTGGTAGGAGATGACTTCCGTTTTGGATGTGGTCGAAAAGGTGATTATAACCTGCTAAGACATGCGGGTAGTCTCTATGGATTTGAGCTGACAGATACAGCCACCTATATCTTAAACGGTCAGCGCGTTAGCAGCACGCGTATCCGAGAGGTGTTAGAAACGGGTAATTTACAGGCCATTCCCGAGTTGCTCGGCAAGCCTTACACTATTAGTGGCCGTGTGGTCTATGGACAGCAGCTGGGGCGTAAATTAGGCGCTCCGACAGCTAATGTTCACTTACACCGTTACCGTTCACCATTGTCGGGTGTTTTTGTGGTTGAAACCCGATTACCTAATGGCGAAGTCTTACCCGGAGTTGCCAATGTTGGTGTGCGACCAACCGTGAGCGGCGATACGAAACCGATCTTAGAGGTGCATTTGTTTGATAGGAATGATGATCTCTACGGACAAAATATTGTGGTTGAGTTTAGGCATAAGATCAGAGAAGAGCGCCGGTTTGATGGCGTGGATATGCTAAAGATTCAAATACAAAAAGATATTCAGCAAGCACGAGAATATATTGGCTAGTGCTTAAATACTTTTAAAACTATGACTTAATAAGTAAAACACTTAAATATTATGACTGATTATAAAGCAACATTAAATCTCCCGAATACCTCGTTTCCGATGAAGGCTAATTTGGCTCAAAGGGAACCGCAGATCCTTAAAAAGTGGCAAGAAAATAAGGTGTATGAGTCTATTCGTGAATCGCGTAAAGGAAAAGAGACTTTTGTCTTACACGACGGGCCTCCTTATGCTAATGGTGATATTCATATCGGTCATGCAGTCAATAAAATTATTAAAGATATTATTGTTAAATCGAAAACCTTAAGTGGTTTTGATGCTCCTTATGTTCCAGGTTGGGATTGCCATGGTTTACCTATCGAACATAATGTAGAGAAGAAGGTAGGCAAGGTAGGGCACAAAGTCGATGCAAAAACATTTCGTCAAAAATGTCGTGAATATGCTGCCAAGCAAGTGAATGGGCAAAAGCAAGATTTTGTTCGTTTAGGCGTGCTAGGCGACTGGGATAACCCCTATCTGACAATGGACTATAAGACCGAAGCTAATACGGTAAGAGCCTTAGGAAAAATTGCGGAAAATGGGTATCTCGTTCGTGGTTTTAAGCCGGTCTATTGGAGTGTTGTTGGCGGTTCTGCCTTAGCGGAAGCAGAGGTGGAATATAAAGATAAAGAATCGTTCTCTATCGACGTCAAGTATGCGGTTAGTGATGAGGCCGACTTAGCAAGTCGTATAGATGGTTTATCTGGCGAAGGTGATTTGTTTGTTCTTATTTGGACGACGACTCCTTGGACACTGCCCTCTAGTTTAGCGGTAAGTGTTAACCCAGAATTGGACTATGTGGTTGTGCAAGCAGGGGCAGAAC
>JAHDEM010000004.1:99038-116861 GCA_020628895.1 Candidatus Endobugula sp.
GCGGTAAGTGTTAACCCAGAATTGGACTATGTGGTTGTGCAAGCAGGGGCAGAACGTTTATTGATGGCTGAAGCATTGCACGAGCAAGTGATGTCTCGTGGGGGTGTTGATGATTTTGCTATTGTTGGGCGTGTTAAAGGACAAGCTTTGGAACATCTTGTCTTGCATCATCCATTTTATGAACGTCATTTACCGGTTATTTTAGGTGACCATGTAACTACCGATGCAGGTACTGGTTGTGTACATACGGCACCTGATCATGGCGCGGACGACTTTGTGGTGGCACAAAGATACGATATAAATACCATTAATTATGTGAATGGTGATGGTACTTACCATGATGGTGTTGAGTTGTTTGCCGGTGATCACGTTTACAAAGTGGACGACAAAGTCGTTGATCTTTTGAAGCAACGCGGAGCATTATTTTATCAAACTAAATTTACACATAGTTTTCCGCATTGTTGGCGGACCAAGACGCCGCTAATTTTTCGTGCGACGCCTCAATGGTTTATTACACTTAACCATAATGACCTTCGCCAAAATATCCAGTCGGCTATCGAGGGTGTTGAATGGATTCCACATTGGGGACAGGCACGTATCCAAGGTATGGTAGAGGGTAGCCCTGATTGGTGTGTATCACGCCAGCGTACTTGGGGGGTTCCTATTGCGCTGTTCGTACATAAGCAAACCCAAGAGTTGCATCCCAACACAGCCCAACTAATAGAAGAAGTTGCCCTTAAAATCGAAAAAGAAGGCATTGATGCGTGGTTTGCTTTAGAAGTCGAAGATATCTTAGGTGATGATGCCAAAGACTACGAAAAAGTGACCGATACATTAGATGTATGGTTTGATTCTGGAGTGACTCACCATGCCGTGTTACGTGATCGTGATAATCTTCAATTCCCCGCTGACCTCTATTTAGAGGGATCTGACCAGCACCGAGGTTGGTTTCAGTCATCATTAAAAACGTCTATGACCATTAATGGTGTGCCCCCCTATAAACAAGTGTTAACTCACGGTTTTACGGTGGATGCTGATGGCCGCAAAATGTCTAAGTCGTTGGGTAATGTGATTCCGCCCCAAAAGGTGATGAACGATCTAGGTGCAGATGTTTTACGTTTGTGGGTCTCTGCTACGGACTTCAGTGCAGAAATGAGCGTCTCTCAAGAAATATTAAAGCAGACGGCTGATTCCTATCGTCGTATTCGTAATACGGCGCGTTTCTTGTTAGCCAATTTAGAAGGCTTTGATCCAGCAAAGGACTTATTGCCTGCAGACCAATTGATCTCGCTAGATTTGTGGGCGGTAAATCGCGCTTCAGAATTACAAAAAGAACTGATCGAACATTATGATACGTATCAGTTACATAGTATTTATCAAAAGCTCCATAATTTCTGTATTGTTGATTTGGGTGGTTTTTATTTGGATATTATTAAAGATCGTCAGTACACGACAAAATCAGATAGTATTGCCCGCCGCTCCGCACAGACCGCGTTGTATCATATAGCGGAAGCTTTCACTCGTTGGATTACACCGATACTCAGCTACACTGCGGACGAGCTATGGGATGCTTTGCCAAAAGTAGAGGGTAGAGAATCTTCTGCCTTTTTGGCCCAGTGGTATGATCTGCCGAAAGTTGACCGGGCCGATAATATGGATTCTTCCTATTGGGCAGCCATTGCGCAGGTGAAAAATGCGGTAAATAAGGTCATTGAATCTAAGCGTAATGAAGGCAGTATTGGTAAGTCGTTAACAGCGACGGTGACGTTATATTGCGATGGGCAATTGCATGACCAGCTCAATCAGCTTGAAGATGAATTGCGCTTTGTATTAATTACTTCATCTGCAGTGGTGAAAAAAGGCCAAGCACCTGATGCAGCTCAAGTCACAGAAATAGATGGCTTATCTGTATTGGTTGAGCCGAGCACGGATAAAAAATGTGTGCGCTGTTGGCATCAACGCCCCGATGTCGGTTTATACGCAGAACACCCAGAGTTATGTGGACGCTGTGTCACCAATATTGAGGGTGATGGCGAGGTTCGCCAGTTTGCTTAACGTATGGATGAGTAGACAGTTGCAGTTAACCGAGCCGAAAAAAAAGTGGCTCTGGTTTGTTTTGTCGCTACTTGTATTGGTCTTAGATCAAGTAACAAAAGCATGGGCCTCTACACAGTTGGAAATTGCTCAGCCTGTTGTGTTTGCGCCGTATTTTAATTTTACTCTGTTACATAATTACGGTGCGGCGTTTAGCTTTTTATCGGATGCTGGGGGATGGCAGCGGATATTTTTCTCTGTGATTGCTACGTCAGTGAGTATTTTTTTAATTTTTTGGATTTTACGTCTTCATCCGACAAAGAAAATAGAGATAGCAGGTTTATCATTTATATTAGGTGGAGCAATTGGCAATTTATGGGATCGTATATATCTTGGGTATGTTGTCGATTTTATTGATTGGTATTATGTTTCTCCTTCTAATGAATGTTTGCCTTTTTTCTATTCCATTTTTTCAACACAAAGTTGTCATTGGCCAGCCTTTAATATTGCTGATGCCAGTATTTTGCTGGGTGCTTTTTTGTTGATTGTCGACATGTTTTTAGGTCAAGGTAATGTAAACTCTGACCACTAGAGTAATATAGGTTTTAAATAATGAACGATATAGTCATAGCACAAGGCACAGTGGTGACTTTGCATTTCTCGGTAGCTTTGGCCGATGGCGATGTTATTGATTCCACATTTGGCGAAGAGCCTGCTACGTTTACCGTGGGTGATGGAAGCTTACTCGATGGTTTCGAAGAATCTGTGATGGGATTGACTTCAGGTGCAAAAGAGGTTTTTACTATTTCACCAGAAAAGGGTTTTGGTCAGCACAACCCTAGTAATGTGCAGATAATCGCAAGGGATCAGTTTAGTGATGATATCGAATTGGAAAAAGGGTTGGTGCTTTCCTTTGCTGATGCTCAAAATACAGAATTGCCTGGAGTAGTATCTGAGTTTGATGATGCTAATGTAACCGTTGATTTTAATCATCCGTTAGCGGGTAAAAATATTGTGTTTGAAGTTGAAATTATTTCGGTTAAACCGGTTACCACACACTAATAGTATATTCAGGTTGTTGAGTTGATAGAGAAAACAGTCATGCAAGTAAAATTGGCAAATCCAAGAGGCTTTTGTGCCGGTGTTGATAGAGCGATTGATATTGTTAATCGGGCCTTGGATGTTTATGGGGCACCGATATATGTTCGGCATGAGGTAGTACATAATAAATTTGTTGTGGATACTTTGCGTGATCGAGGTGCTATTTTTGTTGATGAGCTCGACGAAGTGCCGGACGATAAGATCGTGATTTTCAGTGCTCATGGCGTTGCTAAAGCGGTTAAAAATAATGCGGAACAACGTGAATTAAAAGTCTTTGATGCCACTTGTCCTCTAGTGACAAAAGTACATTTAGAAGTTGCCAAATACAGCCAAGAAGGAAAAGAATGTATTTTGATTGGCCATCAGGGGCACCCAGAAGTAGAAGGCACTATGGGTCAGTATGATAATAGTAATGGGGGAGCTATCTATCTTGTTGAGGACGAAAAGGATGTAGATAGTCTCAAAGTAAAGGATGCAGATCAGTTAAGTTATGTGACCCAGACTACACTGTCTATGGATGATACGGCTAAGGTCATCTCTGCGTTGCGATCCAAGTTCCCTAAAATACAAGGACCACGTACAGATGATATTTGCTATGCCACTCAGAATCGTCAGGATGCCGTGAAACAGCTCGCTTTAGAGTGCGATTTGGTATTAGTGGTGGGTTCTCCAAATAGCTCTAACTCTAATCGCCTCAGAGAATTGGCTGAACGCTGTGGGTCGGAAGCTTACTTAATTGACTCAGCGGATGATATTGATTGCGCATGGTTAGCCGGTAAAGGGGCTATTGGTGTCACCGCAGGTGCGTCTGCACCTGATATTTTGGTTCAGCAAGTTATCTGTGCTTTAGAAGAATTTGGTGCTAGCCGGCCTGAAGAATTATCAGGTAAGCCTGAGAATATCAGTTTTTCCCTTCCAAAAGAGCTTCGTGCATAGTGACCGATTTTTCCTGATTCATATGGTTATCATTAACGGTTAATTGAGTTCGATCAGCCTCTGCCGCCTACAAATAGTGATATTTGTCACATATTCATTGATAACCGTTGTCCTCTGGCGGTGAAAAGTGTCCGTTTGTCCTTTGACTGTTTTTTTTTCTTTCTTAAATGTTATAAAGGCGCTATGAAAAATTATCAATTATTTTTGGGCTTCACCTTAGTCGAATTACTTGTGACGCTTGCGATTGCTGCGATCCTAGTGACGGTTGGAGCTCCTAGCTTCACTACCCTTATTTCGTCAAATTCTGCTAAGAACGCCTCAGACAGGTTAAGTAACAGTTTAGCTTATGCTCGTAGTGAGGCAGTTACCCGAGGGGCTAATGTGACTGTATGTAGCAAAAGTGCTGGCGGTGATACGTGTGCCAATGGCACCTCTTGGATTAATGGCTGGTTGATATATGTTGAGGATGCATTTGCTGCTGGAGCTGCCGGAGCTACTAATGTAAACGGTGAAGCCAATGCTGACGATTTATTGCTTAGATCCGAGGATATATCAGAATTAAATTTAGATCCCGTGGGTATTGCAACAGCTGATTCAGTAGTTTACGGCAGTCTAGGGAATACCCCCGCTGCAACTGTCATTTCATTTGTCGGCAGCAATGGTGATACTTCATCTGGTAAAGATGTATCTGTAAGCCCTTTGGGGACCGTTACTGTTACTAATGGTGCACATGAATTATATAAACCTGAAGAAAGCGAAGAAGATTCTAAGTGATACTGACAATGAAGTTTTTTCGAACCAAATCTATAAAAAATAACCGCGGCGCCGGCTTTATTGAGGTTTTGGTGGCATTGGTCATTTTAGCGATTGGCTTATTAGGTGTCTTAAGTATGCAAGCCCGTGGGTTAAATAGTAACCAAAGAGCTTTGTTTGCTACAGAAGTTAACCTGTTGGCCTACGATATGGCCGATCGAATAATCGCTCATGACATTGCTGGTGCATATGATGGTTTAACTTCTACAGCAGCGTTCGTCGGTGATGCTGTTGCTGTTATAGATCAAGTTGCATGGGCTGCTGCATTTACTGCAAGTTCCTTACCTTCGGCGGATGGAGTTGTTGCTTGGAATAATGATGGTGACAGCGCAACTAATGATTATGTGATAACTATACGTTGGGATGACGAAAGAACAGGGGCAGCGGGTAGGGTTTGCCCGAGTGATGATAGAGATGCAAATGGCAATCTTACCAACCTTAGTTGTTTTCAGTTGGAGGTCAATTTATGAGTGCACCCTCAGCCCAGCCTTATCAATCTATGGCCGTTACTCAAAAGGGTGTTAGCTTAGTTGAACTGATGATCTCTATCACATTAGGCTTGGTTATTATGGCTGGTGTGTTGCAATTATTTGCCTCGTCTACACGAAGTGCATTAACCGCTGAGGGAGCATCGCGAATTCAAGAAAGTGTGCGTTACGCCATTAAACGTATTGGGGATGATATTGCAAAAGCAGGAAACTTTGGCTGTTTCAGCTTTTCATCATCTCCTGATGAATACATTCAAAATGGATTAGGTGCGGCAAATATTGTTGCTAATGGTGATAATGCTGGATCATGGAATGACTTTGCTACATCCTTTGTATCTGGCGCAGCTAATGATAATGCTGATGCTGATGTATTAGATGGTACTGATACCTTAGTGATCAAATATGCAGATCAGGCCTCACCTATTCAAGTAACAGATACGTCAGTGGCGAACCAGTTGGTAGTGGCTAGTGGTGATGCTAGCGGTATTAATAACAATGACTTGATAATGGCAGGCAATTGTCAACAGATGAGTGTATACACGGTAAGCAGTGATGGTGATGACACCCTAACATTGCAAAATGGTGCGACTCAACAGTTAAGAGTGAATAAGTCTCCTGCGTTCATTTATGCAGATGATACAGGTGCTCACCGATATTACATAGGGTCATCAGCGGGAGTAGTGTGTTCAGGTGCCGCACCTGAAAACTGTTCTTTGTTTCGCCAAACCAATGGTGGTGCAGGCCAGGAAATTGTGCGTGGTGTTCATGGCTTAGATGTTCGTTATAGTGTTAATGGCTTAGCTTTTAATGAAGATGCCTCTGCGAATTACGAGGGAATCGACCGCATCCAAGTCACTTTGCAATTTAACGCTGTAGAGTCAGCAGGAAATACCTTAACAAAGACGGTGACCCGCGTTTTTGGTATACGTAATCAACTTTAACAGGTGTGTTGTGAAATATTTATTAATGGCTCATCACTCTACTAGACACCTATATAAGCCGGCGAAACAGCAAGGTGTGATATTAATCGTCGCATTAGTGATGTTACTCATTATGACTTCTTTAGGGGTAACTACTATCACTGGAGCTACTTTGCAAGAACGTATGGCTAGCAATAGTCGACAGCAATATTTGGCTCGGCTTAATGCAGAGCGTGGATTGAGGGCAGGTGAAACTTATCTAGATGGTTTATCTTTAGGGACTATGGTTGATGATTCTCTAGGTTTGTTGATTGATCGGACAACAGGCTTTTATCCTGTTGTCCAAGTAGGCAGTACACCTTCAGCAAATCATAATATCAATTTAATTGACGCGGGAAGCTGGGTAGCTGGGACGAATAGTATAGACTCAAATATCGCGGATGCTGGTGTGAATAACCCCTTATACATTATTGAATATATGGGGTTGTACGACCAGTATGGTACACAGGGTATTACGGTGATTAATTCAAAAAATACTAGTGATTTACCTTATATTTTTCGTGTCAGTGCAATAGGTTGGGGAGATAGTGCCAATGCATTTTCAGTTTTACAATCGTATTATATTTCTCCATAAAATATAGGTGGTTTAATGAAATCTTTTGATCGCTACATACCACTTTTATCTGCATCGTCACTACTGGCATGCTTTTCTTCTACCTTGTATGCAGCTCCGGGTGAATTGTCTACCCAACCCTTAACATTTGTTCAAACAGTGGAACCCAACATTATGTTGTTGTTGGATGACTCAGCTAGCATGGGGGCAGACCAGGTTATTACTAATGCTGGGCAGTCAATTAGAGCGGATGAAGGGGACGTTGTTACAGTGGATGGAACCAATAAGGCACTCTCTCACGATTTAGTTGAGAATGATGATCAGTTATATGCTTTATGTGCAGGTTATAATGCTCTAGCTTATAACCCCAAAGTTGAATATAAACCGTGGACGAGTATCTCGGATACCACCTCTGACCCCAATAGCCCTTTTTTATTTGATAATAAAACCTTAACCACTGCTCTATCAGACCCTATTGATGCAACCTCTACAGTAGACTTGTCTGATCACATTTATATTAAGTGGAACGATAGTAACAACAATGATGTTTTAGAGGCTGGTGAATGTGGTCCTGAGTTGACCCAGTATGACAATACCATTACTAAAACAATGCCGCTTAATGGTAGTGATACTGTTGAAGAATCTTCCGGTGTTTTTTATGATTCTGGTGGCAACTTGTTCAACTATAGCCGAGAAGAAACCAGTACTTTAACGATTGATGTTGGTGGTGATACCCTAGCCTCTAATTCAGGGACCTTAACTTTAACAATCACCACGTTTAATGTCGATAACGTTGATAATACGATCACTGTAGTCGATGGTAAGAATACCTATCAAACAGGAAGTACTAGGAATAATGGTGATCGTTTATTGGTGTACACCGGAGCTAATACCGCAGCGGTTACTCCGTTTAATTCGATTACAACTGCTAGTGGTAAAAGTGTTACTGATGTATTTAATTATCAGTTTACTGACCCAGATGATCGTAGCTTGAATTCACCTTATGTGCTTTATAATGTGACGGCCAACGATAACCAAGCGGATGAAAGGCGGGTTAAAGAGCTGGTTATTGCTGGAAGTGAAGCGCACCTTCAATTTATCAGTGATGACAACCCCTTTACTAGACAGGGTTTTAATATCGCTTGGAAGCATTCAAGCGACACGGATGATGCTGTCAATGGCGATGGCGTTGTGACTGCCAGCGATTGTGACAGTAGACCTAATGATTGTGTGGTGGTAAACGATGATCTACCCGCTACCGTATCAACAGATCCTGATCTTCCCTATAACACCCAACAAAACTACGCTAACTGGTATACGTACTACCGTACAAGGGACTACGTTGCTAAACAGGCCCTAGGTGTATTAATAGATAGTAGTGACTATCGTGTTGGTTTGGCGACCATTAACGATAGGGGTAATGGTGGTGCTATTGTAAGAGATATGTCTACATCAAATAGTAGTTATAACAAGAGTACATCAATTCATGGTGATAAGGACTCTTTGCTCAAACAGGTATATATGGCGAATACCGCACCTAACAAGAAAGGTTCTGGAGTAGTTAATGACGGAACTAACCTAAGGCAGCTCTTAGATAATGCAGGCAGGTACTTCCATGAGAATCTTTCTCCGGACTCCAATTTCCTAGGCACAGATACGAGTAATACGACAGCTGTATCGGCTCAGCATACGAGTGAACATAACGATGGCTTCGTACTAAATGCCAATACACCACTGTTTACGGAGGCAAAAGGGGGGCAATGCCAACAAAATTTCGCTCTTTTGGTTACCGATGGTGCTTGGAATGGAGATATTTCATTAGATGATGCCGTCGGTAATGCCGATGCTGATGTTAACAATGGAGATACGATTGGTGCTGGTATTACCATATTAAATAGTGATTATGATGGCGGTAATTATGGGGATACTTATCAAAATACATTAGCTGATTTCTCCATGCATTATTTTGAAAATGATCTGTCCTCAACACTGGATGATGAATTAAGTGTCAAGTTGCACGGGCAAACAATACCGCACCAGCATATGGTCACTTTTGGTGTTGGTTTTGGTGTTTCAGGTACGATTACGAAGGACCCTGAGAAAGAAACGGTAACGTGGACAGAGCCAACAGCAGGTGATCAGCGTATCGATGATCTTCTGCATGCATCCTATAACGGTAGGGGCGGTTATTATAGCGCATCTAATCCAGAAGCTTTACAGCAGAGTTTAGATACTATTATTCAAGAAATTAACGTTAGGGTTAGCAATACGGCCACAGGTGTATCGCTAAGTTCTTATCAATTAGATAACGGTGCTTTACGTTATGATGTTTCCTATCGGCCTGATGGTTGGTGGGGAGATATGAACGCCTATGAATTTCAAAACGGCAGTTTTTCCGATACTGCATTATGGTCAGCTGACGAGCAAATGTCTGCTCGGAGTAATCGCGCAACCGATCGAAGTATTATCACTTTCAATGGCCAAAGGGGGGTTCCTTTTAGTGCACCTGCTAACTATACCAGCCTACATTCTGATACTGATACAGATGCTGGACACGTAGCCACACTAAGTAGTGTTCAGGTAAATGATTTGTTGTCTAATGCACCACACTCGGCTTCTACGCTGGCTGCTGATGAAATTGCGGCTAATCAGGCTTATTTGAGTAATATTATCGATTATCTACGTGGCGACCCTTCCTACGAAGGTGCTTCGGAGGGGACTAGCTTTAGGAATAGAAATGGGCATTATCTTGGCGCCCTCATTCATTCTCAGCCAGTATATGTGAGTCGGCCAGAAAATAACTATCCTGATACTATTGCTCCGTCAGCATACTCTGATTTTTCTGGCCTTAATGGCCAGCGTTTTAGACGCCCAATCGTTTATGTTGGCGGTAATGATGGGATGTTGCATGCTTTCTACGCATCAAGTACCTATCTCAGTGGTATTGATTCGATATCTGGCTATAACGAGTATACGACTGATTCTGAGAATGTGGGTGGTAAAGAGTTATTTGCTTATGTACCTCAAATTGTCTCGGACAATACGAAGGGGGGCAAAAAGCTTGATACATTGGCTAATGAGGACTTTGAAAGCACGCCCTATGTGGACGGAGGTATAACGGTTGCAGATGTTTATGTTGACAAAAAAAATGACCAACAAGCGCGTTGGAGAACTTATCTTGTAGGCGCTTTGAGGTCCGGAGGTAAAGGAATCTATGTATTGGATATAACAAACCCCGATAACCCCAATGATCCTATCCATCCCTTTTTGGGAAATGCAGGGGAAGATAATAATGCTCAGGTCAATGCAGAGGATATTGTTGTAAAAGAGTTCACCCATGACGATTTGAATTTTGTATACGGTAAACCCATTATCGCAAAAATGAATAACGACCGCTGGGCGGCTGTGATACCTAATGGGTACACAACGACAGAGGATGGTAGTACCCACCCAGGGGATGGCACAGCAAAAATGTTTGTTGTTTATTTGGATGAGCCAAAGGGAGAAAACGTTGCCGAAGGTATTTATAACAATGGTTATGGCGATTACAGCATCATTGAAGCAAGTCAAAATGTATGGCCTTCCACTCAAACATGTATTGCGGGGGGCTCATGCACTCTTAGTGAGCTGAAATATGTTCAGGCGCGATATGCATCTGATGTTCCAGGTGATACATCCCTAAATTATGCATATCAATTACTATCTTCGACTTTTTCATGTGATGAAGCTTTGTTTGGGAGTATTGCTGGTTATACGCTCCAAAACTGCTATGTGAGTGAGTCTGATATTAACGGCTTATCTGAGCCTACGGCCATAGATACGGACTCAAACGGTACTGCAGATCGAATTTACGCAGGTGATTTGCATGGGAATTTATGGGTGTTTGATGTATCTGGCTCCTTGGCTAACCAGTGGGAAGTCGATGATGATAACGTAAGTAGCAATGATCCTTTATTTACCGCTACAATGTGTGAAACGCCACTTGTCAATGGTACTTGTCAGTCGAGCGAGATTCCTCAGCCAATTACAACCGCACCAGTAATTACGTCTCACCCATCTCAAAGTGATTCGACAACCTCACCTAACACGTTAGTTTTCTTTGGTACAGGTCAGTATTTAACGGTGGCAGATAAAACAACGACTCATAGACAAAGTTTTTACGGCATATGGGATGCTGGTCAGCAGTATCGTTCTTTAAACAGAGATTTATTGACCGAGCAAACATTTACTCATGTAATCGGTAATAGTGGTACTGAAGGGAGAGTAGGATCAAATAATACGCTAGATTACTATACCGAAGGGGTTGAAGGAGTACAGGCGAACTATGGTTGGTATGTCGATTATCCAACGACAAGGAATGAGACCGACGAACAGGGTAACCCAATCATTGAGTACAAAGAACGGACAATTATTAACCCAGTCGTACTTGGCCGAGCGATCGTATTTGCTAGTTTTGTGCCCAATGAAGGGAGTTGTAACGCTAGTTCAGGCTATAGTTATTTGTCGGCTTTGCAATTGGAAACAGGTGCGCAATTACCCTTTGACTTTTTTAATGAAGAGTATGGAGATGACTCTCATTTATCGGGGATACGTTTTAATGGGGCGATAGTGGGTCTAGAGGTTATACGTAATCAAGACGGCAATAATGAATTACACATCAATCGGGATGATGGGTCTGTCGATTCTATAGCGGTGAAGGCCGATGATGAAGATGTAAAATCAGGTAGGAAGTCATGGTCTATTCTTCATTAATTTTGTAAATAGGTGTTATATGTATAAGTATTTAGTTGCTGTTATATTAACTGCTTTCTCTTTGCAGGTTTATTCGGGGTTTGATAATTCTGAGGGTAATTTAAAAGTGCTTAATTTTGTTGATCACGACAAACACGAGCTTATTATTCAGGATCAGGTTTATAAAATGCCAATTAACTTTAAAGTGTATAAAATAGATGCGAGGATAATACCTTACCGTGAAGTCAATCGTTATGCTTTGCAGAAAGGGCAATCTGTTTATATAAATACTTTTATCAGATCCCGTAAAAATTATGTGGCTGAGCTGCTGATAGTTGAGTAACTAAACTTAAACAAGTATTTGAAGAGTGATAATGAAAAATCATACGCAAAGTGGAGTAACATTAGTCGAACTAATGATAGTGGTTGTTATCATTGCGGTAATAGCGAGCATCGCTTACCCTTCTTATACGAGTCATATACAAGAGACTAGAAGAGCAGAAGGAGCGTCTTATTTATTGGTTGTTGCTGCGGCACAAGAACGATTTTTTACTCGTAATAATTTTTATGCTTCCGCTATGGTCGATTTAGGTATGAGCTCAACCAGCGAGAATGACTATTATACGGTTACTATTGCAGATAATTCTGCTAATACATCGTTATATACCTTGACGGCAACTCCTGATCAAACGGATGCTGAATGTGAGAACTTAACCTTGAGCAACACCGGCGCTAGAGGGCGTAGTGCTAATGGTGATGATGCTCTCAGTGTAGCAGAGTGTTGGCGCTAGTATCATAGGCAGTCTTGATCACTTAGCTCTTGTTTGGTAGCGCTTCTTGCTCGACCACTCATGTAGATAATAATTTTTCTCGCATAGTCAATGTTTTTGTCCCGCGGGCATATTCTAAAACTCCCGTTTTGAGCGCTTGTTGAACCATCAGAAACAAATCGAAGGTAACGAGAGGTTCCAGATGCTCTCCATGTTAAGGTTTGTTCCTCGTTAATGAGTATTTCTATCCGCTCAATGGGTTCATTTTTATCGCGCTTTTTATTACGATTATTGTCAACGAAGACCATGATAGGTAGACTCCAGTCATTGATACATATTTCCTGATTTTTGCTAGGGCACATTAAGGTGTCTTCGTGTAGAAAGGCGGCTCGTTCACGCGTATATTGGATTAAGTTGAATAAACGATAATAGGTGTTTTGTGCGTGAGATAATTTTATTGCACTGGAAAGGTAAGGAGTGCCAATCGTAGCCAGTATTGACGCTATAAATAATGTGATCAATAATTCGTAAAGGGTAAACCCTTTTTTAGTCAACATATTCTCATTCCTTGAGAGTTTGTTATTACATCCTGTAATGTTTTATGAGCACTTTGCTATCGATAGGAAGTGTAGCTTAAGATTAAGCTTATCTGCAAGTGTTTAAACGTATCTATACTTCATTGTTCATGTATGTAGATGCGTTAGTGCAACTTATTGCTTGCAGACTTTTTTGTTTACGTGCCTTTATCCGTATCTAGGTTTAATTTTTTTAACCGATATCTTAAAGAACGAAAAGTAATTCCAAGCATCTTAGCTGTAGTCGTTCGATGCCACCGGTTTTTTTCTAAAGCACTTAATAATATTTCTTTTTCTATGGCATTAAGATAATCATCAATTGATTGCTTATTATAATCGAAAGTGTTGATGTGTTCTCTTTCTGTTGATGCTGGTTTAGTCTCTGTATCCTCATTTTGTGATTGTGTTATTGTATTCTTACTTTGAGGAAGCAGTAAGTTGTTATCTTCGATTGAAGAGGTTTCGGACAAAGTGCAAGCGCGTTCTAATATATTTTCTAACTCGCGTATATTACCGGGGAAATTATATAGCTTTAACGTGTTTATGGCGTTATTGCTAATTGTATATTCTGGGTATTTATTCTGTAGTGCTATTTTTTTTAAAATAGCGCTACACAATAGTTGGATATCTTCTAGTCGGTCACGTAGTGGTGGTACAGGGATTTCGATTACATTTATTCTGTAAAATAAGTCACTCCTGAACCCCCCTTTTTCTACAGCAACAGACAGATCTTGATGTGTGGCACTGAGTATACGTACATCAATAGATTCTTCTTTAGCTGAACCTATGGGTCGAATTTTTTTTTCCTGGATAGCCCTTAATAGTTTTACTTGCATGTCCAGTGGCAGGTCGGCAACTTCATCTAAAAATAAGGTGCCTCCATTAGCTGCCTGGAAAAGCCCTTGCTTATCGTGGTGAGCTCCAGTAAAACTTCCTTTTGTGTGACCAAAAAATTCACTCTCCATGAGTTCGGCAGGAATCGCACCGCAATTGATAGCAATAAACGGTTGGTTTTTTCTAGCACTATTAACATGGATTGATCTGGCAACGAGTTCTTTACCACTTCCGGACTCGCCCACAATAAAAACAGGCGCTTGTGATCGAGATACTTTGAGTATTCTTTCTTTTAGCAGAGTAATGCCTTCTGACTTGCCAATAATTTCTGGTATCAGAGATGTTGTTTGAGGTGGAGTTAGTGCTTGATTCGATGACGTTGCGTTATTAATTAACCGTCGTAAATGTTGCAAATCGACAGGCTTGTTGATGAAATCAAAGGCACCGTATTTCATGGCGCTAATAGCAATATCCATAGAGCCATGAGCGGTAATAACAATCACTGGAAGTAGTGGAAATTCATTTTGAATTTTTTCTACCACTAAAAGGCCTGACCCATCTGGTAGTTTGAGATCGGTCAAACATAATTGAAATTCGTGCTCTTTTAAGGCCTTAAACGCTTCATTAATATTTTCGACACAAACGGGAGAATAATCCATTCTCGATAAAGTGATCGCTAGCAATTGCCGAATGTCGGGTTCATCATCGATAACAAGAATTTTATTATTCATATTGATTATCTTAATCGGTTATTGTGAAAGGGTTAAACGAAAACAACTTTTTTGTTTAGCATCTTTTTTGAAATAAGTGATGCTGGATTTATTAGCTTGGCATAGCTCTTTGCAGAGGTATAAGCCAAGTCCTGAGCCTGTTGTTTTTGTCGTATAAAATGGTTCGAATACTTCGTTAATATGTTCGTCGCCGATTCCTTCGCCTTCATCGATAATATTGATATAGGGGGAGATGGATGAATCGTTGTTGATTTCAATAGTAATAATGTTTTCATCTTGTGATTTTGCGCTGTGACGCAAACCATTATCCACTAAGTTATTGATGATCTGAGAAAGATGATTAGGGTCTATTTTTCCATAAATGATGGACGTAGGTGTATTCAATATAATATGCGCTTTAGTGTGAGCTTGATAATTATTGCAAAACTGCTCTAACCATGAGTTCAAATTAATAATTTCAGGGTATGCTTCTTTTCTTCTGGAAAATTGTAGAATATTGTTAATCGTCTGATCGATACGTTTTGAATTTACTTGTATCATTTGTAATAATTCTTGATCTTCGGTGTGAAGATTCTTAGACTCTCCCAATAGTTGTCCCGCATGACTGATGGCTCCCAAAGGGTTCCGTATTTCATGTGCAATGCTTGAAGTAAGGCGCCCTAACGATGCGAGTTTTAGTTGTTGAGCTTCTTGCTTAATATCTTTTTCGTCTTCGATAAATAGCATTAATGATACGACTTTGCTATCTGATAATTCGGTAAAGCTAACTTTAATATCTCTGTTAATACCAAGGTTTACTGAAATAGACTCAGGTGTTGTTTTGTATACCTGCCATTTTAATAAAGTTTCATAAACTTCTTCGATGCTCTGTAAGCTTTTTAAAGGTCTATTGAGAGAAAGTAGTTCGCTAGCGGCACGATTAATAAATAGTGTTTCAAGATTTTCGTCAATAACAACAATACCTGATTGAATAGTTTCAACAATTCGTTGCCCTAGATGTTGTAAGTAGTCTGTTTGTTCTACTTGTTGTCTAATTTTGTATTCGCTACTTTGGATTTTCTTTGATAACAAACGAAAAGAAATGGCAGTAAGAAAAAGAAGGGCTCCAGCTATGCCCGAGGCAAAAGTCGATTGGGAATGGCTGCTATTATCTAAATAATGTAGCACGCTAGAGGACATGATCAGTAATGATGCAAATGCTGCAAGCGCGATACTCGTATGCCCTCGCAAAAACGTGCTACCTACAGCCATAGGGATTAATAATAAATAGCCTAAGCCACCAATTGCATTGTTACTGGTGTAAATCAGCATTACTAAGGCAATAAAATCAAAAATGAGTAAAAATAGTATGTGGTTTGCTTGAGCCTGAAGTTTGTTTAATAAGTACAGTCCTAGTGACACCGCACAGATACAAATATACAAATAGTTAGTATATATAAATAGAGTGGGATTGTTCGTTCCCAGAAAATTGCCACCCAACCCCGATAAAAAAAGAATAATAAGTAGCCCACCTAAGACAAGGCGATAGTAGACATATACACTGAATAAACGCTTATTATCTGGCAGGATAATACTATTAGGTGTTGAGTAATCAGAGTTTATCAACAGGGCTTTCCTTTTATTGTAATGGTTCGTTATTATAGGCCGTTATACTCGTGTAATAAAATATGCTGGCTAGCTTGGTCGCTATTTTATAGATGAAAACCTTATGCCAAGTATTGGAGTTAGTATTTTATATGTCGTTGATTAATATCGTGATGGCTCAAATGAACCCCCTAGTCGGTGATATAGAGGGGAATGTTGATTGTATTATTCAGTATATAAGACAAGCAGAGGTTAAATATAACGCTGATGTCGTTATATTTCCGGAATTAACCCTATGTGGTTATCCACCAGAAGATTTATTGCTCAGAGAAAGCATGGATACCCGTATCACAGCAGGGCTTTCTCGTTTAGCTGGGGAGCAATTTTCAGCAATGGTCATTGTTGGCTACCCTAAAACGATTAACAGTGCCCAGATGAATATGGTTGGCGTATTAGGCAATGGTCAGTGGATTGCTGAATATGCCAAACAGAATTTACCGAATTATCAAGTCTTCGATGAAAAACGGTATTTTACAGCCGGATCAAAAGCTTGCTTATTTGACTTAAAGGGAGTGAAGACCGGGCTGACTATTTGTGAAGATATTTGGCACGATGAGCCCTTATTGCAACTTAAAGAGGCTGGCGCGCAATTATTAATTAATATTAATGCCTCCCCCTTCCATCGTGGTAAGCATCAACAACGCTTAGATTTATTATCTTACCGTGCTCAGCAGGGAAACTTGCCTATCCTGTATGTTAACCAAGTGGGTGGACAGGACGAGTTGGTATTTGATGGTGGTTCTTTTGCAGTGAATGCCAGTGGCGAATGCCAAGCTCAAGCTCCTTTTTTTGAGGAAGACTTATATTTAGTACAGTGTGAGGTGGCACCCTCAACAGCAGTTGAAATAGTGCCTAAATCCTATATCGATCAGCCTCTATCTGAATTATCTATCGTCTATCAAGCGCTAGTATTAGGTTTGCGTGACTATGTGAATAAAAATCATTTTCGCGATGTTATTTTAGGTTTGTCAGGCGGTATTGATTCGGCGCTAACACTGGCTATTGCCGTGGATGCACTTGGTGCGGATAGAGTTCAGGCGGTGATGATGCCGTTTTTATATACCTCTCAGCTCAGTGTAGATGATGCCTCCAGGCAAGCGAGAGTGTTAGGTGTATCGTACGACAGTATTACCATAGAGCCTATGTACAATGCCTTTATGGCGAGTTTAGAAAGCTCTTTTTCCGGTTTACCCGCCGACCTTACAGAGCAAAATCTACAGGCTCGTTGCCGCGGTGTTTTGTTAATGGCAATATCCAATAAAAAAGGCTCTTTAGTGCTTACTACGGGTAATAAAAGTGAGCTAGCAGTGGGTTACTCCACTCTCTACGGTGATATGGCCGGTGGCTTTGATGTATTAAAAGATGTGCCAAAAACCCTAGTGTTTGAGTTGGCAAGTTATAGAAACACTCTGGGGGAAGAGGTTATTCCTCAATCAGTTATTGATCGGCCCCCATCAGCAGAATTAGCGCCAGATCAGGTCGATGAAGATAATTTACCCCCTTATGATGTGTTGGAT
Organism: Candidatus Endobugula sp.; assembly: GCA_020628895.1. Taxonomy (GTDB): domain Bacteria; phylum Pseudomonadota; class Gammaproteobacteria; order Pseudomonadales; family Cellvibrionaceae; genus Endobugula. Next base: position 116,746 of record JAHDEM010000004.1, read on the forward strand.
CAAATATTAGAAATGTATGTTGAGCAGGATTTAAGTGCTGACTATATTGTTTCGAATGGTTTTGATCGAGAAACAGTTTATCGAGTGATTCGCTTAGTTGATCTGAATGAATATAA
>JAHDEM010000005.1:0-24942 GCA_020628895.1 Candidatus Endobugula sp.
GAATCTGTTCGTTGTTAGACAATTAATGAGCAATATTATGTCAACAGTTTATCTTTAGCGGGACAGCTATAGAACAAGGATTGGCGCAAAATATTGCATTTGAACTTTATCTAACGGTGAACTCATTCTGTGTTTTTATTTTCACGCTATTACAACAGTAAACGCATGAACGCGTTAAATACTATTTATTTTAGGAGATAATAAAAATGGCATTTCAATTTGATGGTACTGGCCGCTGGAACTTCCCTACATGGACAGCTTCAGGAGAGTTTAGTATTACTTTAAGAGAAACCTTTGTTGATACGGTTTTTGTGAGTTTAGGTAACTCATTAAATACGAGTAACTTTGTAGGGACTTATCACGCATCTTCACAAAACTGGCGGTGTCGAATCGCTGGTACAACATTTGATTTACCTAATAGTGATGTAGGTGCCCTGCCTGGGGATTATGTGGATATTAGCTTAACGCGAGATGCGAGTAATGTGCTCACTTTCTCCGTTAATGGTGCTAGCAGAACGCAAACTATTGCGGGTGATTTGGTACTTAATTGCTTCTCCGGCTACAACACGTCGGCAGCGTTTCCTTACACCGGTATTATTTCTGGCACGACGTTGTTAACTAATGGCACCAGTAGTAGAAGCTATGACTGGAATCAGTCACCGGGTACGACTGTATTGCCGGATATGGTTTCCAATCAAGACGCTACCATTGATGCAAGCTTTCAGTTTACGTCTGGCGATTTTGTTAGCGAAGCTCCTGTTATTGGCACCATTGGCAATAGAAACTATACCGTTGGTGATAATGTTAGTCTCGTTATTTCAACCACAGACGATGGCACGATAAGTACATTAACGGCTGATGTTTTGCCTTCAGGTTTAACGCTGGATAGCTCAACACCTGACTTAGCAATATTAAGCGGTGTTGTTACAGCAGCAGAAACGATTTCCACCACATTTACCGCCACCGATAACGATGGTAATACAGACACAGAAGTCGTGGTGTTTACTATCAATGCGTCCTCTATCACCTTACCAAATAGCGGTGCCTATGTTATTCCTATTATGGGGCAGTCGAATGCAATTGGTAGAGCAGCTATCGATGCTGGGGTAGATGATAATTATTCAGGTCTGGATGATGTTTATCAATTTGGTTCAAACAATATATTAAGTCCTGTTAGCAACCCCTTAAAACATGGTGGTAATAAAGGTGAAAATCCCGGTTCCATGGGGCTGTGGCTGTCTATGGTGAGATCGTTTCGCGCTATAGGCATGTTTGCGGACAAGCCAATTGTTTTAGTACCTGTTGCCGATGGTGCGACAAACTTTTCCCAATGGGCTGACGGACAAGTCAATTATTTAGCGGCCGTGCAGCGTATTAATGCTGCGATAGCCCTCAATGCTAAAAATCATATCCCTTTTGTTTATTGGGGCCAAGGCGAATCCAGTGGCGACGATTCGCAAAGTGTGTACTTAAGCAATATCTCCAGTATGAGAACATCGATGATAGAGGATATTAGCGGTCTTAATACCGAGACGGGTTGGGTGTGTATGAAAGTGTATGTAGTGGCTAATGGTCATCAAGATCCGAGCATTATTAATCTTGCCATTCAAGAATTTGTATCGAGTATTCCACGAGGCATCAGTGTGGATACATCGGATCTAAGCCTGTTTGATCTCTATCATTTTGATAGCGTTAGTACACGTGCATTAGGTGCAAGAGTCGCTGCGGCTTATGCTTCTATTGCGACAGATTTAAGTTCTGCTATTCACTTTTTACGCGATGTGCCCGGACAAGTGCAAGCGATTTATGAACACTTAAATTTGGATAATTCTAATTAACTGTTCCGTGGTTTAACACAATAAAGGTTTAACATTAAGACACCTAGGTCTTAAGGGGTTTATACACTTTAAGACCTAGGTTAAAACAGGGAATATTATAAATACCCTATGGCATCAAATTATCGCCTCCTTCACACTTATCCACCATCCCAAATTCACTATTAGCAAGTCGATTGAAACATTTTGTAACAAATTTGGTATTTTTTAGTCGACAGGGTAGATATTGCAAAGTATCTAATGATAATCTCCTCTTTTTCTTTTTTGACTAATCGTCACTTTACTTCGCGGAGTGTTTAATGGACATCAAAAGTAAAACTGGGCCCTTTATTGCCATTATGGCCGTTGTCGTTATTGTCCTTTGGATGGTGTCGGGTGGGCAAGGCGTCACCACTGCACTGGCAGATGATGAACAAGCAACAGAGACCGCCCAAACTACCCCTTCTGATAGTGAGGCGCTAGAAGCCCAAGGTGGTAATACCCAAGATACTGAGAAAGGTAACGAAAAGCGTGTTCAAGCGATGGCTATTGCTGCAGAAAATACGCCAGCACAAATCACTTTGTCAGGAACCACAGAAGCGAGCGATACACTGTCGTTACAGGCCAGTTATTCTGGCAAAATCACTAAAATTTATTTTCAGAAAGGTGATGAAGTTAAGCAGGGGCAGACTGTTCTTTCGATAGATACGCGCGCCCTGAATGCGGATATTCGTAAAGCACGCGCATTGGTCGAAGAGAAGAAGTTGGATTTAGAGGCAGCATCACGCTTAGTTACTCAGAAGTTGTCTTCAAAAGTGTCTTTGGCTTCGGCTAAATCGGCACTAGCCAGTGCTGAGGCGGATTTGCAGCGCTTACTGGTTGATGCAGAAAATGCACAAACTAAAGCACCGTTTAGCGGCATTCTTAATGATGTGAACGTTAATGAGGGACAGCTCGTACAAAGTGGCGACAAAGTAGCTGACTTGATTGCTCTGCAGCCATTGGTTATTTCTGCCCAGATACCACAAAAAACCATTAACCAAGTAACTCTCGACACACCGGTTATCGTAGATGTTGGCTCAGATGAGGCAATAACAGGCAATATTAGTTTTGTGAATAAGCTAGCGGATGAAAATACTCGTTCTGTGGAAGTGGAAATAGAAATCCCTAACCCCAACAACACCATTCCTGCAGGTATTTCTGCCATTATGTCACTACAGTTACCGGACCAATTAGCGCATGGGTTTAGCCCTGCTCTACTCACATTAAATGATGCGGGTGATACGGCGGTTAAGGTATTAGATGAAAATAATATTGTACAGGTAGCCCCCATTCAAATACTCCGTTCGGACCGTGAGCAAGTATGGGTGACGGGCTTACCTAGCACTGCGAATATCATTACTGTGGGCCAAGGCTTCGTTGATGCTGGCGACCATGTGGTCGCTCAGTACAAAGACACTACCGAACTTAATACACCTGAATAAAACACACGGTAACGACTCGCCGTAACCAAGGGACATTATTATATGTACTCATTAATCGATGCTGCTTTATCGCGATCAAGAACGACTATTATGTTGTTTGTGCTTGTATTAATGATGGGCACCGCTTCATATATTTCGATACCGAAAGAAAACAACCCCGACATCACTATTCCTGTTGCTTACGTTTCGGTTGAGCTAGAGGGAATATCTCCTGATGATGCTGATAGCTTATTAGTTCACCCTTTAGAAAAAGAGCTGCGCAGCTTAGAAGGCTTAAAAGAAGTGAAATCCACCGCTTCTGAAGGGCATGCCTCTATTGTTCTAGAATTTGAAAGTGGTACCGATATTGATCAAGCGATTATTGATGCAAAAGACAAGGTAGATCGCGCAAAGGGCGACTTACCTAGTGATGCCGAAGAACCCACAGTGAATGAAATTAACTTATCCACCTTCCCTGTGTTGCGCATTAATCTTTCCGGCGATACCGATTTTGCCCAACTTAGCCACATAGCGAATGAACTAAAAGACAAAATCGAAGCGGTATCGGGTGTATTGGAGGCGAGCATTAATGGTGACCGTGATGAGCAGGCAGAAATTATTATTCGTCCGGATCAGTTAGAGAGCTATAACTTATCACTGACTGATTTAGCACAGCTATTTAGTAACAATAATCTACTGGTTGCTGCTGGTACATTAGACACAGGTGCAGGTCGCTTTCCACTTAAAGTACCTGGTCTACTAAAAACCCGTGAAGACTTAATGAACTTACCTGTTAAGGTAGTGGGTGATCAAGTAGTGACCTTACAAGATATTGCTGCCGGCGAAATGACGTTTAAAGAGCCCGTAAGCTATGCACGAGTTGGTGGTAAAAGTGCGATTACTTTAGGCGTATCCAAGCGAGTGGGTGCCAACATCATCGAAACAATTTCACAAGTAAAAGAAATTGTCACTAAAGAAAGCCAACAATGGCCAGAAACTATTAGCTATAGCTTATCGCAAGATGAATCTATCCAGATAGAAACATCACTTAATGACCTGTTTAATAATGTGCTAATTGCCACATTATTGGTGATGATTATTATCGTCGCATTTTTAGGATTGCGCAGTTCTTTTCTTGTAGGTTTAGCGATTCCAGGCGCGTTTCTAGCCGGCATATTGATTATTGATATGCAGGGCTTTACCGTGAATATGGTGGTTCTGTTCTCTCTTATTCTTAGTGTGGGAATGCTAGTTGACGGCGCTATCGTGGTGACCGAATACGCCGATAGAAAACTCGCTGACGGCGCCAGCAAACGCGAGGCTTACGCCGAAGCTGCCAAACGTATGGCGTGGCCTATTACCGCCTCTACTGCAACAACATTAGCCGCTTTCATGCCATTATTGTTTTGGCCTGATATTGTTGGCGAATTTATGCGTTATATGCCTATTACTATTATTGCTACATTAGCCTCTGCATTGGTAATGGCACTGGTAGTATTACCCGCTATAGGTTCTGTTATCGGTAAAAAAGGCAGCTATTCCGAAAGCACTCTACATACATTACAGATCACAGAATCTGGCGATCTAGAAGACCTTAAGGGGCCTACAGGTTTATTTACACGCATACTCAACCGATTGATAGATTATCCTATCAGCGTACTTATATTTGCCATTATCTTACTATTGTCTGTATTTTTTATTTACGGCAAATTCGGTAAGGGCGTTGAGTTTTTTCCTTATATTGAGCCAGAAGTGGCTAATTTGGATATTCGTGCGCGTGGTGACCTATCTTTGGACGAGAAAGATTATCTTGTCCAGCAGGTAGAAGCATTTGTTTTAAATTACGAGGAAATAGAAACGATTGTTGCCACCACTTTTGTTACCCCGGATCGTGAATCAGCCCCGGATAGTATCGGCTCTATTACTCTTGAGTTTATCGATTGGTATAAGCGCCGCCCGGCAAAACAAATTCTGAGTGATATTAGAGCAGATGTTGAACAGATCTCGGGCATTATTGTTGAGACGGTTGAACAACAAGGCGGTCCACAATCGGGAGCCGATATTCAACTAAGGTTATCATCTAATTTTTCTGAGGCACTAACAGAAACGGCTAATAGGGTTTCCGAAGAATTATTAGCACGAGAAGAAATTATCTCGGTCAATGATGACCGCTCGCTACCGGGTATTGAATGGGAAATTCAAATCGATCGTGTACAAGCAAGCCGCTATGGTGTTGATGTAGGCACTTTAGGCAATATGATTAAGTTGGTCACTAATGGCATCGTGCTCAGTGATTTTTTACCTGAAGGCGCTGATGACAAGATCGATATTGTATTGCGTTACCCTATCAACAACCGTTCTTTGGGACAACTTGATACCTTAATGATTCCTACGTCGAAAGGATCTATTCCTATTAGTAATTTTATTACTCGTAAGGCGGCTCCGAAAAAAGGCAATATTATTCGTGTCGATGGTAAAAAAACTATTGGTATTAACGCCGATGTAAAAGATGGTCTAGTCATCGATGAAGTGGTTAAAGCCATCAATGCAGAATTAGAAGCATCTCCCCTACCTAGTTCTGTAGATTATAAATTTAGTGGTAATACCGAAGACCAGCAAAAGTCGATGGCTTTTTTAATGAAAGCCTTCGGTGTTGCCTACTTTATTATGGCCGTTATTTTAGTGACTCAGTTTAATAACTTTTTCCAATGTTTATTAATCTTAAGCGCTATTATTTTCTCCACCATGGGCGTATTTATTGGACTGATGGTAAAAGGCGAGCCTTTTGGTATCGTAATGAGTGGTGTTGGTGTTATCGCATTAGCAGGTATTATTGTGAACAATAATATTGTCCTTATCGATACGTTTAATGGGCTACGAAAACGAGGTTTATCGGTAAGAGAATCAGCAGTGCGTACGGGCGCACAACGTTTGCGCCCCGTTCTACTGACGACAGCGACAACGGTACTAGGGCTAATGCCTATGGTGATGCAACTCAATATCGACCTAGTCAATCAGAGCATTACTATGGGAGCACCTACGGCTCAATGGTGGACACAACTATCAACCGCCATTGTTGGCGGTGTAGTATTTGCTACACCACTGACTCTTATTTTAACGCCCTGCTTATTAGTACTGGGCCACCGAAAGGAAGAAAAAGTTAAAGAAGAAAAACCAAGAAATAAGTATCGATGGCGTCCATGGAAAAAATATTCTCCTAGCTAATTCTTGTTGTTTTGTCCTAAAAATAAAAAAGGCTTTCTGATTCACCAGAAAGCCTTTTTTATTATTCACCATTATGAAAATAGCTAAGCACTCATTTTATTCTGGTGAAGAATAATCATTGCCATAAATATCCGCACGCAAGTATGAACCCCAGTTCTTTTCAAAAAATATCGTGGCAGGATCTTCCATCTCTCGAAGGGCAACACTACTAATTTCGAAATCATGGTCCTCAGCATTAAACCTGACTAATAATTTCTGTTCACGATCTTCTAAGCGCTCTTCAATAAAACGGAACTCTTCCAAATTCCCTTTAATGGTCTGCGGCACCAGAGAGCCCTCGTTAGAACAGACTGCACGTGCGCCCCTACTACCACCACCAGCTTTCAAATAACTATCTAATGCCGCTAATACTGCTTCAGAAGTGAGTGCCGTTTGCTGCCAGCGGAATACATCAACTGCATTACCAGCAGAAGAAAGCTGCACACCCTGTTCACGAATACGCTGGTTGAGCGCCCTAGCTTCTGCATAAGCGTCAGTCACAATATCTTGGCGACAGATAAATGAGGCTTTGTCACTCATACGCGCTTGTACATCATCGCGAATCTCGTCCAGAGAAACACCTGTTTCATTGTTCACAGCATCATCGAGCAAGGTTAATGCCTGAGCAATTGTGCTTTCATACAGGCTAATATCTATTGCAGCTTTCGATGTTGAACTAGCAACATTGCTAATATGGTCAACGCAACGCTTACCGAATACTTGGCCTGCATTTAGTGCAGCGCCACCTGGACGTGTGACACCATGGGTACCTGCAACCTCACCAATGGCATAACAACCTTTTAGGCTGGTGCGCCCCCAAATATCAACATCCAACCCACCATTCATATGCTGGTTATTAACCGCAAACGCTAGTGGGGTGGTATTAATATCGGTACCATGCATTTTATACAGTTCGATAGACAATGGATTTAGAGACAACAAGCGATCGATAGGTTGCGCTTGTAAACCGTTATTATTGGCTAAATAGTCGTAGACATCTTGATCTAAATCATCGAGCGAAAATGGTTTATCGCCAGGGACAGACTCAGGATTGCGATTAAAATCCATATACACTGCTCGGCCTTTATTACGCTCCTGCCAAATGGCGATATCCACTAAGCTTGACCCATAATTTAACATACGGTCGGCGTGGAAAGGCCACTGATAGCCTTTACGGAATACATTAGAGGCTAATTCTGCAGTGGTACGATAATAATCCGCAAGGAAGTTGTGCTCATTACCTTCTGCATCAACAGAATAAATATAAGGCATCACTTGCACATAGGTGCCTGAGAGATTCCATGGAAATGCATCTCGTTCGGTACCAATACCGAACTGGCTTTCGGTTAGGTTAGCGGCTTTAACACCCACTTCTAAAGCCATTCCCAACGAACCAAAACAATTACGTGGGTAAACACTATCGCGATACAGCTCACCCGGTCCGCCAGTAGCCAGCACTAATTGATCACATAAAATAGCCTGTAAACCATAATCATTGGTTTTATCTTTGCTGCTAATAGCAATCACACCCGAACAAATGGTCTCGCCATTTTCTTCGTGGGTTAATATCTTAACTCCCGTACTACGAACAAAAGGTACACCTAAACGAATGGCTTCCTCACAAAGTACCTTAACCATTAAACGAGAAGTACGAGGCCCGCAGCTAGTAGCACGACCAACATCATCGTGATCAGTTTGATAACGCAATACCGCACCAAAACGATCTTGCGGTAAGGGCAACCCCATATATTGTAAGGTCGAAAATGCTCCGGTTGAGCCTACACCTTCGATATATGCGGTGTCTTTATCCATACAACCACCGGCTCCAATATCTTGCCCAAGCTGGACAAAATCATCTCCGCGATTGCTCGTACCCGAGCTATGAATGGTTTGTTTATCCGAACCAGAACATGCCGATGTGCCACCAAAAAAAGAACTACTGGCAACAACAACATCCTTGCCTGCACGCTTAAGCTCAACAGCCGCTCTTAAGCCTGCTGCCCCACTACCTAATACCAATACATCACAGCGAAATACAGGGACTGATACACCATTAATCTCTTGGGTTGATTCTGCTTCGCGGAATGACATACCGGTCGGCATTTTAACTCGGGTTAAACTATCTAATAATTCTTGTGGGATACTATCGTTCACGGAACTCTCTCATTAAAGATATAGGCCCATTAAATAAATGGGCTCATTGGCTAAACAGGTAAAAAATAAGATTTCTAATATATTATTCTGGTAATTTAATATTCACGTCTCGAGGAATAACGGCCCCTTTATGCTGAATAACTTGGCTCGCAACATAATGGCCGGTTTTTGCACATTGCTCAGAACTATGCCCTTGGATCCAACCGCTTAAATAACCTGCAGAGAACGAATCACCTGCAGCATTGGTATCCACTACATTATCCACACGTTGCGCTGCCACTTCTTGTCGAGAATCTTCTTGAATTAACAAGCAAGGGTCCGCTCCGCGCTTAATCACTAGCTCAGGGATAGCGTAAGATTTATTACGAGCAACCATTGCTTCTAGGTCAGCGTCTTCCCACAAATCTAGATCATCATCTGCTGTTAAAATAGCGAGATCCGTTTGTTGTAAGCACGCTTGGTAAAAATGTCTTGCCGTGTCTTTATCTTTCCATAATTTTGGACGGTAGTTATTATCAAATACAATTTTACCGCCAGCTGCACGAAATTTAGGGAGAAATTCGATGAGCCTGTCGCGACCTTCATCTTCTAATATCGCGATGGAAATACCTGAGAAATACAACAAGTCGTAATCTAGCAGCTGGTTCAATACCTCTTCCCAACCTTCAGAATTTAATAGATAACGTGCGGCTGCCTGACCTCGCCAATAATAAAAACAACGCTCTCCGGTTTCGTCTAAATCGACATAATACATACCCGGTAAATGCGTTTGCGAACGTTGTACTAAAGAAGTATTAATTTCTTCTTCTTCAAAAAACTGGCACATTTCATCACTAAAGCGATCAACGCCTAGCGCAGTGACATACGAAACATTATGTTGATCTGAATCGGTTAAACGAGACAAATAGACCGAAGTATTTAGTGTGTCTCCTGCAAATTTTTGGGACAGTGCACCAGTACCGTTGTCTTGTAGCTCAATCATACATTCGCCGAGCAAAGCGACTTTTTTATAAGAGGACATATTTACGCAACTAATTTTTTCTATTTGATTTGTGATGGTAACAATTCCAATCGATTAAGGAGTGTGGCTGCCAACGTCATGACATTAGCCAACAAATCTGAAAAAGACTGAAAAAACTAAAATTTCTGAAAAACTAAAAAACTGAAATGAAAGTCAACCTTTAAAACACGTTTAATAGGCTATTTTAAAGTGCTTTTTTGAATTAGTCGATCTATTAATTAAAACGATTCCGATACCATTAAAATGTAAAGAAAATAACGCCATTAAAAACATCGAGATTGAAAAAATGAACGTCTAAAAAATTACAGAGGCTCAAAACCAAAAATGCTTAAGCAGTATTAATCTGCTAAGGCTAATTGTCTCTCGTTAATATAATTTTTTACAACTGATTGGTTTTGAGCATACAGCCTTGCATACTCAAACGCTTTCATCGCATCGTTTACATTATTTAATGCATCGAGTGAAACTGCTAGACCTAACCACAAACGAGCATCTTTATGATTGACGCTGAGCAGTTGACGATACCAATATACAGATCGCTTGTAGTCACCCACTTTATTATAAAGACTGGCCATTAACACATAGTAACCTTTGTTATCGAGAAACTCTGGACGATAAGCTGCCAACATATCTAAGGCTCCTTGAGAATCGCCACGAGCCATCATCACCCTAGCGGCCTTTTCAGCAAATTGATACGTAGTTAATGCTTTATTTTCGTAGATTAAATTTTCTGCCTCTCCGATCTTAGATTGGCTTAAATACATTTTAAGTAGGAGGTCATTAGAGCTTCCCCAAAACCCTGATAGACGCGTAAAATTGGTCAGCACTTTTTCTGCTGAGGAGATATCGCCCTGTATATATAATTGATAAGCGGTTGCAGCTATCTTTCTATCTGCATTAAAAATAACATCGCCATGAAAACCCGCATTATTGTTAAAATCGCTATCGGATTGAAGTTCTGTCTGCGTGGTGATCTCCGCAACTGCTGACTGAGCGGTTGATTCAATACTTTCATCTTCACTTGCTATTTCGCTAAAGACCGAATCGTTACTGAGATAGCCAGAAAACTGTTGAATAATCACTGAAACATCCATGTATTTTTCACCCGCTTGATAAGCTTTTTTAATCAACCCCGGGACCTTATAGGTTTCGCCTTTTGCAATAACCGATTCGGCTAAATACACATAACGATCAACAATTTTTTTAATACCCTCTAAAGCTTCTGGGTGATCCGGTTGCAGTGATAATACGGTTTCATAACGAATAAACGCATTATGTTCGGGAGGAGACATTAAACGGTCTCTCTTAAACAACTGATTGCCTGAGGCAATAATTTTATCGATATTAATGGTATTGTCAGTACGATCATCCACTTCTTCTAATACCACCGCATTTGATAGGGATACATGTGCAGCAGAGGTGATATCGGCATCAATAAACTTAACGATATCTTCGGGTATATCCACAGCCACTTCCAAACCAGCATCAATGGCTGATGATGCAGTTTCGGGGTTAAGGTGTTCAACAACACCATCGGATAAGACATCTCCTAAGGCTGGTGCTGGATGATACTCTTCTAAGTTCTGATATTGAGGGCCAGCGAATAGTTGCTTGTCCCAAACAAGTACCGCAACAGAAACACACAAAAACGCAAATAGCACTTTCATACGTTTTTCTCTGCGAGCTTGTTTTTTCTCCTCAGCAATTTCCTTGGATAAATAGATATACCCCTCTATGACTTTGGATGAGTCAATGAGCTTGGCATCTAATTCGAGGACATCAAAATCAGATCGCATCATATTCATACTTTATCTCCCGCATCAAACCCATTTCATCTATCATTCAATGGATTTTGGAGGTCTAGCACTAAGGCATACCCCCTTTAAAAATAAGATTTAGATAACAATAAGTGTAGTAAAAAACCCCAAAATCACTAGAAATCATGCTAAATACACCTTAAAAAATGCACTATTGGGAATAAGCATGTGTAGAGCGCGACAATTATCTGACGTTACATTTAACGATTTTATAAAAAAGGATTGTCTTATATAATTGGCGTCGTTTTTTTGGCTTATTTTTTTGCCTACACCCAATACGCAACATGAGCAAACCATGCCTATTTGTAATATCGTACTATTTGAACCCGAAATCCCCCCGAATACTGGCAATATTATCCGTTTAGCGGCCAATACTGGCTGTCATCTTCATATTATCGAACCCACGGGGTTTGAATTAGACGACAAGCGCTTAAGACGAGCGGGACTAGATTATGGTGAATGGAAAGATATGAACATCCATAAAAACTGGGCAGCTTTTATTGAACATTGCCAACCCACTCGGTTATTTGCCATTACAACCAAAGGCTCACAGCACCATCATAATACGGAATTTAAAGAAGGCGATTACCTTGCTTTTGGCCCCGAAACTCGAGGTTTGCCCGATACTATATTAGATGACGAGGCCATCACTGGAAGAGTACGCATTCCAATGATGCCGAATAGTCGGAGTATGAATTTATCTAATTCGGTATCGGTCATCGTATATGAAGCATGGCGACAACAAGGGTTTATTCATTCTACTTAAGATCGCGTATAGTGTTGCCCTTAAAATAGTATCGCCATTACATTAATCACTATCAAAAGATTACGAACACCTTATATATCACATGAAAACAGCTCCTATTGGCCTCTTTTACGGTAGCTCAACTTGCTATACCGAAATGGCTTCCGAAAAAATACAACAGCAGTTCCCTGAAAATAGCGTCGATGTTTTTAACGTTGCAGACACCCCTGTGGCTAAAATGATCGATTACCAGCAATTAATATTAGGCATTCCCACTTGGGACTATGGAGAGTTACAAGAAGACTGGGAAGATGTATGGGATGATTTAGACAATCTTGATCTATCTAATACAACCATTGCATTGTTTGGATTAGGGGATCAAGTGGGCTACCCCGACTGGTTTTTAGATGCTATGGGTTATTTACATAATAAAGTCATCGTCCAAGGGGCAAAAGTGATCGGTTATTGGCCTAATCAGGAATACCAGTTTATTGCCTCTCAAGCGCTTACCGAAGATCAACAATACTTTGTTGGTCTCGCTTTGGACGATGAAAACGAATTTGATAAAACAGGTAATCGCATTACCCAGTGGTGCGATGAATTAAAAAAACATTTTACATATAGTACTGCAGATTCATAAAACGCGTTTAACTTTTCAGTTCATAGGTTAATAGAAATGAGTGAACACACACATTGGGGTGATAACGGGCAACTGTTGTCATCAACCTATGACGACATTTATTTTTCTACCGAAAATGGATTAGAAGAAAGTCGCTACGTTTTTATTCAGAACAATCAACTCGAAAAACGCTTTCGTCAATTACCCGCAGGAGACATGTTTGTTATTGCCGAAACGGGCTTTGGAACAGGGCTTAACTTTTTAGCCACTAGTCAGCTATGGCAAAAGATGGCAAATAAACATAGCCATTTACATTTTATCTCTGTAGAAAAATTTCCCTTACAAAAAAATATTATTCAGCAGGCCCTTCAATGTTGGCCAGAGCTTGATGAGCTTCGGCAAGCTCTTTTAGATCAATATCCAACAACGATTAAGGGAATACACCGTATAACGTTACAGCATAATATTACCTTAACGCTGATTGTTGATGATGCCACTACTGGTTTACAACAGCTAGTTGCAAGCCCTATCCGCAATGATTACATCCCGACTTCATATAAAGATGCCCATCAGCAACGCCAATGGCAAGGCGTAGATGCTTGGTTTTTGGATGGTTTTGCACCGGGGAAAAACCCCGACATGTGGACACCAGAATTATTCACAACGATGGCAAGGTTAAGCAAAAGAGAGACGACATTCGCTACATTTACTGCTGCTGGCGTTGTTAAGCGTAGTTTAACTACTGCTGGTTTTTTATTAAAAAAGGTCTCTGGTTATGGGCGCAAGCGAGAGATGCTGATCGGTCATTACTCAATAGAAAATAAGAAAGCGGCTAGTCAGCAAAGCTTAACCCAAGAAACAAGCATACCTAAAAAACCAAACCGTTATAGCGCCACACCTTGGCCTCTCATTCATGACTACGCCAGACACTATGGACTAGAAAATACTTGCCCTGAAAAAAATAAAACCATTGCTATTATTGGCGGTGGGATAGCGGGCTGTCATACTGCTTATGCGCTTGCAAACAAAGGCTACCGTGTGACTTTATTCGAAAAAAGTTCACAGTTAGCCAATGGCGCTTCAGGCAATGCACAAGGTATTGTTTATGCCAAACTCGCTGCGCACGACCAAACGCTAGGGAATATAAATCTACATAGCCTGTTATACGCGCAAAGATTTTACGGAGCATTTTGGCATCAGGCCGACAGCAAAACCACGCCTGCACTCCAAGGGCAACAGTGTGGTGTATTACAATTGGCACTCACTGAAAAGCTACAAAACGCTCAGCAACAAATTGCTAAAAAATTCTCAGGGTTTGCTGATAACATATGCTATGTATCTAAAGAAAAAGCCAGCGATATTGCTGGCACAACCTTAGATTTTCCGGCACTGTATTTTCCTCATTCTGGCTGGATAAACCCTACTGCACTTTGCCAATGGTTAACGCAGCATCCATTAATAAACGTTGTGACTGATGCCGAGGTTTTATCATTAGAGCAACGCTCGCCGTCAGATAATAATAAAACCCCACTTAATCATTGGCAGTTAACTGTTCAGAAAGATCAGAAACTAGAACGGTTGTTATTTCATAGTGTGGTTATCTGTAATGCTCAAGAGGCCAGTCAATTTACACAAACCCAGCCTTTACCTACTAAAAGTATACGAGGACAGGTAACTCACCTACCCACTAGTAATATATCAGAACAACTCACCACAGTTATATGTGGCAAGGGATATATTGCACCAGCATCGACCAACCATTGTTTAGGTGCTAGCTATAATTTAAATAGCACGGTAAACGACTTGCAGGTGGAAGATCATAAGCAGAATCTGCTACATATATCGCAGCAAGTACCTGACATTATCGATGAGGGCAATATCAATGATGACCTACTAGCGAAACTGGAGGGTCGTGTTGGGTTTAGATGTGCCACCCCTGATTATTTACCTTTGGTTGGACCTGTTCCCATTCAGGAAGAAATGCATGAGAACTACCGAGCGCTACAGAAAAATGCTCGAGAAATTATTCCCACAATGGGGAGTTACTACCCTCACCTATATTTGAATATTGGACACGGCTCTAGAGGCCTAACCTACACCCCGTTGTGTGCCCAAATCATTGCTAGCTTAGTATCGGGATCACCCCCACCGACCAACCAGACACTGGTGCAAGCACTTAACCCTGCCAGATTTATCATTCGTCAGCTTATCAGGGGATAAGATAGTTATTTGCCCAATTCGGTCTATACTTAGACAATCCCTAAACTGTCTGTGAAAGCAAAAACACAGGAGATCCCCATATGTTGATGACACGCCCACGTCTCTCAAACACGACCATTGAATCAGCCAGTGTCCATAACTACTATGAAAGATTAGTTAACGACGCCATTATCCAATCTGATCCAAGAGCATTAAAGGATATCGACTTTCTTGCAGATGTTTCCTGTGTTGCTCTAAATCACTTACCCCCACGCTATATTCGACATGATGTGGATATGAGCTTTTTTATGTCGCCGGTCGAAAGACAAGAAACCAACGAGAAAGTACAACAAGCAGTCAATCATGCTTTAGCATTTGTCATCGCTCATGAAAAAGAAAAAATAGCGGCCGAACAAGCACAAGTAGATACTTCAACAACCACTATAGCTAAAGCAAATTCAGACGATAATTCTGAGCAAGAAAAAAAACCGAGTAACAAAAGGCCAGATAATCATGAGTCACCCGACCAAACTCACTAGAATTAGCGCTTAATTGTCAGCCATCAATAATACGGATAAAATCTCACCATGGGCTAAATGCCTGAATATAGACATGGGATGCTTTTTATCAATCAGCCTCTCACAATACACCAACATAAGCCTGTAGCTCGACTCACTTTTACACTGGGTCGCTAACAGGTTAATTAGTTTTGCAAATAACGCTGCTGTTTTATCTATAAAATATAATCACCATGCCTTTTATCTCGACGATCAAAATCGGCTTTTTAACAACGGTAAATTTTCACCTTTTGTGCCTCACCCTATTTATTGGTACATACAGCTTATCGGGTTATGCAGGCGGGTTTATTACTTACGAGTTGGTAGAGACACAACCACATGACGCCAACAGCTTCACCCAAGGGTGGGTAAAAGAAGGCAACGTATTTTATGAAAGTAGCGGACTTTACGGAAAATCATACATTCAAAAATACTCCAATAACATCAGTACAACACGCCAACTAAGCCGGCAATACTTTGCTGAAGGACTCACACTGTTTAATGAAACGCTGTATTTACTCACATGGAAAGAGCAAACCTTATTCCAAATTAACAAGGATACGTTAGCGATTGAAAAAAGTCATACTTACAAAGGAGAAGGCTGGGGGCTTACTCATAACCACCAAAGGCTGATTATGAGTAATGGGACAGCGGTATTGCTCTTCCGCGACCCAGATGATTTTTCGGTCACTCACCAGATTGATATTATTCAAGCAAACCAGAATTACCAGCACATGCCACCTATCCCCAGTAACTTACAACTCAATGAATTGGAATATGTTAATGGCGTTATCTGGGCGAATAATTGGAATGATGATATCCTGTACGCAATCAATAGTGAGTCTGGTTGCTTACTAGCTAGAATAAATCTAGTCGATTTACGTCAGCAAACCGTGACTCCTAACCCAAGCAATGTGCTTAACGGCATCGCTTACGATAACGCAACTGACGGTTTATGGGTAACGGGTAAATACTGGCCTAAGCGATACTTAATCAAGCCTCAATCGCTATCATTAGGTACACTACGCACACAACGGGGCTGCCAGCCTTAATGAATCAATAACAACACAGCAATACATTTATTATGACGCATATAGAACGACTCAATGCACTTCTCACCCAAGTAGACCTGCTCAACCAACAAGACCCGAATAAAGTCGATACACAAGCACACGGCCAAGTAGGTAAAGAGTGGTTATATTCACAACGTATGCAAGCTTGTCTAACGGAGTTTGCACCCGATGCCAACGAAACACTGAAAATAGCCGCATACTGCCAGCATATTCAACGATGGGCTATTCCTCGCAGTGACTACCCTATGGATAGAAGCGGTTACAAACGTTGGCGCACAGAGCTAGGGAAATTTCACGGTGATACGACGGCAAAGCTGATGCAACAACAGGGTTATAGCGAGGAAGATATTGAGCGAGTTAAATATCTCCTACAAAAAAAGGGGCTCAAGCGCGATAGCGATACCCAGGCCTTAGAGGATGTTATCTGCTTAGTGTTTTTAAGCTATTACCTTGAGGATTTTGTCATAAAACACAGCGAAGAAAAAATATTTGATATTATCCGCAAAACATGGAAAAAGATGTCAGATAAAGGACATAAAGCAGCGCTAGCATTACCATTACCTCAGCATTTGCTAAACCTAGTGTCTAAAGCACTAGAAGCGTAGGTTATGTCAGACAAACAATCATGACACAACTGTTCTATGGCGGCACATCAAAAAAGACCATTTATGAAGTATTCTCTGTTATTATGTGCCACTTTTTGGTGCTTATTGAACACTATTTGAGGTAGTAGATAAGCACCGTGTTAACTCTGTTTTACTAATAACGATATTAGTACTATCAAATTAGCACTTATGCAGTCACTATATTCGCTTTAACAACATTTGGTAACCAACAAAGATTTCTATGTTCTCTAACGATCAACTCTCAGCTCTTTCTCAATTAAAACAAGATATTCGCGCCAGTAGAGATATCGCGCAAGGGGTTGTGAGAGCGACCTCGGGGCGTTTTGGTTTTGTCACCCTAGACGATGGCCGAGATGCGTTTTTAACACCAGAGCAAATGGAACATGTATTTCCAGGTGATCGAGTTGAAATCGAAGTTATCACCAATAAAAAAGAGCAGTTTGAAGCCAAACTGGAGAAACTCATCGAATCTCCTATTCGTTTTTTATCGGGGCGCTATCAAGTACGCGGTAAAGGACACTTTGTTGCGACCGATTTACCCCATTTTAGCCGCTGGATATTCGTTCCCCCTAAACAACGTGCAAAGTGTAAAGCAGGGGATTGGGTTAGCGCCAAAATTACACAACACCCTTTTAAAGATGGTCGCGCTCAAGCCAGAATTACCAATAATATTGGTAATGAACAAACGCCTCACATCGAGCGGTTATATGCTATTGGTAAATATCAATTAAATGACTCTTTTTCTAAAGAGGTAACAATAGCAGCCAAACAGCTGAGCGAAAGCCCACTGTCTATTGAATCGGTAGCTGAGGATGCTAAACGTCAAGATTTGCGACATATCCCTTTTATTACCATCGATTCTGCTGCAACAAGAGATATGGACGACGCTCTAGCAATCCAGAAGAGCGACAATGGCTGGTTGTTATCGGTGGCTATTGCAGACCCTAGTGCCGATATTGCATTCAACAGTGTTTTAGATAAAACCGCCAGAAAGCGTGCTCAAACAACCTATTTTGCTGATAAACCTCTCACTATGCTACCGAGTAGTTTATCCATAGAACGTTACTCACTTAAGCCTGGAGAGGACCGCTTAAGTTTGATATTTCAATGCGAGATAGACAACACCGGACATGTAAATGCCTTTACGTTTATTCCTGCGATCATACAATCCCACGCTAAAATGAGTTATGCACAAGTAGCAGCATTACTTAACAATGAAGAGTATAAAACGCTACCTCAACTAACAGACCCTAAAGATTTTCAAGCACAGCTCGAAGCGCTGCAGGCATGTGCTCATGCACTAAAGAGCTACCGTAAAGAAAATTATATTGTTATTGAAAACAAAGCTGATTTTGCCCTTTGCCTGAATGAAAAAGGCAAACTACAACGTATTGAAAAAACCGAACGTAATATTGCCCACTCTATCGTAGAAGAAGCGATGCTAATCACCAATCGATGTGCGGGTGATTTCTTGGCCCGTCATAATACGGGATTATTTGTTAGGCATATGGGCTATCGTAATGAGCGCCGTGCCGACATTGAAGCACTGTTAAGCGAAAAGACAAAAACGGAAATTACCTCTACACAAGAACTGGACCATTACATTAAAGCAATAAAAACTTTACAAAGTGATGAGACATACAGCCCTTTACTGACGATACAGCAACACTTTTTAGAGCCGAGTAAAATTAGTGATGAGCCCTCACCTCATTTTGGTTTAGGATTTCATCACTATGCCACCGTAACATCGCCTATCCGCAGGTATCAGGATTTATATAATCAACGCCTTATCCACCAGATATTGGCTAATAAAGATAAAGAAACCATTACCTCAGATGAACTAACAAGCCTACACGATGACATTAAAGCCAGTCGCGATGCATCTCAATTTATGAATCAATGGCTAATCAGTGATTTTATGAAAGACAAAATTGGCCAGACATTTACTGCTACCGTTTCTCTTCTGACAAATCAGGGGATAGGCGTACGTTTAGTCGAAACCGGTATAGAAGGGTTTATTTTAGCGGCCAAGGCTAGCAAGAAAAACCCAGAAATCACGGGCGACAAAGTGTCATTTAATAACCAAAGAATGGAACTACAATGGAATGGTAAGCCCATTACATTAGATCAGGAAGTGTCTGTGACTTTAGACAAAATAGATCACGAGAAAAAGAAGTTAGCTTTTGTTTTTACCCCTAGCGAATAGCCATATCACTCAGTAGATAAGGCGTAAAGACCTTAACGATCAAACACTACTGTCTTATCCCCGTTAATCAGCACGCGGTGCTCTGCGTGCCATTTGAGCGCACGGTTTAATACGATTGCTTCGATATCTTGGCCAATTTCAACTAATTCTTCAGGGCTATTGGCGTGGCTTACGCGCTCAACCGATTGCTCAATAATAGGTCCTTCATCAAGGTCAGCCGTCACATAATGCGCTGTGGCACCTATAAGTTTTACTCCACGCTCATAGGCTTGATGGTATGGTTTTGCACCTTTGAATCCGGGTAAGAAAGAATGATGGATATTAATTGCCTTCCCTTTAAGCTGCTGACATAATTCATTGGAAAGGATTTGCATGTAACGGGCAAGCACCAAAAAATCCGTGTCCGAATGTTGCATCAATGCCAGCATTTGTTTCTCTTGCTCAGCTTTTGTATCGGGAGTGATGGGTAGATAATGAAACGGCACATCGTACCATTCACACAGTGGCTGCATAACCTGATGATTAGAGACAACACCAACAATATCAATGGGTAAAGAGCCTCGCTTCCACGCGTTTAAAATATTACTTAAGCAATGCCCCCACTGAGATACCGCGATCAATACTTTTGGCTTTCTTAGAAGATCATGAATTTCCCACTCCATGGCATAACGCTCTGCCAAGGGTTGGAAACTTGTATAAATATCTTGTAACGACTTAGCACCTTCACAGGATTCAAAAACTGTACGCATAAAAAACCGTTGGGCCGATACATCCTCAAACTGCGAAGATTCTCTAATATTAAACCCTTGCAAAGCAAACAAATTAGCCACTGCGGCTACAATACCAGGCTGATCTTTACAGCTTAGCTTTAATACAATATCGGTAGTTTTAGACATAATGCTTCATCGTTACATAAAAGACCGATTGTAACGTGAAGGTATAAAATAGTGTAGTAAAAGTAAGGAAGGACAAAGAGAATGAGTACTACTTTAAACCACTTTAATATGCCATGGCTCAAAACGCACGCCTAACTGGTTGCCTTGATCATAACGGATAGATACATACCCTAAGTCTTGCATGCGCTTAAATTCATCGGTAGAAGAAAAAGCATCAGTAAAGTTTTTACCACCCCAGCCTTTTCTGCCTACATCAAAATCACCAATACCATGAAATGAATATCCCGGAGGTGCTAATGAACGCGATGCTCGAGATAAATTACCATTGACTCTGATGGCCTTAGCAAGGAATAAATGTAATTGCTTAACATTAGAACGAATACCAGAGGTGAGAATAATACCCTCGCCCACACTTTTGCGGATCTTTTCGTAGTAGGCAAAAGACTGCTCTTTAAATAAGTAGTGCCCAGTATGGGGTACCTTAAACGTCTGGTCTTTCTTAATCGCCGACGTTAGGGAAGAGACAACCTTTTCACCATAAAAACCATAATCAGCCGCGTTAAAAAAGAATACTTGTTCGATAAATGTTAATTCTTCGGGCGTAAACGCTCCCACATCTGAAAATCGTTTAGCAAAACGTATCGCATCATCAAAACCTAAAATATTAAAATGGCCATACCCTACAGTGGTCTGTAGGTTTTTAAGGCGTAAGGTCACCGAGTGCAGTAAAACCATATCAGCATCAGAAAGAAAAATATCATCATCGTAATCACGGGCAAAATCGATATTTTTATTCACCTTAGCAACAGTCACAGGTTTTTCGGTTTGAGTATGAATCCTCTCCGGTAAAGCCAACTTGTCCGATACCATTGCAGAAGCAGGAGTACCTTTTGGCTCAACACCTATAGGCTCAACAAGAGTATCAGATGAATGGGTAGCAAGAACCGGAGACGTGTTATTCTTTAGAGATTCTGGAGATGGGTAAGGTCTAAATTCCCTATCGTTAATAGGATCGATCAAGGGTGGATCAATATCTACTGAAGACCCTGTAGATTCAAGCCATTGATTAGACGACAAACGCGAAGACTGATGCACAGCACTGGGCATCACCCCCATAGCGCCTAAAGCCAACAAACCTGTAATCACCTGCCTACGTTTCATATCATCAGCACCAGAATAGCCGTATTTTGCTTGTATACCCTTTGATTGTAGCAAAAAATGCAAATAAGATGAAAACAAAGGAATTTATTGTATACAAACACACATATTTGTTAACGATATTATTGCTTTTCGTGAACATTAGAATGATTTTCTGCGATTATCCTCCTCCTAATCAAGACCTTTTATCTGAATCAATGACCTTAGAAGCATCATCATACAAACACCGCCTCTGCATTGCACCTATGATGGACTTGTTTGATTAAGGATAAATTCTCTATTTTTCAATAGATTAGAGAGGATATAAAATGAAAGGTAGTAAATTTGTAGAACTACAAAAGAGATAATAACTAGGAGCTATTTACCAATAAACGACATTTACCTGTTTGAGAAACCAGTTTCCCTTAGAACATCAATCCATGTATAGCACTTAACTCCAAAATGTTCGCAAGCATTAGGTATTTTAGGAGCACCTCTTTTGCCCATTTTTTCATACGTAACAACAGAACAATCATTTGACATGGCAAGAGCAATCACCCAAGGATCTGCCCCAGAACGATCTCTGTAGTGATCAGTAAGATTGGGGAATGCTGTAATAACCTCTGTCAAAGCTGTTTGAGTCCCCTCGTCGATAGGAGAAAATAAACCTTCTTGAATAGATGCCCAATCATACAAATCATCTTCAGTTGAAGATAACTCTGTTTTGACTAATTCAGTAGATTTAATACTTCCATCGCCAATTAATTTCTCAATCCATTGCCAATGCGGTTCGAATATATCTCGTGGATACAACCTAACATATGGTTCAATAAAGCCGCTAGTATCAAAACTATAATCCATTTAGTAAGATCCCATAATGATAATTATGCCTGCAATGCTTGGGTCATATCAGAGAGGTGCTTTAATTTCATATTAAGCAATCGAGACAATTCAGGTCCTGTAATAACTTCTTGGTTGTAGCTATTCAACACTAACCGTGAAAAAAAGTATCCATTGCGATTAATAACCTTCTTTGAATATTTAACTGCGAAACCATCTTTTTTAGAACTTTCCAATTCTTTATATTCTTGTATAAAAGCTTCGCGCTTTTGGCTATAAAACTCTTCTGTCGTAAGGTTATGTATTAATAAACGTCGTAAAATCACTTCCCTGCTACATTTAAAATAGTTAGATAAAGTTGATAACTCTTGATTCGTCCACGCTTCAAAACTTCGATTATTTTTTACTATTTCATGCTGTAAAAGTTGCTGCCTAGGTACTAAAGCTGCTCCAGCCACATGGTTACAAAATACTTCTAATTGTTGTAAGTCTGCATCACGAGGTAAGTCTTCATTAAAATCACAAATACCATCTTGCCGTAGAGCTATATGGGTAAGCTCGTGCAGTAATGAAAACATTTGTCCTTTTGGAGAATCTTTAGAGTTTACGACGGCCACAGGAAGAGGAAATAAACTAAACGAAAAGCCTCTCATTTCACTGACATCAACACCCGTAGCCTGAAAAACCAAAGCCCCCTTTTCTTCAGCCGCAGTTTTCCATATTTTACGAGCTTCATATTCATCCCGGCATCTAGAAAGCATAAAACTATCTACTTCTAAAAAGCGAGTGAGCCTGCCTGCAACCTCTTCAGGGTCATCATCCAAAGATGATTTAAACGTAAACTCAACAGGCTCTTCTTCAAGTTCATTTAACAACGCTAAAGCATCATCCCTTCGAACCTCAGCTAATCTAAGTTCAACATGCAATCGAGGAGAAAAGAAACCTGCATGACCTTGTATTACCCCTCTAAAATCTTTTGGCGGACGCGTATCAAGGGGAGGGGCAGGTAAATAAAAAACAGCCATTGGACGTTTAAGTTTATCTGCTATCATTTTAAGCTTAGATATAGACGGGCGCTCATCACCAGCCTCCCAAGCCATAACTTTAGAAACATCTACCTTCAACTTTTCAGCTAGATCTTCAACAGAAAAACCAACAGTTTCTCGAGCCCATGATAGGACTTCAGGATTAATTAATGCTTCAGCTGTTTTAGGCATAGATAATCACAAAAACTAGTTAGATATAATAAGCTCATTAACAATACCAATAGTATGACCTAATTTCTAGCAATTAGCACCCTAAACACCCAATGCTACCAATTCATTGTTAGTAGCACTATGGAAGCACTGAGCCCAAAAAACATCTTATTTTATCACCCATAAAACCCACAAATAATGTACAATTCAGCACTAACTTATTGTTTATATTAGAATTTTAATTGCTGCTCTAATTAATCACTCCCATAGTGTATTGGAGCGACAAAAAACCATAACACATTGATTTTATGAACTATTCCCCCCACCGCTTCTCTATTGCCCCGATGATGGATTGGAGCGATCGCCATTGTCGTTATCTATGGCGGTTAATTTCCAAGCACTCTCGCTTATATACCGAAATGGTCACGACTGGCGCATTACTCCATGGTGACCCTAAGCGTTTTTTAGATTACAACCCACAAGAACAACCATTGGCCATCCAATTAGGCGGTAGTAACCCTAGCGATCTTGCCCAGTGCGCTCAACTTGCGCAGCAATGGGGCTACAATGAGGTTAATTTGAATTGTGGTTGTCCAAGTGATCGAGTGCAAAATGGAATGATTGGCGCCTGCCTAATGGCACACCCACAACAGGTTGCGGATGCCTATGAAGCAATGCAAGACGCTGTTGATATCGAGGTGACGATTAAACATAGAATCGGCATTGATGATATGGATGACTATGAGGGTATGGTGAATTTTATTCGGCCTATTGCACAAAAAGGCTGTAAGACATTTATCGTTCATGCTCGCAAAGCGTGGCTTCAAGGCCTTAGCCCTAAGGAAAACAGAGAAGTGCCGCCTCTAAAGTACCCTCTTGTTTACCAACTGAAAAACGACTTTCCTGAATTAACCATTGTGATTAATGGTGGCATTAAAACCATGGATGATACGCAAGAGCATTTGCAGCTCGTTGATGGGGTTATGATTGGACGAGAGGCTTATAGTAACCCTTACTTGCTATCGCAGGTAGATAAGGTATTGTTTAATGATACACATCCAATCCCATCGAGAATATCAGTTGCACACCAGTATATCGATTATTGTGAGCAACAAATCGATAAAGGTGTAAGGCTCCATCATATGAGCCGGCATGTCCTTGGATTATTCCAAGGCGAAAAAGGAGCCCGAGCCTTTAGACGGCATATTAGCGAGAACGCACACAAGGAAAATGCAGGCATCGAGGTACTATCTGCCGCCTTAGATTATGTGAGCTAAGCAATTAAGAATTTAGCAAAAAATGCATTTATTCTATT
>JAHDEM010000005.1:25042-42191 GCA_020628895.1 Candidatus Endobugula sp.
TAGATTATGTGAGCTAAGCAATTAAGAATTTAGCAAAAAATGCATTTATTCTATTCGTAAAATACGGCACTATATCACTACATCATCAATGTTAAAGATGAACATAAGAATAACGTCGTAAAACAACTGATAAAACCTACCTCTAACCATTATCCACGTGATAGGGCCTAACACCAATGAGCAGTAAACTTGATCAACTAAAAACGATGACCGATGTTGTTGCCGATACTGGCGATATTGATGCCATCGCCCAATACCATCCACTTGATGCGACAACAAATCCCTCTCTATTACTTAAAGCAGCACAAATGCCACAATATGAGGCCTTGGTTAAAAAGGCGATTAGTTGGGCACAAGCACAAAATCAAGATAATATGATAGCGCTTGCAGCAGATAAATTAGCTGTGCTGATTGGCTGCGAAATTCTGTCGATTATCCCCGGGCGTATATCAACAGAGGTGGATGCTCGCTTATCATTCGATACACAAGCAACCATCAAAAAAGCACAAGAATTAATCCAGCTATACGCTGATGAAGGGATTTCCAAAGACCGTATACTGATTAAAATAGCCTCAACCTGGGAAGGTATACAGGCTGCGAAAACACTCGAAGAGCAAGGGATTAATTGTAATCTAACATTGTTATTTAACTTTGCCCAGGCAGTGGCATGTGGTGATGCCAATGTATTTTTAATATCCCCTTTTGTTGGCAGAATCCTCGATTGGTACAAAGCCAATACCGGTGAAGAATATACTGCCGAAACAGACCCAGGGGTATTATCCGTTAGAAAAATTTACCAATATTATAAGCAACACGATATTAAAACCATTGTAATGGGTGCAAGTTTTCGTAATACAGGAGAAATCGAAGCCTTGGCAGGATGTGACCGTCTCACCATTGGGCCCGCATTATTGGAAGAACTACAAAAAAGCACAGGTGAATTAGAAAGATGCTTATCACCAGATAATCTTACACAATCGATAGACAAGGTCATCATGGATGAAGCGACTTTCCGTTTTGAAATGAATCAAGACGCTATGGCTACCGAAAAGCTATCGTCAGGCATACGCCAATTTATTGATGATCAAGTTAGTTTAGAAGCCCTAATTAATGAGCATGCCAGCCTATGATGTCACGTATTAAAGCTTTATTGGATACACTCAATCAGGCTGGCGCAGAAGAAAATAATCAAGCCTTGTCTGCTAACGAATTACAGTTAGCTACCGCCGCTTTATTGGTAGAAGTGGCCACCATTGACCAACATTTAGATGAGGTAGAGCTTAAAGCCTTAGGTAAAACTTTAGAGCAACGCTTTGCTTTATCTGCCAATGAGCTTAGTGAACTAGTGAAACATGCGGAAACAGAGTCTAAAGAAGCTTCTTCGCTGTATCAGTTTACACAATTGATCAATCGGCATTGTAATGACCAAGAAAAATATGAGCTGGTATGTGGTTTATGGACAGTGGCCTATGCCGATAATGTATTAGATAAGCACGAAGAACATATTATTCGACGTATTGCTGATTTAATTCATTTACGACACAGTGACTTTATTAAAGCCAAGCAACACGCCAAGGATATGTAAAAACTAACTTAATTAAACACCCTCAAGCAAGATATTTTTCTGTCCACGACAAGCGCTTATCTAACCAAATTTCCTGTGTATTATTAATGGCAAATTCTCGCCCTTTTAATACCATATCTTTAACTCGTTCTGGTTGCTCGTGAAGGGCAATGACCGCTTTTGCCATATCGTCTACAGATAACCAAGGAACGGTCTTAACGGTGCCTGTTCTTTCGAGATCTTTATAATAATAAGTATCGTAGGCGATCATTGGTAAACCACATGCCATGGCATCAAACACACTTCTGGGGGTATCTTCACTGTAAGGAGCCGCAAGTAGAAAATCATACTTTTGCAATTCGTCAAATAATTGCGTGCCATAGGCTAGCGCTCCATGAAAAGAAACAATATCTCTAAGATCCAATTCATCTACTAAACCTTCTAGATCTGAGAGCATCTCACCAGCGCCAATAATTGACAAATTTACTTGTTTGCTACTGCCCTCTGCTTGTAGCTTTTGAGCGACTTTTTTAGTGGCACGGATCATATCGTCAATGCCTTTGTAGCCAACCAAACGCCCAAAGTAGACTAATTTAATGGTGTCGGAGCCCCGCTCAATGCGTGAGAGTTTACGTGCTAATTTTTCTTCATTGATAATAAAAGAAAGGTCATGGGCAGTATCATAAAAGTTCTTAACCTTAGAACGCCCCTTACCATAATCATCTACTAATGACTGGCCTTTTAACATGACTAAATCACAATATCGGCTCACAAAACGAAGCTGAAGACTAATGATAGGATTGTAAATATACTGGCTGAGAAAATAACTTTTACGTGAGAATTCCCCTGTCATATATGACATTTTGGCAGAATTACGATGGTCGATATCCATCGCAACAATGGTTTTCTTACGCAACAAAACAGCAAAGACTAGTGAAATGATCGTAAATAGTTTAAAAATATCCTTGGATACACTAGCGTGAACAACATTGGCCGATTTAACGACCGACCATATTTTTGGCCAGATAGAAAAAGGGGCTCGCAACAAAAACGATGCTCTCGATAAATTGACCGGGTAAGACTCAACATAAAAAATATTTTCTTGCTGACATTGAATATGTGCAAGATGGTGTTTATTGTTTTGGTATTGCTCTTCGGTCATTTGCGGAGAGTGGATAACTATTTCAGAACCCCACTGAGAAATACGGGGTAGTAATTCTTTTAAGTGAGTGGCAAAAGCACTTTCACAGGCTATGGTTTCATTATCGACTCTATAGAACGGTACTAGTAATACCATGACGTACTTCATTGTAGTACCTTATTAAATTAAGTATTAAAAATGGAAGGTTAACTATTGTCCAACGCCCGAACAAGGTCTTTAAAGGTTTCTCGATTGGATTCACTGAGCCCCATCAACACACAATGGGCCTCTAATACTTTTTCTTTGACCACTTCTTCTTGATTATCTCCTGCTTCTAAGCCAGAAAATTGGCCTGTAGTACAATAATCATGTGGAGGGGTATCTATAATTTGGCAAACAGTATCGATTCCCATAGACGAGAGCAACTTAGTTATATCGGGGCTGTTACAGATGATTGTTGGTTGTATATTTTTAACTTCCTCACTTTTAACGGCTATTTTAGCAATTAGCCCTAAAGTGGTGCTGTCTAGACCTTCCGCTTCAGAAAGATCAAACAATATGGTACAAAAGTCATTTTTATTAAATAACGTTTCAATATACTGATTAAAAGACACGCAAAGTGTTAAGCGAACATCTCCGACCATTCTTATCACTTGAACACCTTGATGGTCAGCAACTAATATCTGGCCAAGAGAAGAAACATCTAACATGGATCAACAACCTTTCTAATAGATAGCATGGCAACATCATCGGGTAATTTTGTCGCTTCACCTAACTTAAAGTGATCTGACATTTTGTCTAGGCTACCCTCTGTTTGCTCAACCAATTCTAGCAAAACCTGTTCTTTTTCAGTAATATTTTTTGTTTCTATCAGCTCTAAAATACCATCAGAAAACAATATTAAAGAGAACGAATGGTCAGATAATGCTTGTTTTTGCACTTGCCACTGAGCTTGTTCAAACAAGCCTATAGGTTTACCACTACCGGTCAAATAACGTGCCTTGCCTTGATCTAATAATACCGGCAAAGGTAAATGACCAGCCACAATATAAAAGAGCGTATCAGTATGTGTATCTAAAATACCTATGACGATTGTCAGGTGATTATTAATACCCATATCAATCAGTTCACTATTAATCACACTCAACAATTCAATAAGAGCATCACTTTCTGAATCAAACTGTACTAATACTTGTTTTAAACGCACAAGCTGAGCCACTAGATTTTTTAACCAAATAGTCACAAAAGCAGGCGCTGAACCATGACCGGATACATCTGCTAAATAAAAGGCATAATATCGCTGCTTAATAAACGCATAATCAATACAATCACCGCTTAAGTATAAAGACGGTACTACCTTATAGTTACAAATATAATCTCCAGCATAAAAAGGAGATACCGGGAGCATGGACTGCTGTACAAAATGCCCTGCCCTTTGGTCTTGTTCTAAAACGGCAATATGGCGTTTTAGCTGGGTATTCACCTCTTCAAGTTCGATACGGTATAACTGATTCTCAACTAGTAAGCGACTACGCTCTAAGCTTTTATGAACGGCATACACGAGTACTTCCATATCAACAATAGGCTTTATAAGGTAGTCAGTAGCCCCTAAACGCAAAGCTCGAACCACGTCACCCATAACACCTGCACCAGAGATCACAATAACTGGTGCACTAGGTAATATATTGTGTATTTGTTGAAGAAAAGTCAGCCCATCGGTATGCGGCATGCTTAAATCGGTAATGACAAGATCCGGGAGAATATCGTTAAACAGGGCAATTCCAGCAACGGCATCGCTAGCATCGTAGACGACAAACCCGCTATCTTCTAAATAGGTGACTAAGCTTTGACGTACACCAACGTCATCATCAACAACTAATAACTTGTATTGAGAGTTTTCCATTAAGAGAGAGCTTGTGACACTGAAATCAAGGACTTATTGCATGCCACAGTACTCCTTTCTATGTATTCAAGCAAGACGTTTTTAACAGAATAATTGGGTAAATATCAGATTATTGACTATGCTTAGTCCATAGCTTTGAAAGATCGCTATAAATGTCGTCATATTCTTAGTTAAACACAATACGCCAGGCACAGAGGAAAACAAATGACAAAGCGCGACTACTCTGAAAAACGCAATTTTATTCGCATGAAGATCGATACCCCTGCTGAGGTTAATATCGAGCAAAAAGGGGTGACAACCTACGGGATATGTAATGATCTTAGCGGTAGCGGAATGTTAATTACTGTTGATGAAGATCTGCCAGTTGACACTGAGCTACTAGTCACTCTAACACCAGATAGTAACTTCGGACCCTCTTTACAAGCTCGCTGTACTGTCACTCGATCTCAGCAATCCGCTCAAAGTAAACACCTGTTAGGTCTAGAGATTCAAGAGATTCTTGAGGAAAAAAGTGCTGAGCCAGCATAGATAAGATTGTCACTATTGCTCAGGACCGGTTCACAATAAGCTGATCATGGATTGATTGACACGTTTTTGGTAACAACCGTGGGCATTTAATGAGTGTCAACGGACTTGGCGTACCTATAAAGCGTACATTAGAAATCTTCTTCAGTGTCATCAGAACCAAATGTATCTTCAATATCACCATCGTTGATAAGGTATTCTCTTCTCTGCAAATAAGCATCTCTCATAAATACATAACGATCACCGCTTAGGAGTTTCTCTGAATCTAACAATTTAGCACGAGTATCGATAATTTCTAATAATGTAAGGCCGTTTCTCAACGGTTTATCATCAATATAGTTCACAGGATCAGTATACATATCAACAGGAATACCAATCCCATCTCTAATATTTGATGGACCAAATAATGGTAGAACAATATAAGGGCCAGAGCCAACTCCCCAAGTCGCTAAGGTTTGGCCAAAGTCTTCGCCATCGCCTTTTTCTATTCCGGCCTCGCTCGCCACATCAAACAATCCACCAATCCCCAGAGTAGTATTGAACAGAAAACGGCCAGTGTAATTAACGGCGTCTCCGCCTTTTCCCTGTAATAGAGCATTTACCGCATTGCGGACTTCTAATAGATTGGAGAAGAAATTACTTACACCGGTTTCAACAATATCGGGAGTAATATAACGATAACCTTTAGTCACTGGTTTTAAAAAGTATTTATCTAACCCATTATTAAAGCTAAAAATACGTCGATTAAAACCCTCGTATGGATCGTACGAATGTACTCCTGCATCTTCGTATGAGTGCTGTTTTGTGGTAGCGCACCCTGATAATACTAACAGTAACGAAAAAAAGGCGATTGCCGATAGTTTTTTATGCATAATCATGATCTTGCAGGTCTAAGGCTATATTGTAAACAATAAGAATAGTCCATTAAATGGTGTGAGATAGCGAGTTTAACACAACTCCCACTGTTTATTGAGTCGTTTTACCGACACTGGCATCGCTGTTTTTAATGTCTGAGCAAAGAAAGAGATACGCAACTCTTCCAGCATCCAACGATAAGTTTGTAACGGTTCATTCAGTTGATAAGAAGATTCACCTTGTGATGCTAACTTATCTTGCCAACGCTCATATAAACCGCGCAACTCCTCAATAAATGCCCTATCTTTATTCACCTGTGAAGGCACCTTATCTAGGCGGGTCTGAATGGCTTTCATATAACGGGGGTATTGCTTTAACCATACCATCGGTGTGTTATAGGCCATATTAGGGTAGAACAGACTTTTTAACTGTGTTTGGATATCACTGGAAGCATAAGCAAGTGCTAATGGATTTTTAGCCTGTTTAAGCTGTTTTTTTATCGCCACAACTAAAGCTAACGACTCTACTAAACAAGCCGCTATTTCCTCTGCAATGCTCACAATATTCGCACGCCCCAGCTCTATCGCTTGATAAAACTCATCTTTCTGGCGTATGACCTCAACATTTTGAGTACTTTGCTGGGCAAAACACGCCTGTCTTATCGCTGCACAAATAACATCATCAATCACTTGATCCTTTGTGCCCATATCAACAACACTCAAGCCTAACTCATTACCTTTAAATAGTTGTTTACGTAAATACTTCACCGTTTCCTTTTGATGAAGCATTGCAAGCCGCACCATACCTTTCAGGCTATCAACTATGGCATCATCCGGATTATCATATAAATTCAGATCAACACTATCGCCCTTATCGACCAGTGCAGGGTAAGCCCGTATATTCATTGATTGCTGCTGTAATTCATAGTTTTCAGGTAAAACATCGAAATCCCAAGTATCAATTCCTTGCCTCTCAAAGTCATTACCGACTGCTTGCAAATGTTCCTGCACGTGGTCTCGATAACGATCTCTTAATAACGATAGATCTCTACTACTATCAATACGCTGATGATGTTCATCGAAGATACAAATATTGATTTGATAATAAGGGTCAACACTCACATCTTCCCATAAATTTTCAGGCACCTGAATGCCTGTTTGGCGCAAGAGTTGAGCAGCCAATGATAGCGATAAAGGCTGATCCTTGGATCCTAAATGAGGTAGTGCTTTATCCACACAAGCAGGGACGGGAACAAAATGCTTACGCCATTGTTTAGGTAAAGCTTTCATCATCGCAATGCACTTTTCTCGCAGCAGCCCTGGAACTAACCACTCTAATTGCACGCCGCTAATTAAATGTAAGGCACTAACAGGAACATGCAGCGACACCCCATCATCTTTGTGATTAGGGTCAAAGTGATAGCTCAATGGTAACGTGAGTCCGTCGATAGTCAGGTGATCAGGGAATTGCGCTTCAGTAATGCCGCTGGCATCGTGTTGCATGAGTGTTTCACGATCGATAAACAGTAGTTTCGGTTCGTGCTTCTCCTGCTGTTTTCGCCAATGTTCAAACCCTTGTAAATTAACAATATCATTGGGGATACGAGCATTGTAAAAATCAAAGAGTATTTCTTCGTCTACGACGATGTCACGACGACGAGACTTGGCTTCTAAGTCATGAAGTGATTCCAGCAGCTGCTGTTGGTGTAGAAAAAAGTCATTATCGGCATTGTTTTTCGCTAAACGCTGCTTTACTTGGCCGTGGTCGGCATATTGGCCTTCGACCAGCGCCGCTCGAATAAAAATATCTCGCGAACGAGCTGGATCAATTTTACCGTAGCTGACTCGTTGTTTTTCTACCAACGCAATACCGTATAGGGTGATCTTTTCAAAGGCCATGACCTGGCCAGATTTAGCGGCATAATGGGGTTGCGAGTGATGGCGCTTCACCAAGTGTTGCGCATTATCTAAGATCCATTTCGGCTCTACTTTAGCAATATTATGCGCATACAATTTAGAGGTTTCTAATAGCTGGCTAGCAACAATCCATTTAGGCTTCTTTTTAAATTGTGATGAACTAGGAAAGAGAGAAAAGCGACGATTACGCGTACCTAGGTACTCACCAGCCACATCTTTTTGTTCCGACAAAAAACCAATATATCCCAATAAACCTGATAATAATGATGAATGCACAGCCTCATAGCTGGCTGTTTGCGAATTGAGTTGCAAACCGATACGCTTCATCGCCATGCAAACTTGTGTATGAATATCACGCCATTCCCGCATTCGCATATAAGCGATATAGTGCTTTTTACACCATTTTTGCAATTGATTACCCGAGAGCTCTTGCCGTTGTTCTTCATAGGCAGACCAGAGATTCACATAACCGACAAAATCCGAAGCCTCATCCCACCACTGACGATGAGATTGATCCGCAGCCTGCTGTTTATTAGCTGGGCGTTCACGGGGGTCCTGTACCGATAAGGCACTGACAATAATGGCTACTTCGTGCAAGCAACCTTTTTCACTGGCTGTAGTTAACATGCGACCTAAGCGAGGATCAACAGGCAGCCTAGCCAGCTGTTTACCCGTCGCTAATAGCTGCCCCTGTGTTCCAACCGCTTGGAGTTCTTGTAATAATTTATTGCCATCGCTAATTAACCGATGATCTGGAGGATCCACAAAAGGGAAATCATGGACACGTCCCAATTTTAATTGAGACATTTGCAAAATCACTGCGGCAAGATTGGTTCGTAAAATTTCTGCATCAGTAAATTCTGGCCGTTGATTAAAATCCTCCTCGCTGTATAAACGAATACAAACGCCATTACTCACACGGCCACAGCGACCTTTGCGTTGATTAGCACTGGCTTGTGAGATAGGCTCTATTGGCAATCGTTGTACCTTTGTGCGAAAGCTATAACGACTGACTCGGGCAAGCCCGGTATCTATCACATAACGAATACCCGGTACTGTCAGCGCTGTTTCAGCCACATTAGTGGATAGAACGATGCGCTGACCTTTATGGGTTTGGAAGATTTTATTCTGCTCGGCAATACTTAATCGCGCGTATAGGGGTAACACATCGACATGAGGGATATTGGCTCGTCGAATAGCCAGTGCAGCTTCGCGGATTTCACGTTCACCACTAAAAAATATCAGTATATCCCCTTGCATATCTGATTGGCGTATTTCCTCGATCGCCGCGATAACCGAGGCAACCATATCAACGCCCTTATCGGGATTATCCAGCGCTTGATCTAGTGGCGGGCGATAAACCACTTCTACAGGAAATGTACGACCCGATACCTCAATAGTCGGCGCGTCATTAAAGTGTTTAGCAAACTTGTCTACATCGATAGTGGCTGAGGTAATAATCAGTTTCAGGTCGGGACGCTTGGGTAACAGCTGTTTTAAATAACCCAGTAGAAAATCAATATTTAAACTACGCTCGTGAGCCTCATCGATAATGATCGTATCGTAACGGCTCAAAAAACGATCCTGCTGGATTTCGGCCAGTAAAATACCATCGGTCATCAGTTTAATATGCGTATTTTCAGACGCCTTATCCGTAAAACGCACCTGATAGCCCACACTATCTCCTATAGGCGTTTTTAGCTCTTCAGCGATACGCGTGGCTACGGTCCTTGCTGCGATTCGTCGTGGCTGTGTATGACCAATCATCCCTTTCACACCACGACCGATCGATAGACAAATTTTGGGTAGCTGGGTCGTTTTTCCTGAGCCAGTTTCACCAGCGAGTACAACCACTTGGTTATTAGCAATGGTCTCGGCAATTAATGCCTGTTTTTCACTAATAGGCAGTTCTTCGGGAAAGTGGATTTGCGGTATACGATCTTTCCGTTGCAGTACTCGTAAATGAGAAGCTTCAATATTAGCGGTCAAACGACCCCACTCTTGATGCTCTATTAATTCTGCAGGAGATGAGGTTTTTACAAACTGCTTTTTAAATTGTCGAAATTGCTTTGATAAGCGAAAGCGATCTTTAGAAGATATTTCTTCTAATAACGACTCATAATGATTGATGGCGGATGTTACGGAGGTAGCAGACAAGAAATAAAACCGAAATAATAATTAACAAAAATAATACAAAACCATAGCCATTAAGAGAGCCGCTAAGGAATTGGCACTGGCACCTGTATTATTTTACCACCATAACCATGCACATTGTCTTTTCCTCGAAGAGAAATTTTCTTGATTTCAGGAGCAATAGTAACCGTCAAACTACGTGTAAAGGGTTGTTCATTCACATGTGGGTGGTAGAGGATACGCTCTCCAATAAGCTGACCCTCCTCATCTAACACTTCCCAAGCATTCGCATAATGTTCCCAACCCGTATCTGCATGGGATAGAGTCACCGAAATCTGGTAACGGTTATCACCCAAGGGCTGAATAGATACATCGACAACATCAGCCTCGCCTGCATAAGTAAAAGTGCACAGGCTGCACAAAATGACGACGAAAGCCCTAAAGATTAATGTAATCATAACGTTCCCCCCATAACATTTGACTTAATAAACAGGCCCTAAAAAATTACTCCCCCAAAAAGCCACCCGACTGATGGGCCCATAGCTGAGCATAAGTGCCTTTTTGAGCGATGAGTTCCTGATGACTTCCCTGCTCTACGATACGACCTCGATCCATTACAATCAATCGGTCCATAGCTGCAATCGTCGATAGCCGGTGCGCTATTGCAATAACCGTTTTACCTTCCATCAGCTCGTACAAACTTTGCTGGATGGCTATTTCTACTTCTGAATCTAACGCCGAAGTCGCCTCATCTAACACCAAAATAGGCGCATCTTTTAATAATACTCGAGCAATAGCGATACGCTGCCGTTGACCACCGGATAATTTTACACCACGCTCTCCCACTTGGGCATCGTAACCTGTGGCATTATGGTGATCGACTAAGCCTGAAATAAATTCGTGGGCTTGTGCTCGTGTTGCAGCACGAATCAATTCCTCTTCGGTAGCATCGGATTTGCCGTATAAAATATTATCTCTAATGGAACGGTGTAATAACGATGTATCTTGTGTCACCACCCCCACGGACGCTCTTAGGCTGGTTTGTTGTACTTGATTAACATTCTGGCCATCAATGAGAATTTCGCCATTCTCAACATCGTGAAATCTCAATAATAAATTAATTAATGTGGACTTACCTGCACCTGAGCGCCCCACTAGACCAATTTTCTCTCCCGGTTGAATCGACAAAGAAAGATCATCAATCACACTACTGGTTTTTTGATAGTGAAACTCAACCTGTTTAAACTCAATTTTTCCATGATTCACTTTTAGCTTAGGTGCACTGTCGTTATCTTGTACTCGAGGAGACACGGATAAAGTATTAATACCATCCTGTACAGTACCGATATTTTCAAACAGGCTGGCAACCTCCCACATAATCCATTGGGACATACCGTTAAGCCTTAAAATTAAACTAATCGCAATGGTAATAGCCCCTACTGTTGCTGCCTGATGTATCCATAGATAAATAGCCAATGCTGCCACACTAAAAAACAGCAAGGCATTTAAACCCCAAACCGTTACCTGTAACTGTGTCACAAGTCGCATTTGCGGATGCACACTATCCAAAAACAGTTCCATACTCTCTTTAGCGTATTCAAGTTCTTTCTTATCGTGAGCAAAGAGTTTGACGGTGCTGATGTTCGTGTAGCTGTCGACGATACGCCCTGTCATTGTGGAACGTGCATCTGCCTGAATCTGAGAGATCTCTCTCAATTTGGGAATAAAATAAAACAGTGTTAATACATAAGCCACGAGCCAAACAAATAAAGGGGCTGTTAAACGAGCATCCGAGTCTGAGATCAGAAATAACATACCGATAAAATACACACTAACAAACAGCAGCACATCGAGTACTTTCATAACGGACTCACGTACCGCCAGTGATGTTTGCAATACCTTGGTGGCAAGGCGACCGGCAAATTCATTTTGATAAAAAGAGACACTTTGTGACAATAGATATCTATGCGCTTGCCAACGCATGATCATTGGATAATTACCTAATAAAGTTTGATGCATTAATAACGAATGCAGTAAGACAGTAACAGGTAAGCCGATAAGTACTAGAGCCCCCATTACCCACAACGTACTGGCCTCTTCTTCTAAAAATTGGGAAGGATCTTTTGTTGATAACCAATCGACTAAATTGCCTAAGAAACCAAATAGAGATACTTCGATGATTGCCAAAATACCCGTTAACACCGCCATAGCTATCAGGTAAACAGAAACATCTTTAGTATAATGCCAACAAAAACGAAACAAACCTTTAGGGGGTTGTGTTGGAGGTTCTGGAGGGAAAGGATTAATTAATCGCTCAAAAAACGTAAACATAAACACTGAAAAAGCAAAGAGTGGATAATGCTTTAGTCTACCATACCCTTAGAGGTTAATGACGTGTTGAAAGCAATAAAGTCGTCAGACGACCAATACCATACTTCATCAGTATTTTTTTAATATTTAGCAAAGGAGTTTACACTGAACAGCTAGCATTTCTATAAAGAGTTAAAACAGGTGTTATTTTTTAGTTTCATCATCTTCCAACTCTTCATCATCAATACTTTCTGGGGAAAAGTCGTCAAGAGAAAATTCTGGCACATTATCGCCTTCGGCTTCATCATCTAAGTCTATACCACTGATTTGCTCGGCATCATTATCGTCATCCGCTTGTTCCGGTTCCTGATCGGCCTCATCATCCAAATTCGTGATATCCATATCTTCAGGTTCCGAGTCACCGTCTGATGGGAGGTTACCCAGCTCCTCATCCAGAGCCTCAGGCGCCACTGGATCGCTTTCTAGCATGTCCTCTGGATCTGCTTGTTCTGACTTGTCGCCCTCAGAGTCCTGTGGTTCTTGCTGCTCTTTTTCTTCAGCTGCGCCTTCAGATTCGTGTTCTTCTAGATCCTCAACTGCCATTTCATCCATAGGCGGCTCGGTTAAATCATCCTCTTCGGAGAGACTTTCATCACTAGCACCTTCTTCAACTTCAGGTTTTTTCTTAAGAAACTTGCGATAAATAATATAGATAACAACGACGATCAATATATTAACAATAGCGATAACCCCATAAAGCACCCATTGCATCATATCCGTTTGGGGTTCTTCCTCGCTAACAGGCACTTCTTCAACTTTCGGTTCTTCTGCAACAACAGGCTCATTAATAGCTTCAGGTTTTTTAATCGGTTCAGGTTCAATCTCTTCAACCGATGCCTCTGTACTGCTTTGCGATAAGCGGATCGTCTTTAATGATGTTTCCGATGTTTCATTATTGTTATCTGTTATTTTGACATTAACCGATAACAAATAATCACCCGCTTCCTCTGGAGTAAATTGTAGTTGCCAATTACCATCATCTGTCGGAATAAAGGGTAAGAACTGACTTCTTCCAGAGGGCTTCTGAACATCACCAACCACTGTCGTTCTAGATATATCAATCGTTTTTGACTGAGGAATGACATTGACAGTAAATTCTTTGGCTCCTTGTTTATCGGTTTGTTTAACATCGACTAAGAAAGGCTTGCGTACAGAAAGGGCATGAGAAAATTGCCGTGTAAAACTTTTTCCGTCCACCATAAAATTAATAGTATACGAACCTTCTTCCTGAAACTGATCGATATCGAGCATATACACGCCGTCACGCGGTACCAAATCATCCGATAATCGATGTTTCCATGAATGACCATTAGATGATGTCACCTCTACATCAATATCCAGTAGCCCCAAAAATTCAACACGAATCACATTTTGATTATCTTCACGCAAAGCCAATGAGGTAGGAACCACCTCATTAACCGAAATATTAGTGGGCAAATTATTCACTACCAGACTTAAATCACTGACCACCGTGATACGACTTTGAGGTTCAAGATCGGCAGAAACTTTCCACTCACCTTCTAATGGTTGCTTGATAGTGATCAGATCATATTTATCAGTATGAAACCAACTCACATATTGGTCACTGACGCCTTTGGTAAAAGTATTCCCGTCGGGAGAGGTAATCACCGTATCTTTTGCATTCGGCTTTCTAAAAATAAGTGCGGTAAACTCTTCGATACTGGAGTCCACGACAAAACTGTCGCCATCAAACGGGACCTCTTCGGCTGGAACGGCTTGATCAAACACTTGTAAGAAAACATTCATCAATTCTTCTGCTGTCTTCGCAACAGCCGCTTTACCATCGGTTGCTAATGCCAATTTGGTTAGCAATTGCTGGTCTGCATTATCCGATAAAGCAATGGTATGTAGGGTAAAGTTAGCATTTTCGTAAATAGGTAAAACACTATTAATAATACGTAAGCGTTCTTGTTCGTTAAAACTTGAATCTCGATTAATATCGACCATGCCATCGGTCAGTAAAATAATGTGTTTTTGATACGTATCATCAGACTGTTGAAAGTCATAAGCCGCTTTTTCTAGCGCTTCGCCAATATTGGTGTACTGTGCAATAGAATTGATTTTTGATGAAGCTTGGCTAGCTTTGTTTGCCCACTCATCATCAACCATTTGATGCGGCACCAACATATTGACGTATTGCCCAAAACTCCATACGCCGGCTTTACTTCCCTGCGGTAGTAATTTAACCAACATATCTAGTGCAGGTCTACGTAGGTTTTTAGGATCGTTTTTTTTCATACTTCCGGAGATGTCGATCACCATGCGGACATCAGAAGGCTTCGGTGATTCTAGCGCTTGCGTGAGCCCAAGGGAGCTTATACTCATCAAGCTACAAAAAATAATCGCCATGAATAGATGTATAGGGTGGAAACAAGAATAGATAGAGTAGCTCTGACAATGGCTAACCATAGAGTTATCGACGCTACTGTTGCTATGATTTGTATAACGATTCATGTTGCCGCAATCCTGCAAACCTAAAGACATTAAAATGCTGTTTATCTGTTTTAGGTATAGCAGTATTCGGCTATTTAGCAATAAATTGGCAGGCCAATTAAGGGGAGTAACGACGATTAGACGCCATAATCAACAAGCTATAAAACTCTAGGAGGAATGCGCTTTGAAGCTTGTTTAGAGGGATGTGAGGTAGATGTGGAATTAGATACATTTGGGCGCCGAAACAACAAGCCAATCAGGCTAATAACGGTATAAGCTAACACAGCCACCCCCAACACCTTGCCAATAATCAAAATAGATGGCATAGCACCTTCAATACCGCCGAATAGCAATTCCAAAGCCGCAATAATCCAAGCAGGCGCCCAATACTGCGCATCACCAATCGCTGGAGTCGCTAAGAATACTAAGACACTCACTTGTATAAGACCGCGTAAATAAGACCAGCGAACGCCACGAAATAACCGCCACGTAACAATCAACAAACCCATTACCGATAAAATATAAGCTAACCAACCAATCGTATATTCTTGAAATTGAATCATAAAAAAACCTATTCTATCCAGTGTATCACTCGATCTTCATAATCCTCTTCGGGGATATCATTCTCCGAAACCACTTTGCCCTTCACCGAAAAGCCTAACTGGTGAATTAATATTGAATTTCCCGTTAAGAGAGGATGCCATGCAGGCAAATCTTCACCCTGTGCCAATAGACGATAAGTACAAGTAGACGGCAACCAGTCAAATTGCGCCACATCCTCGGGACGTAATTTAATACACCCTTCGACCAATTGTTGACGTTGGGCGTAATTTTGGCAACGACAAGTATTTTCATCCAAATATCGACAAGCGATATCGGTATAATACACCTCACCGGTATCTTCGTCTTCTAGCTTGTGGAGACAACACTTTGCACAGCCATCACATAATGATTCCCATTCACGCGATGTCATTTGAGAAAATGTTTTTGTTTCCCAAAACCTATCAGCAATCACATCATCTGGTTCTTTATTATTAAAATGATCGTTCATTTATCTTGTCACTTTTACCTGTTATTCATCGGTAAAACACGAGTAATAACATTTTATAATTTGCTGTTTTGGTCGCGAACTTCACGCATTTGTGTATCTATTTCACCAGGTGGCATCTGCAGATAAAAGCCTTTGTCACTAATGCTGGCTAATACCTCTTTGGCATTGGCTCTGGCGAGCTTTTTTTCCTCTGAAATTAACAAGGTCATTGCCAATTCTGTACGCCCTATTTGCTTTAATAATGGCTTAGGTATGGATTCTACGGTATCCGTTTTATCTAGATACAAATACATGCCTTCCTTTTTAGAACAACGGTATATCGAGCAAATACGTTTCATAAAGACTTTCCTGACAAAAGATGACCGGCATAAGTTTGTAAATCATCACCCACTACAGACTGTCGCCAACCTAATAATGAAGGAGGTAACTGACAACGGCCAGTATCGCAATACGAACGGATAAGCGTATCATAGTCCTTTTTACGCACTAATAATGACTGTGGGATAGCTAACTTATCCGCAATATTAGCAACACGTTGCTTGAGTAACTTAAGCACTCGTGTTTGCTCTTTAGTTAACGGCTGTTCAAGCTGTTCAGGATAATCAACTTCATTATCCAAGGTTTGATTCACCAAACAAAGGATGGATTTGCCATATTCATCAATAAAACGATAGGAGATGTTTTCTACTCGTTTTAGTTGTTGCATATCACTAGGCAGTTTTGTCGCCAAATCAAACAGTACAGGATCTTTGATAATACGACCACGGGGCACATCATTTTCACGAGCTTGCTGTTCTCTCCAAGCAGACACTGTTTTTAAAACAGCCAATTGGTCTGGACGTAATTTCCATGCCGACTTAATGCGTAAGTAATAATGTGCTTCGTTATCAGTATTACGCAATTTATCAACAATAGCATCACAGTCCGACTCAACCCAAAATAAACGGTTATCTTTTTGTAACTGTGCCACCAATATATGATAAATATCCAATAAATAAACCACATCTAACGCCGCATAACGCAATTGCGCATCACTCAGAGGACGTTGTAACCAGTTGGAGCGTGTCTCCTGTTTAGGAATAGTGATATTTTTCAATTCTTTGAGCAAATTCGCATAACCAATAGACATACCATAGCCTGCAAAACCTGCAGCAATTTGAGTATCAAATAAGGATACTGGCAAGACGCCATAGGCATGTAAGAAAGTCTCTAGATCCTCAGAACAAGAGTGAACAAC
>JAHDEM010000005.1:42291-47026 GCA_020628895.1 Candidatus Endobugula sp.
CAACACCCAGTTGCTTTGCTTGATCAGCAATATAATGAGCCGTTGCTTCGCCTTCTACGGTCGGGTTAGTCGCCAAAATTAATTCGGTCACACTGTCATCACTAGAGCCATTACAAGAGTCATCATCAGAGCCATCACCAGAGCTTTGTAGGCGCTGGAATAAATCAGGCAACCCTAGTTCCATCGGGCCAATACCATCAATCGGAGACAGCCTCCCATTAAGAACAAAATATTTCCCCTGATAAGTTCCCGACTGTTCTATGGCAACAACGTCCGCCGGTGTCTCTACAACACAGAGCATTTGATTATTACGCTTGGGGTTACTACAGATAAAACAGATATCTTGCTCGGTAAGAATACGGCATTGCTGGCAACGCCCCACACCTTCAATTGCATTGCCTAAACTGCTCACTAAACGCTGAGCGCCTTCGGGGTCTCTTTCAAGTAAATGCAGGGCCATACGTTGAGCACTTTTGCGACCAACACCAGGCAAACAGCACAAGGAATGAATCAATTCATCAATAAGGGGACTGAACAAAAAAGTGACCTTTTAATAACTTATCTAGGGTGAGTGCTAATCATATATAGATTAAAACGGCATTTTAAAACCAGGGGGCATCTGAAAACCTCCGGTTAAATCACCAACCATCTCTTGATTGGCTTGTTCTACTTTACGAACGGCATCATTCACAGCTGCTGCTAATAAATCTTCTAGAATACTTTTCTCTTCGGACATCAGCTCATCAGCTATCTCAACATTCTTTACATCATGCCGTCCATTCATAACGACCTTAACCATACCAGCACCAGATTCGCCACACATTTCTCTATTCGCCAAATCTTCTTGCATTTTTCTCATGTTTTCTTGCATGGCTTGCGCCTGCTTCATCATGTCACCAAGACCCTTCATAATAACCTCTCATATGATTAATTGATTGGTGTAATAGATTCTTCCACTACTGTGGCATCAAATATCTCCTGCAATTGTTGCACTACAGGATCTGACTCGATAGATATTTTTGCTTGCTGTAATCGTTCTTGCTGTCGACGTATTGTGATAAGCGCAGGAGTATCTCCACTCACCGGCCCTAAAGAAATATCGACAGTGATAGTTTGACCGAAGTAGTTTGTCAACAAATCCGCTAAGCGCTCCTGATGGTTACTATCATATAGCGTACTTTGTTGTTCATCCAACAAAAAAGTTAAATGATTCCCCTCTCGACCAATCAATTGGCAATTCGCTACGGTACTTTGTAATAAGCCGCCAGTTTTAATACCGCTATAGACTGAAAACCACTTATCTGGAGCTAAATCATGCAAAGGGATATGAGGCTCATCGGTAGGAACGGTTGTTTCATGCTTTTGAGGCTCTAAAACGGCGTCGGCTATATCGTGACTATCTACCTCAGAGGACGCTACTACAGAAGAAGCCTTTTCACCCAAGGCCTGCGCATCAACAACAGGAGAAGCACTCCCATCTTTTTGACCTCCTGTTTGATGAGGTGTTATCTCTTCATCAAAGGTGCCTGCCAGTATACTGGCAGCATCAGGCTTTTTTACAGTCTCACTTCCTCCGTTTTGGGTGTGAGTCATATGAGCGTCGCTAGCTTCCTCCGGTTGCTCTACTACTGATGGCGATAAAATATCATTTTGCGAAGTTTCATCTATAGGGTCTTCAGAGTAATTAGCTTGTTCATCGACAGGCATAGTACTCTCAGCAGAACCCGCTGTGGAATTGATATTACCTGCAGACTCTGGCTTCGCCTGCGCGGAATCGCTAGAAACATCATTGGCTATATCGCTATTCGGATTCGGTTTCGCCGCTAATGGCTTCGTCGGCAACTGAGCTACCCCCTGCGGTTTAAAAGCCAGCATACGTAGCAATACCATCTCAAAACCGTTACGAGGGTCCGGTACTAAAGGAAGGTCTCTCCGCCCCAGAAGCGCTGTTTGATAATATAGTTGTACATCTTCAGCGCTCATGTTTTGCGCGAAATCATAGATCTTCTGCCGATCACCTTGGCTATTATCCACGGCTTCAGGCAATGCTTGAGCAATAGCGACCCGATGTAACGTGGTAATCAGCTCTGCTAAGGCTGCGCCGTAGTCTGGAGAA
Organism: Candidatus Endobugula sp.; assembly: GCA_020628895.1. Taxonomy (GTDB): domain Bacteria; phylum Pseudomonadota; class Gammaproteobacteria; order Pseudomonadales; family Cellvibrionaceae; genus Endobugula. The sequence continues at coordinate 44,408 of JAHDEM010000005.1, forward strand.
TGCTCAGATAAATGGCTAACAGCCTTTAATAATTGCGACACATCTTCGTTGATTAGCGCCTGCAATACATCATAAACTAGAGATTGATCAATCGTACCCAACATGGTGCGTACATCAACATCCGTTATCTTCCCATCACCAAAAGCAATAGACTGATCCGTTAGACTCAATGCATCACGCATACTACCATCAGCAGAACGAGCTAACTGCCATAGACCTGCGTCTTCAAACGGTACCATCTCTTTCTCTAATACAAACTGCAAATGAGAAACGATACGTTCTGGTGTCATATTTTTTAAGTTAAATTGCAAACAACGAGACAATATCGTGACTGGCAGCTTTTGCGGATCAGTGGTCGCCAGCAAAAATTTAACGTGAGGTGGTGGCTCTTCTAATGTCTTCAGCAAAGCATTAAAACTACTATTAGATAACATATGCACCTCATCAATCAGGTACACTTTGTAACGACCACGAGTGGGAGCATATTGTACATTTTCAAGCAGTTCGCGAGTATCTTCGACTTTTGTTCGCGAGGCAGCATCTACCTCGATCAGGTCAACAAAACGCCCTTCGTTAATCTCCGTACAGGCGCTGCATTCATTGCAAGGCACAGAGCTTACACCCACTTCACAATTCAGGCATTTGGCCAGGATACGAGCAATCGTTGTTTTACCTACCCCACGAGTTCCGGTAAATAAATACGCATGGTGCAGACGATCGTGATCTAGCGCATTAATTAGCGCTTGGAGCACATGTTCTTGGCCAACCATTTCGCGGAAAGTATGCGGACGCCACTTACGAGCAAGGACTTGATAGCTCATTATTTTGATCTTTTTGTTGGTATGCAGGAAAAGCGGATTATAACGGAAGTGTCGTTGAACGGCTATGCGTACAAGACCGATTTAGCACGCCGAGAAAGATATCCTCATGCGCAGGCAACAGAGTAGTTTGGGTGGAGTCCTTAGCCAGCCGCACTCCGGCACATAACAGCACTGCTACCGTTGCTCCCTTCCGGGCCTGGCGGGGTTTACAGATAGTTATTGCGAAGGGACCAACTAAGTCCTCCATAATATCTTGAAAGTTTTGAAAAACTCACTTTCCAACGTATCAAGAGGGCCGCGATTATGGAGAGTTTCCTCTTAAGTTTCAAGAGCCAAATCACATTTGAGGCAAAAATCCTCGCCCACCTCCAGCAAGATTATACAAATACACACACTTTAACTATAATTTTAATAACGTAAGCGCTGTTATTGATTCAGTCAGCGAATAACAGCTTCGCCCCATGATTAAAACAGATATTGAAGTTTGCATTTATGAGAATTACCCCCCAATTGACTTGGGCAACTATCCTTAAACGACCCTGCCTTAAACAACCACGACGCCTTAACAAACCCATTATTTGTCTATTCAGTGTCCTAGCTTTAATTAGCGTGACGGCTGAGGGGGCTATTTATCGTTATATTGACCCCAACGGGCGATTGATATTCACAGATAAGCCAAAACATGAAGGGTATATTGAGCTTATAAAAACACATAAAGGATGGACCGTAAGACCAAAGCAGTACTCATGGAAGCAAAATCAGCGACAATTATCGCCCACCATTGAACGTATGGCTAATCGACACAATTTACCTAGCGATCTGGTTCATGCAGTCATCATGGTAGAATCAGCTTATAATCCGCAAGCCAAATCCAAGGCAGGCGCTCAGGGTCTTATGCAACTTATGCCCGCTACCGCTCGGCGCTTTGGTGTAAGTGATCCTTACAACCCTACAGAAAATATTGCCGCAGGCACCGAGTACCTTAAGCACTTACTTAATCTATTCGAAAATGATTTATCGCTGGCTTTAGCTGCCTACAATGCTGGGGAAAATGCCGTAAAAAAATACAACAACCAGATCCCCCCGTACAAAGAAACACAGCGCTATGTAAAGAAAGTCTTACACCATTACAGAAAATATCGTAATAAAAACACTTAAGTGCTTTTTACTAGGGCCTGTTCTCACCGATATTTAGACAGCCGGATATCACTAATAATGAGCTGATGCTCTTAAATGGCTTTCTGAAGATCGTGTACGATTAAGCTCAAAAGCGCGAAAATCGTCCTGCAGGCTCGGCGATAATTTCGCAATAAATGCCACGGTAGAGCGTAACAATTGGGCATCCTGCGTCATCATTGCTTGATCTAGCATGGAAAATAAAACTTGCGGGTTATCATCCACCTTAAAAGGATAACCCATCACTGACTCAAACTCAGCGGCTAAAGCAATAAAATCTCCCTCTACCTGAGCATCGATTTGCTGAATAAAACTATCCCAAAGTTGACGATTCATACAGACACACCTATCAAATTAGTTATTATTGGATAACGATAGTTGGTATTTATAGTAGCGGATACAAAATATAAACCAACGCATTTATACCACTAAAAGGTGATTAAAGTCACACTTTTATGTAATGTTCTAAAAACAAGAAAACACACGCTCAAAACTATATATAGACTAAGTCACAGGAAAATTCCTGCCTTAATGCGGCGTTTTGCGCCAAGATTTTATACACCGTGGTATAGTAGCTACCTTAAGGTGATTAACTCATATATGATAAGCGCCGTTTAAACAT
>JAHDEM010000005.1:47126-108663 GCA_020628895.1 Candidatus Endobugula sp.
CAGAGCGTATCTGCTTGGTGCATAGAACAACTTCGTAGCCTTCTACCAGGCACTATTGATCGAATAACTCTCACGTTTGTACCAGAACCTATCGCCCACCACTATTATCACTATAGCCACGGTTTAAAAAAACATGCCGGCAATTGTCAGCGGATCGCCCACGGACACCGCTCTACCATTGAAATACAAAAAGATGGGGTACGTGATCATTTCTTAGAAGAAACATGGTGTCAGCAATGGCGAGATATTTATGTAGGCACACAGGAAGACTTAGTCGTTAAGGCCAGTGACAACCAAGATCTATACCATCATTTTGAATATGACTCAGACCAAGGGCATTTTGAACTCATCATCCCCAAAGAGGACTGTCACTTAATTAACACCGACTCTACTGTTGAGTTAATTGCGCAACATATTGCCAACACGTTAAAACAACAATATCCATCAAGCAAATTTATTGTGAGAGCATACGAAGGGATAGCTAAAGGCGCGGTTGCGTTTTCTTAACAATCACCCCTCTAGAACAAAATCACACAGACTAACAACAAGCCACTGCTATGAAGTGTGCGGTGGCTTGTATGTAAGAAGATAGGCGCTTACTTATCACTCCGGACGCATATGAGGAAACAGCAATACGTCACGTATTGAAGGAGAATCGGTAAGTAGCATAACTAAGCGATCGATACCAATACCTTCCCCTGCAGTGGGCGGCAAGCCATACTCTAAAGCACGAATATAATCGCCATCGTAATGCATGGCTTCATCGTCCCCAGAATCTTTTTCTGCAACCTGCTCTTGGAAACGCGCAGCCTGATCTTCAGCATCATTAAGCTCTGAGAAACCATTAGCAATTTCGCGGCCGCCAACAAAAAATTCAAAACGATCTGTCACAAAAGGGTTGTTGTCGTTACGGCGCGCTAATGGTGATACTTCGGTTGGATATTCAGTAATAAACGTTGGATGATCTAAACGATGCTCAACCGTCTTTTCGAAGATTTCAATTTGTACTTTACCTAGGCCCCAAGAATCTTTTAGTGGGATACCTAAATTAGTCGCTATCTGGCGCGCCTGCGGTTCATCTGATAGAGCATCGGCAGAAATATCATCGTTAAACTGCAAAATAGAGTCAAAAACACTTAATCGAGTAAATGGCTTAGCGAAATCATAAATCACCTCTTCTACCACTTCACCATCAGCGTTCTTAACCGTGTTTTTTACGTCAGTAGTACCTAGCACATTTTCAGCAATTTGACGCAACATGTCTTCGGTTAGATCCATTAGATCATTATAATCTGCATACGCTTGATAGAATTCCAACATCGTAAATTCTGGATTATGACGAGTAGATAACCCTTCGTTACGAAAATTACGGTTGATCTCATATACACGCTCAAAACCACCGACGACTAAGCGCTTTAAATACAGTTCTGGCGCAATACGTAAGAACATATCCATATCTAAGGCATTATGGTGAGTCACAAATGGGCGAGCCGTTGCCCCACCAGGGATAGATTGCAACATTGGCGTTTCGACTTCTAAGAAACTTTTACTGTTTAGATAGTTTCGAATAAAGCTAATAATCTGAGAGCGTACTGTAAAGGTATCACGCACCTGTGGATTCACAATAAGATCGACATAACGCTGGCGATAGCGAATTTCTTGATCGGCAAGACCGTGATATTTATCCGGTAGTGGACGCAGTGCTTTGGTGAGTAATTGAAACTCTTCTAAATTAACATACAAGTCACCTTTACCAGACTTGTGCAAAGCACCGGTAACATTCACAATATCGCCAATGTCCCATAACCCGCTGGTTTCTTTCAGTATCTTTTGTGCATCTTTACTGGCATAAAGCTGTATTTGACCTGAGACATCCTGCAATACCAAGAACGGACCCCGCTTGGCCATAATACGACCAGCCACAGACACTTTGTGATCTAAAGCTTCTAACTCTTCTTTGCTTTTGTCGCCAAATTGATTCTGCAAATCTGCTGCTTTATGTTCGCGGGTGACGGCATTCGGGAAAGCAATACCCTGCTCACGAATAGCACCTAATTTCTCACGACGTTCTGCAATTAATTTATTTTCGTCTTTTGATTCGTTATTCATAATAATCTTTTCTATGTATTTAAAAATAAAATTCTATGCTTGTAGCTTGTAGCTTGTAGCTTGTAGCTTGTAGCTTGTAGCTAACAGTATTACAAACCGGCTTTTAGACTTGCCTCAATAAACTGATCTAAACTGCCATCTAACACTGCCTGACAGTTACTCGTTTGTACATTGGTGCGTAAATCTTTAATGCGTTGATCATCTAACACGTAAGAGCGAATTTGACTGCCCCAGCCAATATCGGACTTATTATCTTCTAGCGCTTGTTTATCTGCATTACGCCGTTGTAACTCTTGCTCGTACAATTTAGCACGCAGCATCTTCCACGCGGTATCACGGTTTTGGTGCTGAGAACGCTGACTCTGGCATTGAACAACAATACCACTGGGTTCATGGGTTAAACGTACAGCAGAATCGGTTTTGTTCACATGCTGACCACCCGCACCTGATGCCCGATAAGTATCTTCACGCACTTGGGATTTATCAACATCTACTTCGAAGTTATCATCAATCTCAGGCGATACAAATACCGAACAAAATGATGTGTGGCGTCGACTGCTCGAATCAAAAGGTGATTTACGCACTAATCGGTGCACGCCAGTTTCCGTACGAAGCCAACCAAATGCGTATTCACCTTCAAAACGAATAGTGGCACTTTTAATGCCCGCAACGTCTCCAGCAGATGCTTCTTCAAGGGTTGTTTTAAACCCTCTAGCATCTCCCCAGCGCAAGTACATACGCAATACCATTTCTGCCCAATCTTGTGCTTCTGTGCCTCCCGAGCCGGATTGAATATCCAAATAAGCATTATTCGCATCGGTTTCACCGGAGAACATTCGGCGAAACTCTAGCTTTTCTAACTGCTCACTCAATAGATCTATTTCGGATTGCACATCGGCTAACATGGCTTCGTCACCATCTTCTACAGCCATATCTAATAGATCACGCGCATCAACAACGCCCGTATCAAGGGTTTGTATGGTATTAACAATGGCCTCTAATGATGAGCGCTCTTTCCCCAATGCTTGAGCTCGATTGGGGTCATTCCAAACTTCGGGTTCAGCCAGTTCTAGCTCAACTTCAGCCAACTGCTCTTGTTTAGCATCATAGTCAAAGATACCCCCTGAGCACATCTGTACGCTCTTGTAAGGACTTTAGGGTAGTGAGAAAGGGATTAATTTCCATAAATATCGTTTTCTTAGTATTTACCACATTATTTGGCGCTTTAAATTGGGCGGGAATTGTACCCTATACTCAGCTCAAGGTGCCAGAGTCTCTTCGAGTTTACGCGCCAAGCGAAAGCCAGCAAGCCGTAAACGCTCAACAGCAAGGGGGTGATATTGACGACAATAATCATTGGGGAGTCTCTGGCTATCAGTATCACGATATAAGCTTTTTGTCATTGCCAGAGATTCATCAGCCCATGAAATTATCGAGTAAGTAGAAATGACAGAAATATCTGGCTTTTTACCGCCATTCCAAAGGTATCGGCCAATCGTTTTCCATGATGATGAACGCGGCAAATCTGCACTAAAAGGCTGACAATACAGAAGTGTACTATCCCAAAGCCCATGCAGTGACAAAAGCTTACCCTCAAAGATCACTTTTTTAGCTGTGCCTCCTCGGTCATAAGCATAAGACACGTGCAGGGGCTGATGTAAATCACCAATAAAGTGACTCATTAATAACAAGGCTTCATCACGCTGGCGTTGAGATAAAGAAGGAAGACGAATACGAGTGGCATAATAGTCGACTGCTGTAATAACACATCGCGGTTTTTGACTAATTTTTCGGCCAACAAGACATTGTGATGACTTTACCGAAGACGAAGAGACAGGAACATTAATATAGTGCAAAGGCTTGAGGAAATCATAACTGGCGTTTTTTCGAATACGATCAGCCCATACACAGCTATCAGCAAATGTTTTATAACCCATACGCTTTGCTGTTTGCGATAATATTTTTTTGACTTCTGACGATGAATCACGCCACGCGATATCGCAAACAATGCGATGCCCCAAGCCACCCCAAGAATAGCTATTGGCGCTAAAAAAGGTAATAACAAATAGAATATTAATGCAAATAAGTTGTCTCATGGCAATACGGCAATACATGGCGCTACAAGTAACATAATTCAGAAATTCTACTATAATTTAATTTTACAATGAACTTTCAAAAATAACTGGAGTCTCAAAAAATGTGCGATAAATGATTATATTTTATAACATCTATTGACTATAATTTTTTATTATTTTAACTACTGGAGAAAAACCACAATGAATAAAGCAAAAACATCACTTGCTATTACTAGCGCTATTGCTGCAGGTCTTTTTATGGCAACCGCTAACGATGCAGTTGCAGGCCCTAAATTTAAAGCAGAGAAGTGTTATGGTGTTTCAAAAGCAGGTAAAAATGATTGTGCTGCTGGCCCAGGCACAAGCTGCGCAGGCACATCTACAGTAGATGCTCAAGGCAACGCGTGGATGTTCGTACCTAAAGGTAGCTGTGAAAGATTAGTTGGTGGTTCACTAGAACCAACTGATGCAAATTTACCAAGCTAAACATTTGGTTCATAACACCATACGTGTTTGACCATAAAGGCCAGTGTATACTGGCCTTTTTTATAACCATTAAAAACCTAGCTTTAAAAAATAAACGCAGAGAAATAAATGGCAACAAAATTAACCGGTGTGGGGGTAGGATTAAAACCACAACACTATGAACACATCCTAACAAATAAACCCAACATCGATTGGTTTGAGGTTCATCCAGAAAACTATATGGGGGCTGGGGGCTTACCACATAAATATTTGACGGACATTACGCAGCACTACCCACTTTCTATGCATGGCGTCGGTTTATCATTAGGTAGTGCTGATGGTGTTAGTGACGAACACTTATCCGCGCTAAAAAAAGTCGTTGACCGTTATCAACCAGCACAAGTATCCGAACATTTGTCATGGAGCCACTGGAAACACACTTATCTTAACGACTTGCTACCCCTTCCCTACAATAAAGAAACATTAAACACTGTTATCAGTAACACTCAGAAAGTACAAGAAACATTACAGCGAACCATCCTCATCGAAAACCCCTCTGCTTATTTAGGGTTCTCTCATAGCGATATGAGTGAGACACAATTTCTACAGGAATTAGTGAAACAAACAGGTTGTCAATTATTACTTGATGTTAATAATGTTTACGTTTCATCTAAAAACCAGTTTTTTTCGAGCGACTATTACATTGAGCAATACCCTTTAGAAGCAGTAAGAGAAATCCATTTGGCGGGGCATGCACAAGAGACAATTGATAACGAAGTTGTACTGATCGACGATCACGGTTCACCCGTTATTGATGATGTATGGAATTTGCTTGATATCACACTAGACAAACTTGGTCACGATGTCCCACTATTAATTGAATGGGATACCAACGTTCCAGACTTCGACATCTTGTTAACAGAAGCCAATAAGGCACGAGAGATATCTAACAAACATTGCAAAGAGACAACGCAATGACGACGAATACAAACCTAGAACAATGGCAAGAGCAGTTTACCTCTTCACTTTTCAATGATCTAAGCGATGAACTCAAAACGAGTTTTAAAACAGCATCTGACATTGCCAGCAATCAGCGTTTCGCTATTTATAAAAACAATGTATTTCATTCACTAACTAATGCTTTAGGCGATTTATATCCTGTTATTAAAAAGTTGGTGGGTGATGATTTTTTTAATGGAACAGCGGCATTTTATTTGCGGCAACATCCACCACAACAGGCAGCTATGGTACATTTTGCTCAAGATTTTCCCGACTTTCTGGAAACATTTGAACATACACAAACGCTTACCTACTTAGCACCAGTCGCTCGGCTAGAACTGGCACGTCATCAGGCCTACCATGCACAGGATTGTAAACCGATAAATAGTGATTATATTGGGCAAATTCAACCTGAAGCACTGGCAGAATCACGCTTTCTACTCCATCCTTCGCTACAATTAATCACCTCAAATCAGCCAATTTTTGACATTTGGCAAAGTAATCAGGATGGCAACAATAGTGAAAAAAACATACAATTGAATGAACCACAGCAGGTTTTAATAGTCAGACCGTATTATGATGTATACACTTATAAAATTAATTTAAGCACTTACCACTTCGTGGACCATTTGCTCAAAGGAAATACACTGCAAGAAGCCATTAATTATATAGGTACAGCACATAGTGAATTAGAAGTTGATGAAGCTGATATTAGTCAAATCATCCACTTCTTATTAAACGAAGAACTGATCTATCAAGTTCAAACACCAGGCGAATGACGCCAATACAACAATTACTATATTAAAAGACGGAGCATCTTATGAAGTCATTCCTTTGCAAATTACTATCGCCTATTGATAGTTTATTATCCTTAATACCTGAATGGTTCGTTAATATTGCTATGCGATTAGTGATATTTAAAGTTTTTTGGTCTGCCGTACAAACCAAAATTACTGGACTTACCATAGCAGGTCAACATTTTGCTTTTTGGAATGTCACTGACAGCACCTTCTTGTTATTTGACTTTGAATACGGTATTCCTTTAATCCCTAGCGAACTAGCAGCCTATTTAGGTACATTCGGGGAATTTTTCTTAGCATTAATGATTTTGTTTGGCTTCTTTACTCGTTTTGCGGCTGTAGGGTTAATGGTGATGACGATGACCATACAATTCTTTGTATACCCTGATGCATGGTGGAGTGTACATGCTTATTGGGCACTTATTTTATTATACTTAATGCGCAATGGTGGCGGTGTTTTATCTGTGGACTCATTGCTTCTCAAAAAATAACCATACCCAAACCAAAAAAAGGCCTCAATATGAGGCCTTTTTTATTGTCCATACCAATGATAGATTCATTCAATGACAACAATAAACCTTTGCTTAACAAACAATCATATCGAACACTTGTATAATATCTACATTAAGTAATAATATCGTCCATGCCGTAAGGCCTTTGGATGCGCAACTGATCAATTAAACGTCAATTTCTCTACAAAAAGTAAAACCTTTATATCAGATATATAATTTACACCGACTCAACACAAGCTAAGGACAGACTATGCATATTATCTTCAGAATAACTCTTGCCTTTAATTTATTTTATTACTGACAGCTTGTGGTTCGAATACAATTAAGATAGGTGATACCAGTGCTGAGATAACGGCTCAAGCTAGTCTTGATATGGGTATACTCGCTATTCCATTGGTTCTTGAAAGAGACATAATGGTTTCTTCAACATCAATGGATAATTTTACAGAGGTTAAAATACAAGATAGCCAAAACAATCAGACACCTTTATTGATTCAAACAAAACCAGGCAACCATTATTTTTTATATAAACTAGAACCCGGAAAATACTCAGTGGCAGGTTTTAGAAGAGTATTTTATAACTACAAAAGAAAAGAATACTATAACGATGGTAGTTTTGATAGCGTTCAAGGAAATCCATACTTCCATATTGAAACGGGAAAAATTACTATTCTGCCCTATGTATTTTTTACACAACTGGAATATTCAAATAGTGGTACAGATAGAGTTTTATTAAGAGATATATTTTTTAAACGATATAAAGATAAACAAATACTGACTGATTTAATCATCCAAAAAAAAGAGGCTAAAAACTGGGAAATTATTTGGCCTCAACTTAAATACTTTTAATACTTGCAAACACTTGATCACTTTGATTTGAAGAAAAGTGTCTACTAAACAGAAAATCGTTAATATATTCTTATGCAGACTTAATATAATCAATGTTAGTTACAAAAATAGTTTCTACATTTTCTTCATTCATCTTCCAGTGCCAGACAACATTACAATCAAGTAGCGCCATTCCATACTGATGTTCAGCGATCGTTTTTTGATGGTAAGCAGGTCTGGGGTCCTGCTGTAAAATTTGAATAATCAACAAACTAATATCTATAGATTTTTGTTTGTAATACACGCTACAAAATTGTTTCACTGACTGAGATAAAACAACTTCTACTAAATCAGGTTCACGAATCGCAAGATTATTACTTGCACTATTAACACAATCGGCATAAGGCACATAAGGTTTAATATCTACAATAGGCGTATCATCCAAAATATCAACACCTGAAACGAACAAACTTACCTTAGAGCCCTCTATAAATACACTATCTAATTTAACAACAGATAATCCTAAGTTATTAGGACGGAATGATGAGCGAGTGGCAAACACACCTGTTTTTTGATTACCCCCTAAACGAGGCGGCCTAACTTTTGCTTTCCACGCTTTTTGATAGTGTTTATGAAAAATAAATGTTAACCATAGATGACTACAATTTTCTAAACCAACGACACTATCGGGATCATTAAAAGGAGGGACGAGTTCTATAATACCTTTAGCAGCAGGAGCTAACAGAGGCTGCCGAGGAATACCAAACTTTTCAGGGAAGCAAGTTTTAATAAAGCCTATCGGTTTAACAATATATTGATCAGATTGATGAACATCTTTTGTTTCTTTCATAAGTATAACTATAAGACAATTATCTTAGAATGGGTGAAAAAAACATAAAACCACGACAAAATCAAGTCAGCCTGCACAAAAATAAGCTTATTGGTTTATACTCAGTCAAATCAATAAAGGGCAAGGATAAAATATCCTATGGCCCGTTGCTACCCATCAACTAAATAACAAACACTTGCATAACGATAAAATTAGGCCATAATAGGCGCTTTGCAACTAATCTAAGGACAGAAAATGAAAAGCCTTTCTAAACTACTTCCCGCATCTCTCTTACTTTTATTACTAACTGCCTGCGGATCAAATCTACCTAAACTAAGTGACGCTAACCTCGATACAGGTATATTAGCTATACCTAAAGGGCTCGAAAGCGAAACTAAAGGCCCGCGCCTAGGTGGCATTGCTACAGAGTTACAAATACGAGATCCCCAAGGAAAAACAAAAGCTGTACGCCTTAAAAGGCTCCATGGGTCTCAGTATCATTTCTTAACAGGTTTAACCCCAGGGCAATACCTCATTCTAGGATACAGACCCGTCAGTGAGCACGACAGTAAAATTGTTGTCAGAATCAGTAATAGCACGCTCTACGAAGTTCAAGGAAGCGCTTACTTTGAAGTCAAAGCCGGAAAAGTAACCGTGTTGCCCTACGTGCTTTTTGTTAAAGAAGAAACCGCCACTGGAGGTGGATTTCAATCGTGGATGAACGATATCTATTTCCGCCATTATAAAGATAAACAAGTATTAATCGATTTACTTAATGAAAAAAATCAAGATAAAAATTGGGATATTATTTGGCCACAAGGAACATTCCGTTAAAAGTTAACTAAAGGCTATGTCGAACCATTATGTAAATCTTTTTCTCGACATAGCCTTTAAAATATATTCTATACTTTTCCCGGCTGATAAGTCACCAATAGTCTTACAGCGCTCATTTCAACTTTACATTGAGATATAGCATCTGCTATGGCATTAAAGCGCTGCGATAGAGTCGTTATTTCTTCCTTGCCTATGAGTGGGTTACGCTGCTGTAATTGCTGCAGTCTTGCCTGCTCAAAATTTCGATGATTAGTAACATCTTTTAGAGACTCTTCTATAATGACTGCCAATTCCTGATATGCCAAATTCTGAGCGTATTCAGATAATTCATAGATATCTTTTTGATAATCTTTTACAACCGCTTTACGAATATTTTTAGCTGCGTTTTCAATCACCTTAGCTAGAGCAGGCTGCGGCAATACTTCATCTAAATTCTTTGGATTATTTTTAGTCACAACCACTCGCAGTAAAGATTCCGTTAAAAATGCATTTGCTACACTGGCTTGTGCATTTTTTATGGTTAACGCAAAGATTGCTTCAAAAAATAAAGTTCCTGGCTTTAAGGATTTGTTGGGTAAAAGAGCCACTGTAGAAGCACCCAATTCCGAAGTCGTAATTAACTCTGTCAGCCCTTGCATCAAGGGGTGATCCCATGTAATAAACTGTACATCTTCTCGAGCAGTGGCCGTTGCTCGATCAAAAGTAATCTCACAACCCTCGCTAGGTACTCCTGGCACCAGTGGCACTAACATCTGGTCTGATGGTATTAAGCTATAACGCGACTCATCCAGAGACTCCATATGAATATTTAACAAATCTGTTGCCGATGTTAGCAAATCTTTTGGGTTAGCATTACTCTCAAATTCCAGCACTTTCTCCACTAGCTGTGTTGCATGAGGCTGACGACAACTATTAATCTCTAATAAACGGTCACGACCATTTTGCAACCTCTTCAATAACTCTTGAGCTTCTATTTTAACCTTTGGCCCAATAGCTTGAGGAGCATTGCAATACTGCTCATACCATTGATCATGCATGACACCCGCCGCTGGATTTGTTTTTTCAATACAATCCAAAATATTATGAAACCAATCAACACGCATTTCATCTTCTTGATTAACAACACATAGATGGATATTAATAGTCTTCTGCTGGCCAATTCTATCTAGGCGACCTATACGCTGCTCTAAAATATCAGGGTGATTAGGTAAGTCCCAACAAATCAGATGGTTACAAAATTGGAAATTACGCCCTTCACTCCCGATTTCAGAACATAGCAGCATTGGCGCTCCATCATCCTCATCAGCAAAATAAGCCGCAGCACGATCCCGTTCGACTAATGACATCCCCTCGTGAAAAACAGGGCAATCAATACCTGTTTTTTTGTATAACCATTCACGGATATCCAATACATCGTCTTTACTATGGGTAATAAAGAGAATTTTTTCCTGACTATGTTGTTTAATAAACTGGGCCAACCATTGCAAGTTAGAATCTTGTACCTCTTGATCAGCTATTAAACGGTGCAACATTAACTGTCTTTCAGGGAATCCTTGAATAGCACTACGAGTATTACGAAACACGACTCGCCCTGTCCCATGACAATCAAGCAATAAGCTAATCAACTCTTCAGTATCATTCACATACTGTGAAAAGTATTCTTCAGATAGATGCGGGAATAAATGTCGTAGTTTCTGTTGCAGCTCGGGAGAAACCATTTGACCTTGTGATTCACTATCTACTAGTTCAGCAATATCATCGGCCAGAGATTCGTATTGATCATACTGCTGTTCAAAAGCCGTAAAATCATGAAAACGAGCTGAATCTAAAAGTTGTAAACGAGAAAAATGTTGTTCCAAACCCATCCGTTCTGGTGTAGCTGACAATAAAAGTAAATGTCGAGATTGCGTACCAATATTTTTAAGAACAAGACTTGCTGGGGAGTCATCTAACAAATCAAAATGATGGGTCTCATCGACAATAACAACATCCCAAGGAGAATCTGATAAACGGTCACTAACTAATGTATCGTCATCCAAAGTTGTATGAGCAGCAATAAATACACGGGCATCCGTTAAATCAACCTCATCACCCCACATGACTGCATGAATATTAAAGCAACGTACCAACTCCACAAACCACTGAACACGCAAAGCATCCGGAACTAAAATCAAAACCCGTTGGGCCTGCTCTTGTAACAATAGGCGCTGTAAGATCAACCCCGCTTCTATGGTTTTGCCCAAACCAACTTCGTCAGCCAGTAAAACCCGCGTAGCTGATAATTCAGTGGCAATATCAGCCACATATAGTTGATGAGGAGTCAGTGTAATACGCGCACCTTGTAAACCAACAACACCAGATCGTAACCATTGATGATAATTTCGGGCGAGCTCAGCACGTAAATCAAACCATTTAGGCTTATCTAATTGTCCAGCTAATAAACGTTTGACAGGGTGATTAAACTCAACCGTTGATGCTAATTGAGTTTCGGGAATCAGCTCGTCATCCACACTCAGGTAAATCACCAATCCATTAACTTGTTCTATTTTAGCAACCGTATGGCGCTCACCGGTGATTGTTTCTATGATGTCCCCCACTGCAAATACCACTCGCGTAAGCGGTGCATTATCGCGAGAATAACGACGATCTTCGTCAATAGCAGGGAAATCAATCGTTAAGCTGCGGGCGTCACATTCAGTCACGATGCCAAGACCAAGGGATGAATCTGTATCCACCATCCATCGTTGACCAATTTGAGGGGTATTCATAAGGTACTTTACTTCCAGATAACACGAGTAATAAAAACAGGCGCATTGTACTGACTAGTAGAAGATAAAGCGAGTTAGGAATAAGAATTGTTAAGCAAGAAGGGCAGCAAATATCTAAAAAATATACGGTAGCATATACACAATCAAACAGGCGATATTAGCCGGTAGCATCGAAAATTATGGTCATAGTGTATTTTCTATAATAGAAAATACACTATAGGGTTTGATTTATTTGTCCCCGTGAAACGCTTTTGATACTGCGTAACTATCCTCGAACCAATTCCAGCTTTTTACTTTTCCATCTTCAACATGAACACGAACAATCCACGTAAATTTGCCCGTATCAATTCCAGTCTTATTGGCAATAGCACTCATTGTCCCCATAAATACTGCTTGATTACCATTAACAAAACTATGATCAGTTTTCCAGCTCGTCACTTTTAAACCGGCACCAAAGGCTGGCATAAATTGATTAAACACTGCATCTTTGCCTTCCCACTTACCAATCCATGGAATAGCTGAATCACCTTCGTTGTACCAAAAAAAATCATCCGCCATTAATGCGTTTAATTTTTCTCCATCTCCTGAACCAGCTGCTTGCATAAAGGATTGAGCAACAGCTAGTGTTTGTGCTTCTTGCTTGCCATGTTTATGTCCGTCCGCTACAGAAATAGTACTACTTATCAACATAAAAGAGCACGTTAGTATTGCTAGTATTCTTATTTTATTGATCATGATTATCTCCTAATTAATCTCTTACAATTATTTTGCTTTTAACTGTCGAAGTGCTCCAGCCCAATCTTCAACATGATACGTCTCGGTGATTGCTCCATTCTCAACAGTATGAATGTCGATAGTTAAAATATCGAAGGATTTACCTTGACCATCTACCCCGAATAATGACCCCTTGGGAGTACCGGTTGCTCGACTACGAACAACCACTTTATTGCCCTGTATAACCACCTCTTCGATAGCCCAATTGAGATCCGGAATAAGCTTGCCAAAGCCTTTAACCTGTTTAACAAACTTATCGGCACTTTTACTATGGCCGGAGTAGTCACCAATACTTTTCCAGCTAGCAGCAAGGGAACTTGTCAGTGCATCTGCATGACTTTGCGAAGAAGGGTTACTTAAAAAATCATAAAAGGGTTGAATATCTGACTGGGTCGCTTTTGCAGATACGGTGAAAGAAAGTACTGCGGCAATACAAAGAACAATAGTAGATAGGGTCTTCACTGTTAATCTCCTCATCATTAAAAATAGTCATAATGCTTATTTCTGAAGCATAGGAAGAGGAATATAGTAATCAACTGATACTTATATGATAATATAGGATAAATAACATTCTAAATTCTATTTAATCGAACAATGTTAGATAAATTACGACAAATTGCTATTTTTGCTAAAACCGTAGAATGCGGTTCTTTTGTTAAGGCGGCCTCGGTGTTGCAATTATCTCCCTCCGTGGTCAGTCACCATATTGCTCAACTAGAAAAACAATTAGGTGTCGCCCTCATTTATCGCTCTACACGTAAGTTATCACTCACGTCGGATGGAGAAAAGCTGCTAAAATCCGCACAGAAAATGACAGGCTCGGCAGAAGAGTTTATCAATCTAGCCGTTGGCAATAATTCAGAATTAATCGGTCATTTAAATATTACCCTACCCGCGTTTATGGCAAAGTCAGAATTAGTTAAGCTGATTGGAGACTTTATAAAACTCAATCCCAATATTAGTATTAAAATAGATTTTTCAGATAACCAACGAAAAATAATAGAAGATGGAATTGACCTAGCAATACGAATGGGAAAACTTCATGACAGCACTCTCAAAGCTCGTAAGTTGTTTGAGATGAAAAGATGTGTAGCAGCATCCGTACAATTAGCTGATCAGATTACGACAACAAAATCACCTAAGAATTTAGAAAAGGAGCAATGGATAGAGTTTTCTGCTGTAGGGCTACGCTATGATTTTGAGAACAAAAACGGAGAAAAAGTAACGATCAATCCACATTCAAGTATCGCAGTCAACAATCTTTATGCCACTATAGAATTAGTTAAAAATAGTAATGGCATTAGCGTACTACCTAAATTTTTAGTCGACAATGAAAATACCAATGATGAAATAGCGATATTACTTAGTCGGTGGCAGTTACCTCCAATTAGTGCATATGCTGTTTGGCCAGCTAACACACCTAAAGATGGTATTACGAAAAAATTTATCGAGTTTATTGTATCAAAAAATGCTTATCTTTAACTATTGACTACAAATAATAAACGGCTTAAATCGCACCCACCTCAAATCAACTCCGTCTTCTCTTTTCCACAACGAACACACTTGGATTTGGTGACTAACTTACCTTGCTTAACATCAAACTGTTGCTTGGTAACAATTTTCCACTTATGAAAGCCATCTCGACATAACGATCGCCCTTTATGCTTTTCCCAAAGGCTTTTCTTTTTAAACGCAATCACATCCCCCATAAGACCAACCTATGTAAATGCCACTTCATCGACGTCTAAGTACTGATCATCCTGAGTAGCTGCAGCTACAATTTCATCGACCGATACATCTTGTGTATTGATGCCGCCAAAGGCACTCATTAAGTCTTCGATCAAGGCAGACAATTCAATCGCCATCACAGAAAACGTTGCATCAAACTGCTCAGCCTTATCTTGAGGTTCAAGGGCATCGACTCTTTCGTGAATATTGTCCTCAAAGCGTAAGCGCTTAATCACTAATTGGTCATCAAGAATAAAATCGACGCCCTGTTTCCAAGTAACGCCTAGCTTTGTCACAATCATTCCTGCTTCCAATAAACTCTTAATCTCATCAGAAGACAAATCTTGATGCTTGCATCGAATAACACTGCCCGAGGCTTTAGGATCAGATAACTCACATTCATCACCTATGCTAAACGTAGCGGGAATATCACCCTCATTCAACCAACGAGTCATTACCTGATAAGGTAATTGCTTACTAACCAGAGGCACCACGGGTAAACTACCAACAGCATCGCGCAACGCAGAGAGCAGCTCTTCTGCTTTAGAAGCCGATGCAGCATTAATCACAATATACCCTTTATCTGGCGCAATATATGCGTATTGCACATTTGAGCGAGTGAATGCTTTGGGTAGTAGCTCCATAAGCACATCATCCTTTAGAGATTGACGCTCTTTACGGCTCACAGGGCGCCCCTCAGATTCGGTAATCACAGCGATTTTCTCCTCTACAGCCTCTTTAATCACCGCTGCAGGCAATACTTTTTCCTGCTTTTTAGCGCAGAGAAGCAAATTCCCTTGGCAGCTATGTACTAGCGGCTCATCTCCATCTGTTTGATGGTAGATAGGCGAAACCCACCCATAACGATTCATATCCTGACTACCACAGGGCACAAATACACTCTCTGACAGTGCATGACTAAGAGATTCAGCATCGGTAGTAAACGGTTGTGTAAAACGGTAAATTCGACTATTTGTGAACCACATAAGAAACTATTTTTATTTCTCGACTATTAATAGGGTTATTTTTAAATAAGTGAGGCATATTACCCTAAGCGATGGATAAAATGTACGTAGAACTGCTCGTAAATACATGTTAAGGGAGCTGACTTCGGCGGCTTCGCTTCATTAACAAGGGACACAAAATAATTAGGGCTGTTATGGCACCACCTATATGAGCGGCATGGGCAATATTTTGGCCAAACAAAGAGAAACCCGTAATGCCTGATAACAACTCAATAACTAACAATAGTGGCATAAAAAATTTGGCAGCGATAGGAAACGGCAAGAAAATCAGTATCATTTTCTGATTAGGGAACAAACAGGCATAAGCAACTAGAATGCCATATAACGCCCCTGATGCACCTACTACCGGAGAACTAAATATAACAAATGCATCGGCAGAAGTGGGTAAACTCGGAAAATATTGTGAGTTCGAAAAAGCCTCCGCGACCGTATCGAGGCTTAAGCCAGCGGCCAAAAGTGGTTCTATAGCCTGTTGAAATTGGTAATAATTAACCGTTTGATAAATCACCGCGGCACCTAAGCCACATACCATGTAAAAACATAGAAACTTGCCCCATCCCCAAACGCGTTCAACAGCATTACCAAAAAGCCATAAACCTAGCATATTCAACCCTAAATGGGCCAAACCACCATGGAGAAATAAGTGGCTAAACAGCTGAATAGGTGTAAATAAAGGGGACTCCCAGTAATACAAGGCAAAGACTAAGATATTCGTGAAAAGGGTAGCTTCAGCGAAAAATATCGCAACACACAAAACAATCAGTATATTTGTAATCGTTACTATCTTCACAGAAAATGTAAAACCTTCAGGTGATCAGACCTCAATATAAAGCCATAACTATAACTGGTTTGCAACGGTTTCAGCAGCAGAGTGAAATAAGTCATTAATCGTCGCTGCATTAGCTTTTACTTCATCTAAAGGGGCTGTCATGATTTTATCCGCAGATACTTCACGAAAATCTTCTGGAAAGCGAATAGATTTATTCTCTCCATCCACCCTATTTATGGAGACATGTAGCTGAGGAGCCAATAAGTCACCTTTTCCGGGCCAACTGATAAAACCAAAACGCTCTATTGTCACTACCGTACTGGAGAATTCTACCCCTGCTGTGTGTTTCTTAATTGCCTGCGTGAGTATATCTTCGATAGCTATATGATTTGAGTCAGCTGTTTGCGCAATTTCTTTTGCAATACCTACATCAATCGCAATACCTACTGCAATACCCGCAGGCCCCAAAGAAGAGCTTAACATCATCCCCATACCCGCTCCCTTACCGGAAAACTGTAAAGTTTGGTCATTCACAATCGAAATGTTATGGGTGGGAGTGCTTATACAAGCAGAAAGCAACAAACAGAGGATTGGAATAATAATTTTAGGCAACATAGTAAGTCCTTTTTCAAGTGAGTTGCCCCAATACTACCATCAAGATATCGATAAAACCATGAGGTCGTGTATTACTTACTAATGGAATATCAAGTCAACATTAAACGTCTGTCTGAAATGCTGACATCTTTTGCAAAAAAATAGACGCTTGATCCACAGACATATCAGCCGGAGAAAAGGTTGACTGTCCTAATTCTTTTAAAAGTTCAGTAAACTGTGCAGAACTGCCTGCGTATCCCATCTTCCATTGCGTAAAAGTAGGCTTAGCAATTTCCTCATAAGAGATAATCACAACTTCATCGTGGCGCGGATCATCGGCGATATCAAGATACAATTCATTAACCGTTTCACGTTCCCCTTCTAGAGCTTGCAAAAAATACTGTTGCTCATAACACAACATACCGCAAACCTCTATGCTGTTATTATTCGACCTTGCCGTCTCTAAAATGTCTTTTAAATCTGCTAGCGACATTTCTCTTGTCGCATGGCTGTAATACAGTAATCTAATAATTTTCATAGACGTGTTCCTCGTATTTTTCGCAATGCTTAACACAAAAACTTATAAGCAATAACATCTCTCAACTTGATCAAAAAACAAACTAATTCTATGCTTCTTAGAATAGCAGAATTTGAGTATATGGTAGCCAAATGACATCAAAAATATGCACTCCATCAGTCATTATTGTTGATCGTTCGGAACAATTCCTAACGCTCTTTGAAAAGTGGCACCCATGTGAACATCATAAAAGCTTTCGTAGTATCAAAAAGCAATTTAGCCGACAAAAACCATCACTCATTGTTATATGCATCAACAGCAAAGACGATGAAGACTTATGTCAAAAGGTGACAGAATTTGTAAGAATAGGTTTATCAAACATGGATACGCGAATTGTTATTATGCGCAATCCAGAGTTTGTTATCGACGAAGTTTTGTGGATGGAAAAGTTTCAAGTTAATGGCTGCCTGCTCAATAACGAAAAAAATCAAACGATTAACTTAAGCATATTAAATCGTGAAATAGATACTTTTTTGCATATCGAAAACAATCGCATCCTGCATGATGCCGAAACCGATATGCTAATGTGCATCACTCAATTCTCCAAAGACAATGAACCTGTTAATATCTTGCTGCAAAACTTTTCTAGTACACTTTCATCTCTTTGTTATGCGCGATGCTGCCTACATATTAAAGTAGAAGACAATACAACAGGAAATATCACCTATCATTTACCTAACAACAATGAATTACTGACTCGCTATAATCAAGCGTTAAATTTGCCGAAGTTACCCAACTATTTATGCTCTGCATTGGATGAAAAAAAACCTCAAATCAATTTATTACCCGAAAACATTAATCTTAAACCCATAGAAGAAGAATTAGGATTTACTATAGGCAGTTATTTAACATTCCCTATCTCTTCTTACAACAAGGTTTTGTACTTATTACTGTATTTTATCCCCGATACCGATATGGATAAGGTATCAATGAAGCAAATTAACGTTATTAATAAAGCGTGTGAACAACTCACTATGCTACTTGAAAGAAGACAAGCTGAGACCAGTTTAAAAAAACAATATCAACGCCTTAAGAATACATTAATTGAATTAAAAGGAACAAAAGAAGAGCTAAAAAATCAAGAAAAAATGGCGAGCATTGGCCAAATGGCAGCAGGCATTGCACACGAAATCAATAACCCTTTATCTTATGTCATTAGTAACTTTTCTTCTATGGACCGTTACCTTAATAGCATCATGCAATTACAAGATTTACAAGCAGAGTTTTTAAATTCTATAGATCTAAAACAGGACCATCATGTCCATGCATTAAAGCAAAGTATTCATGACTTTCACGAAGATCAAGATATTTCATTTGTATTAGAAGATATTCGTGCAGTGGTATCAGATTCACATAGTGGTTTAACAAGAGTTAAAAACATTATTAGTGATTTAAAATCATTCACTTATAGTCAATCTACCGATTTAGAAGAGTGCCACATTGAACAAGTGATTGAAGAAACACTAAAAATACTTAAGTACGATATTGATGAAAGTATTAAAATAAACAAAGAGCTGAGCCAGCTCCCTGAATTTATGGCTCATAATGGATTGATGCAACAAGTAATCACTAACTTAGTGAAAAATGCTGCACAAGCTCTTACAGAAGCAGAAACAAAAAAACCAACTATTATCATCAATACTAGTTTAAAGGAAGATTTAATCTTTATTAGTATCAAAGATAATGGCCCTGGTATTCCTGAGGATGTTCGCAGTAATATATTCGAGCCATTTTTTACAACAAAAAAAGTAGGAGAAGGAACAGGCTTAGGGCTTTCTGTTACCTTCAATATCATTAAGAAGTTGGGAGGGGAAATACACCTAAATTCCGAGGTTAATCATTTTACTGAATTTGTTATCAGCTTCCCCATTTCGAATAGGTCATCTGACAAATAGTCGTCAATAAACCCTATTTTATTCTAATCTCGCCAGCGAAAATTCACTTATCTGTACGCAAATTAGGGTAATAACGCACCTTGCTCAGTCAATCGTGAATAAGATTTTGTCACCACGACTTTTCGCCCATTAATTTTTTGATGGTGAAGCGCTTCAATAGCTTCATCTTCCATCGAAAAATTCCCCATATGGATATAAGCAGAATGTCCATTCTCATTAATGCTTACTTTCATTACTTTTCCATATTCAGAAAATAAAACTTTAAGTTGCTGTTCACTGATACTATTAGATAAGTTATCAATATAAATAGCGCCAAATGCAAAGCTCGTAGTACAAACATAAAATATAGCAGCAGCGACTAGTTGACGAATATTCATCATTACCTCCTCTTTTAAGTATTTACTGATATAACGCAACAAAGCGTTTTATTTGATAAAAATACAATCGAAAAAGAAGAAACAGAACGGCCACAGCCTGTAGGATTTATGCCTATACTTCATGGAGAGTACTAAAGTGTAAAAGCATATAAAAATGTAGGATATGGTGACAGGAGAAATTACATGTTAAGTCGTTTTACTGGTTTGTCATTAAAGATCAGACTAGCATCAAGCTTCGTTATTATTCTCACATTACTGATTTTAATCTCTTTGATGGCTATAGAGCAATTTAACCGTTCATCATCCATCCAAACTCGCTTAGCCAATACAGACATCCCTAATGTATTACTCACTCATGCTATTAGCGAGAAAGCAGAAGCCGCGGCCTTAGAATTACTGCAGATATTACTCACAACAGATCGAGATCAACGCATTCCGTTATATAAACGCATGGATCAATATAATGCCGATATAAACAAGATAGTAGAAAATATAAAAGCACGGCTTACTGATGAATCAAATGCATTAAGTACCGATTTACAAGCATTAGAACAGGCTAGATTGGATTACCACCAAGCTATGATAGAAACGGTAGAAATGGTTGAATTTGACCCGGAAACCGCATTAGAAATCTATGCACAAAAGACAAAACTAGCACTACAGCATTTGCTACTAAAGGCAAATGCATTGTCGAGTAATCAGCAGGCAGCTATTAATGCACAGATGTCTAATCAACAATCACAAAGTGAGCACACTTTAGAGCGCATGCAAGTACTTATTGTTTCTGCAGTGCTGCTAAGCATACTACTAGCCTATGTGGCTCACAGAACCATCATAGTACCCATTAAAATTGCTACAGCACATGCACAAAGCATTGCCAGCGGAGATCTAACCGAACAAAGTGGAACAACAAGAAAGGATGAAATTGGCGATCTAGAAAACGCGATGAATACCATGCGTCAAGACTTACGTACACTTATTGGCGCCATACAGTCATCCGCCAAACAAGTACAAGAAGAAGCAGACGCTATTGCACAACCCGTACAACTATTGCACGCAGAATCAACGTCTCAGGACATTCCTATCGAACGTATTCAGCAACAAGCTACTCATTTATCCGAGCAAAGCCAAAATGCACTCGACACAGCCCATGAAACCCGAGCTAGAGCCGAAGACGCTAGCCATGCTGCATCCGAAGGCCAGCAGTTAGTAGATAAAGCAATGGATGAGCTCAAGCGTATGTCTGAGAGTACAGGACGATCCGCAACGTCTGTAGAGGAGCTCAACAAACGGGCTGAATCGGTGCGCGAGCTCATTAGCACAGTGCATAATATTGCAGAGCAAACCAACTTGTTAGCACTTAATGCGGCGATAGAAGCAGCCCGTGCTGGAGATCAGGGGCGAGGATTTGCTGTTGTTGCCGATGAAGTGAGAAATTTAGCTAATCGTACAGGAGAAGCCACCCAAGAGATTAATACTGTGATTGATGCGATGGAATCAGAATCTAAAAAGTCGTCTCAAATCATGATGCAAAGCCGTGATGAGTTAAAAAAAGGCATTGATCTGGTTCTCAAAATAGCTCCACCTCTAAAGCACCTTAACGACAGTGCTAGTGCATCCTTAGAAATGGCTGAAACACTAGAAAATATAGTGATAGAACAAGCACAAAAAAGTGCTGATATAGAAACGAATATTGGGGATATAGGGCAAGTTGCTAATGGCAATAAAGCTGCATCACAACAATTATCTGACATCACCCAACACTTGACGGAACTGTCGTCTCAACTAGAGGAGAAGGTCCGCAACTTTATTATTCACTAAACACTTAAGCGATCGCCTTAGCCATTAAAGACACACCTGTTGCGATTGTTAACAGCTCAAATAATCGTTTAATCCACTGATTCCCCTTAGTCACTGCAACATTAGCACCAATATAACCACCAACAAGCGACCCCAATACTAAAGGCAGCAACCAGCTCCATTTCACCTCACCAAGTATGGATAATGTGATTGCCCCAGCACCATTCCAAAAACATCCCACTAAGACCATCGTCATTGCCACGGCACGTTTGTAATCCATTCCAAACCAATAAATAAACCACAATGTGGCAAACAATCCTGTTCCAGAGGTCAAGGAACCATTGATAAACCCGATCACAAAAATAACACTACCGCCTGCCAGAAGCCCCCATAGGTCTCTATTTCTTGCCTGATACTGCTGCCCTAACTGTTTATGAGTCATGGAATAAATGCCTAACCCCAATGTCAGCATACCTAGGCTAGCGGTAGCCAATGACTCACTGATATGCAGTATCACATTGGCACCCAGCACTACCCCTGGCAAACCAAATGCAAGAATAATGAGTGAAAACTTCCAATCAAAAAGTTTCTCCTGACGATAGCGCAGGCTGGAACCAATACCGAGGGCAACCGTGGCTATCTTATGCGTCGCTAATGCAACACCAAATGGCAGGCCTAAGAAAAGTAAAATCGGCAGTTGCAATAAACCTGCCCCACCACCGGCCATGGCCGATAAGGCATTGGCAATAATGGCAATCACAAATAAAAAAAGCAGGGATTGGTTATCTATCAAAAACTCCATCTGCGTATGGTACGTAATAAACACCAGCAGAACAATCTGACTGACTAGCTTTATGAGTCGTGCCTCTATAAAATGGCCGCCTTACTGCTGGTACTATTTCGTCCCCACTTGCTAGTACCCAAAGAGTAGTACCCAAAGAGTTATTCCCATAGAAGAAAATAGATTATTCATGAATATCCGTACCTTATTGTCACAATACGTTAGTCACGCAATGCAAGCGGCAGGTATACCTGCTGAGTGTCCTCCTATTATTGCCCCCAGTAAAAAAGCAGGCTTCGGCGATTACCAAGCTAATGGCGCGATGGGTGCTGCTAAAGCCATGAAAGCAAAACCTCGGGATATTGCACAGCAAATCGTAGAACAATTAGGTAGTAATGATGACTTTAATCAAATGGTTAGCAACATAGACATCGCTGGACCAGGATTTATTAATATCACATTAGCGCCCGAATGGTTATCCAACGAAATAAGCGCTATTAACCAAGATACAAACTTAGGTATCCACACTGATACCACTGAAACCATTGTGGTTGACTACTCATCCCCTAACTTAGCCAAAGAGATGCATGTGGGTCACTTGCGCTCAACCATTATTGGCGATGCTATTGTTAGGACCTTGGAATTTCAAGGACATCAAGTTATTCGCCAAAATCACGTGGGCGACTGGGGAACCCAATTTGGGATGTTAATTGCCGAACTGGAAGAACAACTGCAAGAAGGCGAATCTGCTTCTCTAGCACTTAAAGACTTAGAAAGCTTTTACCAAAGTTCTAAAAAGCACTTTGATGAGTCAGAATCCTTTGCTGACAAAGCTCGAGATTACGTCGTTAAGCTACAGTCTGGTGATGAATCAGTCCTTGCCTTATGGCAGCAGTTTAGAGAAGTCTCTCTTACCCACAGCCAAGAAATTTATGACGCCCTTAATGTGACGCTTACACCAAACGATATCTATGGTGAAAGTGCCTATAACCAAGACCTTGCGCCTCTGGTTGAAGAGTTAAAGCAACAAGGTTTAGCCACCGAAGATCAGGGTGCTCAGGTTGTTTTCTTAGAGGAAATGGCCGATAAAGACGGTAATCCCAGTCCAGTGATTATACAAAAGCAAGGAGGTGGATTTTTATATGCCACCACCGACCTTGCCTCTTTACGTTACCGAAGCAATACATTAAACGCGGATCGTATTTTATATTTTATTGATGCACGCCAATCTCTGCATATGCAGCAAGTGTTTACCGTGGCCCGTAAGGCAAAATTTGTTAAGGAAAATGTTAGTTTAGAGCACCACGCATTTGGCACCATGATGGGCAATGATGGCAAGCCTTTTAAAACTCGCACTGGTGGCACCGTCAAATTAGCTGACTTACTCGTAGAAGCTACCGAACGAGCACAAAAACTGGTTGCCGATAAGAATCCAGAGTTATCGCCAAGTGAATGTGCTGAAATTGCCCGTAAAGTCGGTATTGGTGCCGTTAAATATGCCGATTTATCAAAAACACGAACTAATGATTACGTGTTTAACTGGGAAACTATGCTGAGTTTTGAGGGTAATACAGCCCCTTATCTACAATATGCTTACACTCGAATTAAAAGCATTTTTAGAAAAGCTGCTGAACAAACATCCATTGATGTGCATACATTAAGCTCTTCCATTTCACTACAAGAAACTGCAGAACTAGCGCTAGCCATTAAAACTTTGCAATTTTCAGAAGTGATTGAGCAAACCAGCCGCGAAGCCTATCCACACCTGTTGTGTACATATCTATATGATTTAGCAGGGATATTTATGCGATTTTATGAGCAGTGCCCAATATTAAAAGAAGGGGTAAGTAGCGATACCCAAAAAAGCCGCTTACAACTATCACTGGCCGTGGCTAATACTCTACATACGGGTTTAAGCCTGCTTGGTATAGAAACCATGGAGAAAATGTAATTGTAGGCACTAACGCCTTTTACCTATTAGCGTATAACTGGGGTATTATAATGCCAACATTGACCATGTTGGCCTAGCAAGTTGAATCCGCGCTTTATGAATACGTTCTCTAACGCTTTTTTTGATGCTCTTCGTTTACTAACACAATTAGATTCAGGGTTGTGGGAGGTCATTGCTTTATCACTACAAGTTAGCCTAAGTGCATTGTTTTTTGCTATTAGTATAGGGTTACCTCTTGCCATAGTATTAACCATGCGCCGATTTGCTGGTGAACGCATTCTATACGTTATTATTGATACATTAATGGCACTACCGCCTGTTGTGGTCGGTTTAATTGTTTATTTACTGATTTCACAGATGGGGCCTTTAGGCGTATGGGGGTTACTCTATACACCTACCGCCATGATCATTGCGCAAACCTTACTTATCACCCCGATTGTTATTGCACTCTCATTACAGGTATTTCGTAACCATTGGCAACGTCTGGGTCAGCAACTAAGTATGTTAGGTATTAAACCTTATCAGCTGTTTCGCATCTTATTACACGAGTCTCGATTTGGGCTAATCACTGTTATTCTAGCGGCTTTTGGGCGGGCCATCGCCGAAATTGGTGCGGTAATGATTGTTGGAGGTAATATTGCCAACGAAACTCGAGTAATGACTACAGCTATAGCCATGGAAACCCGTCAGGGAAATCTATCCATGGCTTTAGCATTGGGCATAGTACTGATATTAATTGCATTGATCATTAATGCAGGGGTACATATTTTTGGTCAAAGGCTTTCACCTCGTGAAGCAATCACACCGGGAAAAAATCAACAGCATCATGCTTAATATACAAAATGCGAGTATTACATTTGATAATCGTTTTTGTCTTCAGGACATTACATTAACTGTTCCCGATACAGGGATTAGCGTTATTGTGGGCGCAAATGGTTCGGGCAAGACCTTATTAATCCAACTATGTGCTGGATTACTTGAACCCAGTTTAGGAGTCATAAAAAGACCCACTGAAAATCACTTAACAAGCAATGATAAAACGTTTATTCACACAACATGGGTACCACAAACACCCGTATTATTGGATCGAAGCGTTTTTGAAAATATCGCTTTACCTCTAAGAGCAGCTAAACACCCCCATATTAAGCAACGTGTTACCGAGGCGCTAGAATGGGCCAAGATCAACTCATTAGCCCTATCTCAAGCAACAACCCTATCAACTGGACAGCAACAATTAGTTGCATTAGCACGAGCATGGGCCTTGGCTCCTCGTATATTATTTTTGGATGAGCCTTGTGCGAATTTAGATCCCGAGCGCCAACAGCATGTTGAGCAATTAATTTATCAGCTAAACCAAAATGGCTGCAAGGTTATTATGAGCTCTCATCAGCTCTCTCAAGCCAAACGCATTGCTGACGATATTGTTTTTTTAGATCATGGGCAATTGGTAACACATATGCCAAGCTCCCAATTCTTTTCCCCCTCTATTGATCCTCCCACGCATAGCAAAGGTAAAACACTGATCCCACCAAGAACCTTAGAAAAGATTCAGGCATTTATTCAATATGCTTAAAGTTTGGTCGATGACGAAGATAGCAAAAAATATTTTCCACATAAAAAGTTGGCTGATAACAGCAACCAAAACTGTCCTATTATGCGGCTTATTAACGGCATGCTCATCTAAGGAAAACACACTATTTTTGGGAACGACGACTACCCTTGAAGACTCTGGTTTTTTAGAGTACGTGGCGACAGCTTTTTATAAAGAAACGAATATTCGTATTAAACCGATTACTGTAGGTAGTGGAGAATTATTAACCGCTATGCGTCGTGGCGACATTAACATTGCCATCACTCACGATCCTGAAGGTGAACAACAATTATTAGAAGAAGGGATTATTTTAACGAGGGCACCCATATTTTATAATCATTTTTTGTTAGTCGGCCCACAAAATAACCCAGCAAATATTAATAGTGAACATTCATTACTAGATGCTTTCCAACAGATTTTGCGAACAAATACCCCATTCGTTTCTCGAGCAGACGATAGTGGAACACATCGTGCAGAGCAAAAAATCTGGCAACAGGTGATTCAAGAATCTACCCCGACTAATAAGATTGGCTACCACCAACTGATACAAACCGGCACAGGCATGGGAGCCAGTCTAGCGGTAGCAGCACAACGGCAAGCCTATATATTAGTCGACAATGGCACTTGGCTAAACTTTAACAACAAACAAACACTCACCATTATTTGGCAAGATGCACAAATACTTAAAAATCCCTACCATTTGCTAATCAGTCAAAGAGCCCCTCAAAAAACTGATACAATGGATAAAGGAAAAAACATGGCGCAAGCGCAAAGTATTAATGCATTTACCCAATGGATAACTAGCCACAAAGGTAAGCAGGTTATTAGAAATTATCAGCTACAGGATCAGTCTGTTTTTTACACTGATCCCTGCTGTAAATAATTACCATCAGTCCCATTGAATTTATTGATAGATTGACTGATTTTTAAAATAGAGAGCATAATTATGTCGAACGTTGCACTTAATATTGCCGTATTAACGGTATCAGATACACGCACTACCCAAAACGATACATCGGGAGACTTATTGGTGCAGTCTGCTCTAGATGCGAATCATAATGTCGTTGAGCGCAACTTAGTTAAAGATGATATTTATCAGATACGTGCGGTTGTTTCTCAATGGATTGCAAATAGTGATATACAAACCATCATTATTACTGGTGGAACCGGCTTTTCAGGACGAGACAGTACTCCCGAAGCGGTAAGCCCTTTATTTGATAAAACCATTGATGGTTTCGGAGAACTGTTTAGAGCCATTTCCTACGATGAAATAGGTAGCTCAACTATACAATCGCGCTGTATTGGTGGTTTAGCAAACAATACACTAGTATTTTGTTTACCTGGCTCAAACAACGCTTGCTCAACTGGTTGGAACCGACTTTTAAAAGAACAATTAGACAGCTCGCATAAACCTTGTAATTTTGTCGGTTTATTAACAAAAGGTCCTCATTAATAAACACTACACTATTTTGATTACCTCGTTTACATAAATCACTATCCACCATTTATGGGTTGTTTCCATGTTAAGTATTGACCAAGCTATCACCCAGCTACTCAATCAAGCTCAAGGTATTACAGAGACAGAAACTATCTCACTGCAACAGGCATTAGGTCGTGTTATTGCAGCTGATATTTTATCTACTATCGACGTGCCACCTGCAGATAATAGTGCAATGGACGGATACGCAGTTGATACTAATGATTTAGATAAAACTCAAGAACATTCTGTATTGACTATTAGCCAAACGGTGGCAGCAGGCCATGCTCCATCGCCATTAATAGAAGGAACTGCTGCGCGTATTTTTACTGGAGCAGAAATCCCCAGTGGTGCCAATGCAGTGGTTATGCAGGAAAAGTGCACCGTAGAAGATACTCTTGTTCACATACCATCAAATATTACACCAAACAATAATATTCGTGCACGCGGCCAAGATATTATCAAGGGTGATTGCATTCTAAAAGAAGGGAAAAAACTACAGCCACAAGACATCGGTTTGTTAGCTTCTATTGGTATTAACAAGGTTACCGTGTATCGACAATTACGTGTTGCAATACTGTCGACGGGAGATGAGCTCATCGAACCCGGCCAACCCCTTACACCGGGAAAAATATATAATTCAAACCGATATTTACTCTATAGTTTTTTACAACAGTTAGGAATGGAAGTCGTTGATATTGGCGTGATTGCTGATACCTTAGAATCGACAACCGATGGTCTACAGCGCGCGGCTAAACAGGCTGACTGTATTATTTCCACCGGAGGAGTTTCGGTAGGTGATGAAGATTATATAAAAAAAGCGGTCTTACAACTGGGACGTTTAGATTTTTGGCGTATAGCTATTAAGCCGGGGAAACCTTTAGCATTTGGCACAATTGATACTGAAGAGAAAACCACTCCATTTATTGGTTTACCTGGAAACCCAGCTTCCGTTTTTATTACCTTTTTGATTTTTGCACGCCCATTTTTATTAGCTTGCCAACAACAAAGATTTCGCTCATTACAAACACGACCGGTAATCGCTAATTTTTCTTGGAAAGAAAACCCTATTCGGCAAGAATACTTGCGAGGTAGAATCATTGACACAGATAAAGTTGATATATACCCCAACCAAAGCTCTGGCGTATTATCATCGACCTCTTGGGCGGAGGGTTTAGTGATTGTCCCACCAAAGACAATGATTAAAACGGGGGACCAGGTTGAGTTTGTTCCATTTTCTGAATTACTTTAATTGTTTTAACTATAAATCAAAGAGCATATTATGAAGTCACAAATCGAATTAGAAGCTGCTGCTTTTCGTCGTCTACTAAAACACCTAGATGACCGTAAAGATGTACAAAATATAGAACTGATGAACCTTGCTGGTTTTTGCCGAAACTGTTTAAGCAAGTGGTATATGGCAGCAGCCGAAGAGCAAGGTATTGATATGGATTATGATCAAGCTCGGCATATTGTTTACGGCATGCCTTATAACGAATGGAAAGAAAAGCATCAACGTCCCGCCACACCAGAGCAGTTAGAAAAGATGCAACAACGACAACAGCAATAAATTCTTATTAACCAATAAGAGAGTTAGCTTAAAACCACTACAGTTACCGAGGGAATCATGCCGACTATTACTCAGCTTTTTGTTTATCCTGTTAAATCATTACGTGGCATTTCTATCCCCTCAGCCAAGCTAACACCTTATGGATTTGAGTATGACCGCCAATGGATGGTCATTAATGAAAAAAATACCTTTGTTAGCCAACGTAAATTTTCTAATATGGTACTGATTCATACCCGTATAGAAGTAAATAAATTAGTATTATTTGTACCTAGCCAGCCAACAATAGCTCCTTTGGAAATCCCTATTAATAAAAACCCTGCTGGCGACGCATTTAATGCAACAATCTGGAAAGACACCTGTAAAGTCGTTGATGAAGGAACTATTGCCAGCCAATGGATCACCCGCGTCATGGGATCTAACTCACCATTACGTATTGTTAGAATGGCACCTAACCATCAACGACCTCAATCCAAACCCGAACTATTAGGTGCAGATACACATACTTTTTTCGCCGATGCAGCGCCTTATCTGATAGCTAACGAAACATCCCTACAAGCGGTTAACCAACAATTACGCCAAGCAAAATTGGAAGCCGTATCCATCGAGCGCTTTCGCCCCAATATTGTTATTGAGGGGTTAAATGCTTTTGCAGAACATAAAATAAAATCGTTAGAGCATACTACTTACTCACTTAAGCACTGTTACCCCTGCCAACGCTGCGTGATGCCAACAGTGAATATTGAAACAGGGATACGGCACTCCCAACAGCAGCCTTTTTCATTAATTGCAGAGATTAATTCGATGCCGGAAAACTCGAAAGCTCCCGCATTTGGAGAGAATGCTATTTTAACTTCTGGCGAAAGTGAATATATTCGGGTAGGAGATAAACTAGAAGCATCGTTTAACGATGACTTAATCGGCTAGCTCTACCTTTACCCATAAACTTTCTTGGGAATCACTTGAGGTTTGAGTCGAATATACTTTGCTTTTATTGTTTAGTGGTAATTGATGGGAAAGGGTATTCTGCTCGCTAAGCAACATCCATTGGCCGACAATAAGCGTAGATATCACCTCGATAGAGCTGGATACTGCAAAGTTCTGAACATCTAAATCATGGGTCTTCGTTTTTTCTGCAAGCAATGCCTCTGGAATGTGAACAGACTTAATGCCTACTCTAGCCTGCTGTTCTCCATTACGATTTTTACCTTGCAAAGTAACCCGTAAATAAAGCCCTGTTTGAACCGTTTGCAAGTGATTTTTTTGCGTGTTAGCCAACTCTCCTTTTGATATATCAGTTGAATTGATTGTGGCAACATTGAGTCCTTCTTCATCCTCATCAACTACAGGGATATCCAGTGCTTCC
Source organism: Candidatus Endobugula sp. (assembly GCA_020628895.1). Lineage (GTDB taxonomy): Bacteria > Pseudomonadota > Gammaproteobacteria > Pseudomonadales > Cellvibrionaceae > Endobugula. The sequence goes on from JAHDEM010000005.1 coordinate 77,618, forward strand.
AGCACACCATCATTGGTCACTATTTGTAACCCTTTATTAGGAACCAATGGAACATTAGAATTAGCCGCTACACCAGCATTGTTATGATAATAAGAATGCTCGATGGGAATTTTTACAAGGTTTTGTTCAGTAACCACAATTGTTTGTCCTTCTTCGGTATAGACAATTTGGGAACGATTAATTCCAGCGTTAGTGGTATAAGATTTTACGCTGCTTTGCTCAGGATACTTACCCCTGTATACAGAGACCTTAAGTCGTACTTGAGGTCTATCTAAAGCTTTAATCACTCTGACAATATTATTCACCACCGCTGGTGTCCCATTGATGATCACCACATTATTATCAATAGAGGCAGATGTTCCCTCAGGGAGTAAAGGTAAAATAACTTGATGAATGTCTTGTGCATCACGATGCTTTAAAGCAACGGATTTTAATGCCGTGGAATATCCATATTGAACATTAAAAATTAATAATATTATACTCAAACAAAAAAGCCATTTCACTGCCTGCGGCAATAGCAGATTATTCAACATACCAACTCATTAGTGTGTAATTCATATTATCTTAAGTATAGTTCCTAATTATATTGCCTCCGCTTTATGGCATTCACATAAAGATATAAAAATAGTGTGTATATAGCGATAGCTAATAAAGGAACTAATTTATAAAAATTAGGCTTTCAAAAACACCATGTTTACTAGATATTCATTCATTATTTTCTACACTCATTAATGAACCGTAATTTAAATGGTAACAATAATTGAGTGTTAAAGATGAAAATTAATACCAAAATGATTATTGGCGGGGGCTTATTAACAGTTATTCCTGTCTTTATCAGTGCTATTTTACTAGCTAATGTAGCTATTAACGAAGGTAGATCTAGTATAAAGGAGGATGTTAAGCACTCATTAGTTGCTATTCGTGACATTACAGCAATAGAAATAACTAATTATATCAACACTATAGAAAATCAAGCCGCTAGCCTCTCTGAAAACCTAATGACTGTAGAGGCCATGAGTAGTTTTTCTCTAGGTTTTAAAGGACATGTGTCCCGACGAACTGATAAAGAAATAAAAGAACAGAAAAGTCACTTAAGAAAATATTATGAGCAAGAGTTTGGCAATCAATTCAATGCACTGAATTACCAACAATCTATCAATATTGATGAACTCATCAATGGATTAGACAAAGAGTCCATAGGTTTACAGTATGATTTTATTAGTAATAACAAACACCCATTAGGTGAGAAACACCTTCTAGATAAACCAAAATGGTCAACCTCTTACGGATCAAGCCATGAAAAATACCATAATGTTTTCCGTAGCTTTATCGAGCGCTTTGGCTATTACGATTTATTTCTGGTTGACCATAATACCGGCGATATTGTGTATTCTGTTTTTAAAGAATTGGATTACACAACCTCTCTCATCGACGGCCCATATGCAAACAGTGGTATCGGCGAGGCCTTCAGAATGGCTAATAATGCTACAGAGGCTGATTTTACTGGACTAACAGATTTTGCTCCATATTTACCCTCTTATAATGCACCTGCCGCTTTTATAGCTACTCCTATCCACTTTAACGGGACTAAAATCGGTATTCTTATTTTACAAATGCCCATCGATAAGATTAATCAAATCATGACTCATAAGGGTCGTTGGAAAGAAACAGGCTTAGGAGATTCCGGAGAAAGTTATTTGGTAGGTTCCGATTTTATGATGCGTAGTAATGGGCGTTTTTTGTTAGAAGATAAAAGTAGTTATTTGACTTTAATGAAAGACGTTGGTCTTGATGAAACATCCATTCAAACCATGAATTTAAAGGGAACCTCTATAGGCTTACAGCCAGTGGACACCCAAGGAACACAAGCTGCACTCTCAGGTGAAAAGGGCTTTAGTATTTTTCCTGACTACAGGAATATTGAAGTATTATCTGCCTACAGACCACTTAATATTGGAGGCCTACAGTGGGCACTAATGAGTGAGATAGATGCTGAAGAAGCGTTTGCTCCAGTAGAGTTATTAAAATCCTCTATTATTAAAACCACCACCGTCATCTTATTATTTGCACTGGCTATAGGACCAATATTAGGTTGGTTATTTGCTGGTACCGTAACCAAACCCATCAAAAAATTAACACAAACTATTCACTCAATGGCCGATGGGGAAGGCGATTTAACACAAAGAATAGCGATTAACGGCAACTCGGAATTAGACGAGCTCTCTTCTTGGTTTAATACCTTTGTAGACCATTTAGATGAGACATTTTCTACACTCATCAAATCGGCCATGCGCCTTGTACCTATGTCTAGTGATTTAGCTGAAGGTAATGCGATGGTCATCGATTTAACCGAAAAACAAAATTTACAAATCAAAAATGTAGAAAGCCGATTAGAACATGCAAAAGATGCCACATTAAAAGTCAATGAAGCTACAGAGCAAATCAATCTAAATAGTCAAAATGGCGTTAAGGTGGTACATGACGGCCTACAAATGTTTACCCAAACCCACGAACAAATGATGGAACTTGAAAATATTATTTCAGATGCATCAAGCTCTATCGATCAACTCAAAAATGATAATGATAAGATTGTCAGTGTTATCGATGTGATTAATAGTATTGCTGACCAAACCAATTTACTCGCACTTAATGCTGCCATCGAAGCAGCCAGAGCAGGAGAAGCCGGACGAGGCTTTGCCGTTGTAGCCGATGAGGTGCGAGCATTAGCCTCACGAACCAGTGAGGCCACCTTAGAGGTCTCTGATATGATTAATACGATCAAATCAGGAACAGAAACGGTGGTGGGCACCATGGAACGCGGTAAGCAATCGACCTTAGAATGCAGCTCCCAAGTCAGCGAAGCCAAAGAAATTCTCTCTTCTATCGATGAAGCGATTAGTCAAATCAGTGATGCTGCCAATCTAATTAACAGCGCTGCAAGAGACCAAGGAGATAATTTTGGACATGTATCTAATGACTTTAAGTTACTCGACGGTCAATTCAACCAATCAAAAGAAGCGAGTTCTATCACTGTTCAAGTAGGTCAAGACATGAGCAAAATGAGCGTTAAGCTCCATGAAATGGTGGATCATTTTAAACTTAGCGATGAATCTTGGAGCACATCAAGACGCAAAAAAGTTCGCCTTGAACTAGACGGTATCGAAGAGGAAAAACCGATAATCGACACCAATAAGCGCTAATAAAAAGATTACTAAAATCATATCTTTAAAAAAGCATTAACTGGTAATATAAGCACTTATTCAGTGTTTATATGACTATTTATTACCGATATGATGAATGAACCAACACCCTCTTTACACTCATTTACCCACCCGGCTATATGGCGACGCTTTGCCGCCATTATCTATGATAGTCTACTGCTGATGGCAATCAGTATGGGATACGGAGCGCTGATTTTAGGTATTGGCAAACTCATTTTTAACGATCCCAATGCTCTGACCACAGGGATGATATTTCAAGTAGGCTGGCTTATATGTTTACTGTCTTTTTTCTGTTTCTTCTGGATAAAAGCGGGGCAAACATTAGGTATGCGAGCATGGCGGTTAAAGGTCGTACAAGAACTGAATGACCACCGTCATCCAACATTGACGCAGTGCCTACTGCGCTGTCTATTTGCGCCTTTGGGGTTATCGTTTTTTATTATTGCTTATATTCGTAAGGATAAACAATGCTTGCATGATTTAATCAGTAATACCCAATTAATACTCACACCTAAAGGGCATTAAACAGGTACTTTATCGTGTTCTCGCCAATAAAAACAAACCAATACCCAAACAGACTAGTATAGGCAATAGCACAGCAAACAACGGTGGAATTCCATATAAAATACTGGCAGGTCCTAATAGTTTCTGTACTAACTGAAACACAATGCCTACAACAACACCAGTAAAGATACGGTACCCCATTGTCACCTCTCGCAGAGGACCAAAAATAAAAGATACTGCAACCAATACTAAGCTAATGATGACTAATGGCTGTAACACTTTAGACCAATAAGCAAGACGATATTGACTATTTTCCAGGTTTTGTTGTTCTAGATAATTAGCGTATTGATTAAGCTTAGATATAGCTAGGTTATCTGTATCTAATACCAGTATTGTCAACAAATCGGGGGATAAGTCTGTATCCCACTGCCGATTAGCATAGGTACGTGTGGTCGTGCCATTTTCGGTAAATAGGGTCTCTATTACCTCTTCCTCTTGCCATTGCCCATTAATATAAAAAGCTACTTCGGCAAAACTAGTCGACAATAACGTCTTATCTTCATCATATTCATAACGCGTTATTCCTGACAATTTACCGTTCGATTGCACGCTATTAAAATGCATGAAGGTGTTACCCTCACGATTCCACAGTCCCGCTTTTGAACTTAATGCATTATTTTTATCCTGTAAAAGCAAAGAACGGCGATTCTCTGCATACTGATCAGCAACAGGAATAACATACTCGGCAAACAGCAACATTACTGCAATAAACCACAAAACAGGTTTAATCACTGACCATGTAATACGCAATAAACTAACACCTGCTGCACGCATCACCACTAGTTCGCTGGTGGAAGCTAGACTACCTAAACCGACTAGACCACCCACTAACCCTGCAAATGGCATATACTGATATAAGCTTGAAGGTATATTTAAAACAACATAAAGCAAAGCCTCAGAAAAAGTGTAGTTAACTGTTAAATTACCTAACTCATCAATGAGCTTTGCCAGAATATCCAGAGACGTAATCACCACAAGAACAACAACAATAGAAGCCACTGTGGTACGAAAAATATAGCCATTTAACAACCGCATCTTACTTCACCCCCCGCCCAAAGAGTCTAGCCAAAAGCTGTAACCACTGCTGTTTTGTACTCAACAGCAAAAGACTCAACAACAGAAATAAACCATGAACTGGCCATAGCCCCACTGCAGGCGAGATATTTTCCTCTTCAACAGAACCACGTGTAGCGTTAAGCAATACCAAGTAAATAAGATAGAGTAAGATAGAGGGAAACAACATCGCATAACGGCCACGGCGGGGATTGGTGTGGCTAAGAATCACACCGAGCATAGTGACAATAAGCACCACAATAGGAGGGGATAGTCTCCATTGCAGCGCTGCTTGGTACTCAGGGGAGTTAGAAGAAAGAAGCTCTAGTGTAGGCACACGGTTCACCTTATTACGTGTAACGATAATTTCTCCACTAGGCTCGATATGCTGAGCAAATTGAACAAATTCAGTGACTCGATAATTGGCCTCGCCAGGGCGTCCATCATAACGGGTACCGTTTTGTAACAACAAATACGGCTCACCAATATCAGCATGTGTAATATTTTCAGCACTATCGGCTCGGACAGACATCAAAGGCTGGTCGGCTGCAACCCCCATATTTGCGATAAACAACGAATGTAACTTTTGGCGATCCTCACTAATTGTTTCACTATAACTCACAACAGTACGATTGCCAGAAGGCTGAAAACGTGCGGGCTGCATGGTATCAAAATCGTTACGTGCTTGTTGCTCGGCGAGTATTTCCTCTGCCTTTTGCAAACCTAAAGGACTTAACCAAAGACTTAACAGAGCAATCAACAAAGCCACAAAGCCAGCGGGTACGTACGTCCAAGAAATCAGTTTTTTTCGGCTAACGCCACATGAAAATAGCACAGTCATTTCACTATCGGTGTAAAGTCGCCCATATGCCAAGAGGATCGACACAAAAAAGCCTAACGGCAATATGAGTTCTAAAAAACCCGGCAATCGATAAAACATCACCGCAAATAAAACATTGGCATCCATTTTACCGGCAGCGGCTTCGGCTAAATACTTCACAAAACGACCGCTCATGATAATAACCAATAAAACACCGGTTACAGCAAAGGTGGATTGCAAAACTTCTTTTGTCAGATAGCGTAATATAATCATAAGAGATATTTTCTCATTTTTATTGCCTCACTACCACTGAGTAATCCATTTGTTATTCATTACCTATTAGCTCCCGTTCACACTCATTGAACACCCACTATTGTCCTTAAAAAGTTACCAATCAAAGTACCCTTCCTGCTGATTGCGTCCCCTGCATGGATATACGGGAGGGACGTGAGCAGGACGCGGTGAGCTCTGTCATTCGTTCATTTAGAATAACTAAACTTCTCTCATTCCGCCTTGTCAACAGAAAAAAGTGACTCTGGCAGAGGATATTCAATGAGTGTGAACAGGCCTTAGATATGTATCCACTTCATAAGTGACTATATTACGTTATAATAAAAATTCATTGAGTACACACTGAGGAAAGCTAATGAATTTTGCTGCTAAATCTACCAATATTGAACAATGTAAGAGTGACTGTGTTGTCATTGGCGTTCACAGCCACAAAAAACTCTCCGATAGAGCACAGCAATTCGACCAAATTAGCCATGTTTCATTAAAGGAATTATTTCAATCAAAAACGCTTTCGGGAAAAGCAGGCCAAATTTTAGAACTCCATCAGCCTTATAAAACCGCTAAAACAGCGATTATTGTCGGCTTTGGAGACAGCGATACCATTAGTGCAGAAGATTTTCGTTTAGCTATCAAGTCTGCAGCAACCGCTATTAAAAAAAGGGCATATAAAACTATCAGTTTCTTCATCGACGACATGACTGTAGATAATTGGTCAGAATCACAGAAAGCGCAATATTGTGCGGAACAATTAACCTACGCTTCTTACACTTTCACCCAATGCAAAAATCACACAGCACCCCTCGCCTCCCCCTTAACAAGAAGTAAAATCCTCTATCACAGCGCGAAAAACACACAAACCAAGACAGGATTAACCGTAGGTACGGCAATAGGTAATGGTATAAATGTTGCGCGCGAATTGGGCAATCTACCGGGAAATATTTGTACTCCCTCTTATCTTGCTAAACAGGCCCGTAGTCTTGCACGCTCCCATAAGAAAATTACCAGTAAAGTGTTGTCCGAAAAACAAATGCAAGAGCTGGGTATGGGATCGTTATTATCTGTATCTGCTGGCAGTGCAGAGCCTGCGCAATTAATTATTATGGAATACAAAGGTGCCGCTAAGTCACAAAAGCCACATGTACTCGTTGGCAAAGGAATCACATTCGATACAGGTGGTATTAGTTTAAAACCAGGCGCAGCAATGGACGAGATGAAGTTTGACATGTGTGGCGCCGCTAGTGTATTCGGTACGATGAATACCATAGCGCAATTAGAACCGGCTATTAACATTGTTGCCATTGTTGCTGCTGCAGAAAATATGCCTGGCAGTAAGGCAACTAAACCCGGTGATATCGTGACTTCTATGTCAGGAAAAACCATTGAAATCCTAAATACAGATGCTGAAGGCCGCTTAGTACTATGCGATGCTCTAAGTTATGCAGAACGCTATAAACCACAATCAGTTATCGATATTGCAACGTTAACAGGTGCCTGTGTTATCGCTTTAGGCTCTCATGCGACCGGTTTATTCAGTAACAATGATGAGCTAACAAAAGAGCTATTGGACGCAGGTAACGCCACTGGAGATAGGGCATGGCCTATGCCTATCTGGGATGACTATAAAAAACAGCTTAAGAGTAATTTTGCTGATCTGGCTAACATTGGCGGACGAGAGGCTGGCAGTATTACGGCAGCCTGTTTTCTATCGCACTTTACCCAAAGCTACCCTTGGGCACATTTAGATATCGCTGGAACAGCATGGCTCTCTGGTACCAATAAAGGCGCTACAGGTAGACCTGTATCACTGCTTACTCATTACCTGTTGTCTAAAACCCAATAATTCAACGGTTAATATGACACAGGTTGATTTTTATATACTACAAGATAATACACTCGCGGCAAGGGATCACTTTGCTTGCCGTCTGGTTGAAAAAGCCATGTATATGGGGCATCACATCGTCATTAGTGTTGTGGATTCTGAGCATGCACAGTCGTTGAGTCAGTATTTGTGGTCGTTTAAGCCGGAATCTTTCGTACCACACCATTTCTCCACGGATCAAATAAATATCAGTGATAAAGTCATTATCGATTGGCAGGATCATACGCACCAGTATCACGATGTACTTATCAACCTAAAACATGAAATACCTAAGGCATTTAGCCAGTTTCAAAAACTGTCGGAAATTGTTGTACAAGAAGAAACTCTATTGCCGATCACACGATCACATTTTAAATTTTACCGAGACCGTGGTTATCCGTTAAAATCCCATAACATTAACCAATAATACTAATTAGGTATGAGTAATGGCCAGCGAACAGGAAATACTCAATCGACGTAAACAAGCACTTTTGGCAGAGTTAGAATCGATCAAAGATTTACTTAACTCTGATAACCAAGGCAACATTCCAGTGCTTAAAGATGCCATTATAGAAACGGTTATAGAAGAGGAGAAAAACCAGGAAAATAACCACGAAGCATTAGATATACTCTCAGAAAAACAAGACACATTACCTAACGAGCAGATTAAGGCTCCAAAAATACTGTCGGAAGCAGTGGCAACCTCGCCTCAATCAACAGCCGACAATACAAACGATGATACTTTTATCGAAGACGTTGAGATATTTTTAGAAGACGAAATGAGAAATAATACACCTAAGAATCATAAAGAAACTGTATATTCTAATAACCCTACCGTACTACCTGGACAACAATCTTTGTTCAAAGAGGTGGATTCATCTAAGGCCAATAACGACAAACAAGCGCCACCAGCACAAGAGGTACCGGAGAAAAAACTGGCATCAGCTCAAAGCGACAAAAATGCATCACTATCACAAAACCCATTTTTACCTCCGCATGTTAGGCAGCGATTTGAGAATAAACTCAAAGAAGCAGAAGATAACTCTACTGAGCCAGTCACGAAGCAAAGCTATACCGAACGCGTGGTAGATGAGATTATTGCTCATCATATGCCAAAAATCGAAGAGGATTTGCGTAAAAGACTCACTGCGGTCGTGAAGTTGCATAATGAAAGATTAAAAAAATAACTTTAGTTTTTCACCCCAACACAGATCATTGTATAATCCACCATCGCGCTAGCAACAGCAACGCCGCCAAACATTAAAGATTGCTAGCGATTCCAACCTATTTAAGAGATACGTATCATCATTCATTATGGATAAAACCTATCAGCCACAAACAATCGAACAATCATGGTATAAAACTTGGGAAGAAGCAGGCTACTTTAGCCCTTCTGGTGAGGGAGAAAGCTATTGCATTATGATCCCACCCCCTAATGTGACAGGAAGTTTACATATGGGGCACGGCTTTCAGGAAGCTATCATGGATGCCTTGGTCAGGTATCAGCGAATGAAAGGTAAAAATACCCTGTGGCAAGTGGGTACAGACCACGCGGGTATTGCAACGCAAATGGTTGTTGAACGACTTATCAATGCTGAGGGTGTCACTCGCCATGATTTAGGTCGAGAGAAATTTATTGAAAAGGTATGGGAGTGGAAAGAAGAGTCTGGTGGCAATATTACTCGTCAGCTACGCCGTTTAGGTGCCAGCCCCGACTGGAGTAGAGAACGCTTCACCATGGACGATGGTTTTTATAAAGCCGTTCAAGAAGTGTTTATCCAGCTATATGAAGAAGACTTAATTTACCGCGGCAAACGCCTAGTTAACTGGGACCCAACCCTTCATACCGCCATTTCTGACCTTGAGGTCGTTAGTGAAGAGGAAAAGGGCTTCTTATGGCACTTCCGTTATCCATTGACTAATGGCAATGGCCACTTAGTTGTCGCCACTACACGTCCAGAAACCATGTTAGGCGATAGTGCTGTTGCCGTACATCCTGAAGATGAACGCTACCAACATCTTATTGGTGAAACCATAACACTACCTCTGGTAGGCCGTGAAATCCCTATCATCGCCGATGATTATGTTGATCGTGAATTCGGTACAGGCTGTGTAAAAATCACTCCAGCACACGACTTTAACGACTACGAAATGGGGCAACGGCATCAACTCCCCTTACACAATATTTTTGATGACGACGCAAATATTAACCAGAGTGCTCCTGAAGCTTACCGAGGAATGGAACGATTTGCTGCACGAAAGCAAATTGTCAGTGACTTAGACGCACTTGGCTTATTAGATAAAATTGATGATCACGTGCTAAAAGTTCCTCGAGGTGACCGCTCTGGCGTGGTTATTGAGCCTTATTTGACGAATCAGTGGTACGTAAAAACTCAGCCGTTAGCCGATGAGGCCATTGCTAAAGTAGAAGATGGCTCAATTAAATTTATTCCCAACCAGTATGAAAATATGTACTTCTCTTGGATGCGAGATATTCAGGATTGGTGTATATCACGACAACTATGGTGGGGGCACAGAATCCCCGCATGGTATGACGATGCAGGCAATGTATATGTTGGTCGTAGTGAAGAAGACGTTCGTCAAAAGCACAGTTTGGGTGATGAGGTAGTACTGAAACAAGATGAAGACGTATTAGATACCTGGTTTTCATCAGGCTTATGGACGTTTGGTACATTAGGTTGGCCAGAGGAAACGCCAGAATTAAAAACGTTCCACCCTACTGACGTGCTAGTGACTGGGTTTGATATTATCTTCTTCTGGGTAGCCAGAATGATTATGCTTACCCTACATTTCCGCAAAGAAGTGCCTTTTCATACGGTTTATGTGCATGGTCTTGTGCGTGATAGCAGTGGCCAAAAAATGTCTAAATCTAAGGGTAATGTGCTCGACCCGATTGATTTGATTGATGGTATTGATTTAGAAAGTCTAGTGGCCAAACGCACCACTGGCTTAATGAACCCTAAAGCGGCCAGCAAAATTGAAAAAGCCACTCGCAAGGAGTTTGCCAATGGCATCAACCCATATGGTACCGATGCTCTGCGCTACACCTATTATTCCCTAGCTTCGACAGGCAGAGATATTAATTTTGACGTAGGACGCATCGAAGGTTTCCGTAATTTCTGTAACAAGATATGGAATGCTGCACGCTATGTATTAATGAACTGTGAAGACCAGGATTGTGGCGTAGATAACAATAACGTGGAGCTCTCTTTAGCTGATCGCTGGATTATTTCTCGCTTGCAACAAGCAGAGAAAGCCGTTGAAGACGGTATTAATAATTACCGTTTTGACTTAGCCTCGCAAGCGCTCTATGACTTTGTTTGGAATGAATACTGCGATTGGTATCTTGAATTATCAAAACCTGTTTTATGGGATAGCCCATCATCTCCTAATACCGCAAGCGAAGCACAGCAACGGGGAACCCGTCGCACATTAATTCGCGTATTGGAAACTATCTTACGCTTAGCTCACCCACTGATGCCATTTATCACAGAGGAAATCTGGCAACGTGTACATACCCTTGCTGGCGTTGAAGGCGACACCATTATGTTAGCCAAATACCCTGAGGCCGACGAAAGCAAAATTGATGATGTTGCCATTGGGGATATAGAATGGTTAAAGAGTGTTATTTTAGGCGTTCGTAATATTCGTGGAGAAATGCAAATTTCCCCATCGGTTAAATTACCATTGTACTTTGCCAATGGCAGCGAGGAAGACAAGCAACGCCTCGATAGTATGGCAACCTTTTTGAGCAAACTTGCTGGCCTAGAAAAAACCCATTGGCTAAGTGCCGATGAAGAAGCGCCAATGTCTGCCACCGCATTAGTGGGAGAAATGGAAATTTTAGTCCCCATGGCGGGCTTTATTGACACAGAAGCAGAAATTTCCCGGCTTAATAAAGAAGTAGAAAAACTCAATAAAGAAGCGAGTCGATTAAATGGCAAGTTGAATAACGCCAACTTTGTCGATAAAGCCCCTGCCGATGTTGTTGAGAAAGAAAAGCTAAAACTAGCCGATGCCAATAGCGCTTTAGAAAAATTAAATGCTCAATTAGAAAAAATAAAGAATATGTAACATTAAGATTAATGGCCTCAAATAGTGTTGATCTAACTATTTGAGGTTAATATTTTTTTCACTGGAGCATAAGAGGTTCTATGTATAGGGGTGATACCTAATCGATCTAAAGCCTCCATATGCACCTTTGTAGGATATCCTTTATGGGCAGCAAAGCCATAGCCCGGATACTGTTGATCGTATTCAACCATTTCACGGTCTCGTGTCACTTTAGCTAAAATAGAAGCCGCCGCAATAGCAGCAACACGACTATCACCTTTAACTACTGCTTCTGCTGGGTAACCCCAATGGGGAATCTTATTCCCATCAACCCACACATGCTCTGGTTGAATAGCTAATGTTTCCACGGCCTTTTTCATTGCCAGCAAACTTGCTTGTAATATATTGAGTTTATCAATTTCCGATACCGAGCAACGCGCTATCGACCACGATAAGGCACGTTCTTTTATTTCATCAAATAATCTCTCACGTTTTTTTTCAGTTAATTTTTTAGAATCATTCAACCCTTCGATCGGTTTTTTAGGATCCAAAATAACTGCAGCGGTCACCACATCCCCAGCTAATGGCCCTCGTCCTACTTCGTCTACCCCTGCCCCTAAATTACCTGTATAAACACTTTCAAAAGTATCCATTAAGCCCTTTCCTTTAATAAATTCTCGATAACATCTGCTGCTAATTCATTCGCATCCAGACGTAATAGCTGGTGTAGTTCTGTAAATTTTTGTTGTAAGGTATTTACTGCTGAAGGGTTTTCTAGCCAACTTAATACTCCTTGCACGATAGCATCAGGCGTTGCTGCATTCTGTAACAGCTCGGGAACCAACTCCTCATTTGCTAATAGATTAGGCAAGGAAATAAATTTCGCTTTCAACATACGCGAAATAATGCCATAAGAAAAAGCATCTTTCTTATAAACAACAACCATAGGCTTTTTAAGTAACATCGCTTCAAGCGTCGTAGTCCCCGATGCCATTACTACACAATCAGCGGCAGACATGGCTATTTTTGAGTGTCCATCGATAAGATGAACAGGCAATGATGGAAACAGCTCTAGTTGTTTTTCTATCTGTAAACGACGGGATGCATTTAAGGCTGGAACAACGATTTCTGTATCTGGCTTTTGGGCCACAAGCTCAAACATGGCTTGCCACATAGCAGGCCCAATATATTCCACTTCTGTACTTCTACTGCCAGGCAAACAAGCAATCAAGGTTTTTTGCTCTCCGTTGGAAATCTGATTACCAATTAAATCAGAGAGCTGATGACGAGCCTCTTGGGTATCATTTTTGATAGGAAATTTATCGGCTATAGGGTGGCCAACAAATGTGACTGGCACATTATGCTGTTCATAAAAAATTGCCTCAAAAGGAAGCAAAGTTAGCATCCAATCAACCGATTTTTTAATGGTTTTAATACGACCTTGACGCCAAGCCCAAACTGAGGGGCTAACATAATGAACGGTGGCAATATTATTGTGGCGTAATTTTTTTTCTAGGTGAAGGTTAAAATCGGGAGAGTCAATACCAACAACCACATCCACTTGATCACTAACAAAATGCTGATACAGATGCTTTCTTATTCTTAGCAGTTCAGGCAAACGCTTCAGCGGTTCAAGCAAACCCATCACTGCCAATCGTTCTTGTGGATACAACGATTCAAAGCCCTCATTCAACATAAGGTCACCACCGATACCAGAAAAACGGCACTGCGGAAATCGTTTTTTTAATGCTTGAATCAGACCGGCACCTAAAATATCACCTGATGCCTCTCCCACAACAATACCTATGTGCATATAGTCAGCTCGATGGTTAACATGGGATATTACAATTAACGCACTATTCCTCGTGTAGAGGACTCTAGAGAATCTATTAAGAGTTGCACTGGTGGGCAATCTTCTACCAATTCTCTTAATTTAACTAATGCATCAGCTAACGTTAAGTGACGTCTAAAAACAATTTTGAAGGCTTTTTGTAAGGTCTTAATATCTTCTTTTGAAAAACCTCGACGAGACAAACCTTCCGAATTAATCGTTTTTGCCTCTGCTGGTGCCCCAGAAACAATAGCAAATGCAGGTACATCTTTACCTATGGCACTCCCCATACCCGTAAAACAATGAGCGCCAATATGACAATATTGATGTACTAAAGTAAAGCCCCCTAAAATTGCCCAATCTGCGATATGTACGTGACCAGCTAAGGCAGAATTATTCACTAAGATACAATGATCACCAATAACACTATCGTGGCCAACATGAACGTAAGCCATTAATAAGTTGTGATTACCTATGGTGGTCTCTGATCTGTCCTGAATAGTCCCTCTATGAATAGTAACGCCTTCTCGAATAATATTATTATCACCTATGACCAAGCGTGTAGGTTCACCTTTATATTTTAAATCTGGCGTTGCTTCACCTACGGAAGAAAATTGATAAATATGATTATTTTCACCAATGACTGTAGGGCCCTTAATAATCACATGGGGCTCAATAACACAGCCTGCACCGATAACCACATCGGCACCAATAATGGAAAATGCGCCGATAGTTACATCATCAGCAATTATAGCTGAGCTATCAATGATGGCTTGTGGATGGATTCGCATTATCGAAGTTATACTTTTCTATCTGCACATAAAACAATCGCTGAAGCCGCTAATTCACCATCAACAGATGCGGTGCAATCAAACTTCCAAATCCCGCGTTTTTTAGATAATACTTTTGACTCTAATTGCAAACGATCACCTGGAACCACTTGTCGTCTAAAACGTACTTTATCCGCTCCGGCAAAAAGATATACCGAGCCATCTTGCGGTGTTTTATCCATAGTTTTAAAACCTAGAATACCAGAAGCTTGTGCCATGGCCTCAATAATCATTACTCCCGGAAATATAGGGGCTTGCGGAAAATGTCCATTAAATACATCTTCATTCACGGTGATATTTTTATACGCCACAATCGATTCACCTACTTTTAGCTCTACTACTCGGTCAACCAAAAGGAATGGATAGCGGTGAGGCAACCATTTTTTAATTTCTGTAACATCCATCATAATAACCTTTAACTACTATTACTCTTTTATATTTACTGATGTATCCGTTATAGAAGTAACGAATATAATTCTTAACACATCGACTGTGACTATTGCATTAGCTATATTTTAGCTCTTTAAGCTTTTCCACAATCGATTAAATCGAGCAGCATTTTTACGCCAAATCTCTGTCTTGTTCATGGGCACGCCAGATGAATAGGAACCCGAAGTCTTAATAGACTTGGTCACTAATGTCATAGCTGTAATATGCACATCATCCACAATAGTTAAATGCCCGACAATACCCACTGCACCAGCTATGGTACAGCGCTTTCCAATAACTGTGCTGCCAGCAATAGCTGTAGCAGCTGCAATAGCGGTATTTTCGCCAATTTCAACATTATGAGCAATCTGTATTTGGTTGTCGAGCTTAACACCATTACCAATAACTGTGTTATCCAGTGCTCCCCTATCTATCGTTGTCCCAGCTCCTATTTCTACATTCTGCCCGATAACAACACCACCTAATTGATGAATTTTTTGCCAGCCACTTTCAACTTTATTATGTGCAAAACCAAAACCATCTGAGGCAATCACTGCGTTACTATGAATAATACTGCCTTTACCAATTACAGTATCATGATAAATAGAGACATTAGAATGAATGAGTACATCAACATCTATAATTGTATTATCACCAATATAACAACCAGCTCCAATTATTGTACCGCCTGCTATTGTTACGTTATTTCCAATAACAACATTGGCTCCAATTGAAACGCCTTCCCCAATAGTTGAGCCATTACCTACAACGGCTGACTCATGAATACCA
Source organism: Candidatus Endobugula sp. (assembly GCA_020628895.1). Taxonomy (GTDB): domain Bacteria; phylum Pseudomonadota; class Gammaproteobacteria; order Pseudomonadales; family Cellvibrionaceae; genus Endobugula. Next base: position 93,378 of record JAHDEM010000005.1, read on the forward strand.
TCTACATGGTTATATACCGGTTTGAACAGCTCAGTAGCTAAAGCAAAGGCATTATACGGCGTATTTGTAACCAATTTATTACCATTAAACAATACCTCTTGCTCGGGGTGTAAAATAACACAGCCAGCATCTGTTGATGACAGATATTTATGATATGAAGCATTAGATAGAAACGACAATTGATGAGAATCTGCTTTTTGTAATGAAGCAATCGCAGACACTCGGTATTGTTCCTCACCGATTAATTTTGCGCCAATGTATTCGGCGATTTCAGCAAGAGTATAGGAGTATTTATCTTCATTCATAAAACTAATATTTTGCTGGCTTAGGACTTAATTAGCATTATTAAGCTGTGTCAAAACATCTTGAGTAATATCTAACTCCTCGTTAGCAAACAAAATTACCGGATCATTTAATAGTAAATCAATTTTTTGCTTTTCGACAATAGCAGTAATTATTTCTCTTATCTTCGGCAGTAGCTGCCTTTCTATAGTAACATCCAATTGATTGGTTATTTGTCGTTGCTGAGCAATCAGCTGATTCATTTTATCTAACTTGGCCTGCCCATCTTGTAAATGTTTTTGCTTTTGAGCTTCGCTCCAGGTTAATGATTGCGTTTCGCCTTGTTTCCTTAATAACTTAACTTCATCCTGAAGTGACTTAACCTGTTCATTCAGCTGCTTGAAATTTGCATCAGCATTTAAGTTTTTGTATTGCTGTCTAGTAAAATTGGCGTTCTTTAAAACCTGTTGCAAGCTCAGCACAGCAACTTTAGTTTCTGCAAAAGCAGAGACATTAAAAATCACAAGACTAAATAAGGTAATACCCTTTAATAAAAATAATTTCATACTAAACTCCTAATACCCCTAAAAACGCTGTCCCAAAGAAAACTGAAAGCTTTCACTATCGTCAAAATCTTGCTCTTGAATAGTTTTAGAGAAATAGAAACTAATAGGGCCAACAGGAGATAACCATTGAAGACCTGCACCCGCTGCTGAGCTAAGATTACCTAAGTCAATATTGCTACAATTTCTTTGAGTTGAGGTACATTGATCCGAGAATACATTACCTGCATCAAGAAAAAATAAGGTTCTGAGTGATTTTCTCTCTTCTGCAAACGGAACTGGGAAAATTAATTCAATCCCCGTTTCAAGCAAGATATTTCCACCAAGGGTTTGGACTTTCGTATCCGCATGAGTAACTAGCTTACCTCCGCTATCAACATAAGCAAAATTACCAGAACCTGCCGTTGAATAAGGCACTGCAATATATGACTCCGCTGGCGTGCCTTTAGGCCCTAAAGAACTACTCTTAAATCCACGCACTGAGCCAGTACCGCCTGCATAAAAATTCTCAAAAAATGGCAACGCACCTAAGCTCCCATAGCTATCTGCATAACCCAATCTTGATTTAAATCTCATGGTTAAACTATCGGTTAATGCACGATACATTTGCCCACGGTAATCCACTTTAAAATATTCCAAATCACCACCAGGGGTTGAAACTTCGATATCAACCTTTTGAGAACCACCTTCCGTTGCAAATACACCTCGGTTAAGACTAGAGTCAGACCATCCTAAATTTAACGTCAGTGTATTGTAATCGTTACCGTACTTATCTAAGAAACCATCCTTATTTGTTGAGGTTTCCTGGCTACTAGAGACAGTACCCGCTGATGCACCAGCAGTAACACTCGAAGATACACTATCCCCCTCATCAAAAAATCCATTGCCATTACTATCACTTAAACTACCAATGATACCTTGATAAGCAGCATTAGTAACATAAGCGTTATCAACTCCAGACCTAAGTACAGGGGTATTTGATATTTCCTGGACTGCCTGTGCTCCGGCTTTAACCGATATGTTCTCTAAACCTACACCTAACGACACACGACTTTGTTCAGAAATAGGATAACCAAAGGAAAATCTTACTCCTAATCTATCTGTAGAATAACTGGATATATCTAATTCACTGAGGTCTCTTTGACGATAAAATAAATCGACACTTCTGCTAACACCCTCTTTGGTAAAGTAAGGGTTAGAAAAAGATAGGCTGTAATTGGTATCCACATCACTAGTATCAACTTGAAACCCTAGCGTGTTTCCACTACCTAACCAATTGGTTTGTTCTAAACCTGCCCCTAAGGTAACACCACTGCCCTGGGAGTATCCCACACTAGCACTGACACTTCCTGAAGGTTGCTCAACAACCGTAAAAATAACATCTATTTGATCAGGCCGACCTGGTACCTCTTGGGTAGTCATTGATACATCGCTGAAATAAGCCAAACGTTCCAAGCGCACTTTAGACTGAGCTAACTTATCAGTCGAGACAGGAGCTCCTTCCAATTGACGCATTTCTCGCCTTAATACTTCATCCTCAGTTGCACCATTGCCCTGGAAGACGATACGTCGAACATAGTTGATACTGCCAGGGTCAACAAAGAGGGTGACATCAACTTTTTTAGTATCCTTATTTAGCTCAGGAACCCCCCTCACTCTTGCATAACTATACCCTTCGTTACCTAAACGTTTTTCGATGTCTGTAGATGTCTGACTTAATGAGCTTTGAGAAAAAACATCGCCTTGTTTAACCGTGACTAACGAATTTATCTCTTCCTCGGATACAATTAAATCACCCGCTAAGGAGACACTATTAACACTATACTGCTCACCTTCAAAAACACTCACGCTAATAAAAACTGTTTCTTTGTCTGGGCTAAGGGATACTTGAGTAGAAGTAGTATCAAATTCAAGATAACCTTGATCAAAATAAAATGTTTTTAAGCGTTCTAAATCACCGGATAACTTTTGCTGGGCAAACTTATCATTACCCGTTATCCATGACCAAGTGCCTGTTGTTTGAATATCAAATAATTCTTGTAGTTGTTCGTCGGTAAAATGTTTATTACCGACAACATTAATATGTTTAATGCTAGCAACATTCCCCTCGATAATATGGATAGAAATATCGACTTTATTTTGTTGTAGATTAAAAACGTCTGTTTGAATTTGTGTTGCATAACGACCCACTGCGCTGTATTGAGCATTCAATTCTCGCTCTATTTGATCTAATGAGGATTGTTTAAAAATTTCTGCTTCACGCAGGCCAATACTTTTTAAGCCATCTAATAATGGTTCGGTTTTAATAACACTATTTCCCGTTACCTCGATGGTATTAATCGCTGGTCTTTCAACGACCTTGAGTATTAGTACGTTACCATCCCGATTAATATCTACATCTGAAAAAAAGCCGGTTTTAAACATATCTCTTACGGCATTTTGTAAAGTTAAGGTGGATACTTGAGTATCGACTTTGATCGGTAAAGCCGCAAACACAGTTTTTGCTGACACCCGTTCTAAGCCTTCTATTCGTATATCATCGACACGAAACTCTTCTGCAAGAGAATGGCTGCTGAAAAAAAATACCAGATGTAAAAGCACAAAAGTTAATAATAAAGGTCGAGTTAGAAATCGCATATTGAATTCAATCATATTATTAAAGGCTAATTTTTCTATAGCCAAAAAGTCAAAGAAAAGTGATCAAAATAGTAATAACCACTATGTAAAAAATATAAAACTTAGGAAAATATTCTTACCAAATCATTCACGTGGGCAACTACCATCACCCCCAGAACAACAAAAAGTCCTATTTGGTAGCCCACCACTTGGATCTTTTCTGATACAGGACTACCTTTAATCGCTTCCACTACATAATAAAGTAAATGACCTCCATCAAGCACGGGAATAGGCAGTAAGTTAAAAACACCTAAACTAACACTCAAGAAAGCGAGAAAGGCTAAATAACTCTTTATTCCTGCCTTAGCAGAGTCCCCAGCAACTTGCGCAATGGTAAAAGTACCACTTAGATTCTTTGTTGATACTTCAGCAAATATCAGTTTTTTTATAAATAATAAAATAAATTCAGATCGTTCCCAAGTTTGAGTAAAACCTTTAACCATTGCTTCTGGCAATGTGTATTCAATAGGGCGAATCATATTAGCAGGCCACTGTAAGGCTGAAGACACTCCAGCTCGGCCTATTTCTTCACCATCAATTTCTGCTACATTTGGTACAATGGTCAGCTCAAATCTATTGGATAGCAAGTCACTAGACTGGCGCTCAACCTGCAACACAATAGGAATATTAGGTCGAGCACGTACATACTCCACCCACCGCTGCCAACTAGATATCGCAATATCATCAACTCGGATAATGCGATCACCGGATTGCAAACCTGATATTTCCGCAGCACTTTCAGGGAGCACTTGATCGATAATCACTTCACCATCAGGAATATACTGCACAATCCCCAGCGCCTTAAAAAAATCAGGTTGATCATCGTCATGCAGCCAACGTTCTATAGGCAACGAGATAGTACTAACGCTTTGTTGTTTTTCAGGGGATTCTATCACACCATCATCGTGGTCGCTAAAAGGCTTTATTCCTAGCACAATGTTGCCCGTATCACCCACTCTAGAAACCAATAGAGAGAAAACGTCTGACCAAGTTCTAACATCTTGCTCATCTACAGAGACAATTTCATCATTTATTTGAAGACCTGCCCGAGCAGCAACACCATCTTCTGGCAAGGCACCTACTACTGGGGCAATGCCATTGCCACCCATCACGGCCAATATAAAATAGAGAATAATCGCCAGAATGAAGTTAGCTACCGGGCCCGCAACAACGATAGCCATTCTTTGCCAAACACTTTTTTGCGTAAACGCATATTCACGTTCACTGGGGTCCACATCACCTTCACGCTCATCCAACATTTTGACATAACCGCCAAGGGGAATAGCCGCTAATGTGTACTCAGTCCCAAAACGATCAGTCCGGCTCAGCAGTGGTTTACCAAACCCTACAGAAAAACGGATTACACGAACACCACACAGACGAGCCACATAAAAGTGACCAAACTCGTGAATAGTCACGAGTATACCTAAAGCTAATAGAAACCATATAACGGTCACTGGTATATACCTGTCATTATTAACGCCTCAGTTTGCTACTATTTTAGCGATTATGTCACCTGAAAGATGTCTTGAATAAGTATCTATCTCTATGACAGACTCTAAATCTACAGGCTCCTGCCATTGAGCGCAATCCATTACCCCTTGCAAAGTATCGGTCATTTGGCCAAAACTGATTTTTTCATTGAGAAAAGCATCTACAGCCACTTCATTAGCCGCATTGAGTACTGTTGCAGCGCCAATACCAGAGCCTGCTGCGTGGATAGCTAAATCTAGCGCAGGGAAGTGATCCCGTTTAGGCGCTTCAAAGTCCAAGCGCGCAGCAGCAACGATGTCTAGACTTGAGACACCAGAGGCTATGCGCGCAGGGTATGCCAGACCATGAGCAATGGGCGTACGCATATCAGGGTGACCGAGTTGAGCCAATATTGAACCATCAATGTATTCAACCATAGAGTGAATGATACTCTGAGGGTGAATGACTACCTCAATACGATTTGGAGGTACATCAAACAGCCATTTAGCCTCAATAAACTCCAACCCCTTATTCATCAAACTGGCTGAATCTACCGATATTTTTCGACCCATAGACCAATTAGGGTGACGACAGGCTTGCTCTGGCGTTGCTTGACGAATATCTTCCAAGCTTAAGTTACGTAAAGGACCACCGGAACCTGTTAAAAGGATTTTGCTAACACTGTTACTATAGTTTTCTCCTGCTGGCAGACACTGAAATATAGCATTGTGCTCACTATCGATAGGCAATAATTGAGCACCAAATGCTGCAACAGCATCCATAAATAAACGACCTGCCATCACAAGAGATTCTTTATTAGCCAGCAATACCTTCTTACCTGATTTAACAGCAGACATCGTAGGCTGTAAACCAGCCGCACCAACAATAGCAGCCATAACAGTATCGACTTCACTCGCACCAGCCACTTCAGCTAATGCAGATTTACCTGATAAAACCTGCGTCGAACAAGAAGACGCTAGCAACTTTTCCTTGAGTGCTTTGGCAGCACTTTCATCAACCATAACAGCATAAACAGGATTAAATTGCTGGCATTGTTCAAACAATAACTCGTGATTATTATTTGCGGTTAGCGCAAATACCGAAAACTGATGATGGCGGGATACCACATCTAAAGTATTCACTCCAATGGACCCCGTAGAACCCAAAACTACGATACTCTGTGAAGGTATATTCGTATTATCTATAGACATATTTTTCATTCAAAAAATCATTCTTATGAGAATGGATTACCTGCCAGCATAATCCCCAACGCAAAAATCGGTGCTGCAGCGGTTAAACCATCTATGCGATCCAATACACCTCCATGACCAGGCAATATACGACCACTATCTTTCATCTGGCAATGACGCTTAACCATACTCTCTAACAAATCACCTAATACGGACACTAACGCTGTAGGAATCACGACGGCCAAAATCATCAACCATAAATGCATATCAATTAACGCAGAGAAAAAGAAAGATAATAAGACGCAAGCTAACAGCCCACCCAAAACACCTTCCCATGTTTTACCAGGGCTTACATTAACCGCCAGTTTTCTTCTACCAAAGGCCTTACCAGAAAAGTAAGCACAGGTATCCGCTGTAGCAACAATTAACACAATACCTAGGATCAACCAATCACCATAAGGCTGTTGATGCAAATAAACCAAAGCCAAAGCACTAGGAATAAGAACCAACAGGCCCATTACGGAGCGACTAATCATATTACCCCATAAAATAGAACTCGACGGATACCCTTGAACCCAGAGCAAAGCAATAGCCCACCAAAGAGCGGCCCCAGAAAATATGGAAAGCAATTTAGGAAACGCCAATTCTTCCCAAGGCCACAAACCGATGTAAGAACCGATAAAAAAAGCAATGCAAATACTCACCAAACTATAAGCAAGCTTTTGGTATGAGCTGGTAAACCCAGATAAGCTTGACCACTCCCAAGAGCCAATCAGAAAAACAATCGCTATAAAAATAGCAAACCAAGAAGAGGGTAAAGCAAAAAGGCTTAGGAGAAATACGGCCAGTAAACACATCGCTGTTACAATACGGGTTTTAAGCATTATTATTATCCGTTGTATTCAAAAAACAGCTCACCTATGTTGAGGAGAGTTGACTTCATCTATTTGATCGCCTGTTAGCCCGAATCGACGTTGGCGTTGGTGAAAATCAGCAACAGCACGACTTAACGATTCCTGATCAAAATCTGGCCATAGATCATCAGTAAAATAGAGTTCTGCATAGGCGGCTTGCCAAAGCAAAAAGTTACTAATACGCTTTTCGCCACCAGTACGAATAAGTAAATCTAAGGGCGGTAGACCTACGGTACTGAGACAAGACTCAACACTCTGGGCATCAATATTATCAACGGATAGGTTTCCGCTCACCACTTTTTGGACTAATTGCTTAGTCGCCTGAGTCATATCCCACTGGCCACCATAATCTGCAGCAATTACCAATGTCCTTTCGCCCTCACAGGCAACTTTCTCAGCATATTCAATCGCTTTTAACACTTTATGACTAAATCGCTCACGACTGCCAATGACTTTTAAACGGACTCCCTGTTTTTTTAACTTTTTACATTCATTGCTCAAATACCAATGAAACAAAGTCATTAATGCATCCACCTCTTTGGGTGGACGTTGCCAATTTTCACTACTAAAAGCAAATACAGTCAATACCTCGATCTCGTGTTCTCGACAACCCGATAAAACATCGCGCAAGCGCTCTGCTCCAGCTTTGTGGCCCGAGATGCCTGTTGACCCCTGTGATTTGGCCCAGCGATTGTTGCCGTCCATAATAATGGCGACATGTTTTAACGTATTAGAAGAGGTTTGAGGCAATGACAATGTAAAAACAACCGTTGATTAAATAAAATGTACCAAAGATAAATATTGACCTATCAAATTTTTAACAGGTCTTCTTCTTTTTCACCTAAAGCAGTGTCGATATCAGCAACATATTTATTGGTTATTTTTTGAATTTCGTCCTGAGCGCGACGCTCGTCATCTTCGCCAATTTCTTTCTCTTTCAACAGGTCTTTGACATGCCCTAAAGCATCACGACGAGCGTTACGGACCGAAATTTTTGCCGACTCTGCTTCTGCTCTAGCTTGCTTAGTATAATTTTTACGAGTTTCTTCCGTTAGCATTGGCATCGGTAGACGAATTAAATCACCAGTAGTCGCTGGATTGAGCCCTAAATCAGATTTCAAGATGGCTTTTTCAATCTGAGGGGTCATCTGTTTTTCCCAAGGACTTATAGATAATGTTCTCGCATCCAAAACGGTAATATTAGCCACTTGAGCAAGTGGTGTGTCAGAACCATAATAATCAACTTTAATACCATCTAAAATACTTGGATGGGCACGGCCAGTACGAATTTTATTAAAGTTAACAGCCAATGCATCAAGACTCTTTTGCATTTGCTCTCTTGCTTCTTGTTTAATATCTTCAATCATAATAATGGCCTTTTACTTACTGTTTAATCCAAAAACGGTCCAAGAGAATTATCACTCAACGACCGGTATTCAAAGTTTATGTATTGATCACATATTTACACGCGTGAAATACCAAAGCTCAAATACTTAATATTAACCTTCTTCAATCAATGTACCTTCTTCACCACCAACAACAATGTTCAACAATGCGCCAGGCTTAGACATTTTAAATACTCGTAGTGGCATATTGTGGTCACGGCACAGACAAATAGCGGTTAAATCCATCACTGCTAGCTTTTTTTCCAACGCCGTATCGTATGTCAGCCTGTCATATTTTGTTGCAGCGGGGTCTTTCATTGGGTCAGCGGTATAAACACCCTCTACTTTTGTCGCTTTTAGAACAATCTCAGCTTCAATCTCAATACCGCGTAAACAAGCAGCAGAATCCGTTGTAAAAAAAGGATTACCTGTACCGGCAGAAAAAATGACGACTTCACCCGCGTTCAAAAAGCGAATAGCTGCCCTACGATCGTAATGCTCTACAACACCGCTCATAGGAATAGCTGACATCACGCGAGAGGTAATATTTGAACGTTCTAAAGCATCGCGCATAGCCAAGGCATTCATCACCGTGGCCAACATTCCCATATGGTCACCAGTCACACGGTCTAGGCCTGCTGCATTGAGGGCAGAACCTCTAAATAAGTTCCCACCACCAATAACTAAACCAACCTGAACACCAATACCGACCAGCTGCCCTACTTCTAGGGCCATTTTGTCCAACACTTTCGGGTCTATACCAAAACCCTCATCTCCCATTAATTCTTCACCACTTAACTTCAATAGGATTCTCTTATATTTTTTATCGCGTTTATTCACAATACGGCCTCTGCACACGTTATCTATTTAGATCAGGTAGGATTCTAAAAATTTGCGATATTCTAACAGCAAGAAGGGGTAAGTGCGACAACACTTACCCCTTCTTAGCAAGACAATACTTCATTATGAGAAGTACTGAATATTAACAGAATGATGATTACTTAGATGCTTCGACTTGAGCAGCAACTTCAGCAGCAAAATCCATCTCTTCAACTTCAATACCTTCGCCTACTTCGAAACGTATGAACGACTGCACTTCCGCACCCGCTTCTTTCGCTAATTGACCCACGGTTAAGTCTGGATTTTTAACGAAAGCCTGCTCAACCAAGCTATTTTCTTTTAAGAATTTATTGATACGGCCACCCATCATTTTCTCAACAATGGCTTCCGGCTTACCTTCCATATCTGGCTGGGCCTTAATAATCTCTTTCTCTTTAGCAACAACATCTTCTGGCATATCTTCAGGCTTAACCACCTGAGGGTTAACAGCAGCCACATGCATCGCAATATCTTTCGCTAACTCTTCACCCTGACTCACCTGAACCAATACAGAGATACGGCTGTTAGAGTGTGTGTAAGCGGCAACGACACCACCTTCAACAATAGCAACTCGACGAACACCGATGTTTTCACCAATCTTCTGTACTAATGCTTCACGCGCACCTTCAAGGTCGCCATCCATCAATGCTTCAACACTGGTTTGCTTATCAGCAAACGCCTTATCAGCAACACTGCTAGCAAATGCTAAGAAGCCTTCGTCACGAGCGGCAAAGTCAGTCTCAGAGTTAACCTCAACAACCACACCATAAGCATTATCGTCCGCTACACGAGCAACAACAACACCTTCAGCGGCAGTACGGTCTGCCTTTTTAGCTGCTTTCAAACCACTTGCTTTACGCAAGGTCTCAATTGCTAATTCAATATCACCATCGGCCTCAACCAATGCCTTTTTACATTCCATCATACCCAAGCTGGTACGATCGCGAAGCTCTTTTACCATTGAAGCAGAAACTGCTGCCATGATTGTATCCTCTATATATCAGTTAACATTACACTTAAAAGAAGCCTTAACATTGAGCGTTAAAGCATCGTTTTTAAAATAACAACTTACAAAATTACCTTTAAAAAAAGGGGCAAAGCCCCTTTTTATCACTCTAACTCAATTCCTAATGCGATGATTACGCTTGCTGCTCTTCAGCCGGCGCTTCTTCTACAAACTCATCTTTATTGGGAACTTCTTGAGCGCTTGCTGCACCTTCAAGACATGCATCAGCAACGGCTGTCACATACAACTTAATAGCGCGAATAGCGTCATCATTCCCAGGAATCACATAATCCACACCAGCAGGGTTACTATTAGTATCAACAACACCGAATACTGGGATACCTAGCTTGTTGGCTTCGTTGATAGCAATGCGCTCATGCTCAACATCAACAACAAATAATGCATCAGGCAAACCACCAATATCCTTAATGCCACCGATAGAAAGCTCTAGCTTTTCCATCGCTCGCGTACGCATCAATGCTTCTTTCTTAGTTAATTTATCAAAAGTACCATCTTGACTTTGCGTTTCTAGGTCATGATAACGACGAATAGAAGCACGGATGGTTTTGTAGTTAGTTAACATACCACCTAACCAGCGGTGACTAACATAAGGCTGACCAGCACGGATCGCCTGCTCTTTTACAATTTTTTGAGCGGCGCGCTTAGTGCCAACCATAAGAATCTTTTTCTTTTGAGCGCCCATTTTTTGAATCACTTCAAGGGCTTCATTAAACGCAGGAACAGTATGCTCCAAGTTAATGATATGGATATTATTGCGAGCACCAAAGATATATTGAGCCATCTTAGGGTTCCAATAACGAGTTTGGTGACCAAAATGAACACCAGCTTGCAACATGTCGCGCATGCTTACTATAGACATAAAATTTTCCTTTCGGGTTAGGCCTCCATACACCCCGTAGAACCAACCTTTCTAGCATTAACAACTCAAAAAGGCACCCAGGAACACGTGACGGTATATGTGTGACGTTAATTAAGACACAACTTACAGTTGCGCCCATTTAGTTAGAGCTACCAAACACCTTTATCTAAGGCATACTTCGGTAACGGCGCGCTTTATACCACAACAAAAGACCAGCTTCAAGAGATGACTAAGAATTATCAAAAAAAGCCTGATGTTTAAGTACTTGATAAGGATTTATTAGCCAAACAAGCTGACCTACACTACACGCTGGTTTACAATGGTATCTATTTGCGACAAATACTAAGATTAGAAACCAGAATTATGACTGTTAATATCAAAACACCTGAAGATATAGAAAAAATGCGCATCGCTGGCCGTATGGCAGCCGAGGTGCTCGAAATGATAGAAGAGCATGTTGTAGCTGGCATATCCACAGAAGAGCTAGATACTATTTGCCATAAATATATCACCGAGGTACAAAACGCTATCCCCGCCTGCTTAGGTTATAGAGGATTTCCAAAGTCTATTTGCACCTCAGTGAACCACGTTATTTGTCATGGCATCCCCTCGCCTAAAAAGAAGCTGAAGAATGGCGACATCATCAATATCGATGTCACAGTCATTTACCAAGGATTCCATGGTGATACCAGTAAGATGTATTTTGTCGGCAAACCGACAACACATGCTCAAAGATTGGTCACCGTCACCCAAGAATGCTTACTTAAAGGCATAGAACTGGTCAAACCAGGAGCAAGATTAGGCGATATCGGCCATGTTATCCAACAACATGCCGAATCCAATTATTATTCTGTGGTGAGGGAGTATTGTGGTCATGGTATTGGCAGTACATTCCATGAAGAACCGCAAGTATTACACTATGGCCAACCCAATACGGGTATGGAGCTAAAGGAAGGCATGTGTTTTACCATTGAACCCATGATTAACGCGGGCAAGCCACATACAAAGCTCAAAAGCGATGGCTGGACGGTAGAAACAAAAGACGGGCGTCTTTCAGCACAATGGGAGCATACATTATTAGTGACAGCAACAGGTGTAGAAGTACTTACCGCACGCAAAGAAGAATCATTTGGGTAGATGCAATAGATCACCCAACGTGTTATGCCTCATTAAATTGACAACAAGCTACAAGCCTATTCACTATGCCTGAACATACCATACCCAGCTTTAAACAAGCGATAATAGGCTTTGACGAAAAGAAGTTTCGCCACGCTTTGGAAACGTCGAATTCCATTATTACCCCGTTCAAAGACATACAAGAAGCCATCGATACCCATCTAAATATGCGCTTTCGCGAAGGTGAAAATGTTCGCAAGCTCATTCACGAAAGAGCACTCATGGTCGATTGCATCATTCATTATGCTTGGCACCAGTTTGAGTGGGAAGACAGTATCAGCCTAATTGCAGTTGGCGGATATGGAAGAGGCGAATTACATCCTAAATCCGATGTCGATATATTGGTATTAATGGAAAACGGTACCCAACCCCAACATACAGAAAACATCGAAAAACTATTAACGCTACTATGGGATATTGGCCTGGATATTGGACATAGTGTGCGCACACTTGATGAATGCATCAGTATTGCCGAACAAGACATTACCGTAGCGACGAACATCATGGAGGCAAGAACTCTGCAAGGTCGCGAATCCATTCTTAAGCACCTACTAGACGCAACTGCTCCAGAAAAAATGTGGGCCAATGATGCATTTTTTATTGCCAAAACTGATGAACAAAGCGCTCGCCACGGCAAGTATAATCATACCGAATACAATTTAGAGCCTAATATTAAGAATGCACCCGGTGGATTAAGAGACATACAAACCATCACATGGGTGGCAAAGCGCTTTTTTAATGTCGCTACATTTAAACAGTTAAATGACACTGGCCTATTTACCGAAAAAGAGTATGCCATATTAACCGACGGTGAAGACTTTTTGTGGCGGGTCCGTTACGGCTTACATATATTAGCAAAAAGACCTGAAGAGCGTTTATTATTCGAGTACCAAAAAGAACTGGCGCAACTCTTTGGCTATAAAGATAACGACGAGAATCTTGCTATCGAGCAATTTATGCATCGATACTATCGTATTGTCCTAGCATTACGAGAGCTGAATGATGTATTACTTCAATTTCTCAACGAAGCCATTTTAAAGAAAGGTCAATCGCTTCGTATTACACCGATTAATGAACGCTTTCAACTTCACGGCAATTATATCGAAGCCACTCACGCCAATGTTTTCTCAGACAACCCATCGGCTTTACTAGAAATTTTTGTATTACTGTCACAGAATAAAAATATTGTCGGTATTCGAGCACGAACGATTCGGTTGATTCGTGAAAACCGCTACCTGATTGATGAGGCATTTTGTAAAAAACCAGAAAATAATCGGCTATTTATGGCGTTTCTCAGCTCGCCTTACAACCTTGTTACTCAACTTAAACGCATGGTCCGCTATGGTATTTTAGGGCGTTATTTACCCGAGTTTGGACGTATTATTGGGCAGATGCAACATGACTTATTTCACATCTATACGGTTGATGCACACACACTGAAGCTGATCAGTTTCCTACGTAAATTTCTTTTACAAATTAATGCAGAACAGTTTCCTATTGCCTGCCAAATTATTAAACAATTACCGAATATTGAATTACTTTATGTGGTAGGTCTTTACCATGATATCGCTAAAGGCCGAGGGGGAGATCACTCAGAATTAGGCGCTGTTGATGTCACAACATTTTGCCAACAGCACCAATTCACCAAACGTGAAACAAAATTTGCTGCGTGGTTAGTAAAGAACCATCTTTCTATGTCGTCGGTATCACAAAAACAAGATTTGTCAGACCCCGAAGTGATACACAATTTCGCATTAACCATGGGCGACCAAATGCATCTTGATTACTTGTATGTACTGACTGTTGCCGACATGAACGCAACCAATCCAGATATATGGAATAGTTGGCGAGCCAGCCTACTGCGACAATTGTATGCACAAACCAAGCGAGCTCTACGTCGTGGATTAGAAAATCCTGTAGACCGACAAGAACTTATTGACGACACCCAACAAGCAGCCATGCGCCGCTTATCTATCGGCAACAAAGTCAGCGAACAAGCGGCGTGGGAACTTTGGCAAACCGCTGGAGAAAATTATTTTTTACGTGAAACCTATCAAGACATTGCTTGGCAAACAGAAGCAATTTTATGCAACCCTGATCCCGAGCAGCCGCTGATTATTATTTCGGATGTTAACTTGCATGACGAAGGCATTGTGACCAAAATTTTTATCCGCGCAAAATCCAAACAAAATATTTTTGCTGCCACCACTACCATTCTAGATCACTACAATTTAAATATCCAAAGCGCTCGTATCCACAGTACTGTATCAGGCTATACCATGGATACCTTTTACGTCTTAGACCAAGATGGGGATGCTATTGGACAACAGGATAATTTAAGTGAACGCATAAAAGCATCACTATTAGAGGAATTTAGCATTGTTGATAATTACAGTGACATCATTAAACGCCGTACTCCCCGACAATTAAAATACTTCTCATCACCTACTCGCACCAGCATTCACAATGACACATCAAAGGAACACACCGTGCTAGAGGTGATTAGCCCCGATAGACCTGGATTCTTAGCACGCTTAGCACGTATTTTTGTTGAATATGATATCTCACTGATTACTGCAAAAATTACTACTCTTGGGGAACGCGTAGAAGATATATTTTTTATCACTGATAATACTGGCGGTCGACTAAGTGATCCAGTGATCTGTGAACAACTACAAGACACCATATGCAAACAACTGGATGCCAAATCCATCGACAATAAATTTTAACCAATAATACTTTTAGCAACCGTAACTGACAATAACTGATTATGAGCAACGCTAACCTAGACCGTTTACACCCTTACCCATTTGAGAAGCTCAATAAGATCAAAGAGACACTCACACCGAATACCGAGCTATC
>JAHDEM010000005.1:108763-112952 GCA_020628895.1 Candidatus Endobugula sp.
ATTTTGAACGCTGTGTTGTATTTCATAGCTTATCCAAACGTTCTAATTTACCCGGGTTACGTTCTGGCTTTATTGCTGGTGACAAATCACTAATCAAACAATTCTTGCTATACCGCACCTATCATGGTTGCGCTATGGCGCTTCCTACACAGCTAGCGAGCATCGCCGCTTGGCAAGATGAACAACACGTCAAAGACAATCGAGATCAATATCGCGAGAAGTATCGCATTTTCAGAGAGACACTTGACGGTATTTGGGATATTACTCAGCCTCCTGCCAGCTTTTATCTGTGGGCCAAAACCCCTATCTGTGATATAGAATTTTTTAAACAGCTATTTACACAACAGCATATTACAGTACTTCCAGGCAGCTTTCTGAGTCGCGAAGTCGATGGTATTAACCCTGGGAAGAATCATGTGCGCATGGCCCTTGTTGCGCCAGTCGCCGAATGCCAAGAAGCAGCTAACAGACTTAAAGCATTTATTTTATCCATCAAATAATTATCGACCTTATGCTCAAAAAAGAACGAGTCGCGTATATTCAAAAAACATTGGAAGAGCTCTACCCCGAGCCTCCTATTCCTTTAGATCATAAAGACCCTTACACATTATTAGTGGCGGTTTTATTATCTGCACAATGTACCGATGAGCGTGTGAATAAAGTGACTCCCAGCCTATGGGAATTAGCAGATAACCCACACGATATGGCCAAAGTCCCTGTCGAGGAGATCAAAGCCGTGATACGTCCTTGTGGTTTATCACCACAAAAATCGAAAGCAATTTCTGTATTATCCAAAATGCTGGTCGAAGAATACGAAGGAGAAGTTCCCGCTGATATGGCAGCCTTAGAAACACTGCCGGGAGTTGGACACAAGACGGCTAGTGTCGTGATGTCGCAAGCATTTGGTGTGCCTGCCTTTGCCGTTGATACCCACATCCACCGGTTAGCCCAGCGCTGGGGGCTAACGAGTGGCAAAAATGTTGCCCAAACAGAAAAAGATCTAAAACGACTATTTCCAGAGGAAATATGGAACAAACTGCATATACAAATTATTTACTATGGCAGAGAATATTGCTCGGCTCGTGGATGTGACGGCACAGTATGTAATATATGCACAACCTGCTACCCGAACCGCAAAAAACCTAAAAAAACCAAAAAAGCCTAAACAGATCAACAAAACACCCCTGCCAATACATAATGCTTTGTGTGCATAAGGATTAATAATCAAGCCTTACGAGCAATAGTCATTGCTGTCCCATTAACTTTCTACACAGGGGTTCAGTGGTTTTGCTCAAGGCCTTCGCCAGCATTGACGCTGGCGTAGAGCGCACATGGACGTGTTTACAGCGTACCTTGGGCATAATCACTGAATCCATGTCTGCCGCTCAAGTCAATAAATGTAAAGCCAGTAGCCATCTACAGTAAAAGTAATTAAGCAAAAAGTTAATGGGACAGCAATGAGCAATAGTGTATTGCACTAACACTCATGATGCACTCCTGATATAATTCGCCACCGGATTTCACTCTTAGAGATTATCTATGTCTAATACAATCACCCTTTTTGGTATTAAAAATTGCGACACTGTGAAGAAAGCTCGTCGCTGGTTAGATAACGCTAATATTCATTACCAATTTCACGACTTTAGAGCCGATGGAACAACAGATAAACAGTTGTCTAGCTGGGTAAGCACTATTGGCTTAGACACACTGATCAATAAGCGAAGTACTACTTGGAAGAATCTATCCGATAGTGAAAAAGACAATTTGAATGAGAGCAATGCGGTTCCATTGTTAAAGGAACACCCTACGCTCATTAAACGCCCCTTATTAGAAATGTCCAACGGAGCATATGTTGGTTTCAAAGAAGAGACCTACCAACAGTTATTTAGCTAACAGATAACATAACGAATATCACACACAAAAATACTAAGGCAACAATATGACAAACTTTTATAGCTTCGGCTTAGGTGTTGGTTCACAAAACAGCCAGCAGCAATGGTTAGACGTTTTTTACTCAGCTCCACTACTATCGCCTTCGGCAGAACTGATAGATGCTGTCACGTCTACAGTGAATTATTCCGGTGGAAATGCAGCTATTGAAGTTGATTCACAAACTATGTCCAAACTTGCCGATGCCCTAAATAGTGCTGGAGCAACAGAACAAGGCCAACTGGCATCCACTTTATCCAATAGTGACCAACCTCTAGTCATTACTTTACTCGCCACTGACGATGCGCCATCTTCGGTACCAGAAGGTTATCTAAAACTACATTTACTCTCTCATCGTTTAGTACAACCTCACGGCACTAATTTGACAGGATTATTTGGCGTATTACCCAATGTTGCCTGGACCAATCAAGGCGCTATTGATCTTGCAGAACTACCACAACGTCAACTAGAAGCGCGACTAAAAGGTGAATTATTAACCGTAGACTGTGTTGATAAGTTTCCGAAAATGACGAACTACGTTGTACCTACTGGCGTTCGTATTGCACATACTGCACGTGTGCGCTTAGGGGCTCACATTGGTGAAGGTACCACCATTATGCATGAAGGTTTTGTTAACTTTAATGCAGGTACTCTAGGCACCAGCATGATTGAAGGCCGTATTTCTGCCGGTGTCGTCGTTGGCGAAGGCTCAGATCTAGGTGGCGGCAGCTCTACTATGGGAACACTCTCTGGCGGCGGCAATATTGTGATATCTGTTGGTAAAGAGTCTTTACTAGGTGCTAACTCTGGCATTGGTATTCCACTAGGCGATCGCTGCATTGTTGAGTCAGGTTTGTATATTACTGCTGGCACAAAAGTGAATTTATTGGCCGATAACGGCGAATTGGTAGAAGAAATTAAAGCACGCGATCTTGCAGGTCAGTCGGACTTACTATTTCGCCGCAATTCATTAAGCGGTGCTGTTGAATGCCTGAGCAATAAATCAGCTATTGTATTAAACGAAGAACTACACGCGAATAACTAATGACTTCATCTATCGATCAATCACTATCACCCACTCTCGAATTAGCTTGCGATCTTATCCAACGCCGCTCGGTTACTCCTGAAGATGCCGAATGTCAGGATTTGATGCGAGCTCGCTTAGAAGCTATCGGGTTTTCCTGCGAAACGCTTATCTTCGATGAAGGCGGACCTGCTGTTAAAAATTTGTGGGCCGTAAGAGGTACTGAAGGGCCTATTTTTTGTTTCGCAGGCCATACTGATGTAGTACCGACAGGACCGGAAGCCGAATGGGATATCCCTCCTTTTGCACCAGAAATTAAGGACGGGTTTTTGTTTGGTCGTGGTGCAGCCGATATGAAAGGCAGCTTAGCGTCGATGGTGGTGGCTTGTGAAGCCTTTGTTGCAGAAAACCCAGACCATAAAGGCCGCATTGCCTTTCTAATTACTGCCGATGAAGAAGGCCCTGCGATTGATGGCACAGTCAAAGTAGTTAATCATTTACAAGAACAAGGCACCCATATTGATTGGTGCCTTGTTGGCGAACCATCAAGTACAGCCCAAGTCGGTGATGTGATAAAAAACGGCCGTAGAGGCTCTTTGGGTGCAGTGCTTACGGTGAATGGCAAACAGGGCCATGTCGCCTATCCACATTTAGCGGATAACCCCATCCATCGTATTGCTCCGGCATTAGCAGAGCTTAGCAGTGAAGAATGGGACCAAGGTAACGACTTTTTTCCTGCGACTAGCTTTCAGATTTCAAACATTAATGGCGGCACAGGTGCCACTAATGTCATTCCCGGTAAAGTAGAAGTGATTTGCAACTTTCGCTTTTCCACTGAGCTAACTGCCCAAGAGTTACAAGCACGCACTGAGGCTATTTTAGACAAGCACCAGCTGGATTACTCCATCGACTGGAACTTGAGTGGACAGCCGTTTTTAACTGCAGAAGGTGAGCTAGTAGAAGCAAGTATTAAATCAATACAGGCAGTGACCGGATTACAAACCGAGTTGTCGACTGCAGGCGGTACATCTGATGGCCGCTTTATTGCCCCTACTGGATCGCAAGTGGTGGAATTAGGGCCAGTTAACGCGACTATTCATCAAGTGAATGAATGTGTTAACGCCGAGGACCTAGATCAATTAACTAAAATCTATCAAAACATTCTCAAAGAGTTACTCGCATGAGCGACTTCACCCACATTAACCAAAACGGCAACGCTCATATGGTCGATATTAG
>JAHDEM010000005.1:113052-116216 GCA_020628895.1 Candidatus Endobugula sp.
GATGGCGATGAAGTGGCTTTTTTCCCTCCAGTAACAGGTGGCTAATGAAGAACGTTATTCGCATACAAACAGGCGATTTTGATGTTGGTCAAGAACACCACCAACTCAGCCAAGACGCCCCTCACATCGGCGCTATTGTAACTTTTACTGGCCTTGTTCGCGAACTCACTAACGGCGAAAGTACGGACTTATTTCTTGAGCACTACCCGGCAATGACGGAGAAAGTCCTTAAGGATATTGTACAACAAGCCCATGAGCGCTGGGATATTATCAATACCCGTGTAATTCATCGCATTGGCCATTTATCGCTATCCGAGCAAATTGTTTTTGTAGGAGTGAATAGCGCACACCGTAAAGATGCTTTTGCGGCAGCAGAATTTATTATGGATTTTCTAAAAACCGATGCACCTTTTTGGAAAAAAGAAATCACAGCGCAAGGAGAAAAATGGGTAGAGGCTAAAGCCAGTGATACCGAGGCCAAAGATAAATGGTAATAGCAAAAACATTCTTCTATCACTAGAATCTGTCATTTACTGGTGATGCTCCCAAATGCATTCGCCAAGTACTGCCTCAGAAAAAGTCGCAGTAAAACTTGATGCTGTTGGGCTACAAGCATAAACCCCAAACCTAATATTGAGATTGGTTGTTTCTGAAGGATCACCCTGACACATTTCGGCTGATGTTTCACCTAATGCGTGCAAGTGAAAAATTCTCATTTGATAAAACTCGTCACCATCGTAAGAAAACTCGATACGAAAGTCTGGCCCTCGTCTACTCAAACGATACCAAATATACTCCGGTGTTTTAATATCGGTTGTTGCCCAATCGGAATAACCGATATTCGTTACTACACTGCCTAGCTTTGAAAAAGTGCCATTCTCATACTCAATAGAAGCTTTAAACCAGTTGTCATCATCAATAAAAATAATAACACCAGCCTGATCGAATAGCGCTTGATAGTTAAAAGCGACTTTAACCAAAAAGCTAAAGTTCTCCTGTGTATTAAACAATAACGCAGGTGCATCTGCTTTACGAAACCCGTAATAAGATCGTTGCCAAAAATCCGTTTCAGGTTCAGTCTTTAGTTGCAGAGAACCTTGAGAGAGCTGTTTAGTTTTAGGCTCATTGATCCACTGACCTTGATTAAAATCAAAAGCATTCGATAACTGCATTTTGCCTCCTCTTTTGCTGCTTTGCGCTACTCAACGATGTATTAAAATAGAGCACGCCAAAAGACGCCCTCTCATCATATACAATGTATAGATCCAGCCATAGACTATACTCACTAATAGAGTCACTATTTTAACCATACAAAACACAAGCAAAGCAAATTAACATAAATACAGTTAGTACTCATATACGATGCTTATGAAATCATCATTCAGATCAGCACTATTGCAACATTACTTAACCCCCCCTGAAGAGATATTCCCACGCTTTAAGTTGGGGGCTGTTATCTTCTTTTGGGGGTTAATTGTAATTTATGCAGGCTCCCAACTACTAAGCCCCTCACTTGAACAAGAGATAGTGACACTATGCGGTGTGGTGTTGATTGGTGTTGGTTTTCTTCTGGCCTTAATGGCACAAGTCCGCATGTTAATTGGCCGTATATTGCGATTTTTCTTATCTAAAAATAACTGACACACAAAACCTCATAAAATTGATTTTGACTATCTAACAATGTCATTATCCCTCTCTAATCCAGCTCCTTACTCTCACTAATATTAGAGGCAATACATGCGTTTATTGACGAGTGTTTTTACAGCAATCATCATTAGTTTTAGCCAATACTCATTATCCCACGACAACCAATGGGAGATATTACAGCAGCAATATAAGGCTTCCATAGAAGATGCCGCAATGATAGAACCAGATGAAATTATCCCTGTAAAAGCCATCACTGCCGATACACAGCAATTCGTCACATGGACAAGTTATCCTGATAGCTACAAGCTAGGCGAAGACATTACATTAAGCTGGGGAGAAACATGGGTTACTCTAGATAAAGCAGTGCAAAAACAATGCATGACTTTTGACAAACAAAAGCTCGATTTACGCATCCAACAGCTACTGGGCCTACCTCCACAGCAGCAAGCTCGTGATCGCTACTTTGTGATACTAACTGTTAATACTAACGATATGTTCCGACCTTGTGCCAACGGTAGTTTATTATCCGAGCAATGTGAAGCTGAATTTCCAGAAAACGCTACAGAAGAACATAAAGCTTGGTATGCAGGCCAAAGTGCCAATTCCTACCAAACTCCTAACGGGTATCCGTGGACACGTTTAGGTTATACCTATAACTGGAACCCAGAGGCAAACGAGGTAGGTGTTTTTGAATTTGTGATAAAAAAAGGCGCATCAGTGAATGTAGTCAGCGTGACACCGACCAAGGAATACTGCCAATGATAAAGCGCTAAACGCCAGATGCTTGACGCAAAAACATCAAAAGCATCCAGTGCTGATCTTGTATAACTTTTTTGTATAACTTTTCTTAAATAACTGACGAATTAAATCTGGGTCTAATAAAAACCTATCTATTCGACAACTCTCTCTACAAACTATGCCAGTTCATCAGTGGCTACACGGTAGTTAGGATCTTCTAGTACATTCACTTCACACAAATCGCCAGCACGTTTTAATAACTGACGACACTCTGGGCTTAGGTGACGTAAGTGCAATGTCTTGCCTGCTGATTGATAACGTTCTGCAAGATTATCTAGGGCTTCAATACCCGAATGATCACTGACACGTGAGCGCTTAAATTCGATCACCACATGTTCTGGATCATTCTCTACATCAAATAGCTCTTTAAAGTTAGCCACCGAACCAAAGAAAATAGGACCACGAAGGTCATAAACTTTATAACCATTTTCATCAGTGTAGGTATCTACCAATATATGTTGTGCGTGTTTCCAAGCAAAGACTAATGCCGACACAATCACCCCCACAATCACCGCAATAGCCAAATCAGTGATCACAGTAACGGCAGATACTAATACGATAATAAACATATCCGTGGCGGGAATTTTTCCAATTAGACGAAGGGACGACCATTCAAACGTACCCAAAACCACCATAAACATCACGCCTACTAGTGCTGCTAAAGGAATAATTTCGATCAGTGATGAGCCAAATAAAATAAACAGTAACAAAACAACAGC
>JAHDEM010000029.1:0-7511 GCA_020628895.1 Candidatus Endobugula sp.
ACAGTTCAGGATAACTATCGCCCTATTGACTCTAGGCGGCTAATGGGTGACCCTATTGATTATTAACCCAAGAAATTCTTCATATCTTTCTTCGATTGGATTATCAACTTGAACCATGAAAAGCCCTAACGCCGTGCACAGGGGCGACCAAAAAAGCGTAGCGTTTTGGGCGTCCCAGCGACCAGCGGGAGCGATTGCTGCACCTTGTTAGAATTATTTATAAACAGTAATTCTATGTATTTTACCTTCTGAACCATAAAAAGCCGCCTGATCGTCATAAATTATTCTAGCGCTTTTGCCTGAAGCAAGACTCATGAGAGCAATAGACATTAAATTACTTGTTTTAACCCCATCATCTTGATACCAAAATTGTTGATTTGGACATTCCGAACTATTTAATGTTATCAGCAACAAACCACCCGAAACATTTGCATAACCATGAAGTATGTCATCAACAGCAGTGATTTCACCAACACAAGATTTATATTGATCTGCGAATGTGTAATTCGAGATTACTGATGTAATAAATAGAGTAAGAAAAAAAGTTTTCATTATGTAGTCCTTTAATTAAAATTCTAACATTATATTAGACGTCAGACTGACGTGATAAAACACGTCGCTTTGACGTATATCCACAGGAGAGAAAAAGACTAAAGAAGGGAATCCCTTGTGTTTTCATACTGTTATCTTCCTATGACCATTACTGACGTGTTTAAATGCGTCAGTGAGTTTATTATTTACTTTATTTTGCCATAAGGCAATACTGGATATTCTAAAACTCATAAGTCAGCCGCTAGACCATCTATCTCTAGCAGCTTAGTATTGTGTATAAAGCTATTATCGCTCTAAGTACTAACACCTGCCGTTCAATCAATTAACCCCATATTGTTCACACTCCAATCCCATTTAGCGCGTATCACAAGCTTTGAAAATAGCGTACAATTAGGGTTCTGCGTGTGGTTATCTGCTCGGTCTGAGGTAGATGGCGATACGGTTCATCGTTATGTGTGTTTTATCCCCATTAATGAATAGTTGCAATATAGATATGATCAACTATATGTATCTAGATACTGACTCAACCACAAACAAGAAATAGACCTTATGAAAAAGAAGCCTCTATATATCCAGTACGCTGGCCCCATGTTGTTAGAAACCCCGCTGTTGAACAAAGGCAGTGCTTTTACTAAAGAAGAGCGTGAAAATTTTAATCTAACAGGTCTATTGCCTGATATTACCGAAACTATCGAAGAGCAAACCGCGCGGGCTTACGAGCAGTTAACTTCGTTTACCACCAATATCGATAAACATATTTATTTACGCAACATTCAAGACACCAACGAAACCCTCTATTACCGCTTGGTTACCGAAAATCTCGAAGAGATTATGCCGTTGATTTATACGCCAACGGTGGGCGAAGCCTGTCAGCAGTTTTCGCGTATTTATCGCCGCCATCGCGGTTTGTTTATTTCTTATAATGATCGCAACAGTATTGATGACATGCTACAAAACGCCACTAAGCGCAATATTAAGGTGATTGTTGTGACCGATGGCGAGCGTATTCTCGGCTTGGGTGATTTGGGTATTGGCGGTATGGGCATTCCCATTGGTAAGCTGGCACTTTACTCTGCCTGTGGCGGCATTAGCCCTGCCTATACCTTGCCGATTACTTTAGATGTGGGCACTAACAATCAGGCACTCATTGATGACCCTATGTATATGGGCGCCAAACATCCTCGAATTACCGGCAAAGAATATGATGATTTTGTCGATGCCTTTATGAAAGCCGCTAAAAACCGCTGGCCAGATGCCTTAATCCAGTTTGAAGACTTTGCCGGACATAACGCCAACCGCTTGCTAGACCGCTACCGCGATAAAGCCTGTAGTTTTAATGACGATATTCAAGGTACCGCCGCCGTTACCGTAGGCACATTGTTAGCCGCTTGTAAAAGTAAAGGCGAGGAATTAAAAGACCAAGTGATTACCTTTTGTGGTGCCGGTTCTGCCGGTTGTGGTATTGCCGAGCAAATTGTTGCACAAATGGTATCCGAGGGTTTAAGTGATATGCAGGCACGCCGCCGCATATTTATGATTAACAGCCGCGGTTTAGTGATTGGTAGCATGAGCGGTTTAAAAGATTTCCAATTACGTTTGTGCCAATCGGATGAACGCCTAAGCCAGTGGAATGTAAAAGGCGATACCGCCACATTGGCAGAGACAGTTAAATACTCTAAATCTACAGTGATTATTGGGGTGTCGACGGTAGCTGGCTTATTCACCCAAGACATTATCGAACAAATGCAGGCAAACACAGCGAAACCGATTGTATTGCCGTTATCTAACCCTACCTCTAAAGTCGAGGCAGTACCAAAAGATATTTTAAAATGGACCAAAGGTAATGCGATTGTTGCAACTGGTAGTCCTTTCGAGCCTGTAGAGCTTGATGGTATTACTTATAAAATCTCTCAGTGTAATAACAGCTATATTTTCCCGGGCATTGGCTTGGGTGTAGTGGCCAGTAAGGCCAGCCGTGTGACTGATAATATGCTGATGGCATCGAGCTACGCGCTAGCCGAGTACGCCACCATACACGATGCCGAGTCCGCTGAATTACTGCCTGATCTGAATGATATTCGTTACGTCAGCAAATACATTGCAAAAATGGTATACAAGCAAGCGATTGCCGATGGAGTAACCTTAGAGGTGAGTGACGACTATATTGAGGCCGCTATTGAACGTAATTTCTGGACGCCAGCGTATCGTTCTTATAGGCGCACGGCTTTCTGATAGCCAGCTTTTTTAGAACAGTACTCACATTTACAGTACTTACAGTAAAAGCGAGTTAAGCCACTCGCTTTTACTGTTTATGGGGAAGTGATTTCTCCATTTAAAAACCAATGATCGTTCATCATTATCGTAATTATTTATCACAAGCATTTACCAGAACAATGACAGATACATTCAGTGAGAGCACACAACTTCGCTTTAACGGCATTATCCGTTTATATGGCACCAAGGCGCTGCAAAAACTACAACGCAGCCATGTATTAGTGATTGGTATTGGTGGTGTGGGTTCTTGGGTAGCGGAGGCACTGGCACGCTCTGGGGTTGGGCATATTAGTTTGATGGATTTAGATGATGTTTGTATTAGTAATACCAATCGCCAAATTCATTCATTGCAATCGACTATTGGGCAATCAAAAACACAGGTGATGGCCGCACGACTCAAAGAAATTAATCCTGAACTAGAAGTAGACACCATTGATGACTTTTTAGATAAAGACAATATCGAAGAGTACGTGCATAATTCCTATTCATTAGTGATCGACGCTATTGATGCAGTTATGGTAAAAACCAAACTGATTCATCATTGCAAGAGACAAAAAACGCCGATTATTACCATCGGATCTGCAGGCGGTAAAACAGATCCGCAACTTATTACATCAGCGGACTTAGGTAAAACCAGTTACGACCCTTTGCTGTCTAGAGTGCGTAATAATCTGCGACGCTTGTATCGTTTTTCTCGTGATCCTAAATACCGTTTTAGGGTAAAAGCGATTTATTCCACCGAGCAAATGATTTATCCCGACGATACGGGTGAAACCTGTTATACAAAACCATCATTGGATGAAAACAGCGCTCTTGATTGTAATCAAGGTATTGGCACCTCAACAATGGTCACAGCCACATTTGCTTTTGTCGCTGTCTCTGAAGGAATTAAAAAACTCATCAAATGACACCCTCATCGTCTTATCTTACGTTATATAGTGCATTGCTGCTGCTAAGTATCAATGGTGTATTTGCTAATGGTTTACCTCTAGATGCGACAACCATGACTTATATCCGTTGTGTTTTTGCCGCGATGACACTGGCATTGTTTATTTATTTTTCTAAAGGAAAAATACGGTTACCTAATATAAAAACCGTGGTGCTGGTGTACTTTCTTGGATTCATTTTGGGCTTACATTGGGTAAGTTATTTTTATTCCATGCAAGTATCGTCGGTGGCTATTGGGTTACTAGCACTATACACATTCCCAATTATGGTGTTGTTTATCGAGCCTTTTTTTACAGGCAAACGTGTTCAGCCCATTGATATTGGTTTAGGCGTACTGGTATTTATTGGCTTATGTATTATTGTGATTGGCCAACACGACCCCAATACCGATATTTCCTCTAATGGCGTTTTTATAGGGGTGATTACGGGTATTGGATCGGCGTTTTTATTTACTATCCGCAATATGGTGCAAAAATACTACTGTCCTGATATTTCTAGCGATACTTTAATGTTGCATCAAATGCTATTAGTTTGTACGACATTTTTCTTTTTTGTGGATACCGAATCGGTTGCACAACTACCCAATGAATACTGGGGTTATCTGGTGCTATTAGGTGTTTTTACCACTGCAGTGGCGCACACATTACTGGTAAAAAGTTATAAACTCTTTCCCGGTAAGACGGTGGGTTTAATCAGCTGTTTGCAAATTGTATTTGGTAGTTTTTTTGCGTGGGCATTCTTAGGAGAAACCATTAGTCTATCAACAGCCCTTGGAGGTAGTATTATTTTGGGAGTGGCTGCTTATGAATCTGCTAAGGCGCCTGTATAGTTTTCAGCAAGAAAATACTGTTCTTAACTATGCTGTCTTTATCCTCTTTTTATTGATAGTAACAACCCTATCGTTAAAGCCCGAAGTCAATACGGGTAGTGTTCCTTATAATGATAAAGTCGCACATTTTTTAACTTACGCCATACTCACTTTGCTGGCTGCGCGAGTGAGTCCGACGTACCGTAGATTCACTATTTATGCAGTACTCGTATTTTTTTACAGCGGCGTGATTGAAATACTGCAATCCTATACTGGCAGAATGATGTCGTCTCTGGATCTACTCGCCAATGGTGCAGGTGTTATGGCGATGTTTATAATGCTTTGCCCAATAGCATTCCCCACAAGGTCTTAAATGTATCGCTATTGCGTTCATGATCTTCAACATAGTTTATATGCTCCTCGTTACCCAATGTTGGCGAAAGCTCAATTCCCCATAGGCCTTTAATTTGATTAGGAATTAACGAGTAACGTATATCGATAATACGGTTAGGGTATCTAGGGGAGACCGCAACATAACCATTGGAAAACCAGCGAAAACGCTCAACATCTTTCGCTTGCTGGGAACTAGGGTCAAGCCAAGGAAAGTCTCTTTGTAGGTCGAGTTTAGGAACTGATTGTCCTTCGTAAGCCTGTAGAGAGAAACCTGCACGGACCGCATCTACATAAAATGCATCATCAGTACTATAAACCACTTTCCAAACCATAATATTCGCAAAGCTAGGTTTTGCCGATAATGTGATTGGTGAATGCCCTCTTTGCTGCGCGAGTTGCATAGCAAATGACTGTGCACGCTCACGCTGAATCACACCTAACGACAGATAAATAATCAGCCACGCTAATGCCGTCACAGCAATTTTTTTAGAACGAAAAATCGCTGCCAACGCAATCAAAGCCAGTAACGGCAGAGTAAATAAGGGATCGATAATCGATATAGTATTCCATGCCACACGCATATCACTAAACGGCCATAATAATTGTGTGCCATAAGTGGTGAATGCATCCAGCAGACCATGTGATGCATATCCAGCTGTACAATAAAGATAGACCTGCTTAAACGTTAATGCATTATTTCTTAACACATAATGCATTAGCCCATAAAAAAACAATGCACAAATTAATCCGCCGACAGGAATAAAAATCAGCGAGTGAGTAAATTGACGATGATATTCCAGTGATAATAAAGGGTCTGTATCGGAGCGAAAGAAAACATCTAGATCTGGAGTCATACCTGATAACAAACCTAAGACCGTTGCGGTTAATAATAACTTCGGCTTAGTCACTTGTTGCGAGGCTAATGAGCCAACGACCCCTTGCGTTAATGGATCCATAATACACTCTTCTTACGGTTAATGAGTTAACAATCACCTTATTTTACGAATGGTCATTGCAGATAGTTTTTTGAACCAGCAAGCATTTTGCCTGAATTTCGCTTGAGATGGCATTATTATTCGCTATACTTGTTTAAAAATGAAATTAATTCATCAATGAGGCGATATTCATCAAGCGACTTCCCCCACTGAATGCGCTGCTAAGCTTTGAATCTGCAGCACGTAATGGCAGCTTTTATAAAGCCGCTGACGAACTTTTTGTGACTCCCTCAGCCGTCAGCCATCAAATAAAATCCTTAGAAAATTTTCTTGGTGTTTCATTATTTGAACGCACCAAACGACAGATAGAAATTACCGTAGCAGGCAGACAATATCTTAAACATGTTCAAAAAGCATTAAAAGAAATTGATAAAGGAACACAATACCTTATTGATTCACACAATACGGGTGAACTGAGCATTAGCGTGGCCCCAGCTTTCTTAGATAATTGGTTGTTACCTCGCATTGATCACTTTTACGAAATTAACCCCGATATTGAATTAGATATTAATGCCACGTTAGGTTTGATTGATTTTCCGCATTCGGATATCGATATTGCCGTGTATTTTGGTCCCGGTGATTGGCCAGATGTTGAAACCCATTTTTTAAGAAATTCTGAAAGGGTGCCCGTATGTAGCCCAAAACTTTTAGAACAGGGCAAGATAGAAAGTGCAGCTGATCTATTAAACTACAAACTGTTTTATGTAAAAAAACACTCAGAAGAATGGGCTGCTTGGTTTGAAGCCGCTAATACAGAATACAAACCGTCTAAACGGCCTGCTTCATTTTCCAGTAGCTCACTGGCGGTTATGGCTGCGTCTAAAGGTGTGGGTTTTGCACTGGCCGACGTGAGTTTAGCCAGCGAGAATCTTAAAAAGGGCGACTTAGTCATGCCCATTGATGTGCGACTAAAGCTAGATAAAGCGTTTTATCTAGTCTATCAAAAAAACCGTAAACTCACTTTTGCTATGAAAGCATTTAAAGAATGGATTATGTTAGAAATGTCGAAAGATGAGGTGTAACGCCGCAATGGCGACGTAAATAGTTTTTCAACAACCTACTAGTTTAAACAAACAACCAAGTGACCGGTATATGTCTTCCAACGAAAGGGCACCGAGAATGCTTTTTCGATATCGGGATTGGTCATCATTGCATTATTACCTTCTTCAATAGTTGGCACGGAAATGATAAATTGTGTCCCAAAACTTTCTCTCACATTGCCCGATATTGTATTAGCGACTTCACCTACCACGTCTAAAACAAGCTCAGAAGTGACATTCCTCTCTCCTAGGCTCATCAATAAATGTCGAAGCATAATACGTGTTGCACAAACATAGACTTTGCCTACACGCGCACCACTTACATCAATGATACCTAGAAAATCACTTGAGGGAGCGCCATCATTGCTCATCAAATAAGGCGTACCAACAATCGCTTTACTATCGGATACGGTCTCGAAATAATGCTTAATACCATCAATAAATACTTGAACTTCTTGCTCAGTAACCACGCTGTTCTGACTCCTTAGTCAATAATTCATT
>JAHDEM010000029.1:7611-13223 GCA_020628895.1 Candidatus Endobugula sp.
CGAAACTCTGAAGAGCGATTGGTTTTACAACTCACCGATAAAAAAGCGCCCATAGCATCTATGGAATCTTTGACAACATCAAGACCAACCCCTCTACCCGCATGATTATCTACATGCTTAGCTGTGGAAAACCCTGGTTTAAAAATAAATTTAACGAGTTCATGTGCTTTCATCGCATTAACTTCGTCTACTGAATAACTGCCTTCTTCGAGCAAATACTGCCTAATCGCGATAAAGTTGATGCCCCGACCATCATCTTTAACACTAATGACTACATCACCATCGATTTTTTGTGCAATAACAGACACCAAACCTTCAACCGATTTACCAGCCATCTCTCGCTTATGTGGCTTTTCCAATCCATGTACAATAGAGTTACGTACCAGCTGAATAAGTATGGATTTAATAGGCTCTTTAGCAAAATCAGGAATAACGCCTTCATCAAAGTGAGACAAATCTAGATCAACTTTTTTCTTAACATCTTCACTCACTTTGCCAGCAAGATTTTTTAAGGCTGTTTGCAATGGAGATAATTTGGCAATGGGCTGAACCGTCGCATGATCTGCAGTCGCTGAGGACATAGCGGCAAATCTATCCATAAACAATTGAATAGATTCCGATGACTTCATTAATGCATTGAGTTCAATGGTAATGGGAAGAAAGTCATCCCCTTCTAATTTTGTTTTTTCATTTAATAATGACAACTTATCTTCTAAATCATGAATATTGTCTTCGATGATACCTAAGCCCAACATCGACGCCTCACCTTTTAGTGCATGAGCCGTTCGTTTAATTGTACCCAATTTTGTCACCAACTCAGGCGCCGAGTAAGCGGGTCTTTCTAACTCATCATTAATGGATTCGATACCTTGCTGCAACATAAACATAAACTCTTGCAGTAGATGACTATCGATATTCATGATAGAAAATATTGATTCCGATTCTTGGTGAATTCGCTGTTTGCTTTGGGTTAACTGATTTTTCAGCTCTATCACTTCGGTAATATCTTTTACAGAAACCAGCAAGTGAATAATCTCATCTTTTTCATAAACACGTGTAAAGTTAAAAGCAAAAAAGTGGCTATTAGTGCCGTGTTTACTTTTAATGGTGATTTCTACTTCTTGCAGAGGATTTAATTCATCCATCAAACTGGACTTAACGCGTTTGTTAAACAAGGAATCTACATAGGTTTTGGCGATATCTAAGGTTCCCTCTTCAACGAACTCATCAAGCAAATTAAATAAATTTTCCCCCGAAAATTCATCTCGGCGAAAAAGATACATCATACTCGAAGAATGTTGAGAGCCTATCTTATATTCAGAATCTAACAAAAAAAGACCATCACTCACCGTGCGCATAATCTCTTTCATTTCATCCTGAGATTTTTTAGCAATAAGATCACTACGATTCAATCGTTTAAGGAAGTGAAATAAAATCACAAAGAAGTTAATAATCGCTAGGCCAATAGCGACCGCCTGAACGGTCCTTAAATTAACCGCTTTATTATTCGCTTTATCTTCTACCGATTTTGCAAAGTCAGTTACCGCCAATAGTAAAGGCTCACCCATTTCGGTTGCCGAATCAATGGCTATACTGGCCTTTTTCAACAGATCTTCTTTGTCCAAATCTTCATCATAATAGTCTGCATATACCAAAGAGCTCACCGCTAATCGATAAGCTTTCCACATATCTTCTGCCGGCTTTAAATATTTATCGCTGAGCAGCTGATAACTATCATCCAGCAGTAATTCATCCTGGCCTTGACCCGCACCAATTAAGCTACCGCCATAAATAAATGCATCAAAAACTTCATCAAATTGCTTAAAGCTATCTGCCAATTTTGTTTGATTTTTATCGAAATCACGATCAGCAACCAAGTCATCCCTCACTTGTTCGACACTATGAAAAATCCGTTGTGTCAACATAGCCTGACGACTGGCTAGGCGTATCGCATGAGCATCGTCAGATATTTCGTAAGTCGTATAAAAGTTTAGTAGGAGAACGCCCGCATCAAGAACGATGAAGACTGCAATTGCAGCAACTATCTCTATATATTTACCAAAGACTAAACGTAACATATCAACCTCGGAGGCGGCGGGAAATTTCACCGAGGTACAGTAACGCTGAATTATGACATTTATGCTGCAAAATTATGACGATATTGTGACAAGCAAATAATTGCTATTTGCGTCACATTTTATGTGTGGGATTCTTAAACAGTAACGTTTAGCGACTCAAGACGCTGTGGCGTACCTACATCACACCATTGGCCGTCATACACCAAACCACCCAATTTTTCTTGCGCGATAAATTCATCAAACACTTCTTTAAGGGGAAACACAGAACGCTTATTAGAGTAAGACCTAATCAATGCCGGATGAATAATCGCTACCCCGCTAAAAGTATAGGTTTTTGAGGAGGCATTTTTTGCAGTCACCACAGAAAACATCGAGCTATCATTTTGCGGTACTGTGTGTTGCTCAAAGCCGTCTTGCTGCAAACAAAAATCACCTGTTTCATTATGCCCAGGATTGTTAACCAACACTAAACCCGCAAGGTAATCATCAAGCGGCCGCCTGCTTAGAGTCGCAAAATTGATATCGGTCCATACATCACCGTTAACTAACAAAAAAGGATCGTCACCTAATAAGGGCAATGCATGAAGTAATGCACCGGCGGTTTCCAGCGGTTCAGACTCTTCGGAATAAACAATACTCACTCTCCATTGACTACCATCCCCTAGGGATTGACGAATTTTATCCCCCAAGTAGGCGATATTAATCACAATATCGACAATGCCCGCAGCAGCTAACCTTTCGATGTGATGAACAATGAGCGGCTTGCCTGCAACCAACAATAGAGGCTTAGGCAAATGATCGGTTAAAGGACGCATTCTTTCACCACGACCAGCGGCTAAAATCATGGCCTTCATAGAGTATCACCAGCAACACGATAATCGCTGTACCAAGACTGAGTTGGCAATAAGGGCAAGAGTTTTGCCTCGAACCAATGAACAAACTCCTGCATTTCCGGGTATTCGCGAGCGACCTCTAGTACGTAACGAATAACCAACGGTAAATCATTTAAATAACGATCCTTGGAGTCGCGCAATGACAGCCGAGCAAAAATACCCAGCACCTTGATATGTCTCTGCAGACCCATGGTATCAAACCATCGAAGAAAGGTATCTGTAGAAACAACGGGTAAAAGGCCGACTTCGTAAGCCATATTGGCGTAAGCTAAGGCCCATTGTTTAACCTGTGCTGGAGACCAACGGACATAACAATCCCGTAGTAAAGACACAAGATCGTAGGTAATGGGTCCCCGTACAGCATCTTGAAAGTCAATAACACCAGGGATATCACCTTCACGATAGATTAAGTTGCGGCAGTGGTAATCTCGGTGAACCAATACCTGAGGCTGAGATAATGCCTGTGAAATCAGAAAATTAAACGCATTATCAATAATACAATGCTCATTATCAGAGAGTGGGTACTCTAACAAACTTTCCACAAACCATTGCCGAAATAGGTCCATTTCGGCAAGTAACAGTTCACGGCTGTACTCTTGGGTTTGTATCGCACTGGCGGGTATTTGTTGCAGTGCCAGTAGAACAAATAGGGCTGAACCATACAAAGTATCTACAGTGGACGCAGAGAGTTGGTTAATAAGGTCTTCACCCTGAAAACGCTCTATCAATAAAAAGTTGCTTTCTGAGTTAAAGGCAAGAACCAGTGGTGCGGGAACAGCGTAGCGTCTGAGTACGCTTGCCATTTCAGCAAAATACTCTGCTGATTCAACATGTTGTACGGCAGCAGGTGCCATCACAGCCAGCAACGGAGGTTGTGTATTCACCTGAAAGTACTGCCGAGCACCCGCATCCCCTGGTAACGGTGAAAGCGCGAGATCCCCTGATAAATGAATATCTGGTTGCTTCTCTAGCTCCAAAGCAACCCATTGGAGCAACTGCTTAAATTCTACCATGGTAAATCTATTCCTATGCCGCCGGCATATTTAACCTTTAATTACACTGCATGCGTATGCACAATAAACGATTTTATCGCTTTAAACACCACTAATGGGCGATTTTACAGTAGAATTATGCTCTTACTAGAGTAAACAACTTGAGCCGCTCAAAAAATGAGCAAAAAGGCTGCTCACTAACCGCTGTTGAAGCACAACATTCTGATTAGGATATCGAACAAAGGCTATGCTTTCTACTTTTCCCCCCCTTCAATATGGCAAATGGATGCCAAGAATCAGCTCTTTAACGTTAACTATTAGCTTAAACTGCGCAGTCATACTACCTGTAGTTGCTGAAGCAGATATTAAAACCACGCTAGACTGGGTTCCCTTCGATCAATTAACTCAAGAGCAGCGCGACAATCTACCTCTTGGCAGCTGTGGTGCCTATATATCACCCATTCAACTACACAATGAAAGTCTCGATCTTAGCAATGCACCTACAGAAACCTCCTCTAAAGAAACGTCTATTACAGAGGAAAGTGGCTTGCAAAAAATCACTTTAATTGGCGATGTAATCATCAAACAAGGATATCAACAACTCACTGCAGAAAAAGCTGTTTACAATGAACGCTCGGAGACAATTACCATTGATGGTGAGTTGACTATCAGACAACCTGATTTATTACTGCTTGCCGACAAAGGTGAGGTTAATCAAAGAGAAGACCGTCTTACCATTAGCGATGCCACATATGTACTACACTCATCAGGTATCAGAGGTAAAGGCAAGCAGCTTTCAAAAGATCAACATATCATTGCATTAAAAGGGGGACAATTTACACATTGTGCACCCGATAATAATGACTGGGTACTGAAGGGTAGCTCAATAACCATTAACACCCAAAGTAATCAGGGTTCTGCCACTAATGTACGGTTAGAAGTGAGGGGGATTCCTGTTTTCTACTGGCCTTACTTACGTTTCCCTGTTGGAGATGAGAGACAATCAGGCTTTTTATACCCAACTATTTCACTGAGTGACGGAGCCGTAGACACGTCAATTCCCTATTATTTTAACCTCGCGCCAAACTACGACTTAACACTAACACCTCATTTTCTACAAAATCATGGCACATTATTAGAAACAAATATAAGGCATTTAAGCCAACACTTTGAAACGGGTGCCACGATAGAATTAATTAACAATGATAAAGGTAAATTAAGTGATAGCGAGCAAGGCTTAGTCAATGATGGAATAAAAACCGCTACAGAAATCAACCCTTATACAGGCCATAACCGTTGGCTAATTAATGTTGATCAGAGTGGAGGCAAGGGACAAAAATGGTTTAGTACTATCGATTACAATGAGGTCAGTGACTACGACTATATCAAAGATTTTGGTAGCTCATCGCTCAATACAGGCAGTGCCACAAGCTTAAATCAACAACTTGAGTTAGGTTATGAATTTGATCACTGGAAGCTAACAATTAATAACCAACAATACCAGACGCTAAGTGAAACCATCACAAGGCCTTACAAACAAATGCCTCAAATTAATTTTAATGGCAACTATAGTTATGGCGATATAGATGTTAATTTGGAGAATGAATGGATTCGTTTTGATCACAGTGACGCCGATGACCTCGGGGATA
>JAHDEM010000029.1:13323-28653 GCA_020628895.1 Candidatus Endobugula sp.
ACTAACGACACCATTTATGACGATGACATTAAAGAAGTCAATAACAACACCGCTACTATTAAATATCGAGGTGATTCACTAGGATTATTCAATGTTAGCCATCGATATGTGCGCAACAGTTCCAAAAAAATCGCTTCTTCTTTTATCAAGCCTTTATTCGGTGGGCCGTGGAATTTTATCGGATATGCAGATTACGATTACATTAACAGAAGAGATGTGGAACAACTTTGGGGAGCAGAATATAATAGCTGTTGTTACAAAGCAAGAATAGCCTACAAACGCTTTATTGATGACGATCAATTAACAACAAACAATCAGTTAACCTATGACCAAGGCTTAATATTTGAAATACAGTTTATCGGCTTAGGCGGCACAGGAAAGCAGTTTGACCGTTTATTCGATGATGCGATCGACGGATATGATCAATGGCAGGCTACTTACCAATAATAGATATGCCTTATACGTATCTAAATACTTTCACAATAGAAATATGGACATTGAGAATATTAAAAGACATAAAATATATGCACCATAAAAAAAACTTAGAAAATAACACTACTCACAAAACAACCTTAACGATAACTATATTGTTTGTGATGCAACTACTCTTTGCACAAAACTCCTACTCGATAGAAAATATCGATAAGACTATAGCGATTGTTGGCGAAGATATTATTTTTGCTAGCGAATTAGAAAGACGAATAACACAAACTCAAGCACGATTAAAAGCATTAGGCCGAGAAAGCAGCCTAAAGAATTTAAGAACACAACTACTGGAACAACTTATCTTAGAAAGATTGCAACTCGACATCGCGAAAAAAAATAACATTACCGCCAATCCAGATGAAATAGAAAGAGCTGTTGAGCGCACCACTAAAAATTTAGAAAGTAATGGCAGCACGTTCCAAGAATATTTACGCTCGCAGAACTTAACTGAACAAGACGCACTATTAATTTTCTCCTCAGAGATAATCATAGACAAAGTTCAAAACGGTGTCATTAATCAACGCGTTAATATTACTGACAGAGAAGTAGAAAACTTTTTAAGTTCAAAAGAAGGGCAAGAGTGGTTAACGCCTCGCTACACTTTAGGCCATATTTTTTTGCCTTCTACTGAAAAAAATAAATCTGCTGTGATGCGCCAAGCAAAAAAAATACATGCCTCTTTAAAAAAGCCGAATACAGATTTTAAACAAGCGGCATTAAAGTGGTCGAAAGGACCAAATGCATCTAAAGGCGGGGATCTAGGCAGCCTCAAAAAAGAGGAACTCCCACCTCTTTTTATCTCTCAAATCGACTTCCTAGAAGATGG
The DNA here is from genome assembly GCA_020628895.1 of Candidatus Endobugula sp. Lineage (GTDB taxonomy): Bacteria > Pseudomonadota > Gammaproteobacteria > Pseudomonadales > Cellvibrionaceae > Endobugula. The sequence continues at coordinate 14,636 of JAHDEM010000029.1, forward strand.
TGATGTTTCGTCTCCATTCCATAGCGACGCAGGCGTGCACATCTTAAAGCTTTATCAAAGAAAAGGAGCAAAGCCCGTTATTGTTGACCAATATAATGTTCGTCATATTTTAGTTAAAACCTCTGAACTTTTTACTGAGGAGGAAGCAAAAAATAAAATCAGCTTGCTATACACCCGACTCCTTAATGGTGAGAACTTCAATGATTTAGCACAGGAGAATACCGACGATATCGCCTCTAAACTAAATGGTGGTAGTTTAGGTTGGTCTAAGCCTGGGTTATTTGTTCCTGAGTTTGAAAGTGCTATGCAATCCACTGCCAAAGGAGAATTTAGCAAACCCTTCTCATCACAATTTGGTTGGCACATTCTGTATATTGATGACACCCGCAAAAAAAATATCTTTGAAGATGTTAAAAACCTACAGGTTAAAAACTTACTTCGTAGACAGCGCTTCCAAGACGAACTTCAGATATGGCTACAGGAATTGCGAGACAATGCCTATGTGGAAATTCTCAATTGATTAAGCGATTACTTTACACTGCAGGTGAGCCATCGGGCATAGGGCCGGATCTTGCCTTATTGTATGCTACACAAAAAAATGTAGCCAATAAGGCAATAGATCAACCGTTTGAACTTGTTACTATCGCTGACCCAGACTTACTTTTATTAAGAGCATCACAACTTAACCTCTCGATACAATTAAAAGAAGTCAACATAGATGAACAACCAACTGTATCTAAACCATCAGAACTGCCAATCATTCCTGTAAAAACAGCCAAACCGGTTCAATCCGGTAATCCGGATATTATTAATGCTGCCTACGTGTTAAAGACATTAGATATAGCAATAGATGCTTGCCTGAACCATCAATCCCATGCAATGGTGACAGGCCCCATACAAAAAAGCATCATTAATGATTCTGGAATTGCATTTAGTGGTCATACGGAATACCTCGCTCAAAAAACTCATACCGAGCAGGTGGTTATGATGCTAGCCACACAGGGGCTACGAGTGGCGTTAGCAACAACCCATTTGCCACTAAAAGATGTTCCTACAGCAATTACACAACCTTTACTAACACAAGTGATATCTATACTAGACGGGGACCTTAGGGATAAATTTGGCATAGATAAACCTAACATTTTAGTTTGTGGCCTCAATCCACACGCAGGAGAAAATGGCCACCTAGGCAAAGAAGAGTTAGAGGTTATTATACCTACGCTAGAACAGTTAACCGATGATGGTATTGCCTGTATCGGTCCATTGCCGGCAGACACGCTATTTACCCCCAAACATCTTGATCATGCCGATGCTGTCTTAGCCATGTATCACGATCAAGGTCTGCCAGTGTTAAAATACAAAGGCTTTGGCTCAGCAGCCAATATTACCTTAGGGCTGCCAATCATCCGAACATCGGTAGACCATGGCACAGCTCTTGATTTAGCGGGAACAGGCAATATTGATTTAGGCAGTCTACTAACGGCTATAGACTATGCATTAGCAATGAACCCAAGTAACCCTATTATCTCAGAACCACAAAAATTATGAGTCAGCCATCCCCCTTTACCCACAAAGCACGAAAGCGTTTTGGGCAAAACTTTTTAAACGATCAAAACATTATTGACCGAATTGTGCGTAGTATACACCCACAAGCTTCTGATCGATTAGTGGAAATCGGGCCAGGACAAGGAGCCATTACCCGTCAACTAATTGAAGCTTGTCCGCAATTGCAGGTGATTGAATTAGACAGAGATCTTATTCCTATTTTGCTTGCTCAGTTTGCTAAGTATGATGATTTTGCTATTCACCAAGAGGATGCTCTGCGTTTTGATTTTGCCTCCCTAATCAAAAACAAACAACCGTTACGTATTGTGGGCAATCTACCTTACAACATTTCAACACCACTAATATTTCACTTGTTGTCTTATCAAGACCGCATTAGCGACATGCACTTTATGCTACAAAAAGAAGTCGTTAATCGATTAGTGGCATCACCCGGCGAAAAAAACTACGGCAGACTGAGCGTGATGGTGCAATATTTTTGTCAAGTTGAAAACTTGTTCGAGGTACCACCAGAAAGCTTTGACCCCAAACCCAAAGTCGACTCGGCTATTGTACGCTTACAACCTTATAAAACATTACCCTATGTTGCCGACAATTTTGATTTTTTTAGTCATCTTGTGAATACGGCGTTTCAACAGCGAAGAAAAACATTACGCAATACATTAAAACAAATTGCAGATAGCGATACCATTGCCTCTGTTAATATAGACACCGGATTAAGACCGGAAAATCTTTCCGTAAAAGACTATGTTGAACTTAGCAATGAACTTCATACTGCATCAAAAACCTCTTAAGGATAATCTATCAACATGAGTGATTACACGATTAAAATTTCGGTTAAAACAGCTTATTTAGACGAGCACTCGCAACCGGAAAACAATCGCTTCGCATTTGCCTATACCATTAGCATCGAAAACGGTGGCCACGCCACCACTCAATTACTGAGCCGACATTGGATTATCACCGACGCTAAAAATACAACCCAAGAGGTTGTTGGTGAAGGTGTTGTTGGCAAACAACCCCATATACTACCTGGGGAATCTTTTACTTATACTAGCAATGCGGTCTTGGAAACATCGGCAGGCACCATGGAGGGAACCTACACCATGAGAACCGAAGATGGCAAAGTGTTTAATGTACCCATCCCCGCTTTTTCATTAGCTCGACCTAATTCCCTTCACTAACAATGATGGAGTCACAATCAATATGGCAACATATGCTGTTGGGGATTTACAGGGCTGCTTGAAGCCTCTTAAAAAGCTGCTCAAAAAAATACAGTTCGATTACGACAACGACACCTTGTGGTTAACCGGAGACTTGGTTAATCGCGGTCCACAATCGTTAGAAACACTGCGCTTTGTTTATCAACATCGAAAATCTATCGTTACTGTTCTAGGCAATCATGATCTTCACTTACTAGCCATTGCTGGCGGTTACAAAATACCTTCTCGCTCAGATACATTAGATGACATTCTCGATGCACCCGATAAAGATGAGTTACTGTCATGGTTAAGACAGCAACCATTGCTACATCATGACAAAGACCTTGCTTACACAATGGTTCATGCAGGAATACCCCCACAATGGAGTCTTAAAAAAGCCATTAAAAGAGCTCAGGAAGTAGAAGCTGTATTAAAGGATGAGCGCATTGGTTTATTTTTAGCGACTATGTACGGCAATGAGCCTAGCATCTGGAAAAAAGGACTAGCCGAAGTGGATCGCTGGCGTGTTATCACGAATTACTTTACCCGTATGCGCTTTTGCACAGAAAAAGGCAAATTGGAGCTACACAGCAAATCCACCATTCATCATGCCCCCAAAGGCTATAGTCCTTGGTTCGAGTTTATGGAGCGCAAGACCTATAACGATAGGATCATTTTTGGCCACTGGGCCGCATTAGAAGGCGAAGCCTATAGCGAAAATGCATACGCATTGGATACCGGATGCGTATGGGGAAACGCATTAACGGCTATGCGATTAGAAGATCAACAAAGATTCTCAATTCAGTGCAAATAATTCAATTCGCTAACTAATCCCCATAATAATCCCCGGCAACCACAATACAATAGAGGGGAATGCTATTAATACAGCGATGGTGATTACATCCGCAATAAAGAAGGGGGTTACACCGCGAAACACATCTTGTACGGTTAGCTCTGGCCTAACGCCTGCGACGACAAAACAGTTCAAGCCTATCGGTGGTGTAATTAAACAGAACTCAGCCATCTTGACCACAATAATCCCAAACCAAATGGCGCATCCCGTCGCAGAAACGCCAAACGCGGAATCTATAGCAGCAACATCGGGGCCACCGTTTAAAGCAATAACAGCGGGAAAAACAACCGGTAGCGTTAGTAAAAGCATACCGATAGCATCCATAAACATACCCAATACGGCATAGGCCAACAAAATCAGCAAAAGCGTAATCATGGGGTTTTGCTCTAAATTACTGATCCAATCAGAAAATGCATGAGGAAGGTCCGCAAAGCCTAAAAATCTCACATACAGTAAAACGCCCCAAATAATGGTAAAGATCATCACTGTTAGCTTTCCCGCTTCCATTAAAGCATCTTTCATGTTGCCCCATTTCATGCCTCGATATACGGCCATACAAAACACCACAAACGCACCCAAGGCTCCGGCCTCTGTTGGCGTTCCCCAGCCACCATAAACGCTAAAAATAATAATGAATACAACGAAAAAAATAGGTAGTGTTGGCGGCAAGGAAACAAAACGCTCTTTCCACGAGAACCCTGTTACGGTTGGACCAAACTCCGGTTTCATAACCGCTAAACCAATCACTAAACTAGCATAGATGAGGGCAGAAACGGCTCCGGGAATAAACCCTGCCATCAGTAAAGCCCCTACATCCTGCTCAACAATAATCGCATAAATGACTAAAATCGCCGAAGGAGGAATAAGCGATGCCAAGGTACCAGAGGCGGCTACCACACCAGCAGCAAAACGCTTGTCGTAACCGACGCGCAACATTTCAGGAATAGCAATGCGTGCAAAGACCGCAGAGGTGGCAACAGACGCGCCTGATACCGCGGCAAAACCCGCTGTAGAGAAAACCGTTGCCAAAGCCATACCACCGGGCAACCAACCTACCCATCGTTTAGCTGCTTCGAATAACGCTTTGGTTAGACCGGCATAATAGGCTAAAAAACCAATTAGGATAAACACTGGAATCAGTGACAAAGCCGAAGTAGATACTTTGGAATGAGGAATAGTGCCTGCCATTTTTACGGCCACCCAAAAGCCTTTCTCGAATCCCAGCTTGGATGAAAAATACCATAACAAACCTAAGAAACCCGCAATAGCGGCAGCAAAAGCCACACGCATACCCACAACAACCATAAGTAACATTAATCCTGTCACCCATAATCCCATATCAATAGGCGACATTTGCATCATATGTTCCCACATTACAATTGCCCCTCTTTTGATCCCGAGACTGCATCGACTTCTCTTTGTGCTTGCATAGCAACATCTTCAATTAAAGGCACAGCAATAGGATTATCTCCCCCTTCTATCAGGGCCCGTAGATAAGCCCATAATTGCAGTAACAATCTAAGAGACAATACGCTTAATGCAATAGAGACAATTAATTTCGATGGCCAGGTAGGTAGTTCGATATCAAAAGAACTGTCTCCATTGGTCCACGCTCGATCAAAATGTAAAAAAGAACCGTAGACTAAAATAATTGTCATCACAAACATTAACAAAGTGGAAATAAACTCAAACAACCATAATATTCGCCCTCTCAAAGACCCAATCAATATATCCATACGAATATGCCCACCTTGACGCTGGCAATAAGCAATGCCCATAAAAGCAAAAAACGCCATGGATTGCTCAGTCCAATCGATATATCCATTAACTGGGATATTGAGTAGCTTGCGGCCTAATATATTAGCGACCGCCAATATAACGATTGCAAAAATAATCATTCCACCGAGTAAATTAAAAATGGATTCAAGCTTGAAAAAATATTGATCTACTCGACTTAATAACGAGTGATCAGAACGAACCTTAGCTGCTGCAGACATAATATGATCTTCTTTAAAACAAACATAAACGGATAACTAGCCTAAAGCGAGTACTCTGTTATAAAACAGGGTACTGCGCTTACATTAAGATTTAGGCTAGTTTTTGTTGATAAAAAGTATTTATTGAGCAAATTGCGCAGCAGTAAAATCAAACAGTGCTTTAGCATCAAAGTTCTTCGAATATTTTTTGATCCATTCCTGACGAACAGAATCAGCCAAACGGTCTAATTCTGCTGTTTGCTCGGAAGTAAATGTCAGTGATTGTATACCTTTATCTTTGATGGCTTGGTTGTATTTGCCAATCACTTTCCCTTCGTAATTATCGACATAATAATCCAAAGACTCTTGAACAGAATCCATCAAAGCCGACTTATAAGCTGGCTTTAAACTGGATAAAGCATCTGTATTCACAACAACGGGACAATTAGCCGTACCTAAATTAAGGTTCGTGGTAGCCCACTTTCCTGACTCAATAGAACCAAATGCTAAATGGGCATGCTGAGCAAAAGCGACCGTGTCGATGACCCGAGAGTCCAATGCCTGACGAACTTCGTTAGCTGCCACACCCGTTTTAACAGCACCTAATTTAGACATAACGCCAGCAATACCACCGGGACCTCTAAGTCGCTTACCTGAGAAACCTTCTAAATTACTAGGCATATCACCAACACCAATCAAATTATACTGCGGTAATGGAGAAGGCATTAATAATGTGGCATTCCAACGTGATAGATCTTTAACGACCGCTGGATGTTGATAAACGGCTTGAGAAATTTCTGCAATACGCTTTAAAGAAACATCTTTTGCGAAAGGCAGCTCTGTCACCGTAATTGTTGGATTCTTGGCCGTATGGTAAAAGGAGCAAAACTGAGCCATTTCAAACGCGCCAATAGAAATACCGTCTAAATTTTCCTTATTTTTTGATAATCCACCATAGGAAATATTGAGAGTAAATTCGCCATTGGTTTTGGCTGAGACTAGTTCTGCTAGTTTTTCCACATGCTCGGTAAATGCTCGCCGCTTACTCCACAAGGAGACATTCCATTCTGTTCCTGCCATAACATCACCAGCAACAAAACTGAATACTAACGCGGAGGAAAAAGTGATTTTATTGATTCTATTAAACATAAGAGGCCTCTAAAATTATTATTATCTTGAGGGTAAATACCAGCATTTTTTATTCCACTTAAAAATTATCTTTAAATATCAACAAATTAAATAAAAACGATCAATATTTAAACCAAAATAAAGACATTATTTGCTTAAAACAAAAACCTAAAAGAGAATTTTTTTTCTTATTTCATTAATCAACACAATGAACCATGACCTTATATTTCGTATTAACAATATCGCAAAAGTTAATTTTGCCTAATACTCTTAAATCTTGTTATCCTAAGCCAATAAATATAAATAGATGTGACAAATAATATGCCAATATTTAATAACAAGCCGTTATTGATACTCCTAGTATCATTCATCATCAGCTTCTTGTTTTATATTAGCCAATTATTTTATGCTAATATTGATAATGAAAAATCTGCCAAAGTCTATTCCCAACCACTTATATCCTTTATTGATCAGTATGAATTCCTACCTGATTTAATAGCCGAAAACCATTTAGTTCAGAACCTTTTAAAAAGCAATCGGTCTCACATCCAAGTGGAGTCAGAACCAACAAACCAAAAATTAAAATCCATCGCACTGCGTACAGGGGCGAGTGATATATACATTATGGACTTATCGGGCCTTACCATTGCTTCGAGTAATTACGACACTACAAGGAGCTTTCTAGGAAAAAATTACCATTTCCGCCCTTATTTTCAAAAAGCGATAGAAGATAGAGAACGGCAGTTTTATTATGCCGAAGGGGCAACCACCGGTATACCTGGGTTTTTTATATCATCACCCATCTTTATCAACCAGAAAATACATGGTGTAGCAGTCGTTAAGCTAGAACTAAGTGATTGGGAAAAAGACTGGAGAACATCCGAGAAAAACATCCTTATTGCGGATCAAAACAATATTATTCTATTAAGCACTGAAGACAAATGGCGATACAATACTATTGGAGACATCAATCAACAAACTGTCCGCAAAATAAATTCACAAAAACAATTTATACAAAAAGAATATACCAACATTTACTCTAAATCCATTAACCTTGAAATTGTTCATTCTCCAAAAAATGCATTTTGGATTATCGATAAGCAACTATTCCTTGTAAATAGCTTATCTATACCTAAAATACAATGGACATTATATTACCTTGTAAAACATGATACTATTTTTCACTCATCACTAGCTCTATTTTTTTTGATTAATGCATTGTCTTTTATGACTTACTTTTTAGTAAAGGGTCGGCTATATATCGCAGAATCAAAAAGAACAACGAGATTACTAGAGATTAAAAGAAAAGAAGAAATCAAAAATATTATCAACAATATCCATATTGGTGTAATGACATTAAATTCATCAGGAGATATTATTTCTGTTAACCCTTACGCAAAAGATCTTCTTATACCCACATTAGATAATAACAATCGAGTGCATATCAACGAAGTCTTATCCCTCCAAAACTATTCATTAGAAGATTTATCAAGATTATCTAAAAACGAAAGCACCACACCTAACTATTTCGAGACAACAACAATTTATGCCACGCCACAAGAAATACCTATTTTATTGTCGGTTAGAAATATACATACAATGGACGAATCTGTTTACTTAGTAACAGTAATTAATATAACCAAAAGAAAACATGCAGAAAATGAGCTTCTTCGAATTAATGAGTCACTAGAAGATATTATCGATAGCAGAACAACAGAACTACAACAAGCTCAAGAGAAGCTCATTCAAAAAAATAAAGCTGCAGCGTTAGGTAATATGGCAGCAACGATTGTTCATGAACTTAGCCAGCCATTAACAGCTATGAGCAGTTCTATTGCTGCCATCAAAGCGAAGATAGAAAAGCAGAATTATAGCGGCGCTATTGAGTCAACAAATCGTCTGAGCCCATTAAATAATAAAATGCTCGACATTATTCGCCTTTTAAAGTCATTCAGCTATGAGAATAAAAATAACCTAACTGTCATCAATTTAGGAGACTTAATAAAAAACTCAATAGATACTTTTATTGATGTATTCAATGAAAGAAACATTCAGATAATTAGTCACATAGATAACGAGATATTGATTAAAGGCAATCCAACTAAAATAGACCTTGTTTTTACTAATATCATTCAAAATGCTATCGATGCCTTAGAAGATAGCGATTGTTCAACGATATCAATAAGCGCCCACCAAAAAAAACACTGGGCAGAAATATCAATTCATGATACTGGCAAAGGTGTTGACAATTTGACCATAAAGGAAATGTTTAGCCCCTACTTTACAACAAAAGAAATTGGTAAAGGTCTTGGCTTAGGACTGGCCATTTGCTATGAAATTATTCAAGAACATGAAGGTACGATTACAGCAAAAAATACTGATGATGGTACATGTTTTTGCATCAAACTTCCTTTAACAAAAGAGCAGCAACCCGACAATGAAAGCATTTAAACCAGAAGATATTCATATTTATATTATTGATGATGATAAAAACATACGTATAAATACAACAGACCTGTTATCAACACAATTTTCTCATATTGAATCTTTTTCTTCGCCAAAAAATGTTATCAAAAAAATTAGCAAGTCTCTTCCGGCTATTATCTTAACTGACTTACGTATGCCTGATGCAGATGGGCTTGAGTATGCACTAGAAATGTTAAAGATTGACCCTCAACTTCCCATCATACTAATGAGTGGCTACGGGGATATCACCACAGCTGTAGATGCTATGCATAATGGCATCTATGATTTTATCGAAAAACCTTTTGATACTAATCGCTTGATAGATACACTACATAGAGCAATAGAAAAACGCTTTTTGTCTTTATCATTACAACAAACTAAGGAAGAGCTCAACCACCGAGATAATATCAACAGTAAAATTATTGGTCACTCCTCTAGTATTGTACAACTTCGACAAGATGTTATTGATTTCGCATCATTAGATATTCCAGTGATGATCTATGGGGAAACAGGTTCAGGAAAAGAGCTGGCTGCACGCTGTCTACACGAGTACAGCCATCGACGTAAAGAGCGTTTTGTTGCCCTCAATTGCGCGGCCATTCCTGAGCAACTGGCAGAAGCAGAGCTGTTTGGCAATGCAAAAGGAGCATTTACAGACGCACAACACGCACGTGTAGGCAAGCTAGAATATGCTAATAACGGCACTCTATTTCTGGACGAAATCGAAAGCTTACCTATGGGCATACAAGCTAAATTGCTACGTGCATTGTCTGACAATATGATCACCCCTCTAGGAAGCAATACAGAAATTCCTATTAATTGCCGCATCGTTTCCGGTAGTAAAGAAGAGCTTCGAAATCATCATGAGTTCAGACAGGATCTTTTTTTTAGGCTAGAGGTAGCCACACTTAACATCCCGCCGCTTCGTCAAAGAACAGAAGATATCATCACGCTGTTTGAATTTTTCTGTCTACAACATTGTGAACGTTTAGGGACCACATATCAGGCGACTAACACACAGGCACGAGAAAAACTGATTGCTCACACATGGCCAGGCAATGTGAGAGAGCTAATCAATGCCTCCACGCGATTTGCTATTAAGCATTGTTCTGACATCGATTACGCATTAGAAAGCAAGGACACTTTTCTCACCCCAATATCCGAACAACGCCCACTAAAAGAACAAGTCGAGCATTACGAAGCTTCTCTAATAAAACTCAAATTAGCAGAGCACAAAGGAAAAGTCGCTAAAGTACTAGACACATTATCGATAGAGAGACGCACCTTCAATCAAAAATGTGTCAGATACGGCATTAATACTACGGATTTTAAAGACAAGAATTAAACCAGCTTACGAGTCAGCATACCCATTAGGGTTGGTAGATTGCCAACGCCAAGTATCTTCTACCATGGTTTCTAAATCATACTCCACTTGCCAACCTAGCTCCCTTAGGGCTAGGCCAGCATCTGCGTAATATTCAGCTAAATCCCCTTCGCGACGATCCACTATTTGGTAAGGGACGGATTTACCGGATGCTTTCTCGAAGGCAGTAACGACTTCCAAAACACTATACCCCTTACCAGCGCCCAAGTTATAAACCCGACAACCAGACTTTACCGCCAATAGGTTTTCAACCGCCTTCACGTGACCACGAGCCAGATCCACAACATGAATATAATCTCTTACACCGGTGCCGTCTCTTGTTGGGTAATCACCGCCAAATATTTGCAATTGCTCTAAGCTACCAACCGCAACCTTAGCCACATAAGGTAATAGATTATTAGGAATACCTTGCGGGTCCTCACCGATAAGGCCACTGCTGTGTGCACCAATAGGATTAAAGTAACGTAATAAACTGACCTGCCACTGACTATCTGGTTTGTTACAGTTATCACGTAATACTTCTTCCACCATCAACTTAGTGCGTCCATACACATTAATCGCAGAAGTAGGTAATGTCTCTATATAAGGCACTGGAGCATTAGCACCATATACGGTAGCCGAAGAACTAAATACAAAATTAAAACAACCGAACTCTTCCATCACTTCCGATAACGCAATACTGCCGCCCACATTAACATCATAATAATGCAACGGAATAACAGCAGACTCACCTACGGCTTTTAATGCCGCGAAATGGATAACCGCATCGATAGAATGGGAGGAAAAGACATCACGCAACTGCTCTCTATTTCTCACATCGCCATGATAAAACTCAACCGTTTTACCCGTAATCGTTTGTACACGAGACAGGGACTCCTCATGGCTATTACACAAGCTATCAAATACAACCACCTCATAACCTGCATTCAGCAATTCAACGCATGTATGGCTACCAATATAACCTGCACCACCTGTTACTAAAATTTTCACTGAAACCTCAACTTAGCCTTACCTGCTATTAATTACGCCATAAAAAGCGCCATGATGATATACGCATATGGTATAACGTTAACCCAAACAACACCAACCCAGCACCCACAATTAAGCGCGATGTAAGCAACTCATCGTCCAACCAATACCCTAAAATTAAAGCAAACACTGGACTGATCATACCCACAGTAGATACCACGTAGGCCGATAATCGATGTAGTAAGAAATAATATAAAGCAAACCCTAACAAGGAACCAAATACCGATAAATACAATACCGACAACCCTCCCTGCCAACTAATAGGCACAGGAGAACTACCATCCAAGTATAACCACGCAACACCCAACATAGGCACAGAGAAACACAAGCCGCCGGCTGTCTTCTGCAAGACAGGGATGGAAGCAAGAGCAGCATCATTGGATACTTGATCTATTTTTTGCAGCATCGTACTGCTTACAGCAAAGATGACTAACGACAACAGCATAGCTAACAACCCGTATACACCATCACTGCCCATCACAACAAGCTGATCGGCAAATACCACTAACAAGCCCACAATAGCAATAATCAAAGCAACTACTCGCTGAGTCGTAAAAACTTGTTTACCCAACCAATAGTAAGACAGCACGCCCATTAAAAAAGGTGTGGTACTAAATATCACTGAAATAAGGCCAGACGAAATAGATAGTGAGGCCCAATACACCAACAGAAAATTAGGTGCTATACCTAATGCAGCAATCGTATAAAAACGCAACCCATATCGATACCCCCATAGCGATTCACCACGAACACGTAAAATAATTAATGCCAACACCGCTGATAAGAATATTCGCCAAAATATCGCCCCAGCAAAGGACATTTCCAAAGCACTCCATTTAATGGCCAACGGTGTTGTCGACCAAATCGCTACTAATGCACCATAGCCTATTGCACTAATCACAACATTTTCCTCTTAGATAAATTCAAGTTCTTTACACCCTTTTTATTTTAAAACCCTAAAAACGAAAAAAGCCGCAGGTTTTACGCTGCGGCTTTTTGATTATAAATATATAGAAAAAATCAATGCACAGCACAACACCCGCTCAAAGGCTTCACGGCCCAGCGCACAGGAATCAATAGAGGCATTACATTTTGTGTTAACATAATCATTCGCTTTTATTTAATTGCGCCAGAGTGTGCGCCATTTCTACCCAAAGCGCAATACCTACCCACAGAAATAATAGAGAATCGACAGATAAAAGACTCAACGATCATGAACAACCCTATGGAAACATTTCTAGTTGGAGGCGCCGTGCGAGATCAGCTACTCAACTATCCCTATCGAGAGAAAGACTGGGTCGTGGTTGGCTGCACGGTAGAGGAAATGATCGAATTAGGTTTCACTCCCGTGGGTAAAGATTTTCCTGTATTTTTGCATCCAAAAACCCATGAAGAATATGCACTAGCACGAACAGAGCGAAAAACGGCATATGGCTATAAGGGATTCTCATTTCATGCCGATGGCAATGTATCATTAGAAGACGATCTAAGCCGCCGTGATCTCACTATCAATGCTATGGCACAGGATAAAGATGGCAATATTATCGATCCCTATCACGGACAAGAGGATATAAAGAACAAATGCTTACGACATACTTCCGATGCATTCGCCGAAGACCCTGTACGCATTCTCCGTGTTGCCCGTTTTGCTGCACGCTATCATCACTTAGGGTTTCACATTGCTAAAGAAACCATGAAGTTAATGCAATCTATGGTTGATAACGGCGAAACCAAACACCTTGTTGCCGAACGAATATGGCAAGAATGTCAAAAGGCTTTATCCGAAAAAGACCCGGAAGTATTTTTTAGTGTACTGAGTCAATGCAATGCATTACACGATGTTTTCCAATACTTGGATCAACACACAATTGCCGAAGGCATAAATATACTTGCACATATCAAAACAACGAGTAAGAGCGCTCTTATTCGATTCTCCAGCTTTTGTTTTTATCTTGAGGAAGAGGTGATTAGATCGTTGTGCAACTATTTATCCACCCCCAATGAATATCTTGAGCTGGCACTACTGGTTAAGCGCCACCATAATACCTGTATACAACCAGATACTTGGTCTGCCAAAGCACTTAGCCAACTATTCGAACAGACCGATGCACTACGCAAAACAGAGCGTTTTAAACAATTGCTACTGGCTTGCGAAGGGGTTAGCACAAATGACCCAACAAACAACACATCGGAAAAATTACTGAATGCCTTGAGACATTATAAAAATGTTGATCACCAAGCCCTCATACAACAGGGCTACCAAAAAGCTGCCCTAGGCAAAGCCATTAAAGAAAAGCGTTTAGAAATAATGAGTGACTGGCTAGGAAAACAAAAGAGAAAAAAAGTATAGGCACCTCTGATCAACCTCGAATGACTTCTCGGCTTTAGCTTCCTGCGTCGCTCTACCTCCTGCATCC
>JAHDEM010000089.1 GCA_020628895.1 Candidatus Endobugula sp.
CTGAGGTTAAATCCAAATGGGAGAATAAGCGTGCAGCTCAAATGGACTGATCTGGTAAATAAGGATTTTGATAGTATTGAAGAGTATATTAAAAAAGAAAATAGACGCTAAGTGAAGTGGGGCAGTGAAGTGGGACGAAGGAGCTATTATTTAACCAACGTTTTTTCGTTTTTAAAGCGTCTGGCATCCAGCCTCTGACGTCTCGCGTCCCTCAATCACTCCTCATCCCAATAAGGCGTTTGGCCAAAATAATCCGCAATAAAATCAATAAACACTCGGCAGCGTTGGGATAAAAATCGTGTTTGTGGGTAGATGGCGTAGGCGTAAAATTCAGAGAAGGTGTGGTTAGGGAGTATGGGAACGAGTTGTTTATCTCTAATAGCATCGTAGGTGAGGAATGTGGGCAGGTAGATAATACCGTGGCCCTCGATAGCCATACGTTTTAGAAAGTCACCATTATTGGCTTTCATTTTTACTGTTACAGGAATGGTGTGTGTTTTTCCCTTGGTACCGTTTTCTTTTGTGTCACTATCACGCTTAGCATCACAAGCAGGTTCGCTAATTACAATGCTGTTGTTTTTATTCATACTGTAGAGCAAAAAGGGATGCTGGCGTAGATCGTCGACCGTTTGAGGTTTGCTGTTTGCGGCAAGATATTTAGGGCTTGCACATAATACATGTTTGATGGGCGTAATCGGTTTTGCTTTGAGTGATGAATCTTTGAGTGTGTCGGCTATGCGTATCGCCAGTTCGTAACCTTCTTCTATCAGGTCTACTCGTCTGTCAGCAAATTCGACTTGAATATTTACTTTGGGGTGTTGTTGTGTAAATTCATGGATGGCTTGGCTTAAATGGGTGACGCCAAATGACAAGGGCGTCGTTATTTTTAATGTCCCTTCTAATGAGGTCACTACGCCACTAACAGCATCGTTGGTAGCAGCAACACTGTCGAGTAGTTGTAAGCCTTTTCGGTAATATATTTCTCCGGATTCTGTTAGGCTATATCGACGAGTAGTGCGGGTGAGTAGTTGTGTGCTTAGACGCTTTTCCATTTCATTAAGGCGTCTGCTAACGGCCGATTTAGCTAGCCCTAGTTGGTCTGCTGCCTTGCCTATTCCGCCAGATTCGACGATACGAATAAATAAAGCAATGTCTTCGAGTTGGCCCATATTGTTCTTATTTAAGCAATTATTATAAATAATTATTTCTGTTTATTGATTTTAAGTCAACAAATAAACTATCACGGTGTTATTTAATCAACCAGGGGGAAATGATGAGTAATCCAATAGTGGCAGACAATAAACCAAGTAAAGTGAATTTAACCAAGGGCGAGGAATACTATTTCTGTGCCTGTGGACGTTCCAACAATCAGCCTTTTTGCGACGGTTCCCATGCGGGTACTGGCTTTACACCACAAGCATTTAAGGCAGAAGAAACGGGAGATGCTTATTTGTGTCAGTGCAAACATTCAGCGAATACACCGTTTTGTGATGGCACTCATAAGCAGTTTAATAGCGAACAAGTAGGACAAGAGGGCCCGGGCGTTCAGGTGATTGCTTCTGATGATCCTTCTTCGCAAGCACCCAAAGCAACTGCTACCACAGAAGAACCTACAGTGGCATTTATACACCAATTGGCACGGGAGGGTTTATCGGGCTTTGGACATCATGGCCCTATGACATCCATGGGTGTTCCACGGCATTTGCTGCCACATTGGGATGACTTGCAAGTCATGGTCGCACAAATGGCCGCTAAGCCTTTGATGGAGGATGCTGAGGTCGATACACAACTGATTATTGGTCCTGAGGCTAAAAAGCCGTTGCAGTTGGATATTCCATTATTTGTCTCGGATATGAGTTTTGGGGCGCTGTCTGAGGAGGCGAAATTATCGTTAGCGAAAGGGGCAGAGCTAGCGGGAACCGGTATTTGTTCTGGTGAAGGTGGCATGTTGCCGGAGGAGCAAGAGGCCAATTCACGTTACTTTTATGAATTAGCCAGTGCAGGTTTTGGTTATAAAGAAGAATTAATGAGCAAGGTGCAGGCTTTTCATTTTAAAGGTGGGCAGGGAGCAAAAACAGGAACTGGTGGACATTTACCGGGTAATAAAAACAAAGGCAAAATATCGCAGGTGCGAGGTATTCCTGAGGGTGAATCGGCTATTTCTCCTCCTACTTTTAAAGATTTAGCAAGCCCTGCGGATTTCAGAAAGTTTGCTGATCGTGTACGTGAAATCAGTGGCGGTATTCCCGTGGGTTTTAAACTCAGCGCCAACCATATTGAAAGGGATATTCAATTTGCGCTGGATGCCAGTGCCGATTACATTATTTTGGATGGTCGTGGTGGTGGTACCGGTGCGGCGCCAGAAATTTTTCGTGATCATATTAGTGTGCCAACCATTCCAGCATTAGCGAGAGCGCGTGCCTATTTAGATAAGCAAGGGGCAAGTGGTAGAGTTACGCTAATTATTACTGGCGGTTTGCGAGTCCCCATTGATTTTGTTAAAGCCATGGCTTTGGGAGCAGACGGGATTGCGGTATCTAATAGTGCTATGCAATCTATTGGTTGTGTGGCCGCTAGAATGTGTAATACCAATAATTGTCCGGCGGGCATTGCCACTCAAAAAGAAGATCTGCGACAGCGTTTGAATGTGGAAAAGTCTTCGCATCAGTTAAAGAATTTTTTCCAAGCCTCTACCGAACTCATGCAAGTGATGGCGAGAGCTTGTGGGCATAATGCTTTAAGCCAATTTAATCAGAACGACTTAGCCACATGGAATCGTGATATGGCACTATTGTCTGGGGTTAGATACTCTGGATTGGTTAATCCAAGCTAGTTGTTAAAACAGGGGAAGGGGAGAGTATCTACCATTGTGTCGAACCTCCCTGACTTAATATAAGAATGCTGTGTTAATCGCGTTAAGCTGCTGTATAATCGCTGCAAAATTTTATCGCTTAGGGTTAACCACTCTTAGTTAGCCTGACATAAAACACTACGTCTTACCGAGTACTATGGATTATCTGTTAAATATCACTTTACATCGAAAGCAGTTTTGTAACATTTTATGAGTATTCTACTAACAGGTGCGACAGGTTTTATCGGCGGTGCTCTTATAGAGTGTTTACATCAGCAGCAACTGCCTATAATTGCCGCAGTGCGAGCCTCTGATAATCGTTTACCGTCAAATGTAAAGCAAGTGTCCATTGGTGATTTAGCCTCGAGTACAGATTGGGACCAAGCATTGTTGGGAGTCGATACAGTTATTCACCTGGCTGCCCGAGTCCATATTATGCGTGATGCATCTGTCAATCCATTGGCTGCTTTTCGTGAAGTCAATACAAATGCAACGTTAAATTTGGCGCGCCAAGCTGCAGATGCTGGTGCTCGACGTTTTATCTACCTCAGTTCTATTAAGGTTAATGGGGAAAATACCATAGACAAACCATTTACAGCAGACCAATACAGCGATGCTAGTGACCCTTATGGCATTTCTAAAGATGAGGCTGAAAAAGGCTTGTTAGATATTGCTCGGCAGACTGCAATGGAAATCGTTATTATCCGTCCTCCTTTAGTGTATGGGCCTGGAGTTAGGGGTAACTTTTTATCGATGCTTAATTGGTTGCAAAGAGGTATTCCGTTACCTTTGGGGGCTGTTAACAATCAACGTAGCTTAGTTTTTATTGATAACTTGGTTGATTTGATCATAACGTGCATTGAACACCCAGCAGCAGCCAATCAGACTTTTTTAGTCAGTGATGGGGATGATTTATCGACTACCGAACTCCTTCGAGGTATGGGGAAAGCGCTGGATAAACCTGTGTATTTAATCCCTGTCCCCCCTTTATTACTTAATTTAGGGGCAACTGTAATAGGTAAAAAAGATGTGGCTCAAAGATTATTGGGTAACTTGCAGGTTGATATTTCCAAAGCACAAGAGGGTCTGAATTGGACACCGCCTGTAACTATTGAAGATGGCTTGTATAAAACGGCTCAGTGGTATTTGGGCAAAGAGTCTCGATAGCAGGCATAGATATTCAATGCTTATTCGGATGAAAAAGCATTGAATATTGATGAGCCTTTTTTATTTTTCAAAGAGGTGCTTAGCGTTACCTTAAAAAATTAAGGTGCAAAAACCTCATCATCATCAATAAAAAAATGACGATCTATATGCCTTAAAAAATAAATTAAATTCATTTTTTCCCTTTCGTCTAATCCCATATTGGCGTGTTCGCCTCTTTCAAAAACGTCTTCTAATGTTTGTGCACTTCCATCGTGAAAGTAAGGAGCCGTATCCCAAAGCTCAATAAGTGTGGGTGTACGAATAGCAGTAAGCGCAGATCCTGCTCCTTGCCCTGAAGCTTCTGTAATGGTGCCTACGTCGTGATTTAAACCGTCTCTAAATGCAGCTCCAGCATGACAATCTGCGCAGCCATGAGTGTTGAACTGCCATCCGCCACTGTAGGCAAGTGAGTCACATACTCCGCCCCAGTAACAGCTACTTGCTGGTGAGAGCAAAACAGAGCCTTTACCAAGACTGCTAATATATGCCGTCAGAGCATCCAGCTCTTCTGATTCTCCTGCTGTAATATGAGTAAGAGGTGTTAGGTTGCCAGTAAAAGTCGTACCGGCAATAAGCCCCTCTCCACCATTGAGTTGCTCTATTTGTATTTCAAAATCTTGCACTTCATCAAAATTTGACGACCAATGTAAATGACCAAAACGAGTACCACTGGTACCACGTAAAGATAATGTATTACGCAATCCTTCACCTAAATGTGTCAGATCCCATGTCATTCCATCGTGCCCACCGTCGTCGTGACAAGATGCACAGGCAATATATCCCTCAGGAGATATGTCGG
>JAHDEM010000030.1:0-1471 GCA_020628895.1 Candidatus Endobugula sp.
TGTTCATAACGATATACCAAGCCACCATGACTGCTATTGGCGAGTGTAATTTTCCCACCAAGCTTATCGGCGATCTCTTTGCTAATGGTTAGACCTAGTCCGTTACCGGTTTTGCCACTGGTTAAGACTCTATAGAAGGGTTGCATCACTTTTTCTAATTCATCTTCCGCTATACCACAGCCTGTATCTTCGACAAGTAATACGGCTAGGTTATTTTGTCGAAATAAACTGATATTCACTTCGCCATTTTCTGGTGTGTAATGAATAGCATTAGCGATAGCATTTTGAATGAGTTGCGATAAATGTCCGTTGATATCCTTTACCATCAGATCATTATCTTGGCGGATAACACCTAAATCGATATTGTTTTTTTCTGCGATGGGATATAGGTCTTGAATCACATGTTTAACCACTTCATTTAAGCTGGTGGTGTCAGCATTATTGCTTTCTTCACTTTCTTTTTCTAAATTAGCTTGTAGTCTAGCGAGGTCAAGCAGCTGTCCTACGAGTTTGCCTAAGCGGTGAAACCCTTCTTGTAGTGAGGATAGTCGTTCTGCTTGTTCCTCCTTACTGTTTGCACGCTGTAAGTTTTCCGCTTGTAGCGATAAAGCGGCAATGGGGGTTCTTAATTCATGGGCAGCATCGGCGATAAAACGTTGTTGTTTTTCCATCGATGACTGTACGCGTTGTATTAAGGCATTGATAGAGCGAATAAAGGGTTGTATTTCGCTAGGTGCTTGTTCTTCGGAGAGATTATCTAGTCGAGTGCCGTCTTGTTGGTCTAATGTTTTTGTGAGTTCTTTAATGGATTTAAACTGTTTTCTCAATACAAAGTGGACTAAAAACAATAAGCAGACTGAAAAAATTAAAATAGGGTATAGGCTAGACATAGCGCTAGCAATGGCAATTTCATCCCGTAGTTCAGTGGGTTGTGCTATCAGGAATTTTCTATTGCTTTGTTGTTGGGTAACAATCAGTCCACGCCATTGTTCATTGGTTAATTCCAATGTTTGAAAGCCTTCTTTATGCAGGGATAGAAATTTCTTTTCACGCTTTGTTAACGATTCTGGTTTTAGCTCTAATAGGATAACATTGGCATCATCATCGATATAATTGATGTCTTCTTCTTGATCATTTTCTTTGTTGGAAGAATGGTTTAGCTCATTGAGCATTGCATGTAGAGTGCTAGTGTTTTCGGGAGGATTTAGTTGACCACTTCTGACTAATAGCGAAATTTCCCTGAGCGTGTTGTCCTGCAGTTCCCTTGCTTGAAAAAATGCAATGGATCCAGACACGATACCGCCGATAATCATAATAAAGATCGTGCTGGCAATGATCCATAAATAGAGTTCTGCTTGTAAGGATTTCATCTTAATAGCCATTACTTTTGTACCATCCAGCCTAAGCCACGTACATTTTTTATGGCATCTTTACCGAGTTTTTTACGTAAGCCGTGAATAATAAATTCAAT
>JAHDEM010000030.1:1571-21358 GCA_020628895.1 Candidatus Endobugula sp.
TTTTTATGGCATCTTTACCGAGTTTTTTACGTAAGCCGTGAATAATAAATTCAATAGCATTGCTGGCCACTTCTTCATTCCAACCATAAAGGCTCTCTTCAAGATTTTCCCGAGAAAATATATTGCCAGGCCTTAGCATGAGTGTTTGCATTAGGGCGAACTCTTTCGCTGAAAGTGGGGTGGTTTGCCCATCTTTGATCATTGCTTTTGTGGCAGGGTTTAGTTCCATGGTTGAATTACTAATCAGAGGGTTGGCAACCCCATTATTGCGGCGAACAACAGCACGAATACGCGCATGTAGCTCTTCAATAGAAAAAGGCTTAATAAGGTAATCATCCGCACCCATATCCAAGCCTTTAATACGATCCTCAATGGCATCTCTGGCAGTGGTAATAATCACAGGAGTGGTTTTTGTCTGGCGTAGTTCTTGTAGAACTGTCAAGCCATCTTTGCCAGGTAAACCCAAATCCAGTAATACCAGAGCATATTCTTCAATGGCCAGACTGGAAATAGCACTATTTCCGTCTTGCACCCAGTTTACTGTAAAGGCAGCATCTTCCAGTGCTTGCTTTACTGCGCTGCCTATAGGGTGATCATCTTCGACTAATAATGTACGCATAGTAAATAGAATATCCGTGACTAGGTTTTTTGTTTAAAGAAGGCGCAGGTTTTGGTGTATCTTATTCGGCAACATATTCTCCCTCAAACACTCTATCATGGCTAGTTTTATCAGAACTTGGGTTATTAGCTTCGGTATTGCTTTGGGCTTGCATGGCTTCATCAAACTTCTCTTTTAAAAACCAGAGCTTTATGGCTGCAAAAGGTAGCATAATGGCGGAAATCATTAATAAGAATAGGCTAGTAATAAAGCCAATAGAGAGCATAACCCCGCCAATGATGGCGATTTTTATTTTCGTCATTAATGATATTTGTGGCAATTCTGTTGTATCTTGGTTTGTATGAGTATTCATCATTGTTTTCCTTTAAGATTGTTTTGTTTGCGATGTATATAGTTTTTGTCACCCTAGACCTGCTGTATTGCAAGTCCGGGTGGCAGTTTGCGTCATGACTATTTATGTCTGTCGTGATGATAAGAGCGATTATGCTTTTTTATCATCTTCCCCTTCTTGTGACAGAATCTCCCCAGAATTAGCATCTATTTCTAGTTCAAAAGACTCGTTACTATCCCCGAGAATTTCGATCTCCCAGACTAACTGGCCTTTTTCCTCTTCTAACTCTGCTTCAACAACTTGTCCAGAAACCGCATTATTTGCTATGCCAATGGCATCGATCAATTGAATATTGGTATCCGTTAATTGTTGGTAATCCATGTCATCCTTATCCGCGATGGCAAAACTCGCCATGCCAATAAGTCCACCAGTGATAATCGTTGTAGCCAATGTTTTCTTTAAATGTTTCATATTTGTATCTCCAATGTTGGTTTGTGTTTGACTAAACAGGTGTTGTTTAGCTCAGGGATAGAATAGGGAATGAAACTTAGCTAAAACTTAGGAGAAGCAAATTTTTGTGATTTTTGCTCTTTTTTTAAAATTCTTGCGATAATGAGTGCCATATTATGGTCAGCTGATCATATAGTTCACATTTTTTACTCATTTTCACTCGTACAAATAGGTAAAATCGTATAAATTTTTCTATTTTAATGCGGCAGAATCGTTTACACGCAGGAGTTAACTTATGTCAGTAAAACAGCTTTTCGATCAGTTTGTCGGCTCTGGTGGTGCTAGTGGTGGCTCTGGCCTTGATGGTATTCTCAACCAAGTGACCGGCAGCGGAGCCTTTAGCAATATGAATCCAAACTCGGGCTCCAGTTCGAGTTTTCCTGGAGGGGTTGCAGGAGGGTTGGCTGCAGGTGGTTTAGTATCGTTATTGATAGGCAGTAAAAAAGCACGTAAGTATGCTGGTAAAGCAGCCACGATAGGCGGTGCTGCTATGTTGGGTGGCGCTGCTTTTAAGGTATACCAACAGTGGCAACACAATCAGCAAGGTGGAGGCAATAGCGGGGTGGCTCAAGGTGCAACACAAGCTCATCAATCTAGTAACCTGACTTCTGATCACCAAAGTGAGCAAGCTGCTAGTCTGTATCAACTCACGTTGATGAAGGCCATGATTGCGTCGGCAAAAGCCGATGGCCATATTGATAATGATGAACAAAAAAATATTTTTGCAGCAGTTGAAACTCTAAGTTTATCCGCCCAGGATAAAGGACTCGTATTTGATTTACTGAACCAGCCTATTTCGGTGATGGATATCGCGCAAGGCGTACAAACTGATGAGCAAAAAACAGAAGTTTATTTGGCGTCCTGTATGGTTGGCGATATAGATCATCCAGCAGAACGTGAGCATCTGGATAATTTAGCCATGGTGCTCAACTTACCGCCAGCGTTAAAGCAGAGTATTGAACAACAGGTTGCTCAAGATCTTTAAGGCCATGATTGGTAAGAGAGAGGCATAAACATTTAACGTCTCTAATGATAAAAAGCCCCGAAGGTTGTGCCTTCGGGGCTTTTTTATTGCTCTATGCTAAGTCTTGTAATACTCAGCACAAAATATCAATTGCCGTGTATGTTTTATATTTAAAATGGCTTTGTATGTATTCATTGTTTATTTAAATGAGGAAAAGTTATGTCTAGCAAAGATGATAATACCCAAAATACATTGTTAAAAGCGATGAGAAGCAGCTGGGAAACCTATATGGCCGCTTGGAATGCCACCGATAGTGGTGAGCGTGAACAGCTGCTAGCGCAAGCAACAGTGGACGATAGTAACTATATTGATCCTAATGTTGAATTAAGTGGGCATAAGGCGCTTATGGAATATATGGTAGAGTTTCATCAGCAAATGCCTGATTGTCGTTTTATATTAACGCGTTATATCGCTCACCATTATAAAAGTATTGCTGTTTGGGATTTACAAGATAACGATGGAAATACATTATCTACTGGTATGAGTTATGGTGCTTATAATACTCAAGGTAAATTAACTGCAGAGCATGGCTTTTTTGACATCGCGTAATCGAGACTTTTTATGAGCTATATTGACCGTATCCAATTAGGTATTGATTATATTGAAGCGCATTTGCAGTTAGATATTGATATCGCCCATGTTGCTCAGGCGGCTAATATGAGTCGTTGGCATTTCCAGCGTATGTTTAAGGCAATGACAGGGGATACGGTTAAAACCTATATTCGTACACGGCGCTTTAGCCAAGCATTAGAGGATTTATTGGCAACCGACCGTTCCATACTCGATATAGCAATAACAGCAGGGTTTGAATCACACGAAAGTTTTACCCGCGCATTTAAGCAGCACTTTGCTATTACCCCTGGTGAGTTTCGTGCTTTAGGGCAGGAGCGTAAGTTTATGCAGCGTATACGAATAGATAAAAACTATTTACAGCATATTAATAGTAACTTGAGTCGTGAACCGGAAATCAAACATTTTGATACAAGTTTATATGTAGGTTTGCAAACCACTTTTTATGGTGCTGATTCTGAGAAAAACAATTTCGCGCAAAAACTTTCCCATTTGTGGGATGACTTTTTACCTAGAATGCATGAGATACCGGATGCAACTCCCGATATAGGTTATGGCTTAGTGGAGCAAACTTCTCGAGAATCAGAATTGTTGAATTATTATAGTGTGATGAAAGTTAATACTATTTCATCAATACCTGATGGTATGGTGCATCAGACAGTATCCGCTGGGAAATATGCTGTTTTTGCCCATTGCGGTGATCCGCTTTTATTGGATGATACGGTGAACTATATTTATGGAACTTGGTTGCCGCATTCAGGTTATGAGCATCGCGGCGCCGAAGATATTGAGATTTATGATCAAGACTATATCCCAGATAGCTCAGACTCTGTGGTCTATTATGCTTTGCCTTTACAGTGAATGCCTTGCGTTTGTAAATGACCAGAATAGCTTAAAATAGTAGTAGCTATGGTGAATTTTTAGTTACTTAAAATGAATGTCACAAAAATTCACATAACTACAGTGTATACTAGAATTGTCTGTATAGATTGATTACTTCGTTGACATAAAAAGTTCAAATTAGTAGCTTAGGTTTGTTAAAAACTAACTATCCGAGAAACTTATGTCCAATAAAAAATTATTATTTTTAGGTGCAGTAAGTTTATTGATTGCTGCCTGTAAAATTAACAGCACTTTACCCGATGGATTGTCTCCAGCCCCTAGCCATTTTGAATTATTTTCATGTGTAGATGCTACAGCGAGTGAGCAGTTAGATGCCTATCGGCTTGTTTTAGATAATGAGCCTGATTATCTTCCTACTACCTTGACTGCACATAACATATTGAACTACGGGATTGAACAATGTGATGTAGTGATTAATCGAGTCGTTGAAGGAGTGGTTTCTAAAATAAAACGCAAGCGTGGTTGGCGTTCAGTCAAGCCTCAAGTTCGTCCGGCAATTAAAGCTAATCTCATTCAAATGGTAAGAGTTGAAATGTTGCCTGCTTATACGGTGGCGGTTGAAAATACAAGGGGGAACAGGTAATGCAAAATGATAAAATAATCATCTTACTGCTTATTACTCAATTTATGTTTATTTCCTCATCGGTATTTTCTGATCCTGATATCGCTATTAAAGATGGACAAGCTGAAAATGAAGCAGCATTCCAGGTATTCAAACGATGGGCTAAAGATGCGAAGCTTGAAGGTAATGTTGCCGCTTATTGGCAAGAGTATGTTACAAAAGGGCACTTTACTGCACAAGCTGCAGCTTATGGACGTGATGGTTTAGTATATATGCCAACGGTTTTTCGTGTCGATTGGAACAAGCAAATCACCAGGGGGTTCGAGGACCCAGAAGCGTATGATGCTCCAATGGATATTGCTGTAAGAAAGTTTAAAAAGTACCAACAACTAGAAAAAGAAGAAAAACAAGTTGCGAAGCGCTTAGCGGGAAGAGCCTATAGCTTGTCAACCTACCAGACGGCAATTCAAAAGAGTTTTAATGAATATTTAGCTGAAGAAAATAAAATATGGGGAGCAGCCGTCGATGGTGCAAAAAAAGAAATTAAGGAAGCTTTTAGTGTTTTAAATGTCGATGTTGCTGTTACAGAACTTGCTAACAATGTCGTATCTTTGAGATGGGAAGATGACGTATTACAGGAACTTAGTGGAAATGTGAATAAAAAAGACTCCCTGTTGGATGCTGCTAAGATGCTCGAAGGTAAAGTCTTAGATGTCGCTCAAACAGCTCGTAATGCCGCATTTTTAGGAAGTTTAAAGGGTATTTCAGCTGTTGTTGAAACTCGTCATCGCCTTGCGGCTAGGATGGAGCGTTTATCGAATCAGATTAAAACGCTCAGGCAATTAATGGAAAGGGACGAGCAGACCTTGACGGAACTTTCTGATATGAAAAAAACGATTTGGTAAGGTACGTGTTAATAGTGGGGTTTGTAAGTTAAAATAATTATTATGCCTAAATATCATTCTATTTATCTTGCTTCCAAGTCTCCTCGCCGTCGTGAATTGTTAACTCAAATCGGAGTGCATTATCGATTATTATCAGTTGATGTGGACGAGGTTCGCAGCAACGATGAAACACCCGAACAATATGTCTGCCGTTTGTCATATGATAAAGCCATTGCCGGATGTGCTATAGCAGATGACTCGCCTGTGTTAGGTGCGGATACTATTGTTGTATTAAGGGATGAGGTTTTAGAGAAACCTGTGTCGCAAGAGCATGGTATGCAAATGCTTATGAGCTTGTCTGGGCGAACCCATCAGGTGTTAACTGCGGTCACTGTAGCCTTAGGTAAACGTTATGAAACACAGGTGGTAGCTAGTGATGTCACGTTCCGTGAAATAAGCTATCAGGAAGCGCAAGAATATTGGAATACGGGTGAGCCACAAGATAAAGCGGGTGGTTATGGTGTGCAGGGAATGGGAGCTATTTTTGTTGAGCGTATAGAAGGCAGTTACTCTGCTGTAGTTGGTTTGCCTTTGTTCGAAACCAGTGAATTATTAAAAGCGTGGGATATATCGTTGTGGAATAGCGGCGATAGGTAGCAATGGCTAAGAAACAATAAAGCTAAGATACCCCGTTCCTATATTCGCAATATGGACTTTTACATCGAGTCGATCATTAGCATGTTTTTCTAATAATTTTTCTACATGAGGGTTGTGTTTTCGCATTAGATTTGTGCTGCGCAATCGTAAATGCTCGTCGTCACCAGCATGATAGAGTAAGTTCTCTATTCTTTTAAATAGATATTGGCAATTTTCCATCATGGATCTTGGGATGACTTTTTCGGCTAAGGCAATATGCATATCTTCTTCCGAATTGCCTAGCAATATACCCAATAGGCAAGCTGCGTTAATGTCTGCGATCGCAATTGCGTGTACCGATTTTTTTTGTTTGTCGCCATATAAACCCAAAACATAAGGGAAGCTTGCTTTTTCTAGCTGTATTGCTCCACATTGCGAAATATCTATATCGATGGTGGAGCTTTGTTTAATAGTGTGAGTGAGCGTAGATAAGGTTGGTAAAATAATATGGTCATAAGCGCAACTGGTTTTGTGCGGGTTATGCTTATCTTCCATATGTTGATGTAATGTAGATTCAGCATCGGCACTGCCTTGTATAATGGGGAGTACCGCTTCGTGCAGCGTTTTGGTATCAAAAGGTTTTTGCACAATAAACTGCG
The DNA here is from genome assembly GCA_020628895.1 of Candidatus Endobugula sp. Taxonomy (GTDB): domain Bacteria; phylum Pseudomonadota; class Gammaproteobacteria; order Pseudomonadales; family Cellvibrionaceae; genus Endobugula. The sequence continues at coordinate 8,270 of JAHDEM010000030.1, forward strand.
CCCCAGCATTTAGCGCTTGTTGTAATTTTTTCTCGGCACTTTCTGTGGTGACCAGTCCCATTTTAATTTTAGTGCCTAGCATTTCCTTTTGTAATAACTCTAATAATTCTAATCCTGTCATTTCTGGCATATGCCAGTCGGAAATAACAAGGTCGGGTTCCCACACACGAATAATATCCAGCGCTTCTTTACCATTACTGGCTTTTTTTAGCTCTAACTGATCATAACCGAGTTGTTCAATGCCCCGGCGTACAATAGTTTGCATTGCTCTGCTGTCATCTACAATCAGTATTCTCATCATTACTACTATTGGTTACTCAGATGTTTTGTGTTGTTCAGGAATAATGAGTGCGACATAAAATAACTTTTGTTTCGCTGACAAAAATACCTCTGAAGCAACAGTGGCAGTCGATAAAATATTTTCTGCCTGTTGATGTGAAATATGCTCTGGTACTCCAACAGGAAAATCATTCTTCAGTTCGGTAGCTAGAGTGCCAGCAATAATATTGCCTAGCTCTCCGATTGCATCTTTGGTATCGCTTTGGGTTTCTTTTTGGTCCTTAAACATGGCTTGAGAAACGGTTTGTGCCAGTGCATCATCAATAACCATCAGCACGGCGTAATCCTTATCGCCAATACCAATATAAGCCCAGTTTTCCATTTTAGGGATAGGTTGAGGATCAGCCATATTTAACGGTGGTAGGTCGAGAGTCATCCAGAAGGCTTGTACTGAACCGAAGACACCGTTGTTATCTATAATGTAATTGAGTTCGGGAATGTCGGTAGTAAATATCGGTCTGTCGACAGCGATGACTGAACTTGCATCTGATATTTCTTGGCTGTTTTCTGATTCATCGTTTTCTGGAGGCTGGTATTGAGGGAATTGTTTTTCCAATGATGCAATTTCTGCTTGTGCTCGTGAAAGCGCCTCTTCTGTTTCGCGTGCTTTCTCCAGTGAGTCATCTAGCTCTAGCATATGTTCTTCGATAAAATCTTTTTCTATCAGTGTGCGTTTTAATGTGTCACGTAAATCGGAAAGTTCTGCTTCCATGATGTTAATTTTATCTTCATCGTTAGTGCTACTTTTTTCGGTACGTAATTTGTTTTCTAAGTCTTCAATGAGTTGTTGTTGATGTGCTTCGAGTTGCTCGGCTCTTTCTATTTGGTCGTGTAATTTTTTAATAACACCCAACTGCTCTTTCGATGCACTTGCTAGGGAGGCAATGCTCTTTTTTAGTTTTTTGTTATCTTGTTGTAGGTGTTCGATCTTATGATTTCTTGCTTCGAGTGTTTCAGCAATTTGCATGCCTGTTATTCGCAGTTTTTTATTCTCATCTCGCAGTCGTATTTCCGATCGTTCTAACGCTGCAATTCTCACCTGCTGATCTTGTTCTGAAATGGCATTTTTCTGCATTCTAGCCATTGTTTCTCGGCTGCTATCTAAGTCTGCCTGTAGGGATAAAATAATATGTTCAGTCTTTTCTTTGTTTTTTTCTAACTGTTCAAGGTAAGCGGCTAAATTGTTATGGCTCTCGGGTGATTGTAATTGTTGCTTGGTTTGCTCGTGCTGATTTTGAATGGCTTGTAATGTATTAATTCGATGCTCTTTTTCTTCGATTTCCTTAGCCATATTGCTTAGCAATATGGAATAATCTTTAGGTGGTTCTGTTGTTTCGGGCGTGTCTTGGGGCTCATTGCCTTTTGGGGTATCGAGTGAGTTATTGGCAAGCGCGTTTTTTTCCTTGATCAAGGTACTAATAAAGTAAGCCCCAAATATCCATGAGACAACTAATAAAATGCCTATATTAATGATAATGGCTATAAGTAGGTTTTGGCTCACAATCTATTGCTCATGCATATTTTTATCACAAGGGCACATGGTGGTCAGATTGCCGCCTCCTCTCGTATCAGGCAAAGTGGAAAACACCCGTGCTTCTATTAATACTAGAATAAAAAGCGTCAAATGCCAGTTTGAGGTTATTTTTGCCATGGATCATCAAGATATTTATATGGCCTAAAGGAACATTTAGATTGAGACGCAAGAGCGATTCTGGTAATCTGGCGTCCCATCTTAGAGCGCTTTTGGTCACCTTTTATCACCTGATAGGGTCGAAACAGCCTGAAGTGACCCTCATGTGTATTTGTTAGCGAGTAATAACCTGCTGCATTGAGTTAACCATCATTTTTTAAGGTATTTTATGACCCGATTTATTTTCGTCACTGGCGGTGTTGTTTCTTCTTTAGGTAAGGGGATTGCTTCGGCCTCACTGGCCGCTATTCTTGAAGCCCGTGGATTGAATGTGACGATCCTAAAATTAGACCCTTATATTAACTTTGATCCAGGTACTATGAGCCCGTTTCAGCACGGTGAAGTATTTGTGACAGAAGATGGTGCTGAGACCGATCTGGATTTAGGGCATTATGAGCGTTTTATTCGTACCAAAGTATCTAAGCGTAATAACTTTACGACTGGTCGTGTGTATGAAACGGTGATTCGTAAAGAGCGCAGAGGCGACTATTTAGGGGGCACGGTGCAGGTGATTCCTCATATCACCGATGAGATCAAGCGCCGAATCCTAGCGGGTGCAGAAGGCTACGACATCGCATTAGTTGAAATCGGTGGTACGGTAGGTGATATCGAGTCGCAGCCATTTCTTGAAGCCGTGCGTCAATTAAAAGTGGAATATGGCACTAGCCGTGCACAACTCATGCACTTAACCTTGGTTCCTTATATTGCGACTGCGGGTGAAACCAAGACGAAACCAACACAACACTCAGTGAAAGAATTACGTTCTATCGGTTTGCAGCCGGACGTATTGCTATGTCGTTCAGAAGTTGCTATTGACGATGATTCTCGACGTAAAATTGCGCTATTTACCAATGTTGATCCTCGTGCGGTGGTTCCTTTAGCGGATGCGGAGACGATCTATTCCATTCCTTCTTTATTGATGGAGCAAGGGTTGGATTCTATTTTACTGGAAAAGTTTGCCATCTCTGCACCAGCGGCCGATTTGTCAGAATGGGATGATGTGGCTCACGCAAAACTTAATCCAGAGCACGAAGTGACCATTGCGATGGTGGGTAAGTACATGGAATTACTCGATGCCTATAAGTCGTTGAACGAAGCATTGAGTCATGCAGGCATTCATACTCGCACCAAAGTGAACATTTTGTACATCAACGCGGAAGAAGTAGAAGAAAAAGGTGTGGAAATACTGTCCCGCGCTAATGCCATATTAGTTCCCGGTGGTTTTGGTAACCGTGGCTTGGAAGGCAAGCTCATGGCAGTACGCTATGCACGTGAGAACAAAATACCGTATTTAGGGATTTGTTTGGGAATGCAGTCAGCAGTGATTGAATTTGCACGTAATGTACTGGGCTTAGCTGATGCGAATAGTACAGAATTTAATACCCAAACCGAGAATCCAGTCATTGGCTTAATTACAGAGTGGACAGAAGCTGATGGCTCGGTTATTGAGCGCTCAGAAGCCTCTGATTTAGGCGGAACAATGCGTTTAGGGGCTCAGGATTGCCATTTAGAAGGCGGTTCAAAAGTGGCGACAATTTATGGTGCGCAAACGATTGTTGAGCGTCATCGCCATCGTTATGAATTTAATAATCATTATCTCGACAAAATTCAACAGGCCGGAATGAAGATTAGTGGTTGGTCATCAGATAATAGTTTGGTAGAAGTCGTTGAATTGCCTGATCATCCTTGGTTTGTCGCTTGTCAGTTTCATCCAGAGTTTACCTCGAATCCACGAGATGGGCATCCATTATTTACCAGTTTTGTAACAGCAGCATTGGATAATGCGAGTTAATAACCCTGTTTGGATCGTGTAGATCGTATATCGGTATAGAGTTGCTATTTTTATGACAATACAGTCCGCAAGAAAATTAATGGTTGGTGATGTAAGCATCGCCAACGATCAGCCCTTTGTTTTACTCGGTGGTATGAATGTACTAGAGTCGCGTGATATGGCGATGACAGTGGCCGAAGCCTATGTGGCTATTACGCAAAAACTGGGTATCCCTTATGTCTTTAAAGCCTCGTTTGATAAGGCAAATCGTTCATCGATACATTCCTATCGTGGCCCAGGTTTAGACGAGGGTTTAAAGATCTTCGAGGAAATTAAATCTACTTTCGGCGTACCTGTTATTACGGATGTACATGAGCCTGATCAAGCCCAGCCCGTGGCTAATGTTTGTGACATTATTCAATTGCCCGCTTTTTTAGCTCGTCAAACTGACTTAGTTGAAGCCATGGCTAAAACGAATGCGTTCATTAACATTAAGAAACCACAGTTTTTAAGCGCCGCGCAAATGAAAAATATTGTTGAGAAATTCCGTGAATGCGGAAATGATCAATTATTATTATGTGAGCGAGGCAGTTGTTTTGGTTACGATAATCTTGTGGTGGATACACTGGGTTTCCGCACGATGAAAGAGGTCAGTGATGGTGCGCCCATTATCTTTGACGTCACACACGCATTGCAATGTCGTGACCCTATGGGTGCTGCATCAGGCGGTCGTCGCCATCAGGTTGCTGAACTTGGTCGTGCAGGTTTAGCAGTGGGGATAGCCGGTTTGTTCTTAGAAGCACACCCTGATCCGAATAATGCTAAATGTGATGGCCCCAGTGCATTACCTTTAGATCAATTAGAGCCGTTTTTACAGCATATGAAAGCGGTTGATGATGTTGTTAAATCTTTACCTGTTCTGGATATAGCGTAGTTATTTTGTCACGTTGTATAGGTACAGTGAGTGGTTGTATTGTTCGACCTTATACTAATTTTTTAAATTCGATGGAGAAAACTCGTGAGTAAGATTGTTGATATTAAAGCCCTTGAAGTATTAGATTCCCGTGGTAACCCTACGGTATCTGCAGATGTGATTTTAGAATGTGGTGCGGTAGGTTCTGCATGTGCACCATCAGGTGCTTCAACAGGCTCTCGCGAAGCTTTGGAATTACGTGATGGCGATAAAAGCCGTTACTTAGGTAAAGGTGTATTGAAAGCGGTTGAGAATATTAATACAACCATCAAAGGCTTATTAGTGGGTCAAGATGCGAATGACCAACGTGCACTTGATACTATTATGATCGAAGCTGATGGTACCGATAATAAAGCTAACTTTGGTGCTAACGCTATTTTGGCTGTTTCACTGGCTGCGGCAAAAGCAGCGGCTAGTTCAAAGAATATCCCTTTGTACCAACACATTGCCGATCTTAATGGTACTTCTGGTCAGTACACTATGCCTGTTCCTATGATGAATATTATCAATGGTGGTGAGCACGCCGATAACAATGTAGATATCCAAGAATTTATGATTCAACCAGTGGGTGCAAAAACATTTGCCCAGGCTTTACAAATGGGCGCAGAGATTTTCCATGCACTTAAAAAAGTATTGTCAGCAAAAGGCATGAACACAGCTGTGGGTGATGAAGGTGGCTTTGCACCGGATTTAGCGTCAAACGCTGATGCTTTAGCAGTGATTAAAGAAGCAGTAGAAAATGCGGGTTATGCACTAGGTAGTGATATCACTTTAGCAATGGATTGTGCTTCATCAGAATTCTATGTAGATGGTCAATATGATTTAAAAGGTGAAGGTAAAGTCTTTAGTGCTGAAGGTTTTAGTGACTACTTGGTTGAGCTATGTAACGAGTACCCGATTATCTCTATTGAAGATGGTCAAGATGAATCTGATTGGGATGGTTGGAAATACCAAACCGAAGTACTTGGCGATAAAATTCAACTAGTAGGTGATGATTTGTTCGTTACTAATACTAAGATTCTAAAAGAAGGTATTGATAAGAACATCGCTAACTCTATTTTGATCAAATTTAACCAGATTGGTAGCCTATCTGAAACGTTAGACGCTATTAAAATGGCGAAAGATGCAGGTTACACTGCGGTTATTTCACACCGCTCAGGGGAGACTGAAGATACTACTATTGCCGATTTGGCCGTTGCTACCGCTGCAGGACAAATTAAAACAGGTTCTTTATGTCGTTCTGATCGCGTGTCTAAATATAACCGTTTGCTCGTTATCGAGTCAGAGCTAAGTGGTACAGCTCCTTACCGCGGTATGGCTGAATTTAGTAAGTAATGTGTGAGACGTGAGGTGTCCAACGCCAGATGCTTTTTGCTTCGAAAAATATTTTTGTGGTTGTAAAAAGCGTTTGGCGTCTCACGTCAAGCGTCTAGCTTTAAGTTAAGAATCTATTGTTAAAGGCTGGATAAAAACGATGATAAAAAACACTCAGCTACAATACTAACCCTATGAAATGGTTAATCGCCGTTTTGCTTCTACTGTTGATTGGGCTTCAATATCGTCTTTGGTTTAGCGAAGGTAGTCTGTCTCATCGTGCCGAATTGCAGAAACAAATAGAAAGGCAAAAAGCCGAAAATAAGAAACTACGTGAACGCAATGCTGTACTAGCAATAGAAGTCGAAGAGCTAAAGTCGGGTCTAGAAGCTATCGAGGAACGCGCTAGAGAACAAATGGGTATGATCAAGGAAGGTGAAACCTTTATTATGATAACACCTTTAACCCCTTCTTCTGAGAACCATGAACAATAATTCCTTGTCATCGACGTCCGATCACTTTTGGTTTATTGTCCCTGCTGCTGGCATTGGCAAGCGAATGGGTGCTTCCAGCCCAAAACAATATTTACCTCTTGGCGATAAGCTTGTATTAGAGCATACCCTTGAGGTGTTGCTATCGATTGATGGGCTTGCGGGTATTGTTGTCGCTTTGAACCCTTCTGATCATCTCTGGCACGATCTGCCTGTCTCTCAACATGAAAAAATCCATACTGTTACCGGTGGTATTGAACGTGCGGATTCTGTTATGGCGGCACTAGATTATCTTGGCGAAAAAGTGACTGCCTCTCATTGGGTTTTGGTGCATGATGCCGCTCGTCCCTGTGTCCATAGAGAAAGCATTTACTCAATGATAGGTGCTTTAAAAGATGATGCTATTGGGGGTATTTTAGGTGTACCAAGCAGTGACACTTTAAAAGAGATCGATCAGCAAGGTATCATTGAGCATACCCTAAATCGAGAGGTTATTTGGCAGGCACAAACGCCGCAAATGTTTCGTTATGGCATATTGCAAGAGTCTTTGCGGCAAGCCTTGGAGCAAGGGTACGCCATTACAGATGAAGCATCTGCCGTTGAGAAAATGGGGCATTGCGTTAAAATAATATCTGGGCGGCAGGATAACATTAAAATTACACGTCCGAATGATCTTTATATGGCTAAAGCTATTTTGCAGTATCACAAGATTGATGAATATCAGTAATATACGTATTTTGCTTTAAGTATTCTTTATAATAGCAAGGTTATTTCAAAATGAGGTGCATATGGATATAAGAATAGGCCAAGGCTATGATGTCCATGCCTTTGATGATGGCCATCAGGGGGTCACTAACATAATTATTGGCGGAGTTATGATTCCTTATGAAAGAGGGCTTGTGGCTCATTCCGATGGCGATGTGCTTATTCATGCGTTGTGCGATGCATTGCTAGGTGCTTGTGGTTTGGGGGATATTGGTAAACATTTTCCAGATAATGACCCTGCTTATCGCAATGCGGATAGTCGAGAACTATTACGGATGGTTTATGCAAAAGTACGTTCTCTAAACTATCAGCTGCTCAATGCGGATATGACAGTGATTGCTCAGGCGCCTAAAATGGCCCCCTACATTGATAACATGTGTATTAATGTCGCTTCGGATTTGCAAACACACAAACAGTTCATTAATGTAAAAGCAACGACGACCGAGCACCTTGGTTTTACGGGGCGTAAAGAGGGTATTGCTGCGCAGGCAGTCGTATTATTACGCTTTGACGATTTTGGTGATTGATTCCTCCTTTTCTTTAACGTTTCCTCAAGCATTTGAGTCTACTGGGCTTACAGGCAAGTTTCGCCATTGCCCGGAAGATTTTTTTGTCGAAGAAGTTTTAGGCTTTTCACTTTCTGGTGAAGGTGAGCATGTTTGCCTTTATATAGAAAAAGAGGGGCATAATACGCATTGGGTGGCTGCTGAGTTAGCGCGTTTTGCGGGTATTAAAGAGCGTGATATTGGTGTTTGTGGGCGTAAAGACCGTCATGCAATTACTCGTCAGTGGTTTAGCCTTTATTATCCCCTCCATCAAGCTGATCGACAGGAGCCTAATTGGTCCTCGTTTACCATGGAAGGTGTGCGTATTTTGCAGGTAACTCGGCACCGAAAAAAACTGCGTTTAGGTGACCATCAAACTAATCGGTTTGTGATTCGTTTGCGCGGTGTTACTGATATCGACAATATCCCGCTCTCGGCAGAGAATAAGCCAGCATTACTCGAAAAATTGCATGCTAGGTTATGTCACGGTGTCCCTAATTATTATGGCGAGCAACGGTTTGGTCGAGGCGGTGGAAATATAGCAATGGCCTATGATTGGTTTGTTAATCGGGTAGCTCCTCCACGAAAGCAGCGTTCTATGGTGTTGTCAGCCGCACGTTCTTATTTATTTAATCTTGTTCTATCTTATCGTGTGCGTCACGGTATGTGGGGTCGATTAATCGATGGTGATGTGGTTGATGAAAACGATCCTAATTTGCCTACAGGCCCTTTATGGGGGCGAGGACGCTTACCTGTAACGGGAGAGGCCTTAGATATTGAGCAAAAAGCCCTAGAACAATATGCACTTTGGTGTGAACGGTTAGAGCATTTAGGCCTGCATCAAGAGCGCCGAAGTTTAGTGTTAAAGCCCCAAGCGGTAGAGCTTCGTTGGCAAGAGGATGACCTTATTTTAAGTTTTAACCTCCCAATAGGCACTTTTGCAACATCAGTATTGGCAGAAGTGACTAGAGTCTGAGCTGTTGGCCCTTATCTCTAGTGGTTGTTGATCAGTGGTAAAGGTAGTTTATCGGTATTGTTCGCGCTAAACAGATCATGGATATGGTATATTTGGCATTTGTTATATTATCTGCAGTGCTCTATTTATTGGTAAGGAAGAGATAGTTTGAACAGATTTCATCAACATTTACAACGCGACTTGCAGATGCAAGGTGTCGGTATGACCTCCCAACGTACACGAGAGCGTTTGGTTCAACGTTTAGTCGATCAGGGGGTGAGCAATCAGCAGGTTCTCGATCTTATCTCTCATATTCCTCGTCATTTATTTTTGGATGAAGCCCTATCCCATCGGGCATACGAAGATACAGCCTTACCTATTGGTCATGGGCAAACCCTATCGCAGCCTTATATTGTTGCTCGTATGACGGAAGTCTTAATTGGCGCTGCAGCAAAGTTAGATAAAGTATTGGAAATAGGTACCGGATCTGGTTATCAAACTGCTGTGTTATCGCGTGTGGCCACTGATTTATATAGTGTGGAGCGGATTAAGCCATTACAAGACAGGGCTCGTCAGGTTCTGCGACAATTGAGTATCTCAAATGTACGCTTTCATCATGCTGATGGCGGTTTTGGTTTACCTAAATTAGCACCATTTGATGCGATACTGAGCGCAGCTGCTCCCGCGAAGGTGCCTGAAGATTTGAAGCAGCAGTTAGGAGAGGATGGCGTTCTTGTGATTCCGGTTGGCGAGAATGAGCAAGTATTAAAGTTGATTGTTCGCAAAGGCGATACCAATGAATTTCATGAGCAAATTCTAGAGCCGGTTAAATTTGTGCCCTTATTGCAAGGGGTGACTAGATAGTTTATGAGTAACCCCTCTCCCTCAGAAACATCAAAATATTGGGTATTATTGTTCTTTAAAGGTATGGCTATGGGAGCTGCCGATGTTGTTCCTGGTGTATCTGGCGGCACGATAGCCTTTATTAGTGGTATTTATGAGCGTTTGCTAACAGCGCTTAAGTCACTACAACCTGCCAGTCTTTTAATATGGTATCGCCACGGTTTCTCCGATTTTTGGAGAGCCATTGATGGCCGTTTTTTATTAACGCTATTTTGCGGCGTTATTGTTAGTATTCTGAGCTTTGCCAAACTTATTCATTTTGCTTTGGAAGATTACCCTATTGTCGTATGGTCTTTTTTCTTTGGTTTAGTAGTTGCCTCTATTATCTTGCTATTGAGGCAGGTTTTGGTGTGGCGTTGGCAAGAATGTCTTATGTTGGCACTAGGTACCGCAATAGCTGTAACTATATCTGTTCTGAGACCGGCAGAACTCCCAGATACTTGGTGGATGATGATGTTATCTGGGTTTATTGCCATTTGCGCAATGATACTGCCAGGTATTTCTGGAAGCTTTATTTTGCTCTTAATGGGGATGTATAGTGTATTTATTCGAGCATTAAACGACCTTAATGTCCTTATGATTGCTAGCTTTGGATTGGGTTGTATTGCAGGTTTGTTAATTTTTAGCCATATTTTAAGTCTACTACTGAAGCGATATTTATCGATGATGCTGGCGTTATTGACGGGGTTTTTAATTGGCTCTTTAAATGTATTGTGGCCGTGGAAACAAGTATTAGAAACCATGGTTAATCGTCACGGAGAGGTGATTCCTTTAGTGCAAACCAATATTTCTCCTTTTAATTACGAAGTTATTCACAGCTCTTCCTCTTTTTTATTGTTGTCAATAATAGCCGCGTGTGTTGGTTTTTTGATCATTTTTTTGCTCGATCGGTTAAGTCTTGATCAATGATGAAAATCGGGAAATAAGGAAAAAATAGGGTTTTTATAGATTTTTTGGGATATACGTCATTTTTTTATAAAAATTTTAGAGTGTTTTTGCATAAATGAGACTGTTTAATCACTATAAAGTATAACAATGAATCCACAGCAAGTTGTCAATTTATCCACAAGTTGTTCCACTTTTTTAAGGCGGTTGTCAAAGGTGTTCATTATTTTGACCGCTTTTGCCAGCCTGACGTCGTGTATTTTTTCTGCTAACCAAGCACCAACTAGCGACCTCAGTCGAGTAACGATCAATAAATCATCGAATTCTTCTAAACCTACCCATCATAAAGTCCTATCTGGTGAAACACTCTTCTCTATTGCTTGGCGGTATGGTTTAGATTATCGGGCATTAGCAAGGCGCAACGGGATTGGAGATGACTTTTTAATTTATGCTGGCCAAACCCTTAAATTACAGGGGAAAGCAAGCGGCACTAGTTCAAATAACACTGCAAGTAAAAGCCAAAAAGCAGACAATGGCGATGTGGCGCGTAAATCATCAAAAAGCCAGGCTAAAACAGCAGATAATAATGTTTCACGCGAAGGCACAAAAATAGTGCAAAAAACCGCTGTTAGTGTTGTGCGTTCAGAAAAAAAATCGTCGCTCAAACAGTCAGTAGCCAAAAGTAAATTGTCTAATAAAGGCATTACCTGGCATTGGCCTAGTGCTGGCGTAGTAACCACTAACTTTTCTGCGAAAAATGGTGCAAACAAGGGGATTGATATTCAAGGGAAAAAGGGGGATTCTGTTCGTGCTGCTGCGTTAGGGAGAGTGGTTTACGCTGGCAGTGGATTGAGAGGGTACGGACAACTCATTATCATTAAGCATAATGATGTCTATTTAAGTGCCTACGCTCACAATAGTAAGATTTATGTCACGGAGGGACAAAATGTTAAAGCTGGACAACATATTGCCGATATAGGTTCTAGCGGCTCACGAACTGACTCTGTGAAGCTGCATTTTGAAATTAGACGTAATGGTCAGCCAGTAAATCCGCTGACTTTATTGCCCAAAAGGTAAGTCTAAAAGAAAAACCTAAACTGTCTTTAAGTTTGTCCGATAACAAGGTTAAGTCATCACACTTATTAGCTGGCTGATTTCATTAACCTGTTATCTGGGTGCTGATTGTTTTCTTTGCAGTATTAAGGCCTTTAAAGTATGAAACCTTATAAGGCTTAAAAGACTACTTTCGGTTTCGTTAAGCATACAACAGCATAAAGCACATGTTGCTTGTGCCAAGATAGGAAATAACAATGACAACTGCAGAAATTACCTCATTATCAGGCATAGACGTAGGCTCCCAACATTTACCCATCGACGATGATTTAGAGATGAGTAATGATCAATCACCTCCATCGTCAGATACGTCGAAGCTTGAATCTCAACCAAATGCTAAAAAAGAAATTGAAGCTCAGAAAACTCTGGATGCAACGCAGATCTATCTAAATGAAATAGGTTTTTCTCCCCTATTGTCTGCTGAGGAAGAAGTCTACTTTGCTCGCAAAGCATTAAAAGGCGATGAAGCTGCTCGAAAGCGGATGATTGAAAGCAACTTACGCCTTGTGGTGAAAATTTCTAGACGTTATGTGAATCGAGGCTTGGCATTATTAGATTTAATCGAAGAAGGCAATCTCGGTCTTATTCGTGCAGTAGAGAAGTTTGATCCAGAGCGTGGTTTCCGTTTTTCAACCTATGCAACATGGTGGATTCGTCAAACCATCGAGCGCGCCATCATGAATCAGACTAGAACTATTCGTTTACCGATTCATGTGGTTAAAGAGCTTAATGTTTATCTTCGTGCTGCTAGAGAGTTATCGCAAAAACTCGATCACGAGCCTTCAGCTGAAGATATTGCTCATTTGCTCGATAAGCCTGTGGCTGATGTAGAGAAAATGCTTGGGTTGAATGAAAGAGTGAATTCCATCGACGTTAATATCGGAACTCAGGGCGATAAGACGCTTTCTGATACTATTCCAGATCAGCATGTATCTGATCCAGTATCTCTACTTCAAGACAGTGATCTTAGTGAAAATATTGATACTTGGTTATCTGATCTTACTGAAAAGCAAAGAGAAGTTTTGTGTCGTCGTTTTGGTCTGAGAGGTCATGAGACTAGCACGTTGGAAGAAGTCGGTCGTGAAATTGGCTTAACTCGTGAGCGAGTTCGCCAAATTCAAGTAGAGGCATTGAAGCGCTTGAAAGATATTATGGAGTTACAAGGCTTAGATAGCGAGTCACTGTTCAGCAGTATGAGTTGACAGATAGTTTTTAGCGGTAAGCTCCAAGCTCCAAGGGTGTAGTCTTGACATAAGACTCGTAGAAACCAAAACTTTTGTAGCTTGTAGCTTGTAGCTTGTAGCTTGTAGCTTGTAGCTTGTAGCTTTCCTATCTTAATGGCCAG
>JAHDEM010000030.1:21458-28521 GCA_020628895.1 Candidatus Endobugula sp.
TTGTAGCTTGTAGCTTGTAGCTTGTAGCTTGTAGCTTTCCTATCTTAATGGCCAGCCACCCAGCTCTTGCCATCGGTTCACGATAAGACAAAACAGCTCCGCCGTTTTCCGAGTATCGTAAGCGGCAGCGTGGGCCTCTTTATTACTAAACCCTATTCCTGCTAGTTGGCAGGCTTGTGCCAATACAGTATGGCCAAAAGCAACTCCCGATAGTGTCGCTGTATCCATGCAGGTAAATGGATGGAAAGGGTTTCGTTTTATATCACACCTTTGTGCCGCAGCATTGATAAAACCCAAATCAAAATGTGCGTTATGAGCAACCATCACTGCACGGTTGCAATCGTGGCGCTTTACCGCTTTGCGAATCACTCTAAATAATTCATTAAGCGTATTGTCTTCTGTTTCGGCCTGTCTGTTCGGGTCATTGACATCAATACCCGTAAAATCTAAAGCGGCTTGTTCTAAATTGGCGCCTTCGAATGGCTGCACGTGGTATTCATAGAGTTGATCAATATCCAGAATGCCTTCATCGTCCATAGTGAGTGTGGCGGCAGAAACCTCTAGTAGAGCATCGGTCTTTGCATTGAAACCAGCGGTTTCGACATCGATGACAACGGGTAAGAAGCCTCGAAATCGTTCAGCCATCAAAGATGGCGAGTCTATATGGGACACTTTTTTCCCTTAAAGTATGAAACATACTATAGTTATTTAGTAGGTTGCTATCCTACCTAAAAACAATGTTAAAGCACAGACTATTGTCGTCGATAACATTAATATGACTTGTCGAATGCGTGGTTTACCTATGGCACTGTATACACTTTTAAATTGCAGGGGGTTCATTGCTTGTGCAATGCCTTTGCGTGCTTATGTGTGTCTGTTCTGTATAGTATTCGGGTTTGCCCCTACATCTATTGCCAATGTTGCAGTCCCAAGTATTACCTATGCAACAAGAATACACGATGTCATTTGGTCTTTTGAGGGGTCTAAATTTTCCTGTCAGATTACCCATAATATTAACGACTTTGGTACTGCTGTTTTTGAACGACAAGCAGGGCTACCTACCCAGTTCATCCTACAATCACAAAATCCTAGAATGAAAACGGGAAAAGCAGACTTGTTTTCCCAGCCGCCATCTTGGTTAAGTCATGAACCCAGCCAGAAGATCGCTTTAGTTGAAGTTAAGCATGGTCAGACACCCATTAAACTTAAGCGAAAAATATCGGAGCGTATGCTGGCCGAATTACAAAAAGGGATGGATTTGCACGTTGTTCGTCAGCCTTGGTATGGCGATTCACAATCATTAAAAATTATTATTCCCAGTGTGGCATTTAGGAAAACCTATAGTGATTATTTATCCTGTTTAGGTAGCTTATTGCCTGTTAATTTTTCACAAGTTGAACGGCGATCGTTGAATTACAGCAATGGAGATGAAGATATAACGAATAAGGTGAAATCTTATCTTGATAAGGTGGCACTTTATATCAAAGAAGATGCTAGTGTTAAGGCAATTTATATTGATGGCCATACCGATAGTGTCGGTATACGTAATGATAATCTGCTCAAGTCGAAGGAGCGAACTCAGCGAGTCGTCGATTATTTATTGGCCTCTGGTGTCCCTGAGTCACTGATTGTTGCTCGTTGGCATGGTGAGAGATATCAGATAGCCACCAACCAAACGAAAAGCGGAAGAGCAAAAAACCGCCGTGTCACCTTGCGTTTAAGTAAAGAAACACCACCGAGTTTAGACGATAGTGCGCAATCCGTAACGCAAGAGCAAGCCATTGAAGCGCCTGAAGAATAAAAACGAATATAATGCCATGAGTTGTTTAATTCGTAATCATTGTCGACCATTTTTCCAGCGATAAACGCGATATTCATTTTTCCCCTCGTATTTTTTTCTGGTACAATTCGCGCCCAGTCTGCAAGTGCGTGCTTGAAAAATACTCTGTATAGATAGTGTACAGCTTCTGCAGTCAATGTTTTATCCTTAGGAGAGTTCTTCATGTCATCCATCAAAAAAGTTGTCTTAGCCTACTCAGGTGGTTTGGATACATCGGTCATTGTTAAGTGGTTACAAGAAACCTATCAATGCGAGGTGGTTACTTTTACAGCGGATTTAGGTCAGGGTGAGGAAGTAGAGCCTGCACGTGCAAAAGCACAAGCGTTGGGTGTTAAAGAAATTTACATTGATGACTTACGAGAAGAGTTTGTACGTGATTATGTTTTCCCTATGTTCCGAGCAAATGCCATTTATGAAGGTGAATATCTTTTAGGGACCTCTATTGCTCGTCCGTTGATTGCCAAGCGTATGATTGAAATTGCTAACGAGACTGGAGCAGATGCTATTTCTCATGGTGCTACTGGTAAAGGCAACGATCAGGTTAGGTTTGAGCTAGGTGCTTATGCACTAAAGCCTGGTGTCCAAGTGATTGCTCCATGGCGTGAATGGGATTTAACCTCTCGTGAAACGCTAATGGCTTATTGTGAAGAGCATAATATTCCTGTGGATTATTCGAGCAGCAAGAAAAAATCGCCTTATTCAATGGATGCCAATTTACTGCATATCTCTTATGAAGGTGGGATTTTGGAAGACCCTTGGGCAGAAGCCGAAGAAGATATGTGGCGCTGGAGTGTATCGCCAGAGGATGCCCCAGATGAGCCGACTTATTTAGAATTACGTTACGAAAAGGGCGATATTGTTGCTATTAATGGTGAAGCAATGTCGCCAGCGACGGTATTAGCGACGCTAAATAAAATTGGTGGTGATAACGGTGTAGGTCGTTTAGATATTGTCGAAAACCGTTATGTCGGTATGAAGTCTCGCGGGTGTTATGAAACACCAGGCGGCACTATTATGATGAAAGCGCACCGAGCTATCGAATCAATCACTCTGGATCGTGAAGTGGCACACTTAAAAGATTCTATTATGCCAAAATATGCCGAGCTTATTTATAACGGTTACTGGTGGAGTCCAGAGCGTAAAATGTTGCAAACCATGATTGATGAGTCTCAGGAAACTGTTAACGGCGATGTACGAGTTAAACTTTATAAAGGTTCTGTAAGTGCGGTAGGACGTCGTTCAGAAGAAAGCCTTTTTGATGAAAAGATAGCCACATTTGAAGATGATGCAGGTGCATATGATCAAAAAGATGCGGCCGGTTTTATTAAACTGAATGCCTTGCGTTTACGTATTGCTGCTAATAAAGGCAGAGATTTGTTGTAATTGTTTGTATTAAGAATGGTTTTTTGCTTCCTATTTTTGGTCAATGGTGGAGGTAAAAAATTGGGGTTGTAAACGCTGCCCCTAAAATAACATTCATGTTCGTGAATGTTAGCCTATGTGTAGCATGTACTTTGATTGTACATGGATCATCACATGGCATCGCGACGGTAATTTTCTATTACCGATAAAGTCGCAAAAGTGAGTTTTTAGCCTACACTTATCGGAAGATGTGTCAGTTTTATCGTCGATAAGTCCGATATCGATATATGTATCTTTGAAGAGGTGCATTTTTGATCGTTATCAAAAAGTAGGTCAAAGGCTTTCGATTATACTGTCGCGCTTCTATAAGGGCCTTTGTGCAATGTTTATAGAGCGTAACGATGTTTTGTGTTCACTTTCTAACTATCTAGGAAAGTTTCTATGAGTAATCATGTGGCAAATGCCAACTCCGACTTATCTTATAATTATAAGGTTGTTCGTCAGTTCTCTATCATGGCTATTGTGTGGGGAATTGTCGGTATGGGGATAGGGGTACTTATTGCGTCGCAATTAGTATGGCCTGGCCTTAACGATATCTTCCAACCTTACACACATTTTGGTCGTTTACGTCCATTGCATACCAATTCAGTCATTTTTGCTTTTGGCGGGAGTGTTCTATTTGCTACCTCTTACTACGTTGTTCAACGTACCTGCCAGGTTAGGTTATTTGGTGGTTGGTTAGTTCCTTTTACCTTTTGGGGTTGGCAGGCGGTGATTGTTTTAGCAGCGATTACTTTGCCTTTAGGTCTTACAACAACAAAAGAGTATGCAGAACTCGAATGGCCTATTGATATTTTACTAGGCCTAGTCTGGATTTCTTACGCAATCGTGTTTTTTGGAACTGTTGTTAAGCGTAAAACCTCCCATATTTATGTGGCTAATTGGTTCTTCGGCGGGTTTATTTTAACAGTTGCTATCTTACATATTGTTAACAGTGCAGCGATTCCAGTTACGTTGACAAAATCTTATTCTGCTTATGCAGGTGCTGCCGATGCCATGGTCCAATGGTGGTATGGACATAATGCGGTAGGCTTCTTCTTAACTGCAGGTTTCTTGGGGATAATGTATTACTTTGTGCCTAAACAAGCGGGTCGACCTGTCTATTCTTACCAATTATCTATCGTACATTTCTGGGCATTGATTTCTCTTTATATTTGGGCTGGTTCGCACCATTTGCATTATTCAGCATTGCCAGACTGGGCGCAGAGCTTAGGTATGGTGATGTCGTTGATTTTGTTGGCTCCTAGCTGGGGTGGAATGATTAACGGGATTATGACTTTATCTGGCGCATGGCATAAGTTGCGTACGGACCCTACATTACGCTTTCTTGTGGTTTCATTATCGTTTTATGGTATGTCTACTTTCGAAGGCCCGATGATGGCAATTAAGACAGTGAATGCTCTATCCCACAATACGGATTGGACCATTGGTCATGTACATTCGGGTGCTCTTGGTTGGGTGGCTATGATTTCTATCGGTGCTCTTTATCACTTAATCCCTATTCTGTTTGGTAGAAAAGAAATGTGGAGCGTTGGTTTAATTAATGTTCACTTCTGGTTGGCGACTTCTGGTACGGTGTTGTATATCGCTGCTATGTGGGTGAATGGTATTACGCAAGGCTTAATGTGGCGTGCCTTTAACCAAGATGGCTCTTTGACTTATAGCTTTATTGACTCAATCGCTGCTAGCTATGGTGGCTACGTTGTGCGAGTGATTGGTGGAGGTCTATTTTTACTTGGGATGTTGATAATGGCCTATAACACTTATCGCACCGTTAGAAGCGGTGTTTCTGAGGAATCTGTCGATAATCAGATTTCATCACCAGAAAAAGCCCAAGCGGTATAAGGGGATATCAACATGAAGAATCATGACATAGTAGAAAAAAATATTGGCTTGATGTTGGTATTGGTTGTTGTTGCAATCAGCTTCGGTGGTTTAGTACAAATTGTGCCCCAGTTTTTCTTAAAAGAAACAACCACACCCATCGAAGGGCTAAAGCCTCTACCAGCTATAGCATTAGAGGGGCGCGATGTTTATATCCGTGAGGGTTGCCATGTGTGCCATACACAGATGGTTCGTCCTTTACGAGCAGAAGTAGAGCGTTATGGTCATTACTCTGTGGCAGGTGAGTCGGTTTATGAACACCCTTTCTTGTGGGGTTCAAAGCGAACTGGTCCTGATTTAGCTCGAGTAGGTGGACGTTACAGTGATAAGTGGCATAAAGCGCATTTATATAACCCGCGTAATGTGGTGCCAAAATCGAATATGCCTTCTTTCCCTTGGCTATTTGATGCCGTCGTTGATGAAGAATTAACACCGAAAAAAATGGCTGCGTTGCGTAAAGTGGGTGTTCCTTACACTGATGAAGATATCGCAGGTGCTTCGGAAGCTGTAAAAGGCGTTACCGAAATTGATGCACTAGTCGCTTATTTACAGCAACTAGGTACATTGCCTGTTTTGCAACAGAAACGATAGGAAGGTGTAAAAATGGACATCAACGATCTTAGAGGACTTGCTACGGTATTGGTAATGGTTGCATTTCTAGGTGTGTGTTGGTGGGCTTTTTCTCCTTCTCGCAAAAAGAAGTTTGATGATGCAGCGGATTTACCGTTTGCTGATGAAGAGAATCATGATCGCTCACTAAAATAAAAGTATTAGTGAGCACATTAAGATACAGTCGGTGAAAAATTGCTTGTTAAATTGTTCACTGATATGTCGACTCTACACTAGGTAGGATGAATTATGAGTACGTTTTGGAGTTTATGGATTATTGTTTTAACAACAATTAATCTGGCACTTATTCTTTGGGTATTATTGGCTAACCGTAAAGTTGCGGTACATGATGATGATGACCCGGAAAATAAAACGACAGGTCATGTATATGATGGTATTGAGGAGTACGATAACCCTCTACCAAAATGGTGGTTTATGATGTTTGTGATTAGTATCGTATTCACCGTATTCTATCTTATTCTTTATCCTGGTATGGGTGGGTTTAAAGGTATTTTCCCATTTTATAAAGAGGGGCATTGGACCAGTGTTAGACAGCTGGAATACCAGCAGAAGCAGGCAATAGAGAGTTACCAGTCTAGCTATGGTGTGTATTCTTTGATGACAGTTGAGGAATTGGTCGATGAGCCTCGAGCTATGAAGATGGCATCACGTATTTTTGCCAATAACTGTGCGGTTTGTCATGGTGCAGATGGTGGTGGTTCATTAGGCTTCCCTAATTTAACAGATAACGATTGGCTTTATGGTGGTGATCCTACAGCCATTAAAGAAACCTTGCTGCACGGTCGTCAAGCAGCGATGCCTGGGTGGTCAGGTATTTTAGGTGAGAAGGGTATTAACGAAGTGACGCAGTATGTCTTGAGTTTATCTGGTCAAGAACACGATGCTGAACTGGTTGAATCTGGACAAGCTATTTTTAAGGCTAACTGTGCTTCGTGTCATGGCGCAGATGCTAAGGGTAATTATGCACAGGGTGCGCCGAACTTAACCGATGATATTTGGTTATATGAAGGCACTCCAGCGGGTATTCGACAAACATTGCGTGACGGCCGCAATGGTGTAATGCCAGCTCAAAAAGAGCGTTTGCGAGAAGATAAAATTCATCTACTCACGGCTTACGTTTATAGTTTGTCGCAAGAATAGAAATTAAAGCTTACAGTTTAAACTAAAGCTTACAGTTGACAGTCAACAGCTTACAGTAAAACCCAAAAAATACTTGACAAGGAATTCCATACATCACCAAAATTTTTGTTAGCTGTTAGCTGTTAGCTGTTAGCTGTTAGCTGTTAG
>JAHDEM010000031.1:0-21487 GCA_020628895.1 Candidatus Endobugula sp.
GAAAGAGCCCTGTGGATAAGCTGGCTACATGTTAGTTTTTCTGCAGGCTCGTTAGAAGGCAATAACTTGAATAAGCTTGTCAAAACTCTATTTATAATAATCTTTGGTGCTACTTGCTCAGTAGTAGCTTCATTTTTCACGGCATATAATATGAACAATGCACATATTATATCGGTAGCCAATTCTAATCTTTATAATTCAGGTTATATAGTTGATGCGCTTGAAGAATTTAAATACCCTGAAACCAAAAATCAGCTTATATTAAATAAGTTGGAAATAGCCCTAGTTTCATCTCTTATAACACTTAGAGCAATAAACCCAGATATATCAAAGTTACAAGGTACACCAAAGAACATTTTATGTCGCATTATTAAATATAATCGTGAAGTTGGAATTGCAAAAAATGGTATCGGTAAGTATCAAGAAAAGGAATTGCCCAAAATAGCAATTGATTATTTAGGCCAAATTGAGTCAGAGTTAAGAAAATTATCAGAAGAATCAACTATTCCTTTTTTTGAGTGTAATGAACTATTTGGTATAAAAAAGAATATAAAATATTAAAGAAAAATGCCTTCTAAAAAACTGCTCAAGTTTACTCTGGCCACAAAAAAGCGTGGCCTCCGTGGGACGCACTATGCGTTGCTTCGTGCGCCCCTTAGCAATGCGTTAATTTAAAAAAGGAGAGTTAGATGTTAATCTTAAAAAAAATGGGTTCTATTTTTATTGGTGTAGTGCTTTTGTTTTCCTATATGGCTACAGCCAGTGCTTCTCAATCAGTGAGTAATAGTCAAGTGATATCTATAAAAGCTGGCATATACCAAGGTCAAGAATGGGTTGCAATTGAGTTTTCCAATTTATCTGGTGTGCCAAGTTGCCCAGTAGACAATACACACCGTTTAACATTAGATCCAACAACAGGCTATGGAAAAGCAATGTTGTCTTTAGCTATGCAAGCAAAAGCAGCAGGTACTTTAGTGACAGCTTCTGGTAATGGCACTTGTAGAATTGATGGTATTGAAGATCTTAAGTTTTTACAACTCAATTAATATAACAAAGCGCAGCAATCGCTCCCACTGGTCGCTGGGATGCCCAAAAAACTGCGCTTTTTGGCCGCCTCTGTGCGCGGAGTTAGGGAGTATTATGGCTATGTTTTTAGAAATTGTAGAAAGCGAACTGGCAAAACATACTATCACGTTATCTATCCTTTCTTATTTATTCTATATGATCATTAAGTTTTGGCTTGATAAAGAAACCAAGTCTTTTCAAAATGAACTTGAAAGGAAATTTGAAGAATATGAGCACAAATTAGAAAAAGAAAGAATTAAATTCCAAATAGCTTATGGCGGAATTTTTGAACAACAAGCCAAGGCTCTTTTAGATATTCATAAATCGCTTATTAGTCTTCAAAAAGAAGCTGAAATGTCAATGGCTTTTCCGCCTGAAGACAGAGAAAGAAAGTTGAAATTTAGGAAGGCATGGAGAGATATACGAGAAAAATATAGAGAGTGTCGAGCTTTACTACCTGAAGAAGTTGATGTTTCGACAAAAGAATTTCTAGAGAAAATTTTAAATGGCGTAAACCTATTCCATAAAACAGAAAAGAGATTATGTCGATCTCCCACGGAAGAAGAACAAGAAAAACTGTTTGAGGAGCAAGATAGTGCACTTAAAATAATATATGAAGAAGCTCCTGAGTTAGTAGAAAAAATTATTGGTTTAACGAGAGTTCATGTAGGTGTATCTAATGTTCTCTAACAAATCAATTGGCTGGACAGTCTACGCGTTGCTTCAGCTGCCAGTTATTGAGGCGTTATGTTTTAATTAAAAAAGGAGAAAGTTATGCCTATAAAAAAGAAGTTTTTTTGTGTTTTTTTTACTATTGGGATTGATGTTGGCTAATAGTGCTAGTGCTGCAAGAAGTACAGGTTTAGTAAAAATTACATATATTGGGCAATATGGAGCTAATTCTTTTCATTTTCGTGCAGAGGAAGATGTAAGCGTATGTAGTAATAAGAAAGAGCTTTATTTCGATACTTCAAATGCAACAAATTATAAAGAGTTGTACAGCACTCTTCTTGTTGCGTTTTCAACAGGGAAAAAAATGAATTTCATTCTTCACGATCCAGTTGTATGTGATAGTTCGACAGGCGCTCAAAAAATAAACCAGCCAAATTATTATAGTTTGTATAATTAGGCAAAAACATAACGAAGCTGTCAATCGGGCGGCTTTTCCGTTGCTCGCTTTTGTGCTTGAACGCTTAATAAAGAAAGAATAAAAGGGACGCATTTGTTTTTGGGGTTGTGCGAGCTTGTAAAATAATTACGTCCCCTTTTTCTTTGGTGTGGCGTGCAGTCTATGTGCTTGACATTGCATAGTGAGTGATTATGTTAAAGCGTTGTGGTTAAATGGTGGCCACAATAAATCAATGAAAGAGCCCTGTGGATAAGCTGGCCACATGTTAGTTTTTCTGCAGGCTCATTAAGTTTTTATGACGTTCGAGAAAACACAAAAAGGAAATCCCCACAAGCTGACGGTCAATCAGCATATCTTTCCTGCTAAGAGTATTAGCCGGTTTTCTGATGAGAATGGTCGAGTGACGATTATTCATAGAAAGCTTGATAAACCGCTTTTAGTAAAACCAGATGATCAGCTATTTTGTGCGAAGAGGGTTTGGGATCAAAGAGCTGAATCAGGTTATATGAAAAGCATTGAAGATAAATTCCAAATGCTGGCGAACTCAATTTTGTCTGGGCATCAGAGTTATATTGGCTCACTGGAAGACAAAATTATTACGGATATGTTCATGCTATGGAATATCCGCCATCATATGAATCAAAATCCAATATCGAATCAAAAGTTAAAAGGAGTTATTGGAGTATCTAGGGAATTTTCTAAGGATGATCAAGAACTCTTGGAGAAAAACCATATTGGTTTCATTAGGCCTGACCTGACCATCTCCGGTAGAAGTATGTCCGGTTTACACATTCAACGAAATTTGGATATGGCAAGGCAGGATATGCAGGATACTCAGTGGGGTATTTTGACGGCAAAAGAGGGGTCCTTTCTTGTGCCGGATAATTTTAATAACGCAAGAATAATACCTTTATCCCCACAGCATTGCCTTTTCTCTCAAAGTGATAATGCAGAAGTTGGCATTGAGGAAGTGCGTAAAATTAATCGTCTAGCTTTGCAAAGTGTTACGGACTATTGGTTTGCAAAAGAGGTATCAGCTTGTCCAGTATAAACTTAACAAGTGACACGCTGCCTTCCAGCCAACGTTTTTGTTTTATTACTGTCATATCTCTACGGTACACTGCTAGCTGCTACTTATACTAATGATCGCTACTTAGTCATATGAATCCCAATTCTCCTTCCTTGTTAACCATTTTTCTGGTTTTCCTCCGTTTAGGCTGCACGTCTTTTGGTGGTCCTGTGGCGCATCTTGGATATTTTAATGAAGAACTAGTGAAGCAGCGGCGTTGGTTGGATCATGCCGCTTATGCCAATTTGGTGAGTTTGTGCCATTTTATTCCGGGGCCTTCGAGTTCTCAGGTGGGTTTGGGGATTGGGTATAGCTTAGCGGGTTGGCGTGGTGCGATTGCTGCATGGTTGGGGTTTACATTACCTTCGGCTGTGCTGATGACTCTGCTTGCCATCGGCGTATTAACCGATGAGAAATTATTTAATAACGATACGATTCATTATTTAAAAGTGGTTGCCTTAGCGGTGGTTGCACAAGCGATTTGGCAGATGAGTCGTACCCTGTTAAAAGGCGTTTTATCTTGGGTGTTGTGCGTAGTGGTTGCCGTAGTGGTTGTATGGTTATCGAGTGTGTGGATGCAGTTACTGGTGTTATTAGCAATGGCACTAGTGGGGTTGTTATTGTTTAAGCCAGAGGATATTAGCTTAAATGTCGATGGTGTGAATCCCTCAGGTGCCAGACATTGGCGCTCGCCATTGATATTGGGTATGTTTATATTTTTTGGCATCTTTTTATTTTTTGCGTTAGCAGGATGGTTCTTCCCTTCCGATATATTGGCGTTATCCGAAAGTGTTTATCGTTCTGGAGCATTGGTTTTTGGTGGAGGTCATGTGGTGCTTCCGGTTTTACAACAAGAAGTGATTGCCAATAGCGCTATCGATACCGATGCATTTTTAGCCGGTTATGGTTTGGTGCAGGCTGTGCCGGGACCACTATTTACCTTTGCTGCTTATATTGGCGCTTTATGGGTAGATAGTTCACCGTTATTAGGTGCATTGGTGGGGATTGTGGCTATCTT
Organism: Candidatus Endobugula sp.; assembly: GCA_020628895.1. Lineage (GTDB taxonomy): Bacteria > Pseudomonadota > Gammaproteobacteria > Pseudomonadales > Cellvibrionaceae > Endobugula. Next base: position 4,282 of record JAHDEM010000031.1, read on the forward strand.
TTTACCTTCGTTTATTTTAGTCCCTAGTGTATTGCCTGTGTGGCAACGCTTGCAATATAACCGATCAGCTAGAGGGGCGTTAGCGGGTTTAAATATTGGTGTTATTGGTTTATTAGTAGCGATATTTGCCAATCCTTTGTTAACTACCACTGTCTTATCCGTACAAGATGCCATACTTGCGCTAATCGCTTTTGCTGTTATTTTTTATGCCAAATTGCCAGTATGGGTATTAGTGTTAGGGGTTTTAATACTCGGTTGGATTTAAGTAACGCAGAAAAAATTTACATTTATTTTTTGTTGATTTATGTGACTTTTTTCGTTTCGTTTAAAAACTGTTTAGTAATTCTTTCATAACTGTGCTAACTTCTTTAGCTTCTTCATTTGGTCATAAATTCTTGTTGCTTTTCGCGCCAAAAAAAATAAAAAGTAAAATAAGTAAAAAAGATATTGTTAATTGCTTGTTGAAAAACGCCTAACGTTAGGCGTTTTATATTTCTTAAAAAACTTCGCATCGGTTTTGAATAAAAGGAAGAGTTATGACTGATATCAATATCATGTTTTGGAATATTCAAAATATTTACGAGTACAAAACAGTCACGCCTGGTGAACTAGAGCTTGAAAGAAGCATAACCGGTCAGCCAGGCCTCAATGTCGATAATGTGGTTAGACGATCTCAACGTTTATACGAACAACTGCAAATAGATCATAGAAATGCAGTTAACCGTATTATGATCGTTAATAATCCTGATGTGGTGGCAATTGTTGAATTTAGTGTCGGTAAAACAGATTTGGTTGCTCAAGGGAAATTAGGCCCTAGTGTTGCTGGAGTGAGTGTGGTGTATGCCGATCATTTTGGTCCTGAGCAGTATATGATCTCTCTTAACGAAAGTTTTGCTGCCGCAGGATTAGGTCGTCCTTGGCAGTTAATGAAGAGTGCTGTTAATGCGCCGGATTTAAAAATTCAAGAAGATGATGGCGGCTCTATTATCAAAGTAACCCACAAAAATAGCATGTTTGAATTTTATTCCATTTTTTGGCGTGCTGATAAGCTACAAGCTTTAAATGCTGATAAGGCAGTAGTTGGTGTTGGCGAGGCTGCCCCTATTTATCCTGTACGCGATGCCGAGGGAGATCTGCAGGAGTATGACGAGCGTGAGCCTTACTATGCGGTCTTTGCCAAAGCAACCGATGCTACCAAGTATTTTTCATTAGTTACCAACCACTCCGTTTACGGGGGAACCAGCGCAGCGGCGATGGCCAAAAGAGCCAGTACGGTTAATAAAATAGCCACCTCAGGTGTGGTTCATGATGCCGTTGCTAATAATAAACCAATCGCTGTGTGCGGAGATTTTAATTTAGATTACGGCACTCGTGCAGAAGATTATTTGCCACTTAATGGCGTAGACCCGCATGGTAAAGCATTTACCACGTGTATTGGTGATGTGAAATCTACACGGGTATATAAATCAATAGACGACTTAAAAAACGCCTATGATCAAATATTTACAAAGAACTTTTCAAACGACCTTAAAGGGGCAACGGTTTTTAACTTTGCAGAATACCTACATATAGATCGGGATACAGGGTTACCTATTTATGATTTAGCGCGCCGTGTTTCAGATCATTTGCCTGCGATAGTGACGGTGACGTTGCCGGAATAGATTATTGTTTATATGTCTGTATAAAGGGAAGGGTTATGGCTGATATCAATATCATGTTTTGGAATATCCAAAATGTCTATGAATATAAAACCGTGCATCCTGAAGAGCTTGAGCTTGAGGCTGAAATTGCTGGTGATGATGAGTTAAATGCTGAAAAAATTATGCGTAAATCTCAGCGTTTGTATGACAAGCTTGGTGTTGATCAGCGCAGTGATGTTGCCAATATTATTTTAAATTTTGATTTAGATTTGGTTGCAATCGTTGAATTCAGTGTGGGTAAAACTGACCTTGTAGCTCAAGGTTCTGTAGATACCGATGAACATTTAGGTAGTGTGGTTTATGCGGATCATTTTGGTCCTGAACAATACTTAATTACACTCAATGATCGTATGTACGCGGCTGACGAATCTCGACCGTGGGAATTTGTTAAAAGCGCGGTTAATGCGCCTAATATTGGTATTAGGCAAGACGATGATGGTTCAGTATCTAAAATTGTCCACAAAAATAGTATGTTTGAATTTTACGCCATGCTGTGGCGAGGTGACCGTTTGCAGTCGCTAAAATCCAATAAAGACCCTCTCGGTGATGGCGAATATGCGAGGATGCAGCCCGTAGGTATTCATATGAATGGCGGCTTTGTGTTCTTCGATGAGCGTCAGCCTTATTATAGTATTTTTGCCGATGCATCCGATGCCACCAACCACTTTACTATTATTACTAACCACTCTGTTTATGGCGGTAATAGTCGCTCAGCGATGGATAAGCGGGCGAATACCATTAGTCGAATAGCTTCTTCAAAAACAGTGAATGACGCGGTAGTAGATGGCCACCCTATTGCTGTGTGCGGAGATTTTAATTTAGATTATGGCAGTTATGAAGGCGCTTATGCGCCCTTAAACGGTGATGGCAGCGGCGCTTCATCCAGCTCTTCGGTTGAGCAAGGTTTAACGACCTGTATTGGCGATGTTAAGTCCACCCGTGTTTATAAATCCATTAAAGATTTAAAGAATGCTTACGATCAAATCTTTACTGGTGGCTTTGTCGATAACTGTAAAGATGCCGGTATTTTTAATTTTGCAGAACATCTTTATATTGATGAAGATACTGAGCAGCCTATTTATGATTTGGCTAGGCGTGTTTCAGACCATTTGCCAGCCATTGTTACTGTAGCGTTGCCGGATGAAACATCTAGCACGATGAATGTTGAAGCCTGACTATAGCAATTTAGAAAGACCAATAGAAAAATACTAATAATAGTGTACTTAAATAATGGGGAAAGGATGTGTCGTTAGTTGAAATAAAAAACCAATTAGAGCAGCAACACATTATTCAAGTTGATAATGCTAGCACCTTAGTTTTAGATGCGACATCGTTACACTTTACGGATGTTAATGCCCAGCATATTGCCCAAGTCTTGCAACTGGTATTGCCACAAAATCAACTGCACATAACATTGGATGATAGTGGTGCTTTGAGTATCCAAGAAGAGAAACTCACTTTCGCGGGTAGCGCTCAATGGTGGGGCTTAGCGGTGCATGCCAGCGGTTATTTTGTGTTGAATAATAACCAGCTCGACTTGGTTATTAATATGCATTACCAAGGCAATTGGCGTTTTGTTGATAGCTTTCCATCTTTAACGAATGTAGGTAAACCAACTTCCAAAGCCTTACCAAATGCACCCAGTGTGACTGCCATTAGTAGTGATTTTTTACAAGACGTTACTTATCAAAATCCCCTCTTTATTATCAGCTCTTATTCATTTACCGGTGAGGGTATATCGCAGCCACTGAATTTAGGGCTAAACCTTGTTGCCGATACAGAATTAAATGGTGCCTTGGGGGTAATTGCACATTGGATAGGGCACAACCAGCCTGTGCAAACACAAGGTACGGTCAGTTTTTCTCAAGATAATTCTACAACAAGTCTGCCAGATTTAGTTTCACCGAACTCCATTGATCTAGATGCACATATTGCAGGACAGTTTACGCTGGGACCGTTAACATTTGATCATTTTGCCATTAATACGTCGTTAATCACTTACTCTCTAGATGGTAATGAATCCAGCAAAGATATTGCCAGTGTTGTATCTATTGATGCAGGTGTGCAAATAGGCAGTAAAACTGTCGATGTCAGCGCGGTACTGCCGGTGGATGAAAATCAACCCATGCAGTTTAAAAGTGTTTTTAATGGTGCTTTACCTAGCCTTGCGGATTTAATCAGTTTTGCTGGCGATAGTATTGGTTTGGCTGTACCAGAACCGATCAAACAAGCGACTAGTTTTAGTATTAGCTCAGTCAACGTTGGTTATGTTCCCTCATCTTCCCACTTAGCCTTTGTTGCTGCCGATTTTGTGAATCCAACAACATGGTCATTACTACCGGATATTATCGAAGTCTCCGATATTGAAATTAAATGTATGGTCATTGACCCCTTGCAAAAGCAAGGTCATAGCCAGCTTTCAGCCACTTTATCGGGCGAGATTGATATTGAGGGAGCCATATTTCAAGTAGCAGTAAAAATGCCAGAGGAATCTGTTTCTGGTTGGTTAAAGCCCGGCAATACTATTTATCTCGGTGCGTTTTTAACAAAGTTTGTCCCCGGTGCTCCAGAAATGTCCTCCTTGTCACTGAATCAGGCATCGGTGGCTTATGATCATTCTGAACAAAATTTTAGTTTGTTGTTAGGCAGTGATGATACCTGGTCGCTGCCTTTTTTTGGTCAACAAAAAATCGATGTAACCAGTGTGATATTACATATTAATCGCACAGGCAATGAACAAAGCTCGCAGTTTACTGCAGGCTTGCAAGGCGAAATATTACTATTTGATGTGCCTATTCAATTGTCGGCCCAGTTTTCAGCACAAGACCATAAAAACCAACAACAAGAAGGGGCAGAAAATTCGACGAGTGAATCAGGGTGGGATTTTAGTGGTACAGCAGGAAGCGAAGCTCAGCCAGTAAAATTAACCCGTATTGTGGACGAAATCAGTGAAGTTTTTGGTGGTCACTTATCCTCGCAAGCGCCCGATGTGGATATTACTAAAATCAGTATAGCCTTTAATACGGCCACCAAGGATGTTGCCTTTAGTGGCGCGACTCATACTCAAATTGAAATTCCTTTTTTAACCGGTGATCACGCCAAAATTCATGCATCTGTGGAATTGCAAAGCCAGCTGAGTAGCTCCACAGGCAAACGTGAACTGAGTGGTTTTATGGAAGGTGATTTTACCATTGGCTCCTCTAAATTTACTTTACAGTATCAATTGGGGCAAGACAGCCATATTTTTGAGGCCAGTTGGGAAAGTACTTCCGATAGCGATCTACTGGGTATCGATACCTTCCTCGATGCTATGGGTGTGAGTAACGATATATCCATTCCGCACGATGTGGATTTAAATCTGAAAAAAGTTTATCTGCGTTATCAAGCGGAGAGAGAAACCTTACAGTTGGTGGCAGACTCTGCTACTTACGGTGATGTCTTTTTAATTGTCAGTAAATTACCTATTGGTCAGCCTCATCCGGATGAAGACGTTCCGGAACCGGGTCAAGGCACTTGGCAATTTGTTTTTGGTTGGGATTATGCCAACACGCATACCTTCTCTCAGGTGCCTGTATTAGGGCACGGTTTTGGTCCTGCCGATATTTTTCACTTAGATAGCGTTGGTATTATTATTTCATCAGCCGATATCAAACAATTTGAAATCCCCGAACTCCCTGCGCTAACTACGTTAACTAGTGGCGTAAACACCGCTTTAAATAACGCTACTAACACCGTCGCCGTGAATCAACCGCGCAAGCCAGTAGGGCAAGGTAATGTGATTCCTCTGACTAAAGGCATTGCTTTTGTGGCCGTAATGGATCTGGGTAAAAGTGAGCAATCCGGGAGTATGGCACCACTGCGAACCATCGTGACTGAAACGACATTAACGGTGATGGCGGAAGTAGATATTGCAAAAGAAGCATTTAGTATTTCTGCTATTTTACAGGGTAGTGTGGATATACCCACGGGAGCATCATCGGATTTACGTATTGGTAATGCAGGGCTTTCGTTTATTTTTAACGATGGCATTATTTTCCAATTGTTTGGTGACTTAAGTATGCACTTGGGTGACCAAACGGTTGATGTGGAACCTAAGTTATCCATTAGTGAAGAAGAAATTGAATTTTCTGTGCCCATTACTTTTGAAAATGGTTGGCATAGTCCGATGGGTATCCAAGGTCTCACACTAGATGAAATTGCTTTCGCCATGGGTATCAATTTATTACCAGCGCCGGGGGTTAATTTAGGTTTGCAAGGGCAATCTCATATTGGCGATCAACCGCGTGCATCGGACAATTTTGCTTTCGTATTGGAAATTGTTGAGGAGGTGCCTGATCCTTTATTGCTCAGTTTTTATTTAGAAGAAGTGGATATTAAAACTGCTTTCGAGGTATTTGTTCCTGATGAGGCAAATACATTACCACCGATCGTTAACGAAATTAATTTAACCGATGTGAATTTTTACTGGGCAGAAAGTGTTGTCATTATGCCTGATGGCACGGTGGCGCAACCGGGATTACGCGTTAGCGGTAATTTAGAACTACTAGGTTTTTCTGCCCATGCGGCCTTAGCCATTGACCAAACATCGGGAATTGCCGGTGAGTTCGAGACTTCCCCAGTGCATTTTCATAATGTGTTGTCGGTGACGGGTAAGGGTAAAGGAGTTTATCTTAACCAAAAAAATGGTAAGACACTGCCGGTCACTATCGAGCCGAATAAAGATAACACCGGGGTCAGCCGTGTAGAGGTGGTACCTCCTGGTGGACCAGTATTTATTTTCCGTACGCTGTCTTCGCCTTATTTACAAATGAGTATCAAGGTTTCTTTTCTCGATTTGGTGAGTGAAGAGATTGAGGCGCTAGTTGCGAATGATGGTATTTATTTTAAATTCGAATACGACTTAGCACATTTAGTAAAAGCCGAGTTTGATTTTACCTTAAGCGAATCCGGGTTTATTGCCCATAGTGATTTTGGTTTGCATTTAAAAGCCGATTTAGGCCCTATAAAAATACTCGGCGTGGATTTTGGTTCAATTCATTTAGATACTGGATTTGATATTCGTGTTTACATCCGAGTTGATGCAGACCAATTTAAATTCTGTATTAACGGTGACTTTGAATTCGAAGGCGCACGGCTTAGTTTTCCCGAAATTTCATTATCCTTCGCACCTAAATCATTATCTGAATTGCCAGAAATTATTATCAAACAAATAGAAGATCACCTTGAGGAAATATTTAGAGACTTATTTGATTCCGCTGCACAATTGCTTAAAGAAGGCTTTAAAGAAGTTGAGCATCTTGCAGAGGAAGCTGGCAAAGAAGTGGCTAAGATTGCCACCGAAGCCGAGCAAGAGGCTAAAAAATTAGTCAGCGACGCCGCGGCCGCCGTAGAGCACTCTGCAGAAGAGGCTGCGCAAGCCGTGGTGGCTATTGAACATGAAGCGGAGAAAGTATTAACCGATGCTGCGCAAGAAGTCGCTCATATTGGGCAAGAGGCTGCTCAGGAAGTCGAAAAAATTGGTCAGGATATTGCGCATGTGGCGCAGGCTGCAGAGCATGAAGTGGAAGCTATCGGCCAAGAGATTGTACAAGAAGCACAGGAAGTAGCTCATGAAGTAGAGCATCTTGCCAGCGAAGCAGTGGCAGAGGTAGAGGCTATTGGTAAAGCGGCCGAAGAAGAAGCTAAAACTATTGTGAATGCGGCTCATCAGGCGGCCGATGCGGTGATTAATGCTGCCAAGAAAGTCGTTGATGTGTTAAATAACGAAGCCAAAGCATTATGGAGTGAGGCCAAAAAACTCGCCGATGACCTTGCTAATGCGGCTAAGAAAGTCGGTCATGCGGTAGAGGGCGCGGCTAAATCGGTATGGCATGCGGTTTCTAAATACTAATTTAAATCGGTAAATACAGGCTTTAATAAGATGAAAATGCAAGATAAAAAATATGCGCTGGATTTTAAAGGTGGTTGCCTAAATGTTGGTTTACACCCCGATTTTAATCTAGATAAAGAGATGACCTTTGCTGCTTGGATTAGACCCGAGTCAGGTACTGGTCTGCAAGCCACTATTTTGAGCAAACACTACACCGCCTATGAACCGCAAATACAAAATAATCATTTAGTGTTTGAACGCGGGCCAGAATACAGTAGCCAACGTACTATCGAGCAAAATACTTGGGTGCATGTGGTGGTGAGTTATAACGCAACACTAGCTAAAGACAATTTAGCGTTTTTTATCAACGGCCAATTAGATAAGACTTACGACCTAACAGCACCTTTGGTGCAAACTAATGAGCCGTTAATTATTGGTGCACGACCACCTTTCAGTTTGCCTTTTAGCGGTCAGATGGCAGGTGTTGCTTTATGGAATCGTGCGCACAATGCATGGCAGGTGCAGCAAAATTTTAATAACCTCGATGAAACAGCAAGTGACTTAGTGGCTTACTGGTCCATGGAAGAGGGCACAGGTACACAGGTAAAAGATGTCAGTGTCAATCATCACCACGCCACTATTAATAATGCTGCACAAGTGACTTGGCAGAGTATTGATGGTGCGCAAGTGCAAGCAAGCTGTCGCTCTGTGTCTGGCAAGCTTGTGTCTCCAGCACAACGTCGCCGCAATACCACAGTTCAACGAATGGATCAGTTGTTAAACGATCCTAACGATAGTCTTGAAGAAAGTCATAGACCTTTGCCTTCCAGCGGTCGTAATGGTGAGGCGACTAAATTGCTTAACCGTGTTCGTACTTATCAGCGTAATATCATTACCGAGCAGCAGCAAAAGAATAATCAGCGTATTCAAATAGCCAAAGCTGATAAAGCCAGCCAATTAAAACAGGCGCATACCGAAGCAACAAAAACATTAAATAGCGCACGTTTTGATTCGATTTGGTTTATTTACAAAGGACGCATTCATCAGTGTGATGCGCAATACAATATGAGTGAGTTTCACGTAGGGAATGTCACTCATACACAAAAATCTGTACCTGCAAATCAGTTATGGTTTGATACGGGTGTTGATATTGCGCAGGGTGAAACCGTAAAAATTAACTACACTGGAGGACGCTGGAATATTAGCCCTCAAGATCGTAATTTAACCGGCGTTGGTACTACGCGTTTTAATGGCTTGCCGAACTATGCATTACCGGGAAAACCGGCGGGTTCACTAGTGGCGAGAGTAGGTGGCGGCCATGTATTTTATATTGGCAATAGTAGTGAATTGCCCGTAGGCCAGTCTGGCCGACTGTTTTTAACTACCAATGATGACGTAGGCGGACAATATGGTAATGGTTACCATGACAACTCTGGCAGTATAAACGTGGATATTGCGCTGGTTAAAAAAGCCATTAGTGTTGAGGCATCTGATCTTATGTTAGATCAAAGCCGTGGCTTGGTATTTTGGAGCCAATCTACTGTGCCGTTTTCTTTACATGTGGCTAAGTTAGATGGCAGCGAGCACAAAACCTTAGTCGAGCACCCCGATACTCCTGCCACCTCTGTTGCTTTGGATGAGCTTAATCAATATGTGTACCATATTGCAGGCACAGGGAATATTATGCGGGTGAAGTATGATGGCTCAGGGCATGAATCTATATTAGATATTTCTGGTCCCGCTAAAGATCATTATTGGCAATTAGAAATTGATCCTGATGGCAAAAAAATGTATTGGACCAATGACTATAGTATTTGGCGTGCTAATTTGGATGGTAGCAATGCCGAGTTAATTGTATCTAACCATGAAGCCCCATTCCCTATTGATTTAGCTATTAATGGACAAGCTAAAAAATTGTATTGGGTGGATAAAGAATTAGAAGTAGTTCGTCGCTCGAATTTGGACGGCAGTGATGCAGAAGATTTATATGGTGCTAAAAATCCAGTTAGGGGTTTAATGCTTGACTATGTCACTCCCGATACAGCCAATGAACTCAAGCAGGAAGTGTATTGGGTCACTAGGGAAGAAACCTTACATGCACAAACTCCGGGTATTGTAGGCTACTGGCCGTTAAGTCTTGTCAGTGATAATTCACAATCTGCACAACAGAGTGATTATATTAGCAATGCAATTAATCCGTTTGGAAATATATTAAGAGAGCTGGAACAAAGTAACGATGATTTGCCATTGAATTTAAGTGCTGCACATTATGCCTTCAATTTTACTGGTAAAGATTTTGCAAAAGTGCCGAATCATTTGGTAGACGATTTGCGCGGCAATAGTTTTACTATCAGCATGTGGATAAAACCTAGCAGTGTGCCAGCACAAGGTGATGCCGGTTTACTAGCAGGCACGAATTATCATTCTAATAAATGTCTTCATTTAGTATTACGCAGTACTAAAGCGTATTTAGGTTTTTATGGAAATGATATCTCTGGCAAAACGACTATTAAGCCAAATGAGTGGACTTACTTAAGTTTTCGTTATGATGTTAATAAACAAGAGCAGGCCATTTTCGTTAATGGTGTATTAGATAATAGTGCTTCTGGCCATGCACCTTTGAACAATGATCCAGAATCGTTAACACTACTAGGTAGATACAGTAATTCGCCTTTTTCTGGGCTTATTGCAGGTTTGCAAATAGTCACGCAAGCGCTAAGTGACGATGCAATTAAAGCCACAATGAGCGAACGTAATCCTACAACAGTGATGGATAGTATTATTGCTGGTCCAGCTTGGAGTCGCGAGACTTTGCCTCCTACTATTACGCCTCATTCTTCGGTGCTTGCATTTAATGGTATATCCACGTATGTGAAAATGGGTGCTGCAAAAGACTTAGGGCTGTGTAAACAAAGTTTTACGGTTGAATGTTGGTTACAAACGGATTCGGAACGAAACGAGGACTTATCTATACTCGGTACAACTAAGGCAGCACCTAACCAAGGATTACATTTGACTCTGCGCGGGCGTAAACCTTATATGGGTTTCTATAATAATGACCTTGGTGGACAGACCACTATCGATGCTGGGCAGTGGTACCATATTGCTTGGCGTTTCGATATTAGTACTATGGAACAGAGTCTATTTGTGAATGGTAAAAAAGAGGCTAGTCGCACGGCTGTCGGCGCTTTTGAAGGCGAGGGGATGGTGTTCTTAGGCCGCTGTTTTGAAGGTCGGATTTTTAGTGGTTTTTTAAGTGAGTTACGCATCTGGAAAATCGCTCGTAGCGATAGCGATATTGCTAATAATTATCGCCATTACAGAGAGTCTTTTGCTTTGCGTGGTCCAGTTGATGCATCACTGCCATCAGAATATTTATTCGAAATACCAGCAGAGGGCGGCTTAAATTTAGTCTCCAAGCAGAAAAAAGAATACGAAGAACGTTTGTTAGCGGTACGTAAACGAAAGGAAAATCAGGCCAAGGCAGCTGTGCAAATCACACATGCTCACGAAGAAAAAACCTCTAAAGTAAATGCTAAACAGGCTGAATTGACACAAGCGCAGCAACAGGCAGATGCACGTATTAACCAGAAAAAAGCAGCTCATGACAATGACAGAAAAGAAAACCGAGCAAAGTTATTACAAGCGCAAAATGATAAGAGCCTAAAAATTAATAATGCGCGTACTAGTGCTAACCGCACCGTTCAAAATGCAGAGCAACAGGCTCAGTCCATTAAGAGTAAGGCCAATACAGAAGCAACCAATATGAAGAATGCTGCACGTGAAAATAGATCTAGAGCCGAGGCTGCCAGAAATAAAAATAGGCGTTAATATTAATATTTTTTTAGTCGGTGTGGTAACTTTTTATGGTTGATGTGTCTGCCTTAAATAATTTTATTTCTGTTATTGAGCAAAAATTTCCTGCTATCAAGATTCAGTCCGATCATCTAACCTGCCATGATTGGTCGACGGCCACTTTTCCTACAACCGGTAAAACATTAGCAATATTATCCCCCTCGTGTGTTGAAGAGGTGCGAGCTATTGTGCAACTGGCAGTTGATTATAACTTGCCTTTTTATCCTATTAGTGGTGGTAAAAACTGGGGGTATGGTTCTCGTGCACCTAAACATGAACTTTCAATTGCTATTAACTTAGAAAATATAAACTGTATTCAAAATTACGATAAAGTAACGGGTACTATATCGGTTGAGGCGGGTGTAACCTATGCTCAGCTACAACAATTTTTATATGAACAACCTGATCGCTGGCGATTTAATGGTCCTGGTAGTAGCCCTTTTGCTAGCGTCTTAGCGAATACATTGGAGCGTGGGTTAAATCAGGGAGTACAGATGGAGCATTGGCGCTCTATCGTTAATATAGAGGTTGTATTGCCCTGTGGAGAGCTTGTTCGCGTTGGCGCCAGCGGTGGTGATCGAGGGTTGGCATCGGGCCCCAATATTGGAGGGCTCTTCTCACAAAACGATATGGGTATCGTCACCTCTATGACGGTGTGTTTAGATCCTTTGCCTAATTATTGGCAGCACTTACATTTTTCCTGGCTTGACCAAGAGTATCAATTTGCAAATATGGTCGATCGTTTGCAAATGCTCCATCGTAAAGGCTTGTTCGCTACTTCTTTGGCAATACATAATTTAGAAAAAATTATCAGTGTGACTGATCAATATCCTTATATTGATAGCCACGGCACATTGCCTTTACCTGCATCAGTTAAACAGCAGTACCAAACCGAGTTAGGTGGAGATTGGTTTGGCGAAGTCGCCATTGCTGCACCGACTGCACATATTCTCGACATGCTACGTGAGGAAGTGAATAAAGAATTAGATAACCTGCCATTGATTTGCCATTGGGGCGAAAAGAATGCTCAAGGGCCTTATTTTCACGATTTTACCCAAGGTTCGCACCAGTCCATGTATTGGCGTAAGTTAGATATTTCTTCATCTGATAATGAGATACAAAAAATAGTATCAATAAGTCCAGAAAGAGATGGGTGTGGTGTGATCTGGTTAGCTGTTACTATGCCGTGGAATGGTTTGTCTCGCCCTATAACAGGTTCGGATACCAATGAGCCCTTGTACGAATTTATTGTACGTACCTGCTATGAGGCGGGGTTTGAACCTTTTGTGAGTATGCAATACCCTAATCATCGTTACGGCTATATGGTCATATCGATTATTTATGACCGAGATCAATCAGGGCAGGATCAGGCAGCAGTGGCATTATATTATCAGCTTAAAGAAAGCTTAGAAAAACAAGATTATGTTGCTTATCGTTCCAGTTTATTAGATGACAAATTGTCGCGTACCGACAAAGATTTATTATTAAAGTATGTTAATGCTTACGCTGAGAATCAATGAAACGTCGTCATTTATTTGAAATCGCCGATCAACCGTTTTGCCCTGTATTTTTGCGTCATGGGTTTTATCGTTTATTGCAATATCAAGTAGAAAAAATTTATCTCGGTATTTTGCCGCAACTGCAGCAGTGGTTATTATCTATTAATGCCGAAAAAATTGTTGATCTTGCCAGTGGTAATGGTGGTCCTTGGCAAACACTTTATGAGACTTTGAATTGGCAAGGTAAGTTAGAATTATCAGATATTAATCCGAGCAATACGAGTAAAGCTTTTGATAACGCACCATCAATATCTTGGCATAAGGCTCCAGTCGATTTGAATAATCCCGATACTTGGCCTGAGGAACCGTTAACATTATTTAGTGCGTTTCATCATTTATCACCTGATCAAGCACAATGTTTTTTATGTCATTGTGTTCTGCGTCGGCAACCGGTTTTTATTGCCGAGTTTACACAAAGAAAAATCTCTCGGATATTGGGAATGCTGCTTTCGCCTATTGTGGTTTGGATTGATAGTTTGCGTATTCGCCCGTACAATTTTACCCTACTATTTTTTACCTATTGCGTACCTATATTGCCATTGATGTACTGGTGGGATGGGATGATTTCCCATTGGCGAACTTATGATGTTAATGAACTAAAGCATTTCACAGAATTAGCCAATGCCAATATTGATAACACCGAAAGCAACAAATATCAGTTCGAAATAATTGATACCTATGATGCTGAAACCGGAATAAGACTGACAGGTATCATAGGCTGCCCAAGAATTAACTAGGAATATCTATGAAAAAATTTTCTGAAATCATGGCTCAAGCTCAAGAGCGTAAAGGAGGGAAGGCAGCCCTTAAAAAACTGCTCCCTAAAGTACTATCTAATAAAGAATTGCTCGCAATCACTGATGATCGTTTTTTATCAATGATGGCTAAAGTCGTTAATCAGGCCGGTTTTCGTTGGTCGGTCGTTGAGAAAAAGTGGCCACAGTTCGAAGAAGCTTTTTTGGGGTTTAATATATCGGTGTTAAGTCGATTGCCGCCAGAAAAATGGGAAGAGTATATGGTAGATACTCGCATTGTTCGCAATTGGCAAAAAATTAAAGCGGTGATGGATAATGTGGCATTTGTATACAACGTCTCTGGGCAACACGGTTCATTTGCAAGTTTTATCGTTAATTGGCCTGATGATGATCAAATTGGTTTAACGGACTATTTAAAGAAAAATGGCTCACGTTTAGGTGGGCAAACGGGCCAACGCTTTTTACGCAATATGGGCAAAGACTCGTTTATTCTCACGGGTGATGTTGTGTTGGCACTGCAAAACGCGGGATTGGATATTGCCGATAATGTGACATCTAAGCGAGATTTAAAAAAAGCACAGGGTTTATTTAATCAGTGGCGCGAAGAAACAGGACTGCCTTATACGCATTTAAGTAAAATCGCTTCTTTTTCTACAGGGATTAATTACGATATTTTGCCTGAAGAGTAAACAGGCATTCATTTTACGGTTTTTTTTCTAACGGCATTAATGTCAATGCCGTTTTATAAATATCGGTTGAATAGGCTTTGTTATGATAAATTTTTTCTGTCACAGCAATGCCTCGTGTGAGTGCCACTAGGTATCGCGCCGTAGACTTTGCATTGCCTGTAAACTGTTTATCTTTAATGGCTTGTTGTAGGCGCTGGGTGAATAACTTTTCTAGGCCGTCTAAAAAATATTGTAGGCAAAAGTCCAAGTCATCAGTTTGATGAGTTACTTCCATGATGATTTTAGTCGTAAAGCAACCTTTACGATCAGGATCACCTGTTAAGCGTTTAACAATAGAACTAAATACCTTATCTAATGCAGAAATAATGCAAGGTTGCTGTAGGTCTGTTTCTAAGATGAGAAAATACTTTTCGGTATAACGCTTAAAGACTCTAACAAAAATTTCTTGTTTGCTACCAAAGGTGTTATATAAGCTTCCTCGTTGCACTGCTGAGGCCTCAGCAAGGTCTTGCATCGTCGTCGCTAAGTAACCCTTTTCCCAGAAAATAGTGGTTGCCGCTTCTAGTACATCGTCTTCTGTAAACTTTCTTTTGCCGACCATAGGCCTCTCTACTAGGTGTCTATTATTTAGAGTATCGGTTTATTTTACTCTATTCTTGACAAGGCTGTCATCTTTGACATAATTGTCAAGAATAGATCGAATACAAAAGGAGTTACCCTTATGACAATCACCTTATATGAATTATCAGCAGCAGATCCTAATACTCGCTTCAGCCTACATTGTTGGAAGTCACATCTAGCTTTAGCTCATAAACAACTTTCATTCCAAACCGAGCCTGTAGGGTTTTTAGAAAAGCATAAGCTTGCCTTTTCGGGCCAACAATTGGTGCCTGTTTTACAAGATAATGAACTGGTCATTTCTGATTCGTGGGATATTGCTGTATACCTTGATAGTGCTTATCCCGAAGGGCCTCAATTATTTCCTGATGAAGCGTCGAGAGCGCAAGCGGAATCGTTCAACCGTTGGTTAGATAATGTATTGGCCCAGCATATTCGCCCAATGATTATCTTGGATATTTATGAGCAATTGGATGAGGAGACTCAAGTTTATTTTCGCCAATCACGAGAAGAAAAATTTGGCCGATCACTAGAGGAGGTTGGGGCTAATCCAGAAAAAAATATCCCTCGACTACGTGCAGAGTTAGATTCTATCCGGGATATTTTGCAAGACCAACATTATATGGGTGGCCAGCAACCGGATTACTCGGATATGTGTTTGATGGGTTTATTTTTATGGATATCCTGTGTGAGCGATATTGAATTCTTGGAGAAGAGTGATGTAGTGTACGCTTGGTATCAGCGTATGCTTAAGTTATATGCCCAAGTTATTCCTGAGGCTGTGGTAAATAAATATTGATAGTAGTTACTAGAGCTTGCTACCGAACTCACTGGAATACTCCCTAGGTTGCTTGCATAAGATAATCGATAACGCAGCGTGTTCGACTCGGGAGCTGTTTGCGTGATGGGTATACGATGGATGTAAATAATTCACTGACGTACCAATCAGATAGAATAGGTTGCACGTACCGGTAATCGCTTTCTTGTAGTAATTTGGGTAGGTAAAACCCAATTCCCATCCCACTTTTTATCATACCTAATAGCACGGATGGTGAGTCGCATATGTGATATTTTTGTGGAGTAAAGCGAACTTTTTGCTGGTCGTTGAACAAGGTAATTTGCGGATTAGGATGTATTTGAGGCAGTAACAGCCACGTGCATTCTTGTACCGATTCGATGGTGAGCTTTTTGTTCATTGCCTCGATAACACGATTACTGGTGAGTAGCCTTAGATGGTCGCTAAATAGTGGTCGAACAATCAGTGACTCGTCATGTAATTCGCCTGTGCGTATTGCCAAATCAATTTTATCTTTAATCAGGTCTGTTCGGCTGTCTGAAATAATAATCTCAAAACGAATATTGGGATATTGTTCGTGGAATGCATGTAAGCGAGGGTTTAGCCAGTTTGTGGCAACATCGTTAGTGGTGGTGATTCTGACACGGCCTGATAATTCATCCTGTAGTAAGTCACTTTTGATTTGATCAAATGTCTCCAGTATTAAGGCTGCTTTGGTGTATATGCTTTCCCCCTCTCGAGTAAGTGTTAGCGTTCGAGTGGTTCTTTGCAGCAGCCGTACTTTAAATGCCTGTTCTAATAACGAGACTTGTTCGCTCACTCTAGAACGGCTGATTCTAAGCACCTGCGCAGCCTGACTAAAGCTACCTTGTTCCACCACAATAGCGAATATGGCTAATCGTTTTAGCTCTGATAGGTCATGGTTATTGGTGGTTGTATTGTCCATATCTTGTGGCTTACTCGAGTGTAAAATATTTTTTGATCTGTTTTTCAGAATATTCTATGTCTTTTTGTTGGTCTTATCAAAACAAAATGGCTGTTTATACTGCCCTCAACTTGGTGAAACTTACGATTGTCCAAGTCAATTACATTCACTATGAGGGTTATAAAATGAAGATTTTATCGATACATTCTACGGCTGCTTTAATACTATGTTTGTTATTTTCCAACGGCGTGACGGCGCAATCATTGAGTCAGGCACAAGCTCAATCATTGATCCAGCCGTTTTATGCGTTGCTTAGTGGTAAGGATACTGCGGCGCAGGTACGCAATGTTTATGCAGCAGACTGGGGCGTCTTACAGTAGCCATACTAAATACAAGGGGTTGGAAGAAACCATTGGTAATATTCAGTATTTAACCAAAAA
>JAHDEM010000031.1:21587-26176 GCA_020628895.1 Candidatus Endobugula sp.
TGGTTATGTTTACTTTTCCCGTATTTAGGGTCGCCAATGATGGGATGGCTTAGGTGTTTCATATGCCGTCGCAGCTGGTGCTTTCTACCTGTTTTGGGTTTAAGTTTAACTAATGAGTAGCGAGAACTCGGGAAGCGATCAACTGCATAGGGTATTTCTAATGTGCCTAATCGTTGATAAGCAGTGATAGCCTCCTGAGGTTCTTTTAACGCGTAGCGTTGTTTTTGGCTTTTAAAGCCTGGGATAGGTTTAAGAGGGTGATCAATAATACCCTGTTCATCAATATATCCTCTAACGATTGCCCAATAGGTCTTTTCTACCTGATGTTGTTCAAATTGTTCGCCAATCGTTTTAGCGATATTAGGGTCGAGCGCAAATAAAAGTACGCCGGACGTGGGCCTATCTAAACGATGTACAGGATAAACCCATTGCCCTAATTGGTCGCGCAGCAGATGCATTGCATTAGTGGTTTCGTATTTATCCACATTACTTTTATGCACCAATAAGCCAGCGGGTTTATGAATAGCAACCATATAATCATCGTGGTAAATAATGGGTAGTGGATGGTCTATTTCCATTGTCTTGCCCAAGTGGTTTGCGGTGTTTCTCCAATAGAAGCCAACCATTGTTGTACAAAATCAATAAACGCTTTTACCTTTGGTGGTGTTTTTTTCATCTTGGTATATAGCGCGTAAACGCCAAAATGATCAGGGCTGTAAATATGATCGAGAATATCTATCTCTCCTTTGAGTAACCATTTTCGGGCAATAAAATGTGGCATCTGCGCTAAGCCTATACCATCGGCACATAGCTCTGCCAGTGCTTCGCCATCGTCGATAATACATTGACTATCGGTAAAGTATTCTCGATAAGTTTGTTGATTATTGTGTTGATGTTTAATCATTAAAGGCATGATTTTTCCCGTTTGTTTAAAACGGAAATTAATCCAAGGCTCGCCCAGAATGTCATCGGGTAAAGTGAGCGCCTGTTTATTATTAAAATAATTTTTGGGCGTGCAAATTAAAAAATCCATCGGGCTTAACTTTCTAGCCACTAAGCGGTTGTCGGCGATTGTGCCGGAGCGAAAAGTGATATCAATGCCTTTTTCAATAATATCCACGTAAGCATCATCGTAAATTATCTCTACGTTTATATTGGGGTAGCTCTTACAAAAAGAGGCAATGAGTGGACGAATATATAAACGGCCATAAGAGATCGGTACATTAATGCGCAGATTGCCAGAAATTTCTTCAGATTCACTTTTTAAGTCGGCTTCGGTATGGCTTAACTCCAGCAGTAACCGTTTTACGGTGGTGAGATAATCTTGCCCTGCACGAGTCAGATTAAGTGCGCGGGTTGTGCGGGTAAATAGTTGTACGCCTAACTCACTTTCTAATCGCGCAATCGCTTTACTGATCGTCGATGGTGATGTACCAAAGGTTTTTGCAGCATCGATAAATGATCCTTTTTCGCTAACACTAATAAAAAAATGCAATGTTCGAAGTTTATCCATGGTGTGCTCTCACATCATCAATTAGTGAATAATATTCACTTCTTAAAGTTTATTAGTGTACTTTATTCGCCAAACTGTATCCATATAATCATTGCCGACCCGTTAATTATTTGAGGAAGGTGTA
This sequence comes from Candidatus Endobugula sp., assembly GCA_020628895.1. Classification (GTDB taxonomy): domain Bacteria; phylum Pseudomonadota; class Gammaproteobacteria; order Pseudomonadales; family Cellvibrionaceae; genus Endobugula. The sequence goes on from JAHDEM010000031.1 coordinate 23,225, forward strand.
TGAAAATTATTAAGCTAGTGTGTGTATTAGTGTTTCTGACTTCAGCGAATGCCGCAATGGCAGCGAGCAAGAAAGTCGGTATATTAGTCTTTGATGGTGTATTAACGTCGGATGTTACGGCGCCGTTAGAGGTCTTTGGTGTGGCAAGTAAATTGTCTTGGTTCGCAGATTACGATGTGGTGACCATCTCTGTATCCGATAGTCTGCAGATTACAACCGAAGAAGGCCTTAAGCTTGGTGTGGATACTTGGATAGGGAAGAAACCTGAATTGGATGTGTTGCTGGTTCCTTCAAGTTATAGCATGGACCCATTATTGGAGAATAAGTCGTTAATCCAATTTATCCGTACACAGGCTCAACATGTTGAGTGGATGGCAAGTAATTGCTCTGGTGCCTTTTTGCTCGCTGAGGCAGGGGTTTTAGATGGTAAACAAGCGACGACATGGGCCGGTGGTGAATCTGAATTGCAAAAAAATTACTCAAAGGTAGATGTGCAGTTTGATACTAATGTGGTTGTAGATGGAAATATCGTCACTTCCAATGGCAGCGTCGTGAGTTATCAGGCAGCGTTAACGCTTCTAAAGTTGATGACATCTGAGCGTAAAGCGAATGAGGTGGCCGAAACCATCCAGTATGCAAGGCTGTCCCGCCAAGCTTTTTAGTCTGAATGACTATTTTATTATGAGCTGCATATCGAGGCCACGTTAACGTGGCCTTTTACATTACGCGCTACTAATTGTGTTTTTGACAGGGACCTCGGTTAGGGAAATCAGTGATAATAATATCTACACCTGATGTGCATGCTTTTTGAATTTCTTTGGGTTGATTAGGGGTGAATACAATCACTTGTTTATTATCATTTTGCAGGGCTATTTGCATAGAACGGTTGTTGACAGCGGTTGGCGTCGCAACACCTTTTGCATTAGCGGCTTGTACCGTGTTTACTGCTTTTTGGGGGTGGAGAAAATTGATTAGCGCCGCCCAAGCCCCCTTAATTAGCCAGTTTTCCTCAGCAAAAAAGGGTGGGTAAGACAATACCGCAGTAAAAGGCTGTGTGGCATATTGTTGATAAGCGTTAATAGCCTGCTTATTTGGCCCTTCAACATATAATGGGTTGGTTGCTCCTGAATTGTCCCAATGGCTAAAAATCGCTTGAGCATATGCATCAGATGATAGGGTTAATGGCGGTTGTAATTTAATATCAAGATAAATAATGAGTTCAGGTGTTTCTTTTATAGCGAGCAAAAACTCAGCGAAACTCATGACTGATTCTGCTTTTACTTTAGCATTGGGGAAGTCAGTATCTATCATTCCTCCGCAAGTGAATTTCTGTTGTAGTTCTTCCAATGGTAAGTGTCTAATTAATATTTCTTCTACAGGGTTGCCGTCTTTATGGGTACATAATGTTTTATGTACCCAAGGGTCATGAGCTAACACGGGAATATGATCTTTAGTGAGTACGATATCAATCTCGATACCGTCGAGTAGGTTGGGATTTTCTTGATACAACGCAATCGTGTTTTTAACCGCATTACGAGAGTTCTGTATCCAAAGCCCTGAAGATGCTCGGTGAGCCAGAATTAATGGGCGTTGGTCTTGTACTGCTTTAGCCAGAGGCTTGTGAAGTTCTTCACTGTCGGCGGCCACAGTTAACGCAGGCATAAGAGCGTACAAGAAAAAGCAAGAAAAAAGCATCGGGGTGAAATACGAGGATTTAATATTCATCTGGTTTATTAATATGTCAATGAGGGGGTAGGCTGTTATGGCGCCTGCTACCTCTTTTGTAAATTTAAAACCATCATACCAATTAATGAAAACATTTACATGTTGTTTGCGATGACGGTTATTGAAATAATCTTGCTCAGCTACGGTTTTAATCTGGTAGCTAAGCATGTTTATTCACACAATATTAAGGGTGAACAATATGAAGATTCGATGCGGAACATTTAATTTATACCAATTTTTGAAGGCACCGTATTATTGGTATGACAAAAAAAATTTTTATACGACTGAACAATGGTTAGATAAGAAAGCATGAGTTAAACAACAAATTATCGACATGGATTGCGATATCATTGGTTTTCAAGAAGTTTTCAGCATTGATGAATTAAAGGATTTGGTGGAGGAATTAGGTTATCAATTATTGGTAGTTGATCAACCAAAAACAGATAAAGATGATCCTACAATTTTTGAAGGCTCTGTTGTAGCAATAGCCTCCAAATTTCCAACAACAGTTAGCGCTGTTACCTTTAATCAGTTATCTAAAGATATTTTAGAATTAAATTCATCGTATGACTTTAGCCGCACGCCAATTAAAGCACAGGTGACGGTTGATGGTATAGGTGAAATTATTGTTTACGTTACTCATCTAAAATCGAAACGTGCAAAAGAAATTGATGTGCCCGTTAGCGATACAGCAAACTGGGACCAAAAAGTATTGGCTGGATTAAAAGCCAGATCTTTTGGTTATATTGCCTCTTTATTACAACGAGGAGCCGAAGCTAGTGAAATTTATGATCAGGTGTCTAATGATTTAAGTCTCCAGCCGAACAAACCCATTGTGGTTTTAGGTGATTTAAATGACGATGCTGATTCTGTAGTGATTGATGCTATATCAAACACAGAAAAAATTCATGAAATAGCAGAAGTAAATCGTGAAAATCTTCCTGGAGAAGCTAAGGTAGCTATCCATAAATATACATTACATGATACCTTTGTTTTGCTTTACGGTTTTCCTAGTCCTACTAATATTTTGCCTCCAAGAATTCCTACACATTATTATCAGGGTAAGGGAAATACCATCGATTATATTATTGCCTCTAATGCGTTTAACAAAAATAATCCTTCACACGTCGCAAAAGTGATTTCTTACAAAGTGCTTGATGGCCACTTAGATCCTGAAAATGAAAAAGATCAACAGAAATCGGATCATGCACAAGTCGTTGTCGAAAT
>JAHDEM010000031.1:26276-28452 GCA_020628895.1 Candidatus Endobugula sp.
GTTGATAGTGAGGTGCTGCATGACAAAGTATTAATAACAGCATTGGAATCCCTTGATCTACCTTTGTTAGACAATCTTCATGAGCGTGTGAATGGTGTGTCGGCAGAGGATGTGTATGACATGCTTGTTGATGAATGCCAGTTATTGATGCCTTTTGGCGAATGGCTTGAACTAAAGTTTACGCTCTATTGTCGTGAAGCAAAGCAATTGCAGTATCGTAAGGGGGCATTGGAGGTGTACCAAAATCTCGAAGCGCGTGGTGTTTTGCAAGCTGTAGTGTCTAATTCTGATCGCATGATTGTGGATGTTAATCTTAGAGCAGTTAATTTTCAGCGACCCAAGTTGTGTACGGTTAGCCGCAATGATGTTCGACGTGGTAAGCCTAATCCTGAGCCTTATCTTCGCGGAGCTTGGTTATTAGGTGTTGCTCCCGAAGAGACCGTTGTCGTTGAGGATAGTGTGGTGGGTGCTTGTGCAGGTATTGCTGCTGGGATGAGAACGTTATACTGGCCAGAAGTACTGGGCAGTTCTCCAACTCCAGAAGGGGCTGAGTTGATTGATTCTGAGCAAGCCTTATATCAAGCCCTTTGCGGTTAGTCTTTTCTGGATTAGTGCTCTTTCTCTTTATTGGCTCGAATAAAATATTATTTTTTTTGTAATTTTGATATGGTAGAGCTTTCTTACTAGGTGCGAGTAGAAGGTGGTAATAATGGGAGCAAGGGATAATCAAGTAGAGAATAAAGGCTCTATTTTACATACGATTTCTGTTGAGAGACCTTATTTAAAACCTGCCCTTAGGCGAATTGCCGATTACATCTTAAATAATTCTGAAGAGGTAAAGTCGCTACAAATTAATAAGCTCGCTTTACTCTGTGGAGTATCTGAATCCACGGTGACACGCTTTGTAAAAATTATCGGTGCTCATAGTTTTCAGCGCTTGAAGCTGATGATTGCCGAACAACTCTCTGGTGAAAGAAGTGATGGTGATGAAGAGGCTTCTAAAACGAAACTCGTTTATGAGGATATCCAACCTTCTGATTTGTTGCCCGATATTGTACAAAAAGTTCACTCTCGTTATGTAAAAATCACAGAAGATGTGAGTCGAGTACTTAATTTTGATCAAGTTGAACAAGTAGTAGAAGCCGTAGAAGAAGCGGATGTTATTGCGCTGTTTGCGGTGGGTTCTAGCGTGCAAGCGGCAGATAATGCATCAATGCGATTTATGAGGGTGGGCAAACGTTGTATGTCTTTTAAAGATTCCAGTTTTCAGGAAGTCTCCGCAAGTACTCTTGATGATAGTTGTCTAGCCATTGGTATTAGTCATTCAGGTACATCAGTATCAGTCGTTGATAGTCTTGAACGCGCTAAAAAAGCAGGTGCAACGACAGTAGCCATTACTTCTTTCGCGAGCTCTCCCTTAGCTAAGGTGGCAGACTTTAAATTGTTTACATCAACCACTACGGGTGAAAGTAGCGATACAAAATATTATGAGTCTATGGTATCTAAGATAGGTCAAATATTTATTATTGATATCTTGTACTGCCTTTATGCAGTTAGGCACTTTCCGGCGGCAATCGAGTCTTTAGCAACAACAGATGTTGTGCTTGAAAATATCCGCCTGGGTAAAAAGTAACAGATTATTATTCAGTATTTGCTAAATGAAGAGCGGGAATACTGAATGAATATTCCCGTCGCCTGCTCCTAATACTGAGCCATTCTGGCCAGCTTGTCTTAACCATAATAAGTGGCTTGTGGTACTGCTTTTGGCCAGCGGTTGCGTCTTATCTAAAAAATACATAGTATGCGCTCTCTGTTTACCAAAGGCAGACTAATAACAATAGCTATTTTATAGAGTTTTACATATGCACAATAACGATATTGCCCCTCTCTTTGATGAGTGGAACCAAGCACTACAAACCAAAGACCCTAAACAAGTGGTAGCGCTGTATAGCAATAATGCTATATTGCTCCCTACAGTATCGAATCAGGTTCGCCATAATCATGAGGAAATTGAGGATTATTTTGTTAGCTTTCTAGCAAAAGAACCGGTGGGTAAAATAGACGAAGCCAATATTCGCACCTTTGGTCAACTCGCCATCAACTCAGGTGTTTATACCTTTACCTTTAAAGGTGGTGTTACCGTACAGGCCAGATATACCTTTGTATACCGCTGGAA
>JAHDEM010000032.1 GCA_020628895.1 Candidatus Endobugula sp.
ACTTTCGCCCCATTGGCGACCGCTTGATTGTAAACGCTATTAATATCTTCGCCGCTAGTATTGTAGAAGTTGATTACTTGCTGGTTTTGTTGGTTGTCTTTATTTAAATAATACGCCGCCATAAAACCGTCCCTGATGGCTTGTCCTGCTTTCGCGAGTTTGCCTTGCAGTGGCAATAACAGAGCAATGTTATTTGGTTTAGATAATATTAGCTCTTGAAGTAATGCTATTTCATCCGGTAAGTGATTGCTCGCTGGGTGATCGGGGTTGTTATTAACCCAGTCGCTGATATTGCTGCTCTGTAATTCGAGATTGTGCTGGTGCTGTTTACTGATAGTGGCCAAGGCTAGCCAGTTACTCAGTGTGCTATCAGTAATGTTGTCTGATAGAGTGATTAACTCATACAATGTAAATGAAGATAATTCTTGCCAAATAGCATTATTGTTCTGCTGAAGCTCGTCACTGTCGTACAGTAGTGTCCCTAGCGCAATACGCTCATACAAACTGGATATAGACTCTCCGGTTCGCTGAAACAGTTCTGCTTTCATTCGGTGTATCTGTTGTTGTTGGTTGATGGACAATTGACCCATCATTTCTTCGAGTTTTCTTGATGATAATAGAGTCCTAGCCTGATACAGTGAATTTTCCGTTAGATGAATATCATTACCAATGACTGTGTAGGTAAAGTAATCCAAGTGGTCAAGCTGATTGCTATCGATATTGTTGAATATCTTTTTAGCCGATGAATGTTCATTCAGATTAACTAGGTATTGGGCTATTTCTACAAGTTTTTTTGCCTTCAGTGGTTCTGGTTGCTGTTCAGCCTTCTCTGCCGCAGCTAGTAGAGCATCTAATGAACTGGAGTTTGTTATTCCCTGAGTGTTGGTACCTGTTGGTGGTGTAGCGCAACTGGTTACCAATATGGTGATAAAAACAATGGTGGTTAACGCTTTAATATCCGTTAACTGTTGTAAAATATGTTTCAATAACATAATGGTCTCTTAGGATAATTGATAGCTTATGGCTGATGTAAACTCTGGTGTGCTCTACGTAGTGGCAACGCCTATTGGTAATTTGGGCGATATGGTACCGCGAGCAGTGGAGGTACTTCAAATGGTAGATGTTATTGCTGCTGAGGATACCCGTCATAGTGCTAAGTTACTACAACATTTTGGTATTTCTGCAAAATTAGTCGCCTATCATGATCATAGTAATCAGCAACGATTAGATAAAATTTTGGAATTATTGGTGTCGGGCCAGTCTATTGCGCTCATATCCGATGCTGGCACTCCGTTAATTTCTGATCCAGGTTACCATTTAGTCAATGCTGTGCGAGACAAAGGATTATCTGTTGTCCCTATTCCAGGGGCCTGTGCCTTAATTGCCGCCTTGTCGGTGTCGGGGTTGCCATCGAATCAATTCGCTTTCGAAGGTTTTTTGCCCGCAAAATCATCGGCTAGACGTAGCGCTTTAGACTTAATTACCAACGAGCATAGAACCGTTATTTTTTATGAATCACCGCATCGTATCGTTGAGTCTTTGCAGGACATGTGCAAGGTGTTGGGTGGGGGTCGTTATATGGTATTGGCAAGAGAGTTAACAAAAACTTATGAAACGGTGTTGTCTGGTTCTATAGACGATGTATTAAGTGCTGTCCTTGCTGATACTAACCAGCAAAGGGGGGAGTTTGTTGTGCTCATTAAAGGATATGATAAGACACCACAGAACGACATTACTCCAGAGGTGCAAAAGTTGATGAATGTGTTGTTGGAATATGTGCCGGTTAAAGTGGCATCTGCTATTGCTGCGAAGGTGACTGATGTGAAAAAGAGAGATCTCTATCAGTGGGCGATTGAGAATGCAAAATCTTGATGCTAAGTCCTAAGTATTTTGGATCTTTTATTGGTAGGCGCTTGTTTTTATCTTGTAGGGAAGGTATCTTAAGTTTCGGAGTTGGCTCGGCAATCGCTTGGCGGTGCACTTTGCGCCGCTAAGAGGAAAGTCCGGGCTCCATAGGGTAGGGCGCCAGATAACGTCTGGGGGATGCGAGTCTACGGAAAGTGCAGCAGAAAAGAAACCGCCCGATGAGGTCTTTCCTCATTGTGGTAAGGGTGAAATGGTGCGGTAAGAGCGCACCGCGCAACTGGTAACAGTTTGTGGCAAGGTAAACCCCGCTCGGAGCAAGATCAAATAGGAATCCTATTGCTTTAAGCAAAAGGCGTGACCCGCGCTGGATTCGGGTAGATTGCTAAAGATATATGGTGACATGTATCGTAGATGAATGATTGTCCACGACAGAACCCGGCTTACAGGTTGGCTCCTTTATCAGTAACAATGGGCTTCAGAGCGATCTGAGGCTTATTTGTTACCATGTCTGTACCCACAAGTGTAACCACGAAACTTCTGAAACGAGGTAATATCTACTACCTCCGATTCCGCACCCCCAAACATATCCAAGCTCTAGGCTTCCGTAATCAAGTTGTAAAATCTCTAAAAACCACTGATCATGTGCAAGCTCAGGCTATGGTTTTATCAAAAATGAGGATAATGGAGCGGATTTATATGACTACTGATGTAGCGATACTTCAACAACTGTTCGAGGAATTATCAGACTTTTCCTGTACCGACCAATTAAAGCGCCATGAGCGTGAACCTGCGGCGGCGTTCCTTTCAGACCTTGAAGGCCATATTCGTGCATGTATGGAGTATGGTTGCACAAAGCTAGATACAGAGGTGTCCTCTCAATTAGCCCCCTTAACGTCTCACAGAAGCCCCCTAAAGACACAAATTCCACAAGGTGGTGGTGATGTATATGATTTGCTTCTGACTCTGATAGAGGCTCACAAAGCTAATGTGGTAAATGGTCGTAGTGATCAGTTCCATGCCTTAAAGGAGAAGGCATCTAAAATAGCTAAAATCAGCCCTCAGGCAGATACACACCTCGCTTCGTCTATATCGCTTTTTAAGGTGTTTGATGAATTTCTTGCTGAGTCCGAGAGGAAAAAATTAAGTAACCGTATTCTGAAAGAGTATGTGCGAACCTTGGAAACCCTGAAGGAAATCGCAGAAGACATGCCCCTTAATAAAGTAAAGCGCACTCATGTGCGTGGTTGGCTAACAAAATGGCTTGAGTTACCTAAACGCAACCTTAAAGAATACAAGGGCAAAACTGCAACTGAGTGCCTTGAGATGGATATTCCTGAAGAGCATCTGGTTTCTGTTGCTACGGTCGATGGAGTTCGTAAGACGGTACAGGGGATATTTTCCCTGGCTGTGGCGAATGGTCATATCGAATCCTCACCAGCAAGTAGTCTAAAGCTAAAACTTTCCAGCAATGCAACGTATGCACGATTTACTGATGAAGAGGTTTTGGCTCTACAGGCAGCATCAAAGTCCGACCCTAAAATTAAAGCTGAGCCTTGGCGTAAGTGGATGCCGCTACTAGCTCAATTTACGGGAGCTAGACGCGCTGAATTGGTCTATTTGGATAGTAGAGATATTCTGAAAGATGACAATAGTGATAGGTACTATATCAACCTAACTGAGAAGGTTGGCACTAAAACAGCGGCGGCAGTTCGACGTATTCCAGTTCATACAGAGTTGGTAAAAGCGGGCTTTATTGATTTTGTCGAGTCAATGCCTGATGGTAGGCTATTCCCTAATTTAAAGCCTTCTAAGCTCAGCTACGTTTTTGGACTTTGGAAAGATAAGGCAGGGATAGAGGAAACCGATTCTCAAGGAAATCGGAAGGTTCTCCACTCGTATCGGCATACGGTAATTACTAAGATTCGTGCTGCGGGGGTTACAGATAAATTAATGCAGCCCGTACTAGGTCATGCTGTCCAAAAAAATATCTCAGATCGCTATACACATATGGGAGATGAACCTATAGCCACATTTTTCCCTGTAATTGACAGCATAAACTACACATAGGTAGTTGGCGATTATTCATCCATAGGGGTATTCCTTAAATTCTAGGTTTCTATGGGGCTGATTGATGAAGAAATAGTAGCTGAGATAGAATTTCGCTTGGGATAGACTCACTTGACTTCCTTATTCCTAGCGCCAAGAGCAACACTAAAACCCTCCTCAGCACTGGCACCAATAGCGTTGCAATAACTAATGAACTCGAATAATTCTAGCTTTCTGTCACCTGATTCAACCTTGCCTACTATGGAGTGATGCACCTCTAATCGAGAGGCCAATTCTCTTATAGAAAAGCCAGAGCTTTTCCTAGCATCTTTCAACCATAGGCGTAGAGTATCGTACTCAGAGCTGTATAAACTTGTACTAAACATTTGTCTCTACTATAGAGACAATATAGAATGTCTCGTAATTCGAGACAAAAAAGTGCTTTATAACTAAGGAATTATTATGTTTTGCAGTAACTGTGGTGAGAGTATAAAAGACAATAGCAACTTTTGCTCTAGCTGTGGTTTTGATATGAAAAACCATGAATCTAATATTTCAAGTGAAACTCAAGATGATAGGAAGGATCACCAAAGAGCTGATAGCCCATTAGCTGATGAAGCTACCATCACCCAGATTCTTAGCCAGTACAAAAATCAAGATGTTTTTGTATTTCCCAATATTCCACTTAAAAAAATTGAAGCTATAGAGAAGTATTACAAGGTTCCAGAAAATGAAAAGGTTCTAGGTGTTGTTGATTCAACTGTATTTGGTTCTTGTAAATATGGCATTGCTTTTACTATCAGTGGTATCTACTGGAAAAGCTCCGTTAGTGAAAACCCTGAAGTGAATTATTTATCATGGATTGAGCTAATTCCCTATAAAAATTATATGAAGGGATTTACTACTGTTAAGCTATCCAAGAAAATTAGTATTGATATATCAGGTGCAAAAATCTCAGGTAAAAATTTCATTAAAATGATAAGGGAGCTTATACAGAGTTATATTAGTACCCATTCAATTGATGAGACTGAATTTTCACCAGTGCCAAAAGAAGATTTAGCTATCGAGTGGTATCATACGGGATGGGTTTGGGGATGGGTGTTCTTGTTTTGGCCTGTCGCAGTATATGGATTTTGGATGAGGGGTGGCGAATCAAGAGGTTGGGTTGCAGCTTCTATTGGCTTTTTATTTCTTGCTGTAATCTTTGGGGACTCTAGTGAAAAAACAGCAACCTCTCTTAGCGAGAAGCACGCCATTACAACATGCCATGACGCGTGGGAGCAAGAAGTGTTTGGTACTAATCATATTTATTACAGCCCAGTTAAATACAAAGGGCGTTGGGCGATAAATACAGGTGAGAACAAGTTCAGGTCTGTTGTGGAATTCACCTCTCGCGGTGTTATCAAGAGATTTGCATGTGATGTGTTTTTAGAGAAGGGAGAAGTGATGTATAGGGTAACTAATCGTGGTGGGTAATGTGTTTGCGTTGTTAGTATATACACCTCGCCACTTAAAAGCCTCAACCATCACCCACACCAAAATCCAAACAATAATTTTTACAGCGGCTTTTAATAGCCGCTTAAAAAACCTCAAAATATTCATGATAATCTATCTTGATGCACCTTAATTTTTTCAAGAAGATGGGAGTTGCTTTTACTTTCATTACCTTTTGCAACTGGAGAAATTTTTAAGCTTTTTCTCAAAGGAAAAAACTTCTCATTAATCTTAAAAAGAATTTCATTCTCCTCTTGGAGAAGATCATTTTTTGTGGCTTTAAATTTCATCGTTAAACCTCGTTACTAGCAGCGTATTTTTCAGATAAATACTCGAATCTTTGAGCCTGTTTCTGTAGCTCTGCAAGCTCTGATTTTTCAGCATCTACAATCGCTTGTTTTTCAGATTCAGCTTTTTTTGATAGATGGCTGGCCTCCTTGTCAAATAAAGACTTCAAGCCATTTAGAATTTTTCTAATGCTATTCTTTGATACCGCATAGTAGCCCATATAATGCGGTTGATTTTCAATCTCGCCTGTAAAAATAAGATCTTCATTTGAAAGAAGCTCCTTTAGATGATCACGGTGCAGTAGATTAATTTTGTAAAACTGTTTTGCGGTAAAACTTGGCTGAGATTCGTGGTTTACCACTTGAATAGAGTTTCCTTCTTTGAGGCAGCGTTCAATATCAAGTCGTGCCATTTTCCAAGCATTATTTTGATGCTGACGGACGTAATCTACGCAATGAAATTTAATGGGTGCTATAAACATAATTTTTCCTTTTGTAAAAGTTAGCAACATTTTTTATTCCTTGTGTTGAAAAAAGCTACCATCGACACCTCAAGGAACGAGCATGTCTAAACTCTAAAAAAGTGTCGATGGTATAAAGTGAATTGCAGACCTAGGATAGTTGTAAAAGTCCAAAATTAGCCATTTAAAATCAATGGCTTATATAGATGAAAACCTATAACCAATAGAAAGGTGCAGGGTGCCCAATAAAGTGTAAAAGGTCAGAGACTTTTAATTGATGTACTTAAGGACTGTAGGACGGCTTATGCCTAGCAGCTTAGAGATTGCTGTTACTGTATAATTTTTCGAGCGTAGATCTTTGGCTTCCCGAATTACTTGATCAGGCAATTTTCGTCCATTAAACGAATTGCTGATTGCATTAACTTCTACACGAGGACCAATTCTATTGATTAGTGCTGATACTATTGGATGGTTTGGCTTCGTGGAGACCAATAAGAAATTCACTTTTGGAACTTCTATAGTGGTATCTGGTTTCCCTTTTACAAAACACTTTTCATAAGAGCTAGCTCCAGCAATTACTACTGCTGACTCTCCCCAGCATCGAACCAAAGCTTCAGAACTGCTAGATTCATTTTGAACGTGATAATATTCCATTAGATTAAACCCCTTGGACTATTCGAAAATTTTGTTGTTGTCGTTTTCTTTCTAAACTTTTCTTAGCTGCTCCGCGAACAGGTAGGCGCTCATAAGCTTCAGCTACTCTTTCACCATTAGCAATGTCAGATATTAATGGCACATTAACGTAGTAGCTTATTGAGCTATCGCCATTAGTGACTTCACGGATGTAAGATTTTTCAACTAATGATTCCCAAGCATTTTTGGTGGTCTCAAACTTCCTTCCCCATGCCTTTGAAAACTTAGTAAGGTTCCTTTGTATCTCGTAACCTTTTGGCCTCAGAGAAAAACAGATAGTTAGCAGTAAATGTTTTTCAGACGCGCTTAGATCTAATAATTTATTTTGGTTTTTCCCTAGCAGGTCGCAAATTTCATACTGGGTTAACTGGCTTTTCATTTTTTGTTTTCCTTACGGCGGCTAGTGCGCCTAATTCAAGTATTTTACGATTTAGAAAGTGGGTGATTGACTCGCTTTCGTTATTTTTTAAACGCTTTAAAGTTTCAAAAACTTCTTCTGTAATCCTAATTCGTTTCATTATTTCTAGGCTCCAATCGTAGCAAGCGGCAGTGTTCTCGCTTGGCTGCATTAAGTAAGAACTCTCCAAAATTTAAGTATTCTTTGCGAATAATTCGTAGTTTTGAAATTCCTCGAAGATGTTTCCAATCTGCTGAAGTCATACGAATGCTGTGTGTCGGACTTGACATTTTCTCTCCTTGTTTTTTAAGTACAGCGAGGCTTAAACTATCTCGCTGATGAGTAGTGGTTTGAGGCTGTTGTAAGTTTTTAGTTGGGCAGAATTGCCCTAGTGGTGATACCATTGTAACACTGGAATTTTTTCCAAAGTTATCCCTCGTGAGAGCCCATGAAAAATACTATGCCTCAAATCTGAAAAGCTCATTCAGTGGAAACGATACTTATCATGGTGGCTGTATGTTTTTCAACCTGAGACTCCGCTTCAGGTATAGCTATCCTCCGTTTGGGGAATACCCCCGCTCCATTTCAGGTATAGTGATCTTCCATTTCAGGTATATAAAAACTCCATTTCAGGAATAGCTGTGTTATTAATTTATTATTAATTCCCCGTTAAAAATACTTAAAAAACTTTGTGACGAAACTGCCATAAATTTTTGTAGGAGGATCACATTAGGTTTTAATTGTCGTAAAGACGTGTATCACTTTTCTTTAACACGCAGAGGCGGTAAGGCAGTAGCCAAAGCCGAAACTAAAAATAGCTATAGGGATCACTTTAGTTTTCTATAAACGGTTAAACTGAATTTTTAATAAAGCATTTTTACGTGTTTATAACAGGGAGGTTTCGCCCTGCTTCCCTACCTCCTACCCTAAAAAAGCTGAAATAAGGAGGTTGACAAATCAGATTTCCGTGATACCCTAATTTGTAATCTTTAAAGATTCTTTAAGACCTCTAAATCTATACTAATAAAGCCTCTAAAAATATTTATAAAGTTATTACCAATACTTATAAAATCCTCTCTGAAAAAAATACTATCATTTACTATTAGGAATACAGGCTAACAGCTATATTTATACTCCCGTCTATGGCTGATCAGATCGCTTGTGAGAGCGTTTCAGCACGATCACTTCCCTATCCCTGTAAATGCTAAGCCCACGCTATAAGCGGCTTTCAGGCATCCTCTAGGGCTATTGGAGGAAATGGGTGGTGTTAGACAATTTCATGTGTCTTGAGGTTTTTCATTTTTTAATAAAAACTATAACGAGATAAGGCTTAATGCTTATTAGCTATAATTAAATAGCTGTAAGCCCAATCTTATATCAATAGTCATTTCCATTAATCCTTTTGGAAACACTTAGTATCTATCACTAGGGCATGGCCTAATGAGATAAAGAATATCTCTATCAAAATAAAGGTTGATGCACCTTAAAGATAGGTTTATCATTAGGGTGTATTTTGATAGAAAAGGGTTAAGTAGTGACGCAATTCATATATGCCAGAACATCGACCACCGATCAGAACGTAAATCAACAAGCAGAGTTGTTATCTGTAGCGTATCCAGAAGCTGAAGTGCACAAAGAGCAATCATCGGCAACCAATATGCAAAGGCCAGTATTAGAGAAGTTGCTCAAGGAGCTGGCGGAAGGAGACGATCTAATAATTTATGACCTATCCCGCCTTAACCGAAATACAGCTGATTTTCTTGTGCTATTGGAAGAATTCAATCATAAAGGTATTGGTCTAGTTATTCATAAAATGGGGGGGCAAACCGTTGATACTAAAACAGCTATTGGGAAAATGATTCTTACCGTTTTATCTAGTGTTGATCAAATGCAGGTTGAGCTTATGAAAGAGAAGCAAGCTATTGGCATTGCCACTGCTAAAGCTGAAGGCAAGTATCGTGGGCGTAAGCCTATTGACTCTAGTAAGATCAGCAGGGCAATTGAATTAGTTGGTCAAGGGCTTAAAAAAGAGGAGGCTGCCAAGGCTGCTGGTATTGGTGTTGCCACGCTGTACAGAGCTTTAAAGAAGGTCAGTTAATACCTGAGGTGACTAGGGGGATGCCACCCTATGCCTCGTTCTATTCTTGATATTTTCAAATTACAAAAAAATGCTTACTACGGGCCTGCGTGTGGTTAAGCACCCCTGTTGATATTCTGAGTAATGTATTTTCTAAAGCTTGCAAAAATTGTAACCACCGATGTATGATATTTGTAACCATTGAGGAAAATACACCTTCTGAACCCCTTGTTCTCTGGTTTCTGGGTCTGCTTACAGGCCAACTCCGCTAATCAATTTGAATGCATAATCACTCTTTTTATGACATTCTCATCTCAAAACACACATTTTACATAATGAAAAAATATCATTCCTAGAAACTACTTTAAGTATGGCTTCTAGCACCTTGTTTTTTATGCGCAAATTAGATATTTAAAATCCTTTTCTCCGAATTTCGCCGCTTTTTCTTAGCAAATTGTCTGATTTTCAGCACATTTCCCCACAACATTGCTTGACTTTGGTGCATCTCGGAATATAGTGTAACAATGTGGTAAAAAGTAGAAAAAAGTGGAGTTTTTGGGTTTGTCTTACATTTTTGTGGGGTTTAGTGGTTAAACATGTATTACGGTAGTCATTCAATCAATATGGATGCGAAAGGGCGCATAGCGATTCCTACACGCATTCGCGAGCTTCTGCAGGAATCCTGCAGTGGTCGTATTGTGGTGACTGCTCATACAGAAAATCGCTGCCTGCATGTTTTTCCTGAGCCTCAATGGCAGGAAATTTTGCCGCAAATAGAATCTTTACCCAGTTTTAATAAAGTGTCCCGTAGAGCGAAATTGTTGCTGATGGGGCATGCTTCTCCGTTGGAGTTAGATGGTAATGGTCGTATCTTGTTGCCCCCTACCTTAAGAGATTATGCGGGTATGGAGAAAAAACTCATGCTAGTAGGCCAGGGTAAAAGTTTAGAGTTGTGGTGTGAGGAAGAGTTTTCTCGATATATAGACGCCCCGATAGATGATGATGAAATGCCTGAAGGCATGAAAAATTTGGCGTTTTGATCGTGACTAAACAAGCGCACATCAGTGTTCTATTGCACGAGGCGGTAGATGCATTAATTACCGATATCAATGGCTTTTATATTGATGGAACCTTTGGTCGAGGAGGTCATAGCCAGGTCATTTTGTCTCGTCTATCTCCGCAAGGTCGGTTGATGGCAGTGGATAAAGATTTGCAGGCAATTGCTACAGCAAAAGCCTTGTTTGGCGATGAAGAGCGTTTCTCTATTTACCATGGTTCTTTTGCGCAAATTAAACAATGGGTGCAAAGCGAGGGTGTGGAAGACAATGTTTCTGGGATTCTATTAGATCTTGGTGTGTCTTCCCCGCAGCTCGATGAATCAGAGCGTGGCTTTAGTTTTATGCAAGATGGTCCTCTGGATATGCGCATGAACACATCAAAGGGAGAAACGGCTGAGCAGTGGATCAATACCGCTGAAGAATCAAAGATTGCGCAGGTATTAAAAGATTACGGCGAAGAGCGTTTTGCAAAACGCATGGCTAGAGCCATTGTGACGGAACGAGACAAGAAGCCGATTAGCACGACTAAGCAGTTGGCAGAAATCGTGGCGCAGGCAAATCCTGCTTGGGAAAAAGGTAAGCATCCTGCAACCCGAGCTTTTCAGGCGATCAGGATTTTTATTAACGATGAGTTAAAGGATCTGGATGAAGTATTAGAGCAGGCGCTGGATGTGCTTGCTATTGGTGGTCGACTAGTGGTGATTAGTTTCCACTCCCTGGAAGATAGAAAGGTAAAGCGTTTTATTCGTCGACAAGTAAAAGGCGACCCATTACCAGCATCATTGCCAATACCCGATGCAAAGCTCAATAAGCGATTGCGTACTATAGGAAAAGCGATAAAAGCAGGTCAGGAAGAGTTGCAAAATAACCCGCGTGCTCGTAGTGCGGTCATGCGCGTGGCTGAAAAAATAGCGTGAGGCAGATATGAGTCGTTTGCTGAAGTCAGGGAAAAGATCCGTTTCTCATCAACAGTTAGTGTTGGTGATTTTCTTGTGGTTGCTAGTTTTGTTTTGCTCCGTAACCGTTGTTTATGCTGCTTATGATACGCGTAATAAGTTTAATGAATTGGAAGAATTGAGGGCAGCTCATAATGACCTGCAAATTAAATGGGGTCAGTATTTGTTGGAAGAAAGCGCATGGGCATCTTTCGGCCGAATAGAAAAAGTGGCTGTAGAGCAATTAGGTATGCGAGTTCCAGATGCAACGCACGTAGTCATGGTGAATGATGATGAATGATCCCGTTCGCCCATTAATTAACAGTAAGATACAAAAAGCAAAGGTCTATCGTTGGCGTTTTTATATGGTGGCGATGGCATTGCTATTAGTGATTTGTGCGTTGGTGTGGCATTTGGTGAAGCTCCAGGTGATACCCGATACTCATCGAGGTTATGAGTTTTTGCAAGGGCAAGGATTGGCAAGAACATTAAGAACAGAAGCCATTCCAGCTTATCGAGGCGTCATCACCGACCGGTATGGAGAGCCCTTGGCTGTCAGTACGCCGGTCATTTCTCTGTGGGCAAATCCTCAGGAGCTTATTAAGCACGAACAGCATTGGTCGGCGTTAGCTAAGGCGGTAGGTGCTAGTCGTGTGGAGTTGGAAGATAAGTTAAGGCGCTTTAGAAATAAAGAGTTTATGTACCTTCGTCGGCAGTTGGCGCCAGCCAAAGCTGAAGAAATATTGGCATTAAATATCCGAGGAGTTTACGGTCAAAAAGAGTATCAGCGATTCTATCCTGCAGGAGAAGTTGCTGCCCATATTGTTGGGTTTACGAATGTGGATGATCAGGGGCAAGAGGGCTTAGAGCTCGCTTATGAAAAGTGGTTAGCGGGTACTTCGGGCCGAAAACAAGTATTAAAAGATTTGTCTGGTCGCGTCATTAAAGATGTTGCGTTATTAGAAACCGCTGCATCAGGTAACGACATCGCATTGAGTATTGATTTGCGCCTGCAGTATTTAGCTTATCGAGAATTAAAAGCGGCAGTTAAGGCTCACGGTGCAAGCTCAGGATCAGTGGTGTTGTTGGATGTGGATACTGGGGAGGTGCTAGCAATGGCCAATCAGCCTTCCTATAACCCGAATGATCGTAGTCGCTTAACTTCTAGAGCTTTGCGCAATAGAGCAATGACGGATCAGTTTGAACCAGGCTCAACAATGAAGCCGCTCACGATGATGGCAGCATTAGAAACGGGTCGTTATTCGCCTCAGACAACAATAGATACTCATCCGGGCTTTTTTAAAGTAGGAAGAAAAACACTGCTAGATCCAGTGAATTATGGCGTTATGGATTTAACAAAGATTATTACTAAGTCGAGTCAGGTGGGTCTAACCAAAGTGAGTCTTGATTTAGAGCCGAATGATATTAGAGATATGTATTTCAGATTGGGGTTGGGTCAGAGTACGGGCACAGGTTTTCCTGGTGAGTCTTTAGGCTTGCTGCCGAACTATGCGAACTGGAAGCCCATTGTGCAGGCCAACTTTTCGTTTGGTTATGGATTAACTGTGACGGCACTTCAGCTTGCGCAAGCTTATTCCGTCATAGCCGACAGTGGAATTAAAAAGCCGGTTTCTATTTTAAAACTGGAAAGTGAGCCTGTAGCAACATCCGTTGTTGATCAGAAGATAGCTAAACAATTAGTGGATATGTTAAAGACAGTGGTAACACCCAGCGGCACGGCTTCTCGCGCTAATCTTGATCACTACGCAGTTGCAGGTAAAACAGGAACCATCCATAAAGTAGGAAAGGATGGGTATGCTGATAATCGTTATACATCACTTTTTGCTGGTTTTGCGCCAGCGGAAAATCCGCGTGTAGTTGCGGTTGTTGCTATTCATGAGCCAACGAGTGGTAAGTATTATGGCGGGGAAGTGGCTGCTCCCGTTTTTGCCAAAGTGGTTGAGCGTAGTTTGCAAATTTTGCAGGTTCCTCCTGCTCATTCGCCAAAAAGCCAAGCGGAACTGAAACAGGCTATTTTAGAGCAGAGCCGTAAAGATGATTCAGTAAATAACGTATCAGCAAAGCCTATAACAGCGGAGCCGTTGACGTGATGGTTAATGATGTGAATATAGCTACCACCTCTCTAGGGCAGTTGTTGCCAGAATATAGTATGGCTGCCGATGTGGCTAACATTGCGGTGACGGGTTTATCTATTGATAGTCGCAAGGTTAAAGCGGGTTATATTTTTGTTGCCGTTGAAGGGGTGCACGTTCACGGTCGGCAATACATCGAGCAAGCTGTGCAAAGTGGTGCCGTGGCGATATTGACTGATGCAGATGAAGATCAAATATCTGTTGATTATGTACATAATGTGCCGATGATTTGTTTACCATTATTGGGCGATCAGCTTAGTCGTATAGCGGGCATATTTTATAATAACCCTACAAAATCATTGCCTGTTGTTGGTGTAACAGGAACCAATGGGAAAACCACGATATCGCAATTATTTGCGCAGCTGTCCGCAATGTTAAATATGCCATCTGGTGTGGTTGGTACCATGGGGTATGGATCTTGTCAGTTACAAGCAAATTCTGATACGGAAACTTCCTTATCTTTAGTGTCGACGGGAATGACAACTCCCGATGCTATTAGTACACAGCACGTCTGTGCACAACTTCTAGCGGATGGCAGCGACAATATTGTTATGGAAGTCTCTTCTCATGGTTTGACGCAAGGGCGAGTGGCAGACATTGATTTTGATGTGGCCGTGTTTAGTAATTTATCTCATGACCATTTAGATTATCACGGCGATATGTCTAGCTATGCAAAGGCTAAGTCAACACTATTTTCAATGTCATCACTCACCTCTGCAGTGATTAACTTAGACGATCAATATTCATCCCTAATGATGCAGTCTTTGAACAGCGATGCGCAAGTCCTAACCTATAGCCTCCATGACTCTTCTGCCACTTTGTTTTTAAGTGATATTGCTTATGGAGCATCGCAGACAAGCGCTCGTTTGCATGTGCAAAATGATAAAACCTATGTAATGAAAACCCAGCTTGTGGGTGCTTTTAACTTAAGTAATTTATTGGCAGTAGTGGCAACTTGGTTAGCAATTAACAAAGAACAATATGACTGTAACGACATAAAAAATATTGAAAAAATATTAGAAAAAGTCGCCTTACTTAAACCTATTGCTGGACGTATGGAGTTAATACCTAATAGCTTAGAGCGGCATGTGCTTATTGATTTTGCTCACACGCCGGATGCGTTAAAAAACGTCTTACAGTCAGTTCGTGCATACGCAAAAAATAATGTGTTCTGTTTATTTGGCTGTGGAGGTGATAGGGATACCCAAAAACGATCTCTAATGGCGGAGGCGGCAGAACAATATTCTGATCGTATTGTTGTGACGAGTGATAATCCTCGCAGTGAAGATCCAAATACGATTATTGCTGATATTTGCCAAGGGTTCTCTGCTAAAAAGCATGAAGCTATTCTTGATAGAAAGCAAGCAATAGAGACTATCATTCGTTCTTCGCAAATAGGCGATGTTATTGTTATTGCAGGTAAAGGGCACGAAGACTATCAAATTATTGGAAGACAAAAATTTCCTTTTAGTGATCAGCAAATCGCTCGTATAACATTGCGTGAAATGGAGGCTAAAGCCGATGATTAGTTCTCTATCTTTGCATGATCTTTGTCAACGATTTGGTGGTGAAGTTATAGGCGATTCATCACAAACCTTTAATCAGGTGAGTATTGATAGTCGAGCCATTGCTGCAGGTGATTTATTTGTCGCGATTAGAGGTGAACGATTCGATGGCCATGAATACTTATCATCTGTAGAACAACAAAAAGCATGCGCTGTGGTTGTTCAGAGTCCGTCGGAGAAAATTTCTTTGCCGCAATGGGTAGTTAAAGATACCACATTAGCTCTAGGGGATATTGCTGCACTAGCGACAGAAAGTTTTACAGGTAAGTTGGTGGCTATTACAGGAAGTAGCGGTAAGACAACGGTTAAAGGCATGCTTCACAGTATATTACGCGTTGCGGTGGATGGTAATGTTTTTGCTACAAAAGGTAATTTGAATAACCATTTTGGTGTGCCTTTATCTTTATTTTCTCTAACTCAAGAACACCGGTATGCGGTGATAGAAATGGGGGCCAGTGGGTTAGGCGAAATAAATTACTTAACACATATGGCGAAACCCGATGTTGCTGTCATTAATAATGTTATGCCTGCCCATGTAGAAGGTTTTGGGTCGGTTGATAATATTGCTAAGGCAAAAGGTGAAATATATGACGGCCTATCGAACGACGGCATTGCCGTTATTAATCTAGATGACAAATATGCAGAGCAGTGGTTGTCCCAAAATAGCCATCGGTTGGTTATTGGATTTTCTGTATCCAATCATCGCGAAGCCAATGTTAGAGCGAAAGATATCACGCTTGGTGATGGAATAGGCCCAATGTTTCGTTTGCACTTGCCTAACCAATCCTCTTTGGTGACCTTGCAGGTATTAGGTGAGCACAATGTTGCTAATGCGTTAGCTGCAGCCAGTTGTGCCTATGCATTAAATATAGATATATCAACCATTGTTACAGGTCTTGAACAATTCTCTGGCGTTGACGGCAGATTGCAGACTCTACAAGGCGTCAATGGTGCCACCGTATTGGACGACAGCTATAACGCAAATCCCAGTGCAGTTTGTGCAGCTATCGATGTGTTGGCGCAAACTAAAAAACAAACGGTACTTATTCTTGGTGATATGGGCGAGCTAGGTGATAGTGTTGATACTTCACATCGAGAGGTGGGTTTGTATGCAAAAGAAAAAAATATCGACTGTGTATTAACAGTGGGGGTGCATACAAAACTAACGTCAGAAAGTTTTGCTGGCGATGGAATGCACTTTGATAACCATCAAGCATTAATAGAAAAAGCAAAATTACTAAGTAATTCTAATACTGTGTTTTTAATAAAAGGTTCACGTAGTTCACGCATGGATATAGTGGTACAAGCGTTGAAACAACGAGGAGATAATAAATGTTAGTTTGGCTAGCTGAATATTTACAGCAGTATTATAGCGGGTTCGCGGTTTTTCAATATCTTACCTTGCGAGGCATATTGGGGGTGTTAACTGCTTTAGCCATTAGTCTTTTATTAGGGCCGTGGATGATCTCCCGCCTGAATATATTGCAAGTGGGGCAAGTTGTTCGCGATGATGGGCCAGAATCGCATTTTACCAAAGCAGGAACGCCTACCATGGGCGGAACATTAATTCTGATCGCTATTTTTGTGAGTGCATTGTGTTGGTCAGACTTAGGTAATCGATATGTTTGGGTTGTGCTGATTGTAACGGGTATTTTCGGTGCGGTTGGTTTTGTGGATGATTATAAAAAAGTGGTTGAAAAAAACACGCGTGGGTTACCAGCGCGGTGGAAATATTTTTGGCAGTCTGTTGCAGGTTTAGGGGCAGCGATTTATTTATATTATTGTGCAGTAACACCAGCAGAAACAGAACTAATTATCCCGTTTTTTAAAAATGTGAGTATCGATCTTGGTATTGCTTATATCTTATTGGCATACCTAGTGATAGTGGGTTCTAGCAATGCTGTGAACTTAACAGATGGCCTGGATGGTTTAGCTATTATGCCAACCGTCATGGTAGGTGGTGCTTTAGGTGTGATTGCTTATCTTGTCGGTAATATTGAGTTCGCACGTTACCTTCATATCCCATACATCGCAGGCACGGGGGAGTTAATCGTTTTCTGCGCAGCTCTAGGCGGAGCAGGTTTGGGATTTTTATGGTTTAACACTTACCCTGCTCAGGTATTTATGGGGGATGTGGGTGCTTTAGCACTGGGTGCTGCATTGGGTGTGATTGCTGTTATCGTTCGTCATGAAATTGTCTTGTTTATTATGGGTGGTGTTTTTGTGATGGAAACGGTATCGGTCATTATTCAGGTAGCATCATTTAAATTAACAGGAAAAAGGGTTTTTCGTATGGCTCCTATTCACCATCACTTTGAACTAAAAGGGTGGCCGGAGCCGCGCGTGATTGTTCGTTTTTGGATTATCACTGTGATGTTAGTGTTGTTTGGTTTAGCAACACTTAAATTGCGATAACAGCAAACAAAGTATTATCAGAAGATTTTTTATTGAGAGTAAAAAGAAAAAAGTAATATGAATATTATCGCCAGCAGTCAATATACAGTCATTATCGGTTTAGGGGTAACCGGTTTGTCTGCTGCGCGCTTTTTACAGAAAAATCATGTGAAATTCTTGATGATGGACTCTCGTGATAATCCGCCCAATCAAGACGCTTTCTGCAAAGAATTTCCAGATACACAATTGCTTACATCTCAATTAGAGAGTGATGTTTTGTTACATGCAAGCGAGATTATTATTAGCCCGGGCATGAGCCTTAAAACCCCCGAGCTCCAACCTGCGATAGAAGCAGGTGTTCCTGTTATAGGAGACATCGAACTATTTGCTCGTGTTGTCGATAAACCCGTGATTGCAATAACCGGTTCCAATGCAAAATCCACAGTAACAACCTTAGTAGGCGAAATGGCAACAGCAGCAGGGTTAACACCCGCTGTCGGTGGTAATTTGGGGGTTCCAGTATTAGAACTACTCGATAAGCCTGATATTGATATTTTTGTCTTGGAGCTATCAAGTTTTCAGCTAGAAACCACTTTTTCATTAAAAGCCAAAGTGGCAACCGTATTAAATGTAAGTGCCGACCATATGGACCGTTATGACTCATTGGCGTCATACCACAAAGCGAAACAGCGTGTTTATTTAAATGCGCAACAAGTGGTTGTTAATAGGCAAGACATGTTAACTCATCCTCCGTTGTCGCGAGATGCTGTGGTATGGAGCTTTGGTGATGATCGACCAGATCTTAAAGGGTTTGGGTTAACGTTATCCGGTGAAGATAGCTACTTAACTTATGAATTTAAAAAATTAATGCCTGTTAGCGAGTTAAAAATCAAAGGTAAGCACAATGCTGTCAACGCATTGTCGGCTTTAGCCCTAGGTACAGCAGCAGGCTTTAGTGTAGAGAGTATGTTGTCTACTCTTCGAGAATTTAAAGGCTTATCTCATCGTTGTGAGTATGTATCCACGATTGATGATGTTATTTATATTAATGATTCAAAAGCAACGAATGTGGGTGCCACTATTGCTGCCATAGAGGGCTTTGCGGGCAATAGCAAAAACATTATTTTAATTGCTGGGGGCGATGGTAAGGGAGCCGATTTCTCAACCTTGTCTCCTGTTATCGAAAAAGCCGTTAAAGTATTAGTGCTGATAGGTAAAGATGCAGACGATATTGCTAATGTGATTGCAGAACAAGTCACAGTTGTTATGTCTAAATCACTATCTGAAGCTGTTGCAATAGCTAAGGCTCACGCGGTAAGTGAAGATATTGTTCTGCTATCGCCTGCTTGTGCTAGCTTCGATATGTTTTCTGGCTTTGAGGATCGCGGTAATCAATTTATTGCTGCGGTAGAAAAGGTGGCTGCATGATAAAAATAAACCAGCTACCGTTTGTTGCCCAGCCCAATACATTACTTGCACTCAATGGTTCACTGATATTTTTAGTGGCTGTTTTGATGTCTATTGGTGTTGTGATTATTGCTTCTGCGTCTATCGATTATGCAGCAGTAAATTATGGTGACCCTTGGTTTTTTCTTAAAAGACATTTTGTGTACTTGTTTATCGCATTAGTGGCTAGTGTGGTGATGTTAAGCATTCCTACATCGTTCTGGCGGCAATATGGTTGGCTACTGTTTTTTATTGCTTGCGCATTGTTATTGATTGTTTTGATTCCAGGAGTGGGTAAAAAAGTTAATGGTAGTCAACGCTGGATTCAGCTTGGCCCTATTACGATTCAAATATCCGAAATTGTAAAACTCTGTGGCGTGATCTTTTTTGCTAGTTATTTATCAAACAGCCAGTATTTTTTACAAACGCAATGGAAAGAATTATTTAAGCCATTATTAATGCTTGTGTTGCTCATGTGGCTATTGCTACTAGAGCCCGATTTTGGTGGTGCGGTTGTGTTAGCCATTACAGTAGGTGGAATGCTGTTTTTGGCGGGAGCAAAGTTGTGGCAATGTATTTTGTTGTTGATATCGGGTTTAGGAATCTTGGTCACATTGGTCATATTAACGCCGTATCGTATGAAAAGACTGGTGAGTTTTTTAGATCCCTGGAAAGATCAATTTGATAGCGGTTATCAACTAACTCAGTCATTAATTGCATTTGGCCGTGGCGAATGGTTTGGTCTAGGTATGGGTAATAGTATTCAAAAATTACTGTATTTGCCGGAAGCACACACCGATTTTATCTTTGCTATTTTTGCTGAAGAGTATGGTTTTATTGGTGGTTTATTATTATTAGTTATTTTCTTATTGCTGGTCACAAAAATATTTATGATATCTAAAAAAGCTTTAGAAAGAGGTGACATATTCAGCGCTTTAGCGGTATTTGGTGTGGCTATTCTAATGACAAGCCAGGTCATTATTAATGTCGGTGTGGCCTCAGGTTTTTTTCCAACTAAAGGGCTAACCTTGCCATTTGTGAGCTATGGAGGCAGTAGTCTAATTATTACCTCCCTATTAGTGGCGCTAGTATTGCGCATTGAATATGACTTGGATCTATCGTTGGTCTCGAAGGGGAAGAACTCATGAGTCATTGCCGATATCTCATTATGGCAGGCGGTACTGGTGGGCATATATTTCCAGCATTAGCGGTTGCTAAAGAGTTATCGAACCAAGGGGCAGAGGTTGTTTGGTTAGGTACTGCTCAAGGAATGGAAGCATCACTAGTTCCAAAGGAAGATATAGTTTTAAAAACAATTGCTATTAAAGGATTTCGAGGTAAACGTTGGTTATCAAAACTGGCTGTGCCTTTTTTGCTATGCCGAGCGGTAATACAGGCAATGCGCATTATTCAGGATGTTAAGCCATCGGTAGTGGTGGGCTTTGGCGGTTTTGTTGCGGCACCTGGAGGAATTGCAGCGAGGCTATTGGGTAAAAAATTATTGATTCATGAGCAAAATTCTGTGGCCGGAACAACGAACAAAATGTTGGCAAAAATAGCGAATAAAACATTAGAGGCATTTCCTAATAGTTTGCCCGATGCAGTGCATGTGGGAAATCCAGTTCGCTCTAATATTCTTAGTTTACATGGGCAAAACAAAAAAACTCACAGTGATCAAATTAATGTTTTGATTGTAGGTGGTAGTTTAGGAGCAAAAGCGATTAACGATATAGTGCCTTTTGCTTTTGCCGATATGCAAAAGCAACATTTTAATGTATGGCACCAAACAGGGAAAAACAAAATTAAAGATGTGCTGGAGAATTATCGTCAGCTTGGTGTAAATGCGCAAGTAGATGAGTTTATCAGCGATATGCACCAGGCATATTTGTGGGCTGATATTGTTATCTGTCGTGCCGGCGCCCTAACTGTGAGTGAAGTTGCAGTGGCGGAAGTGCCTGCGGTTTTTATTCCTCTGCCATCAGCTATCGATAACCATCAGTATCACAATGCACTGTGGTTGGCGAATAATGAGGCTGCCATTGTCATTGAACAAAAAGAACTAACCAAAGAAAGTTTAGTAAACACACTTGCTGAGTTGCATGCAAATAAAGAGAAATTACAGTTAATGAGAGCAAAGTTACACAATTTAGCATTACCCAACGCCGCTAATGAAGCGGCTAATCATTGCTTAGCACTATGTGAGGGGAAAGAATATGCTATCCAACGCTAATTTTTGTGTTCCAGAAATGCGACGTATTAAGCGCATCCACTTTATTGGTATTGGTGGTGCAGGTATGAGCGGTATTGCAGAAGTATTACTTAATCAGGGGTATAGCATCTCGGGCTCGGATTTAAGAGAGTCTCCAGTGGTAGATCGTTTACAAGCAATGGGGGCAGAGATTTTTATCGGCCATCAAATGAGCAATGTTATCGGCGCAGACGTTATTGTCAATTCTAGCGCGGTAGAAGATGGT
This sequence comes from Candidatus Endobugula sp., assembly GCA_020628895.1. Taxonomy (GTDB): domain Bacteria; phylum Pseudomonadota; class Gammaproteobacteria; order Pseudomonadales; family Cellvibrionaceae; genus Endobugula. Next base: position 21,347 of record JAHDEM010000032.1, read on the forward strand.
AACCCCGAAATTGTCAGTGCTAAAGAGCATCGAATTCCTATTGTTCGTCGTGCCGAAATGCTTGCCGAGTTGATGCGTTACCGACACGGTATTGCGGTTGCAGGTACCCATGGGAAAACGACTACCACGAGTTTAATTACATCGGTTCTTGCTGCTGCAGGTCTAGACCCTACCTTTGTTATTGGGGGACTAGTTCATAGTGCAGGGAGTAATGCTAAGTTAGGTACCAGCCACTATTTAGTTGCAGAAGCCGATGAAAGTGATGCTTCATTCTTGCATCTTCAGCCTATGGTGTCGGTGATTACTAATATCGATGCCGATCATATGGACACTTACGAAGGTGATTTTTCTCGCTTAAAGAAAACCTTTATGGAGTTTGTACAAAATCTCCCATTCTATGGTTTGTTGGTCGTATGTGGTGACGACCCTATCGTACAAGAATTATTGCCGGATATATCTCGTCAGGTGATTACCTATGGTTTTGGTGAACACAATGATTATCAGGCGATTAATGTCTCGCAAGATCAAACACAAACACAGTTTACCGTGACCAGCGAATTGTTTCTTAAAGAACAAACTATCGATATCCATTTAAATATGCCTGGTCGTCATAATGTGCTGAACGCTTTAGCCGCTGTTGCTATCGCCGTGGATGAAAATATTGCGCCAGCTGCCATCAAACAAGGTTTAGAAACGTTTGAGGGGGTAGGGCGTCGTTTTCAAATTTATGGCGAGTATCCCGTAGAAGACGGAAGTGCAATGTTAGTCGATGACTATGGTCATCACCCGCGAGAAGTCGATGCCACAATTGCCGCAGTAAGAGATGGCTGGCCAGACAAACGTTTAGTCATGATTTACCAACCGCATCGTTATTCACGTACTCGCGATCTTTATGAAGATTTTGTTGAAGTGCTATCAAAAGTGGATGTATTAATTTTGTTGGATGTGTACTCAGCTGGCGAAGAGCCTATTCAAGGGGCTGACGGTCGCCATTTAAGCCGCAGTATTCGCAATCGAGGAAAAATAGATCCTATTTTTGTTGAAGGGGTTGATGGTGTTCCGGCCATCGTGAAAGAGATGGTGCGTGGTAATGACATTGTGATGACGCAAGGCGCAGGTAACGTGGGTGGTTTGGCTGCAGAATTAGCAAAAAGAAAATTACAGTAAATGAACAAACGTATTTTTAATAAAAGCGATGTAAAGGGAAAGTGGTAAAAATAGTATGAATAATGTTGATATTTCAACAATAGGTCGTGTTGGTGTTTTGTTTGGTGGAGTGTCTGCCGAGAGAGAAGTGTCTCTTGAAAGTGGCAATGCAGTACTAACAGCATTAAAAGCATCGGGGATCGAAGCAGTAGCGATCGAAATCGACAACAACAATGCTAACAATATTGTTCAGCAAATTACTGCGGCCAATATTGATATTGCTTTTATTGCTTTGCACGGAGGCATTGGCGAAGACGGCCGCTTGCAAGCTGTACTAGATATTATGGGAATCCCATATACCGGAAGTGATACTCAAGCTGCAGCGCTAGCCATGAATAAATTGATCACAAAGCAAGTATGGCAAGGCATTGGATTGCCAACATCCCCATTTGTTGTGCTGAACGATCAAACGAATTTTCAGCAAGTGATGAGTGAATTTGGCGCAGGAGTGATGGTAAAGCCAGCTCATGAGGGGTCAAGTATTGGTATGACAATGGCCTATACCGAACAAGAGTTGCTCGTCGCCTACGGGCATGCAAAAAAATACGATACGGCTGTTATTGCCGAGAAACTATTGCCGGGAGAAGAATATACGGTTGCTATTTTAAATGGCAAAGCATTACCAGCCATTAAACTAGAAACTGATCATAGTTTTTATGATTACGAAGCAAAGTACATTGACAACACAACAAAATATTTATGCCCCTGTGGATTGAGCGACGAGAAAGAAAAAGAATTACAACAACTGTCCTTAGACGCATTTAATAGTTTGCATTGTCGAGGCTGGGGACGAGTCGATGTTATGGTCGACGATAATAATGCCTTCCAGCTGCTAGAGGTAAATACTGTACCAGGAATGACGAGTCATAGTTTAGTGCCCATGTCGGCAAAAGCTGCGGGTTATAGTTTTGAAGCATTAGTGATAGAAATTTTACAAGAAGCAAAGCGTAGAGTTTGATGGTTATTAACTTATCAGTATAAATATTATGAAAGCAAATCGGCGAATAAAAAAAATACCAAAGACCCGCGACTATAGTGTATTAAAGTCGCGTTTAAAGGCATTTGTTCGTTATTGTCGGTTGGTGATTGTGAGTTGCATTTTTATAGGTGTGATTGGTTTAGCAGGTTTTTATGGAGTAAAAACGACCCAACAGTTTTTGAATCGGCCAGTAGCTGAAATAGTCATAGAAAGTGCTTTCGAATATTTAACAGAAGAAGAAGTGACTTACCTTATTGAGGGGATGTTAGGCAATAGTTTTGTTGGTGAAAATATTGATGCGATTAAACGCGAGATCGAATCCATTGCTTGGGTGGATAAAGTCAATCTTAACCGACAATGGCCAGATCGTTTAATTATTAATGTTGACGAGCAGGCACCGATTGCCCGATGGGGAAATGAAGGTTTTGTTAATATTCGAGGAGAATTAGTTTTTACATCGCAGGTAGAAAAATTAAAACATTTGTCGCAGTTGCATGGTGATAATGATTATGCGGCAAACATTATGCAGCAATATTCATTGTTAACGACAATGTTCCAACCTTATGATTTGCGCATTACTTCTTTGCAGAAAAATCACAGGGGTGTTTGGTCGTTAAGCTTAGATAATGATTGGCAAGTAATGTTGGGACGAGATGATGTTGTTAATAAAGTGCGCAGACTAACAACATTATTTGATCGCGAACTGTTAACAATAACAGCAAACATTAAAGTGATTGATATTCGTTATGAAAATGGTATGGCAATTCAGTGGGGGCAATCGGTCGATGCCGATAATATAGCGACTACTGATTTGAAGATAAAAAATAATAGTACAAGGGTTAATTTAGAGCATGCAAATAAAGCGATGCAAACAAGGGGCTAACTAATGGCACAGCAAAGTGAAAGTAATTTGATTGTAGGCTTAGATATAGGTACATCGAAGGTTGTTGCTATTGTAGGTGAACTGAATTCTAGCGGTGAATTAGAAATTATCGGTATTGGTTCACACCGATCAACAGGCCTTAAAAAAGGAGTGGTCGTTAATATCGAATCCACCGTGCAATCTATCCAGCGCGCAATAGAAGAAGCCGAACTCATGGCGGGTTGTGAAATACACTCTGTATATGCAGGTATTGCCGGCAGCCATATTAGCAGTATGAATTCTCATGGCATCGTGGCAATTAAAGACCGTGAGGTTATGAGCTATGACATAGACCGAGTCATTGATGCAGCACAAGCGGTTGCTATTCCAGCGGATCAACAAGTGTTACACATTCTCCCGCAGGAATATCTCATTGACAGCCAAGAAGGTGTAAAAGAGCCTTTGGGTATGTCCGGTGTACGTTTAGAGGCAAAAGTACACTTAATTACCTGCGCAATGAATGCTGCACAAAATATCGAAAAATGTATCAAGCGTTGTGGCTTAGAAGTCGAAGATATTATTTTAGAGCAGCTAGCATCGAGCTACTCGGTACTTACAGAAGACGAAAAAGAGTTGGGTGTGTGTATGGTCGATATTGGTGGTGGAACAACCGATATTGCTATCTTTATTGATGGAGCTATCAGACATACCGGTGTGATTCCTATTGCTGGCGATCAAGTGACTAACGATATTGCCATGGCGTTAAGAACACCCACGTTACATGCAGAGGATATAAAAATTAAATACGCCTGTGCCTTGGCAAAATTAACAGGCGCCGACGAAACCATTCAAGTACCTAGTGTAGGAGATCGTCCTGCCCGTGCACTGTCTCGTCAGTCATTGGCTGAAGTTGTTGAGCCTCGTTATGACGAACTATTTACGTTAGTACAAGCCGAGTTACGACGCAGTGGCTTTGAAGATCTCGTTGCTGCCGGGATTGTGCTTACCGGTGGTACTTCAAAAATGGAAGGCGTTGTCGATTTGGCAGAAGAAATCTTCCACATGCCTGTGCGCTTAGGGGCTCCGCAAAATATCAGTGGCTTATCGGATATTGTTAATAATCCTATTTATTCCACCGGTGTTGGTTTATTGCATTACGCCAAAAAACAACATGAGAGTGGGCGTACGGTCTATCGTGAGCCGAAGGTAGATTTAATGGAAAGAATTAAAAAATGGTTCCAAGGTGGCAGCTAGCTCAACAGCTAAAGCTTGTCGCAAAATACAATGAATACAATTGAAAAAGTTTTTATAAAAGAGGGGAAATGTTATGTTTGAACTAGTTGATAATGTACCACAAAATGCAGTCATTAAAGTGGTTGGCGTCGGTGGCGGTGGCGGCAACGCCGTTCGTCATATGATTGAATCTAATGTGGAAGGTGTCGAATTTGTCTGTGCAAATACCGATGCTCAAGCATTACGTGATATCGATGCACGTACCGCCTTACAGCTCGGCGGCAGTATGACAAAAGGTCTCGGTGCAGGTGCTAACCCAGAAATTGGGCGGCAATCAGCCATCGAAGATAGAGAGCGTATCGCAGAAGTACTCGAAGGGGCTGACATGGTTTTTATCACCGCGGGTATGGGTGGTGGAACAGGTACGGGTGCCGCTCCAGTGGTTGCAGAGGTAGCCAAGGATATGGGAATTCTTACGGTTGCGGTTGTGACTAAGCCTTTTCCATTTGAGGGCCGCAAAAGAATGCATATTGCCGATGAAGGTATCTTCGAATTACAACAGCATGTTGATTCATTAATTACTATTCCAAATGAACGCCTATTGGCTGTATTGGGTAGCGATGCCAGTTTGATCAATGCCTTTAAAGCGGCAAATGATGTTTTATTAGGTGCTGTACAAGGTATTGCCGATTTGATTATGCGACCAGGTATGATTAATGTGGACTTTGCCGACGTAAAAACAGTGATGTCTGAAATGGGCATGGCCATGATGGGCAGCGGTAGTGCATCTGGTGAAGGTCGTGCTCGTGAAGCTGCTGAAGCAGCTATTCGCAGTCCGTTACTTGAAGGCGTTAACCTTCAGGGTGCAAGAGGTATCTTGGTGAATATCTCTGCTGGTTTGGATCTATCTTTAGGTGACTTCAACGATGTGGGTGAAACCGTTGAAGAATTCGCTTCTTCCGATGCAACAGTGGTGGTTGGTACCGTTATCGATCCAGAGCTTACTGATGAACTGCGGGTAACAGTCGTTGCTACGGGTCTGCAAAGTGGCGAAGTGAAGAAGAAAGCGCCAGAAGCACGAGTCGTTGTTAACAATACTCGCAATGCGCAAGTATCTGATTATCGTGAACTAGATAAGCCGACAGTGATGAGAAACTCGTCACCAAGTGCTGTCGAAGACGATCATCCAGTATCGGATAAAGACTTCGAATACCTAGATATTCCTGCTTTTCTAAGGAACCAAGCAGATTAATAGACATTTTTATCCTCAATAATTGAACTTATTGTTTTTTTATTGGTCACGAATAAGCAGAAGCCGTCTGTCTAGATATCTTGTCCCCTCTCGATGTCTGGTCGGAGGGCTTTTGTGGCACATTACACATGTATGTTAATAAAAATGTCATGCTAATAGTGGTATTGCAGTAATCCTGATACAATCGCGTTTTTTTGTAGGTGGTGCTTTTTGTAGATGGTTACGTGTTGGCCAGTGAGTTACCCAACTAGCATAATAGCTAGTTCAATGAAAAGTTAAAGATCAATTATCTAAGGAACTTCCTGTTCAAATGATACGACAGCGTACTCTTAAAAATGAAATACAAGCCACTGGTGTTGGCTTACACACTGGCGATAAAGTCTACTTATGCTTAAAGCCGGCGCCTGAAAACCACGGTATTGTCTTTCGGCGTGTCGATCTAGATCCTATTGTTGATATTCCTGCAAAAGCAGAAAACGTAGGTGATACCACTCTATCGACTTCCTTAGTAAAAGGCGATGTAAAGGTCTCCACCGTTGAACATTTACTGTCGGCGATGGCGGGTTTGGGTATTGATAACGCGATTATCGAAGTCAGCGCAGCAGAAGTACCCATTATGGATGGCAGTGCGGGGCCCTTTGTATTTCTGATTCAATCAGCAGGTATTTTAGAGCAGTCAGCTCCTAAAAAGTTTATACGTATCAAGAAAGAAGTGTCCGTCACCGATGGGGATAAAAGCGCCAGTTTCCGGCCATTCGATGGTTTTAAAGTGAGCTTTAGTATCGATTTCGACCATCCAGCCTTCCAAGGTCGTTCACTAGAGGCCTCTGTTGACTTTTCCAGCACCTCTTTTGTTAAAGAAGTCAGCCGTGCTCGTACATTTGGTTTTATGCATGAAATTGAATACCTCCGTTCCAAAGGGCTAGCTAAAGGCGGTAGTATGGATAACGCCATTGTGGTGGATGATTACCGTGTGTTAAATGAAGACGGACTGCGTTATGAAGACGAGTTCGTTAAACACAAGGTCCTAGATGCCATTGGTGACTTATATCTTCTAGGCAATAGCCTTATCGGTGAGTTTTGCGCCCACAAATCAGGGCATGCGCTGAATAACCGTTCATTAAGACAATTAATATCACAGTCTGATGCGTGGGAAGTAGTGACTTTTGAAGATGAAGAGTTTGCTCCAATTTCCTATGCCAAACCGATACTATCGGTCTAG
>JAHDEM010000090.1 GCA_020628895.1 Candidatus Endobugula sp.
CAGACGCTATAGCTACAAGCTACAAGCTACAAGCTACAAGCTACAAGCTACAAGCATTTTGCCTTTGCCCTAACGTCTTGTGTCTAGCTAATATGCAAAGATAACGGTAAAATCTCACGTTTTACACAATCAACTGGAATAGAATAATGGGCAGAGCCTACCAAAACCGCAAAGAGTCAATGGCAAAAACCTCGGATGCAAAAGCCAAGGTATATAGTAAGTACGGACGAGAAATTTATGTATGTGCAAAAGCCGGTGGGGTCGACCCAGAAGGTAATCTTGCCCTTCGCAGTATGCTGGATCGCGCTAAAAAAGACCAAGTTCCTAGCCATGTGATTCAAAAAGCCCTTGATAAAGCCAAAGGCGGCGGTGGTGAAGATTTTGCAACGGCCCGTTATGAGGGTTATGGCCCTGGTAGCACCATGGTGATCGTTGATTGTTTAACCGATAATCCGAATCGTACTTTTGGTGATGTGCGCGTTTGCTTTACAAAAACCAAATGTAAAATTGGTACTCAAGGCAGTGTTAGCCATATGTTTGACCACTGTGCCATTTTGGTATTTGCTGGCGATGACGAAGAAGCAGCACTAGAAGCTCTGATGATGGCTGATGTGGATGTTACCGATATTGAAAGTGACGACGGTAAAATCACCGTATTTGCTCCACATACTGAATACTTTAAGGCCAAACAAGCATTGGCAGATGCCTTTGAAGGGATTGATTTTGATGTGGATGAAATTCAATTTATCCCACAAACCACGACGCCAGTGTCTGGCGAAGATGTGGAAATGTTTGAAAAATTTCTTGAAATGCTAAATGATTTAGACGATGTGCAAAACGTTTATCATAATGCGGAGCTCGTTGAAGCTTAATATCCATTCATTACAGTAGATACTTTGAAAATCATACAAAGTATCTACTATCAACCTGTCTTTACGAACGGTATAAACTTTCAGCACCTTGCCTATTGGTTCGCACGCGGTAAACTCGACTACTTGCCGTAATAAACAGATCGGACCCATCAGCTCCACCAAAGCAACAATTCGATACCACCTCGGGTAATACAATACGCCCTATTAACTCGCCTTGATCAGAATAACAACGCAAACTATCTGCTGAACTCACCCATAGATAACCTTGGGTATCTACCCGAAAACCATCGGGCACACCGGGTTCAACATCGGTTACGACTCGACTGTTACTTAATGTATTGTTATGCACATCGAATGCACGTATGTGATGGGGCTTGCTATGGTCAACAATTGGAGGGAAATCACTACCCGATATGGATCCAGAATCGGCTACATAGAGTATTTTCTCATCGGGAGAAAACGCTAGTCCATTAGGCCTTTCAAAATCACTGACCACACAATGCACTGTGCCATCAAGGTCTACGCGATACACATTATTACTGCCAATCTCACTATCGGCCTGATAACCCTCGTTATTGGATAATATGCCGTAAGGCGGATCTGTAAACCAAATAGTGCCATCGGACTTAACCACCACGTCGTTAGGTGAATTCAGTCGTTTACCTTTAAAATGGCTAGCAACCACTTCGCTGTTCTCACTACTTATAGGCTGCTTTCTTCGCAGTACGCGTCGTCCACCATGTTCACAGGAGATAATATGCGGCTGCTTAACATCGGTCGTATTGCCGTTAGCAAAATCCGTATCGGCAATAACCACCGATAAACCATTTATTTTATCCCAGCGATACAGCTTTTTTGCCGGAATATGGCTAAAGTACAATCCATTATCAAACCATACTGGCCCCTCAACCCATGTAAAACCATCGGCAATCACCTCTGGAGGCGTCTGTGTATCGACAAATTGCTCAAATAATGGGGTTACTACATCGTAGGTGGCTATCATTTTTGTTCCTATTAAATGGTGACATTCTGTAATCGCGCGCTATTTTGCCTGACGGAAACGATATAGTCACTCGATGGTTATTCTGTTTATTGTTTTTTAAAAATAATAAATAGAATAATCCCGTGCCCCCTAGTTATAGCCTGATGCTATAACCTTTTTCTTAAATGGTCTTTACAATCCTCGCAGATAAAGCCTTTTTGGTGTATTCTGCGCGGCTGTTTTAGAACGAGTTTAAAGATAGCCTTAAAGCGGGCATGAAAGGTGCCTAACGTGGTTCTATCGTATAAAAAATAATCTCTTGTCTTTCCATTAACAGCAAAAACTAGGTAGTTATGTATCAGTACGATCAATATGACCATCAGATAATTCGGGAGCGTATCGCACAGTTTCGTGGCCAAACAGAGCGTTACTTGGCTGGCGATTTAAAAGCGGAGGAATTCCTGCCTTTACGCCTACAAAACGGTTTATATGTTCAACGTTTAGCGCCCATGTTACGTATTAACGTTCCCTATGGGATGATTAATAGTACCCAGCTACGACGTTTAGCCCGTATCACTAGAGACTATGACAAAGGCTATGCCCATGTCAGTACTCGTCAGAATTTCCAATTAAACTGGCCAGATCTAGCGGATGTACCCGATATTCTTGCAGAACTTGCTGAAGTGGAAATGCATGCGACACAATCCAGTGGTAACTGTATTCGTAATACCACCTCTGACCCTTTTGCTGGCATTGCTGCTGATGAAGAAATCGACCCAAGACCTTATTGTGAAGTGATTCGCCAATGGTCCTCTTTCCATCCAGAATTCGCATTTTTACCACGCAAATTTAAAATTGCGGTGACTGGAGCCGATCATGACCGTGTTGCAACAGAAGTGCACGATATTGGCTTACGCGTTATCCAGAATGCTGATGACGAAGTGGGCTTTCGCGTGATGGTTGGCGGCGGCCTAGGTAGAACACCGGTTATCGGCTCCGTTATTTGCGAGTTTTTACCTGAAAAACACCTACTCACCTATCTAGAAGCGATTCTGCGTGTTTATAACCTATACGGCCGACGTGACAACAAATATAAGGCACGTATTAAAATATTAGTTAAAGCTATGGGAGCAGAAGCCTTTACCGAAAAAGTAGAAGCCGAATGGCAATTCTTAAAAGATACTGAAGCAACTCTGACACAGGAAGAAATTGATCGTTGTAAAAGTTTTTTCACGGCTCCAAATTATGATGTGATCGACGATGAACCTGCGCAAGCACGTGTTGAACATCTAGCGGGTGAACATGTGGCTTTCCAAAAATGGATAACACGCAACTTGTTCCCTCACAAAGTGTCTGGATATGCCGCGGTTGTCTTGTCGTTAAAACCAACAGGTGTGGCTCCTGGCGATATTACGGATCGCCAATTAGATATTATTGCCGACCTAGCAGACAAATATAGTCTAGGCGAAGCCCGCACCACACACGACCAAAATGTAGTTTTAGCCGATGTTAAAAAAGACGATCTATTTGCCCTTTGGGAAGAAGCTAAGGCCGCTGGTTTTGCAACCCCAAATATTGGCACATTAACGGATTTGATCTGCTGCCCTGGTGGAGATTTCTGTTCACTAGCCAATGCGAAGTCGATTCCTATTGCTGAAGCCATTCAACGACGTTTTGACGATATGGATTATGTTTATGACTTGGGTGATATCGATCTTAATATTTCCGGCTGTATGAATGCCTGTGGTCACCACCATATTGGCAGCATCGGCGTGTTAGGCGTAGATAAAAAAGGCCAAGAGTTTTACCAAGTCCAATTAGGTGGTCGCTCTTACGAAAATGCGGCTATTGGTAAAGTATTAGGTCCAGCATTTAGCCAAGCGGATGTACCCGATGTGATTGCTACTATCCTCAATGTATTTGTTGAAAACCGTCAAGGCGATGAATTATTTGTAGATACTTATCGACGAGTTGGAATGGCCCCCTTTAAGGAGCGTGTATATGCCAAATAATCCAAAAATCATTAAAGACGGCCAAATTATTGATAATGAGTGGCTAATTGTTGAGGACGCTGGGTCTTCTTTGCCAGAAGGAAAATTATTAGTTTCTCTGGAAATTTGGGAAGCACAAAAAGCAGCGCTGATTGCACGTGGCAACATTGGAGTGTGGTTAAAGAACGACCAAGATCCTGCCTCTCTTGCAGGTGATTTACAAGAGTTACCTATCATCGGGATTGATTTTCCTGTATTTATGGATGGGAGAGGTTTTTCTATTGCTCGTCTATTACGAGATCGATATTCATACAAGGGCGAAGTAAGAGCATTGGGCCATGTTATTCGCGACCAACTATGCTACTTAAAACGATGCGGTATCAATGCGTTTGATCTGGATGACGATATCGATATTGAACAAGCCGTTCACTCTTTAAATGACTTTACCGATGGTTATCAAACAGACGCAAGTCAAAAAGTACCGCTTTTCCGTCGCCGTGCATAGTCAAACCTTCACCATCACACTGTGTTAGCCATTAGAGTTTAACGAGTGTGATGGTAACCTATCTTTGCAATTTGCTGAAAAACTACCCGCTAGCTGTTACACTGTTTATTACAGTATTTTAAATTTAATAATAAAGTCATTAAGTAGTCTATGGAAAGTAGTCTTTTTCAATCATTCTTTCTTATTTTTAGTGGCGCGGCCATTATTGCAACTTTGGCACTGTATACGAAGCAACCATTGCTTGTTGCCTATATCGTATTAGGCGCCCTTTTTGGACCTTACGGTCTTAAGTTGTTAACCGAAGTCGATCTGATTAGTGAAATCTCACGCATTGGTATTATTTTTCTGCTGTT
>JAHDEM010000091.1 GCA_020628895.1 Candidatus Endobugula sp.
TATAAACGTTGGAACTTACGTGATTCGCGCTGAACCTTTTTAGCGTGACGCTTAACGGCAGCAGCAGCTTGGCGCTTACGTACAGTTGTTGGCTTTTCGTAGTGCTCGCGACGACGAACTTCAGCCAAAACGCCTGCTTTTTCGCATGAACGCTTAAAGCGACGTAGAGCAATATCAAATGGCTCGTTTTCTTTTAGTTTTACAAAAGGCATAGTTAACCCTGTTTTATTCGGTTTAATCAATAGTTGTCTTAATCTTGTCTTTGCGTTGTTACCGTTGGTTTGGCAACCTTATATAGCTTGCTACGATCGCTGTATTGTTCGTAGCTTCGTGCTGCATTATGCGTATTTAGCATAGCAGCAATTCTGGCTATAGGTGCAAGGGGCGCAAATTCTACACACTCGTGCGGTCGATCTCAAGTGTTTACAGGGGTTTTTTCATTTATCGGTGGTGTCTCTGGTATGATAGCGGCAAATCAGGCATCTTAAGGCCTGTTTATACTCATCTTATCGTCTAGTAAGGGTTGTTTGTGCGTATTTTAGGTATCGAAACCTCATGTGATGAAACGGGCGTAGCGCTCTATGATAGTCAGCAGGGGTTATTAGGCCACCGTTTGTATAGTCAGGTGGCATTGCATAGCGAGTATGGGGGTGTTGTGCCGGAGTTGGCCTCACGGGACCATGTGCGTAAGTTGTTGCCATTGGTGGCAGAATTATTATCCGAATGCGGTTTGGAAAAACAGGATATCGACGCGGTTGCCTACACCAAAGGGCCGGGTTTGGTTGGGGCTTTAATGGTAGGTGCTTGCACAGGAAGAGCGTTGGCTTTTTCCTTGGGTGTTCCTGCCATTGGTGTGCACCATATGGAAGGGCATTTGTTGGCGCCCATGTTGGAGGAAAACCCTCCGGCGTTTCCTTTTGTTGCTCTATTGGTTTCTGGTGGTCATACCCAGCTAGTTCGTGTTGATCGTATTGGTCAGTATCGGTTGTTGGGTGAGTCGCTAGATGATGCAGCGGGTGAAGCCTTTGATAAAGCAGCCAAGATGATGGACTTAGATTATCCTGGTGGTCCATTGATTGCTAAGCTGGCGGAGCAGGGTGAAGAAGGGCGTTTTGTATTTCCTCGTCCTATGGTGGATCGGCCGGGGTTGGATTTTAGTTTTAGTGGTTTGAAAACCTATACGCTGAATACCGTGACTCAACATGCACAATCTAATGGCTTGCCGGATGATCAAACCTGCGCTGATATCGCCTGTGCTTTTCAAGCTGCCGTGGTCGACACGTTGGTCATAAAATGCCGCAGAGCCCTTGAGCAGGAAAAGTTAAATACATTAGTGATTGCGGGTGGCGTCTCAGCCAATACATTATTGCGTCGTCGTTTGGAAAGCGCTTTGGCGAAAATTCAATCCAAAGTGTTTTATGCTCGACATGAATTCTGCACCGATAATGGTGCCATGATTGCTTATGCGGGGTGTCAGAGATTGTTAGCCGATCAATCCGATGGTCTGTCTGTAAAAGTCACTCCTCGATGGCCTTTAGATACATTAGAAGCGTGTTGAGGTAATACTATGGATAAGATTTTTATTCGAGACTTGCGTATAGAAACCATTGTTGGTCTATACGATTGGGAGCGCGTGGCTAAGCAAACGTTGTTAGTGAATATTGAGCTGGCTACTGATATTCGTTTGGCGGCTAGCGATGGTGATTTGCAACATACGATTGATTATTCGGCAGTGTGTGCAGCCGTCACAAAACTGATCCAAGACGAAGAGTTCGAGTTGCTTGAGTCCTTAGCCGAATCGGCTGCTGGACTTATTCTCAAAAACTTTTCGGTGGATTGGTTGCGTTTCTCAGTCAGTAAAATGGATGTGCTAAATAATGTATCCAGCGTAGGTGTTGAGATTGAACGAGATATTACATCTGTTGCCGATCAATAAATTGACCAACAAACAATAATGTATAGCTAAACCAATATTTGTATTTGAATAGTGGGAGTTGTAATGACCCATCAGTTAGTGATGAGCTTAGGAACCAATTACCAACGAGAAGCCAGCTTGCGCCAAGCATTCGAAGCGCTAGATCGTTACTTTGATCATTTAGAACTATCTCCCGTTTACGAAAGCCAAGCTTTGGGACAAGAAGAAGCGGTTAATTATTACAATGTTGTTGCTGCTTGCTCGACGCAAAGGTCACTGCTCGATGCCGTCAGTATTTTAAAAAATATCGAGAGTGAATGTGGCAGAGATCGTCGTCAATCTTTTGTTAGCATGGACATTGATCTGTTACTGTTTGATGATTACGTGGGTGAAGTGGTGGGCGAAAACCATCATTTTATTTTGCCTCGTGCAGATATTCTTTCTTGCGCTTATGTATTACGCCCTCTTGCTGATATTTATCCCGATAAATGTCATCCGGTTAGCCAAATAACTTATAAGTCGATGTGGGAGTCTTTTTGTGCGCAAGCCGATCACGAGCCTGTTGTAGAACCTATTGATTTTGTTTGGCGTGGCCAGCTTATCTCGATGGCTCCCCAATGTTTACTGATGTAGTAGGTTTGTGGCGATGAAGAATAACAAAGTGGTGGTGATTGGTGGTGGGCCAGCAGGATTGTCTGCGGCTCTGTGGTTAAAAAATTTAGGTTTTATGCCCGTGGTTCTTGAAAAGGAGCCACGTACAGGTGGGATGCAAAATTTTAATTTTTTGCCCAACGATTGGGTTTTGGGGCAGTTAGATTCCACGGGAGTGGGTATTGCTAAGCATTTCCAGCAGCATATCGATAGTGAGTCTATAGAAGTACATGTTGGTTGTGAGCTTGTATATATGCAGCCAGTTAATAATGTTTCCGATACTGGTTTTGATATAAGTGTCACTATTAATGGTGAATCGCAAGTTATTACCTGTAGAGCAATTATTCTGGCTAATGGCACTCGTTATCGAGGTCGTGATGTTTTAGCTTGCGATGGCTTAGATGCTGTTGCGGAAAAATATATTGTCGAAGGCCCTTATTGTTTTAACGATATCGAAAGCTTAGATAGTCAACGTATTGTTATTGTCGGTGCGGGTGATAACGCTTTTGAAAATGCATTGATGTTATTAGAAAAAAACTGCCAAGTTTTTATGGTGTCTCGTTCAATACCAAAAGCACAAACTAAATTTACTGATAAAGTGATTGGTCATCCGAATTTTTCTTTGTTTGAATCTTCAAAAATCACTAGTGTCTCTGTTGTTAATTCAGCAAAAAATAGAGAGAGTCATCGTTTGTCTGTGTCGTTTGGCCAGAAAGAATTATTAGTCGATAAAATACATGTGTTGGCAGGTTATCAGCCAAACTCTGAAGAAATGTGTTCGATTATTTCCTCCGGTATTGGTCAGTCATTGCAATGCGATCAACAGGGCTTTGTTATTGTTGATGAAAGTAACCGTACTAACATCCCCAATATTTATGCCGCTGGTGATATTTGTAATAAGCAATTCCCTTGTGTGGTAACTGCTTTATCCGGTGGTGCATTAGCCGCAAAAACCATTAGTCAAGATGTTATGTGATATAAAGTAAAGTGATTAACGCTTAATGCTCTTGATCAGTGAGTCAGCAATGGCCTCGTTCACATCTTGAAACCACGTGAGTTCAGGAAATTGTTTTGCCGCAGCAAAAAAACACTGCAAAATAAAATCTCTTGGATTTTTTCCTGAGTCGTCACCGTAGGGGTGAAATGGTGTGGCGGTATTAACAATCCACAAGTCACGTAATTTTCTGACAAGATTTTTTTCCATAAAACGATTCGCTCTTTCGGCACCTAGGTTGATTCGCTCTTCAGTGAGTTTATGAAGTGTGTCGATCATATTGCCCAAACGAAAAGACATTTTTCCTGCTGGGTGTGGCATACCTTCTAGAAGTTTACTGGCTTTTTCGAGATGGTAGGCCGCTTCAATGTATAGTTTTTTATTTTCTTCAGCATTACCATTGAGTTCTGATAATGCAGCGATAATATAATCCGAAAAAGCGGTTTGAATGGCATGTTCAATTTCCTCGTTATCCATGCGTTTAAAACCAAAGTTTTGCACCAAAATGGTGAGCTCTTCCTCGGAAAATAATTTTTTTAACTGAAAGCGACTTGTCATAGTGGTTTGTCGTGATAGAATTAATGTTACGTATTGGTATGCGTAAAATACCACGCATTGAGCATGCGTTAAAAGTCCACTGATCCCTATTAATGAAATTTTGCTAGATTTTTCTACTTAATTTCTAAGGAGAAGTGTTATGACACAATATTATGTATATAGAGGCGTTAAATACGCGAAAGACGGCGATAAAAATACTACAGTTAAACATGATCGTATAGAGAAGGTTTACCGTGGTATCAGATACATCAAGTTGCCTAACCTTAAGCACGTTGTATGTGATCACGTTTATCGTGGCGCTCATTACATGGCGTAGACTATTGAGTCATAAGCCGGGGCTTGCCCCGGCTTTTTTATACCTATAGGCACCTCTGATTAACCTCGGATAACTTCTGGCTTACAGGCGTTGCCGAGA
>JAHDEM010000033.1:0-20999 GCA_020628895.1 Candidatus Endobugula sp.
CAACGTCATCTGACCATTCCATTTGTTAAACAAGTGTTGCAGCTGTAGCTGTGTCTATCACTCTGGCTCGATGCGCTGTAATTGGCGGCTCGACATCATTGCGCCAGTAAATACCCCTATAGAAAAAAGTAATCCTATCCAGTCAGTGAGTTCTGCTAGCGGTGAACCCACTTCGACAACATAAGCAGTAAAATAAGCCAAAATAATAAAACATAACCAGCTATGTGCTCGGTAATACCTTTTTAGCATCGCCGGTAGTACTAACAATAGTGGGATCATCTGAAATGCCCAGAGTTTCCATGAGTGATCGTCATTTTGGATAAAAGTAAATGTTAGCAAGATTAATAATCCAATATAGCTGAAATAGGTAAATAGCAGTATACGATTCGTTTTCTTATCTTGGGTAAGCAGTAATTTAGGCATGCAGAATATGATCTCGTACAATGTATATTAGGATTTTAGTTGTTTGGATAAGAGGGCAACGCGCTGCCCTAAAGCATGGCAAAGTGCGCTTTCATCATTACTTAATGGAGTATTGTGTGTGCTATCAGATAAATGAGAGGCGCCATAAGGAGTGCCTCCAGTTTGGGTTTTCATTAACTCAGGCTCACTGTAGGGCAGTCCGGTAATTAACATGCCGTGATGTAGTAATGGCAACATCATGGTTAATAGTGTGCTTTCTTGTCCGCCATGCATACTGCCTGTTGATGTAAATACAGCAGCAGGTTTGCCAATAAGGTCACCATTAAGCCATTGGGTGCTGGTACTATCTAAAAAATATTTCAGAGGGGCAGCCATATTGCCAAAGCGCGTAGGACTCCCTAAGAGTAAGCCGCTACAGTTGCGTAAATCGTCTTGTGTACAATAAATAGCACCGTCGTTTGGCACAGGTGGTGCGGTTGATTCACATACATTAGATACTTTGGGTACGGTGCGTAACCGTGCTTCTAATCCTGTTTTCTCCACACCTCGTGCAAGTTGTTGTGCCATTTTCTCGGTGCTGCCGTTGGCGCTGTAGTATAGGATAAGAATATAAGGGTTATTCATAAAAGGGCATCTTGTGAACGTTGTTTTTTGTTTGTCGTTGTGGGCTACTAGATTATAGTAATGATAATACGTTCTCAGGTGGTCGCCCTAATATTGCTTTGTTGCCTTTAACAACAATAGGCCGCTCAATTAATTTAGGATATTCGACCATCAAAGCAATAAGTTCTTCATCAGATAAATCCGTATTGCTCACATTGTTCTCTTTATACGCATCTTCTCCTTTACGGATGATGTCTCTTGGGCTCATGCCCAGTTTATCGAGTAGTTCTGCCAGAACATCAACTGTAGGCGGTGTATCTAGGTATTGTACGATGGTGGGGGTGATACCTTGTTCTTCAATCAGGGCTAATGTCTGGCGTGATTTTGAACATCGTGGGTTGTGATAAATGGTAACCATGCTGTTATTCCTTGATTTTTTTGTTTCTTAGTCATATCTGTTATAAGTCTTAAGCGCCATTTTATACGGTTTATCAATAACTTGCCTGTGTAATTGGCAGAAAACACCTAATCACTAAGAAAAACAAAAATTTACTGGCGATTCAATATTTATGTCTATACTTAACAAAAGAGAGTTTAGAGAGTTTAGAGAGTTTAGAGAGTTTAGAGAGTTTAGAGAGTTTCTTGAGATAGTGCTCTGACCAAAGTGAATAAACGAACTGATTATATTGTGTGAGATTTATGACAATACCGCTATTAATTTGTGATGATTCTAATATGGCTCGTAAGCAGGTGGCACGTTCCTTACCTGAAGACTGGGATGTCGATATAACTTTTGCGACTAATGGAGTGGAAGGGTTATCAGCTATTCGTGAAGGCAAAGGTGAAATGGTCTTCTTAGATCTTACGATGCCGGAAATGGATGGTTATGGTGTATTAGAACATGTATTTAATGAAGGGCTAAATGCCATGGTGGTTGTTATATCCGGTGATATACAGCCAGAGGCCCGTGATCGAGTGATGAAAATGGGGGCTATTGATTTTATTAAAAAGCCAGTCAATAAAGAGAAGTTGAGCCAGGTACTGACTCAATATGGCCTGATGGGCTAGCTATATTTAGAGTCTATATTATTCCTTCCTTTTGTACCTGATGACTAAAGAACAAAATTGATTGATAAAGAGTAGATCCTATGGGCATGGCATTACCTTTAAATGAAGATCAACGTGATTGTTTACAAGAAATTACCAATGTGGCGATGGGAGCTGCAGCTGAGTCTCTAGCTAACTTCACAGATACTTTTGTTCACTTACCTATTCCGTGTATTCGTTGTGTAGACTCTGGTGACTTAGTCGATTCTCTAAAGGAAGTGGAAGGCTATGAAAAGTTATCATCAATTAGCCAAATGTTTAAATTTAGCGGCTTAAATTGTTATGCACTGATTGTGATTAACGATGAAAGTCTTGAAGATCTAGCTCGTTTTACTGGAAGGACAATCGCTAATGATGACGCTTTAAAAAGCTTGTTATATGATTTATGTACAACTATTAACAACACTTGTTTTGATCGCTTTAGCGAAATGATCGAGAATGCTATTGATGTTGATTCTCCTAGCATTAACAGTTTGCATGTTCCCTTAGAATCTATCCATATGGATCAGATCGAAAACTCTCATCAACTGTTAAGTGTTGAAATTAA
The DNA here is from genome assembly GCA_020628895.1 of Candidatus Endobugula sp. GTDB lineage: Bacteria > Pseudomonadota > Gammaproteobacteria > Pseudomonadales > Cellvibrionaceae > Endobugula. Next base: position 2,681 of record JAHDEM010000033.1, read on the forward strand.
TTACCACATAGAAGATCACCCCTTTAATTGTGATTTATTGTTACTTTTTCCTGATGATACTGTAGAAGAATTAACACAAGTATTAAATAAACTTATCTAACCCCACTTGACCTTGTAATCTCATACTTGCATCCTAGGGCCTGTTAACACTAATTCAATGCCCACTGTTGTGACCCAAAACGTGCCAATCAAGGCATGAGGAGTGTAGTTTGGTCATTCCAAATGAGCGACGAATAACGCAGAATGGTGCGTTTTGGGGCACAACCCTTCGGGCCGGGCCACTTTTTCCTCTGACTGCGTTATCAGTCGCTCATTTAGAATCACTAAACTTTACTCCTTCTGCCTTGCCAGAAGGAAAAAGTGACTCCGGCAGTGGGTATTGAATTAGTATTAACAGGCCCTGGTATCTTTCATTTTAAGGCTAGAAGATAAGTATGGAGCTCTCTCTATTTACCGTCAGTATTATTATTGCAACAGGCTTTCTGGCGGGTATTATTAATACGCTGGCAGGAGGTGGCTCCAATCTTACACTGCCTGCATTGATGTTAACGGGCATGCCCGCTGATGTAGCTAATGCGACTAACCGAGTCGGTGTTTTTTTACAATGCCTGGTTGGTATTAAAGGCTACAAAAAGCATCAAAAAATAGATTCTACCGATGTATTGCCCATCTTATTGCCCAGCCTCTTAGGTGGTGGTATTGGTGCGATTCTAGCGGCGGTGTTGCCAACAACCTATCTTAAGCCCTTGCTTTTGGGCACCATGATTAGCGTTGCCTTTATTATTCTTGTTTTCCCCACAGTCATAGCTCCGCCAGATGGCACGCCAACCTATCGGGTGAATGAACGTCCACAGGCATGGTTGGCTTTATTTTTTGCAGGGATATATGGTGGGTTTGTACAAGCAGGGGTGGGTTTTTTGCTCATCACGGCAATGGCTGGAACACTGCGTTATGATTTAGTAAGAAGTAATGCCTTAAAACTTATATGTACTGTAGCGTTTACCTTTGTCGCATTAGTTATTTTTATTCTTGATGATTTGGTATTGTGGTTGCCTGGCTTGTTATTAGCTGCCGGAACAATGACTGGAGCGGCTATCGCAGTAAAAATATCGCTTAATGTGAGTCAAAAAGTGATGAAATGGTTTTTATTCTTAATGACACTGGCAGCCAGTGCAGCAGCGATGTTTTTGTAATTGTTTAATAGAAATCTCTTATTAACCTCGAATGACTATGGAATTATGATTTCCAATATTCCAACCAAGCATCCATTACCTTGCGTGAGTATTTGTAACTTCCGTAGCTGCCGTTATAGCGTGCTAAGGCATTAGCATAATGGCCTTTTTCTCTTTCCAAATAATGTTTGAGAATCGCGCAGCCGTAACGTAGATTAGTGATACTGTTAATTAGGTTGTCGTCAGGCCGACCAATTTCTTTTTTCCAAAAAGGCATAACTTGCATTAAGCCTTGAGCTCCCACACGTGATACTGCATAGGGGTTAAAGGAGCTTTCAATTTGTATCACCGCTAAAACAAGTTCAGGTTCTAATTCAGCATTAGACGCCGCATGGTGAATATTTTTTAATAGTGCGATACGTTCTTTAGGGTCACTAATATAAGGTTTGAGTTTTGTTGACATAGCCACTAGCCATACTTCGGCATCATATCGATCATCAAAGCTGGTGGAATTATTAATCGCTTGGGATAGTGCTTGCCTTAATGAATCATCAACTATATCAGGCTTGGCGATGACGCTATGAGAATATAAAACAACAGCAATTAGAAAAATACTCACTCTAACAATTAAGGCGGTGGTCGCTTTTGTTAGAGTGAATATTAAAAACATAAGCCGTTTATAGTGTATTTAAAAACGATAATACATCGTCTACAGGGATGTCTTGTTTATCACTGTCACTACGACCCTTATATTCGATACTACCGTTTTCTAGACCTCGATCGCCTACGACTAGACGGTGTGGAATACCCATAAGTTCTGTATCCGCTAGCATAACACCTAATCTAGCTTTAGCTTCGTCCATGTAGATCACATCGTAACCCGCTTGTTCTAGTTCAAGATATAAAGCTTCACATTTTTCTGCGACGGCGGGTGATTTGTGTGCATTAATAGGGATTAAAGCAATTTGGAAAGGAGCAATAGATGCTGGCCATATAATGCCATTCTCATCATGATTTTGCTCAATAGCTGCAGCGACAACTCGCGTCACACCTATGCCGTAACAGCCCATAATCATGGTTTGTGATTTTCCATTAACGTCGAGCACATTAGCATTCATCGCATCGCTGTATTTAGTGCCGAGCTGAAAGATATGACCTACCTCGATACCGCGTTTAATTTCCAGAGTGCCATTACCGCAAGGGCTTGGGTCGCCAACAACCACATTACGTATATCAACCGCTTCTGCCTGAGTAATGTCTCGTTGCCAATTGGCACCCGTATAGTGAATGCCATCTTCGTTGGCACCACAAACAAAGTCACTCAGGATATTAGCGCTATGGTCAACATAGGTTTTTATCGACAAGTCCTTAGGACCAATAGAGCCGACATTACAACCGATAGTATTTTTAACTTGCTCCTCAGAGGCAAACGTTAATGGCGCGGCAACGCCAATAAGCTTTTCTGCTTTAATGTCATTTAATTGATGATCCCCGCGAAGCACTAATGCGATAAGAGGTTGTTCATCAGAGTCTTCTTCTGTTTCGCCTAAAACAATCAGTGTTTTAACTGTTTGCTCTGCTGTTATGCTTAAGAAGGCACAAACTTCTTCAATGCTATGTTGGTTAGGCGTCTCTACTCGTTCAAGCTCGCAAGTGGCCGCTTGTCTTTCTTCTATGGTGATAGCCTGTGCCAACTCAATATTAGCGGCGTAGTCACTCGCATTACTAAATGCGATATCGTCTTCACCACTGCTGGCAAGCACATGGAACTCGTGCGAGCCTGAGCCACCAATCGAGCCTGTGTCTGCCAATACTGGGCGATAGTCCAAACCAATGCGTTCAAAAATATTGCAATAAGCTTGATGCATATCATCGTAAGTTTCTTGTAATGACTCTTGATCTGCATGAAAAGAATAAGCGTCTTTCATAATAAACTCGCGCGAACGCATAACGCCAAATCGAGGACGTATTTCGTCACGGAATTTTGTTTGTACTTGGTAGAAGGTCGCAGGCAGTTGTTTATAACTGTTAATTTCATTGCGGATTAAATCAGTAATCACTTCTTCGTGAGTTGGACCAAGGCAAAAGTCACGTTGATGACGGTCGTTAATGCGTAGTAATTCAGGGCCATATTGCTGCCAGCGCCCAGATTCTTGCCATAACTCAGCAGGTTGTACGACAGGCATAAGGACTTCCTGTGCGCCCACACTGTTCATTTCTTCACGAATAATACCTTCAACTTTACGCAGTACCCGCAAGCCTAAGGGTAGCCAAGTGTACAGACCGGAGGCTAGTTTACGGATAAGTCCGGCACGTAGCATCAATTGATGACTAATAACTTCGGCATCAGCAGGGGTTTCTTTGAGGGTGGATATTAAAAAACGGCTAGCGCGCATGAATGGTGATTCCTATGCTTCATGATTACAGGGACTCTATTCATTCAGAGTCGTGGTAGTGTCATATTTGTATTAAAAGGCTGCTATTTTAAGAGAGATTACTGGTAAGGTACAGGTGAAAACAATGCTAGCGGGAGATATATTCGATTTACTGAGAGGGTAATGTATAAATGCTTAGGATTGAGATGGAGAGGCCTCCATCTCAACAGGTTATAGCTAAAAAGCAATCAGCTCTTAAAGAACCATGTCTTTAAGCTTTTTAAGCGGACGAATACGAACCGTATTAGTAGCAGGCTTGGCTGCAAATGTGGTTTCTTCGCCTGTAAATGGGTTGATCCCTTTACGTGCTTTACGAGCCGGCTTTTTAACGGTAACAATTTTCATTAAGCCAGGAAGTACGAATTCACCACATGAACGTTTTTTAATGTGGCCTTCAATAACATCACTTAACTCATCCAATACTGATTGAACTTGTTTTTTAGTCAGTTCAGTATTTTCAGCAATTTGAGCAACCATTTGGGTTTTGGTCTGACGCTCAGAAATAGCCTTAATCTTTTTTACAGCAGGTGCTTTTTTTGCAGCAGATTTACTAGCAGCCATAGTCTGTTCCTTTTTAGTTCATTTTTAGAGTAGGGTCGTGTCGTGTCTAGATAAAGGCTATGATTCTTAAATATAGCTTCCTAGGGTCAACATGGGTGCAATTTATAAAGCATTATGCTGTTGTCAGCAAGGGAAAAGACTATTTTTTTAGGGGTTGGTACAAATAAAAGCCTAATATAAGGTAATTCGTTGTTCTGATTGCTGTATATATGCTTCAAGGTGTTTATCAATCCATCATAAAATGGGTATTTTGAGGTTTATGGCAACAGGTGTGTGAGGTATAATCGGCCGCCCGCTAATACTGGCGGTAACGCAGATAAATAGTGAAATGAGAGCGTAGGCCCTAGAAATGCCAATTTATGAATATCAGTGTGCTCAATGTCAGCACGAATTTGAAGCATTACAGAAAATGTCTGATGCGCCACTAACCGATTGTCCTAAATGTCAGCAACCTAGTTTGACTAAAAAAATTTCTGCTGCGGGGTTTCGTTTAGCTGGCAGTGGTTGGTATGAGACTGATTTTAAGTCAGGCAAGAAGAAAAACTTAGCGGGTGATTCGTCAGCATCGTAACCATAACGAGCCGATCAAATAATTTCCGCCAATTTAAACAACTGAATTTAAGTTAAGCAGGCATGCTGCTTGACCCATTTAAACTAATAATAGGAATAGACTATGCGCAGTGAGTACTGTGGTGCGCTTAACACCAGTTTTATTGATCAAACCGTCACATTATGCGGATGGGTTGATCGCCGTCGTGACCATGGTGGCGTTATTTTTATCGATCTTCGCGATCGTGACGGTATTGTGCAAGTGGTATTTGACCCTGATGGTGAAGAAAATTTTGCGCTTGCGGATAAAGTACGTAGTGAATATGTATTGCAAGTCACGGGTAGAGTAAGAGCTAGAAATGATGCAACTGTTAATAAAAACATGCCTACCGGTGAAATTGAAGTTTATGGAACCGAGCTGACGATTCTCAATAGTGCTGAAACACCGCCTTTTCCATTAAATGAGCATAATACGGTGGGTGAAGATGTTCGTTTGAAGTACCGTTACTTGGACTTGCGTCGCCAAGATATGCAAAATAATCTACGTATTCGCTCTAAAGTTACCACCGCGATTCGTAATTACCTTGATGAAAATGGCTTTTTAGATATCGAAACACCGATATTAACCCGTGCGACTCCAGAAGGTGCTCGTGATTACTTGGTTCCTTCGCGTACCCATGAAAGTAAGTTCTTTGCATTACCGCAGTCTCCACAGCTATTTAAACAATTATTGATGGTCTCGGGTTTTGACCGTTATTATCAAATTGCTAAATGTTTCAGAGATGAGGATTTGCGAGCGGATAGACAGCCTGAGTTTACGCAGATTGATATTGAAACTTCATTTATGAATGAAGAAGAAATTATGTCGGTAACTCAGGATATGATTAGCCGAATTTTTAGTCAGTATATGGGGGTTGAACTAGGTGATTTTCCTCGTATGCCCTATGCTGAAGCTATGGCCAAATACGGTTCTGATAAACCAGATTTACGCATTCCGTTAGAATTGGTTGATATTAAAGATTTGATGACCGAGGTAGACTTTAAAGTTTTCTCTGGGCCAGCAAACGATCCGAAAGGACGTATTGCCGCTTTAAAAATCGAAGGTGGGAATGACAAATTAACCCGTAAGCAAATAGATGAATATACCAAGTTTGTTGGCATCTACGGCGCGAAAGGTTTGGCATATATTAAAGTCAATGATAAATCTGATTTAGAAAATGGTTTACAGTCGCCTATTGTTAAGTTTTTGCCAAATGATGTTCGTGGTGCAATCTTAGAGCGTGTGGGCGCTCAAGATGGTGATATCATCTTCTTTGGTGCTGATAAAGCGACTATTGTTTCTGAGTCGTTAGGCGCCTTACGTTGTAAATTAGGTGAAGACCTAGACCTATATACTTGCGAGTGGGCACCACTTTGGGTTGTTGATTTCCCTATGTTTGAAGAGACCGAAACCGGTTGGACATCCTTGCATCATCCATTTACAGCACCATCATGTTCCCCGCAGGAGCTAAAAGAAAACCCAGGTAATGCTCTGTCTGTGGCTTATGATATGGTACTTAATGGTACAGAGCTTGGTGGTGGTTCAATTCGTATTCACGACCCTAAGATGCAGCAGACAGTATTCGAAGTGTTGGGTATCGATGAAGACGAGCAACAAGAGAAATTTGGTTTCTTGTTGGATGCACTACAGTACGGTGCTCCGCCTCATGGTGGTCTCGCATTTGGTCTCGATCGTTTGATCATGCTAATGACCAACAGCGATTCCATTCGTGATGTGATTGCATTTCCAAAAACACAAACAGCTGCCTGTGTAATGACAGATGCTCCAGGGCAAGTGAGTCGCAAGCAATTGCGAGAACTGAATATAAAGCTTGCTGAAAAATCATCGGATTCAAAGCAAGCGTAAGTCATACCTAAGGCCGGTTAATGTTGAGTTTTCCGGCCTTATTTTTATGTGTGCAAATATCCAAGGCTTTTATAATGAAAAAAATTAAAAATGAAAAAGAATTGGTAAAAAAAGCGATTGCCGAAGGTGTGAAATACGGCGAGGCAAGAGGGGTAGTTGAATTCGAACCTACAGACTCTGCAAGCGAGAAAATAGAATATATTTATCGCTTACTGGTTCACGATAAGGTGATTCAGCCGATTCCTGAAGACAAAGTCTCGCAACAAACAATGAAACATAAACTGGCTATTTGGGCTTCAAAACTAGGGTAGGTTCGAAAGAAGTCACTTTTTGTCTTTAGTTGTTCGCTACCACTATTTTATTCTATGTAATCTATCAACTGAGTGTGATGTATGCAGCCTGTCCCCAAAGATTGGAAAAACCCTTTTGTTTTATTATTGATAATGGCTTTTGTCATGCCATTGATTTTTTCCACATGGATGGCGCTAATTAATAATTTTAGCCAAGAACAAGCGGGTTTTACCGGCAAAGAGATAGGTATTTTACAAAGTTTACGGGAAGTACCTGGTTTTTTAGCATTTACAGCGGTTTGGGTATTATTGTTTATTAAAGAGCAGCGCTTTGCGATCTTATCGCTATTAACATTGTCTATCGGTGTATTTTTAACAGGCTATTTCCCCTCGATTGTTGGGCTTTATATCACAACCGTGATTATGTCAGTGGGGTTTCACTATTTTGAAACGGTTCATCAGTCGCTAACACTTCAATGGGTACCCAAAGATGAAACAGCGCATTTTATGGGTAAATCATTAGCCCTTAAAGCAGCTGCTTCTATTTTAGTTTTTGGTTCTATGTGGTTAATGCTGGAGCATTTTAATGTTGAATATTTGACGATATATACATTATTCGGTGGTTTGGGGATTACCATTGTTATTGTGATTGCTTTGGTCTTTCCTACATTTTCTACGGCGACAGAACAACACAAACATTTAGTGATGCGTAAAAGCTATTGGCTGTTTTATGTATTAACGTTCTTAAGCGGTGCTCGTCGGCAAATCTTTGTCGTGTTTGCTGGTTTTTTACTAGTAGAAAAATTCTCCTATTCAGCTTCATCAATAGCATTATTGTTTTTAGCAAATTATGTTTTCAATTTATTTTTTGCTTCTAAGATTGGTAAAATTATTGGCATTATAGGTGAGCGGCGAGCATTAACTATCGAGTATGTTGGGCTGGTTGTTGTTTTTACTTCTTATGCCTTTGTTGATAATCCAACCATAGCGGGTATTTTGTATATTGTTGACCATTTCTTTTTTGCATTTGCTATTGCGATTAAAACCTATTTTCAAAAAATAGCTCGCCATGAGGATATTGCTTCTACTGCTGGAGTTAGTTTTACGATTAATCATATTGCAGCGGTTGTATTGCCAGCTATTTTAGGGCTTATTTGGCTTTATAGTCACAGCCTTGTATTTATTATTGGTGCTGGCATTGCTTTAGCTTCTTTACTGTTGTCTCAGCTTATACCCGATAAACCCATTAGGGGAAGCGAGACAAGGGTTTTTGCCTCATACGCTAAGTTGTAAGGGGCCTGTTCACACTTAAATGAGCAACGAGCAACACGTCAGTGGTGCCCTTTTAGTCACAACAGGCGTTATAAAATTAGTGTGAATAGGCCCTAGTTAACTTAATAATAGTGATTTTGGAATATTTCAGTCTTTAATAAGGAACTCAGTTATGACACATAAAATAGCAATCGCTATCTCCGGTGCTGTCAGTTTAGGCTCTTATGAAGCCGGAACAGTTTACGAACTTATCCATGCCGTAAAACAACATAATCAAGCAAACCCTGATAATCGAATTGAAATCGATGTGCTTAGCGGGGCAAGCGCAGGCGGTATGACTGCGGCAATGATTGCACAAAAATTACTTTTTGATGGTCCAGCACTTGAGGCCCCTAACGAGAACTGTTTGCATGAAATATGGGTAAACCGTGTAGATATCACGGACTTGTTGAACCCTGACTTAGGCGATGACCCTAAAAAGTCTCTTTTATCCTCCAATCACATTGCTAACAATGCGAAATATGTTTTTTTAACTCGTTATCAAAAGGATGCACCAGAGGTAATTCCCCATGCTGCTGCTGGAAAGAGTATCCAGTTGGGCTTGGCTTTGTCTAATCTAAACGGTGTTGATTACGAACTGTCAACATTTTCGCAAGGCAGTGATGGCTTGGCTCAGGGTAGATTTGTGCAGACTCGTAATCAAGATCGTTATACTTGTGTTGTTAACAAGGATTCTGATAATCCGGCCTATTGGTCAGAGTTAATGACCGCTGGCATGGCTTGTGGTGCATTTCCTTTGGCTTTTCGGCCAGTAAAAGTACAACGCCAATGGGATTGTCAGGATTATAAAGGGCTAGGTGCAAAAAGTTGGTATGGCCTTTTTGATGGACAATTTAATTACGCAGACGGTGGTATTTTTAATAACTCTCCTCTGGGCCTTGCTCGCGAATTAGCTTTGCGCGTTGATAAAGGCGTTGCTGATGCAGATAAACGTTATTATTTTTATATCTCTCCTCATAAGAAATCCAGTACAGCGGATTATACCTTCGATGAAGAAAAGGCCAATATGATCAGTTCTTTAGGACAGATTACCAAGTGCATATTAAATAATAGCGGTTTTCAGGATTGGGTGCAGACAGATAGCATCAATAATAATATAGATAAATTACATCAGCGTGCCCAATCATTATTGGAAGTGGTATTGCAGGCGGATGTTGATGAGCTAAAGGCAATGTCATTGACGACAAACCAATTCTGCAAAATGTTATATGCACAAACACAAGATAGTATAGAGAATGGCGCTAGCCATTACGATGCAGATGTGCGGCGAGCAGAAGACAATTTTATGCGTTATGTGCCAACAGGAACAACGTTAACGCAACAGCAAAAAACAGTTTGGTTAAATGCCATTTTAATCATGGAAGTGAATGCCAGCTTGAGCAATAAAGATAAAATGCGTATCTATACTATAACGGCCAATAATTCGGAATTGGCGGGTTCTCCTATAGCGTCATTTTTTGGTTTTTTAGATGTTCGTTTTCGTAAACATGATTATCTACTTGGGCGTTTAAAAGCGCGAGAAATGCTAAATGACATTATTCATGATGTGCGTAAAGGTGATGAAAGCCAACTACCTCTTAATATTGATCTACTCGATACACAAGAGCTTGAGAATGCCTTAAAACCCATGCTTCCGTTGCGTAAGGCAACGATGATTGATGTGGCCATCGATACACGCAAAAAATTGTATACACGCCTTAAGAAAAGTAGTGTACGTATACTTAAAAGTGTGGGAATGAATTCGTTGATTTGCTGGGTTATTGTTACCTTTGTGCTGCGGCATCAACTTAGAAAGTTTTTACATTTATGATTTATTCTCATTATTATGAGAAAGTATATGACTAAACCACAAGAGTAAAATAAGTATGAACGTATTAGATGATCAAATATCAGTATCTGGCCAGATTGTAGCTGATGATTTAGATGTATTAGTAAAAGCCGGTGTCGAAGTTGTTGTATGCAATCGCCCTGATAATGAATCTGCAGACCAGACGCCTTTTTCACAGATAGAGCAGGCGGCTCAGGCTAAAGGATTGCAAATTGTTAATATTCCTTTTGCTGGAGGGCAAATGCAGCTAGCGCAGGTAGAAGAGTTTGCTAGTCTTATGGCCACAGGAAAACGAATTCATGCCTATTGTCGAACGGGTAATCGTTCCTCTCAACTATGGGCAGCGGCCAAAGAGTTACCTAATCAGTAGATTGATAATGTTTTATTTGTGATCTTAAGCTTGAAGTGATTTTCTAAAAGATACGACCAAAATTTGATTCTAATCAATATCGATTTGTATCAATAGATTACTCTAGTACTGTGATATCAATAACGGTACTTGAGGTGTATACAATGTATATTGATGGTGTAATTATTTTTAGTTTAGTTGTTGTGGCACTCATTTTTGTAATGATGTTTTACATCGCCCGTTATGCCAAGAAGCATATTCGTATCGATACAGAAAAGGCAAAAAAAGAGGCTGAGCAACGCAGAGTCATTAAAGTTTACGCCAAAGAGAGTGTTGTTCAATAATCACTTTTTGTGCCACTTACATATCTTGCATGTTAGCGGCAGCTTGTAGATGATCTATATTATTGATGGTGATATCTCGTTTATCGATACTGATGACCTGTAGGTTGCGTAATTTTGTGAATACGCGACTGACACTTTCTATGGTTAGCCCTAAATAATTGGCTAAATCTCCTCGAGACATGGGTAAGGTCCATCGCGTAGCAGATAAGTTTTGTCGTTGAAAGCGATTAGATAAGCTAATTAAGAATGCACAAATTCTTGCTTCAGCTTTGTTTTTGTTGAGGATTAGCATTGTTTGCTGGTCCGAGACAATTTCTCGACTCATAATGGTAAACATATGCCGTTGCAAAGACGGTAGTTGGGTTGCTAGCACTTCTATTTGATCAAAAGGGATTTTGCATACGCTGGTTGTATCAAGAGCGGTTGCTGAGTTGCTGTAGTGCTCATTATCAATACCATCCATGCCGATAATGTCTCCAGGTAAATAAAATCCTGTAATCTTTTCCTCTCCCTGTGGTGTCAGAATGGCGGTTTTAATACACCCTGAGCGAATCACATAAATATGTTCAAATAAATCAGAGGTACGATATAAGACATCTCCTTTTTGCAATAGAGGTCTTTGCTTAATCATTTCATCAATTTCTGTTAGTTCTGAGCGGGTAAAACCCAGAGGCAAGCACAATGAAGATAAACGGCAGTCATTGCATGAGATTGTTGGATTGTGCGGGCAAGCCGATTCAGTACTCATATGGTGAAATATTGTGTGATATAGTCGTTTTTCACTAATAGCCTTAAGTTGTTTTATGCAAACGCCATTCATTAAGACCTTTTCTTTGACTACATTAGCATTGCTTGCTTTTGCTGGCAATTCAATTTTATGCCGACTAGCATTAGGAGAACAGGAGGCAGATGCAACCAGCTTTACCATTATCCGCTTAATTTCCGGTGTCATAATGCTTTACCTGCTACTTTGTCTTCGCTATCGCAAAGTGTTTGATTTTGCGGACCATTCCAATTCAATAGGTAAAGAGCTACTACTTTCAACGAAAAATTGGAGTGCTCCAATCGCTTTATTTGTTTATGCAGCGATGTTTTCCTTTGCCTATATTTCTCTGGATACTGGAGTAGGAGCGCTTATTTTATTTGGAGCGGTTCAAATTACCATTATTACTGTTACTCTTATTAAAGGTCATCGCTTGGGCTTGTTGGAATGGGTGGGGATGATATGTGCGATTTTAGGATTTATTTATCTTATGGCGCCAAGTATCAGTGCTACCAATAGTGCCTCGGAATCTCCTATCTCTACAATAAGTTTTTTAATGATGTTAATTTCCGGTATAGCTTGGGGTTTGTATACCATTATGGGATCAAGCTCTAATGATCCATTGCGCGATACCACTGTTAATTTTCTAAAGACGATTCCGTTTGTCGTTGGACTTAGCTTGGTCTTCTTGTTTCAGTCTTATCATCTATCGGTTAAGGGCTTTGTATTAGCCGTTTTATCTGGCGCTCTTGCTTCCGGTTTAGGCTATGCAATTTGGTATGCCGCTTTAAAAGGATTATCGGGTATACAAGCGGCTGTACTTCAGCTACTTGTTCCAGTGATTGCTGCAATAGGCGGTGTTATTTTTGCGCAGGAGGTGATTACTACGCGATTTATGTTTGCTGCAATGGTGATATTGGGTGGTATATTGTTGGTCACATTGTCTCGACAGCGTTCACTAAGATAAGCCAATTAATTGCTTATAGGTATTACCATTGATAAAAAGAATAACAAGGTTATATGTATGAAAGAGTATTTGCGTGTTTTTGGTTTGGGGTTCATCGTTATCCTTGCTGGATTCTTAATTACTTTCCAATTTGTTAAACCTAGTCCTCCCACTGCTATTAGTATGGCAACAGGGAGCTCATCAGGTGCTTATGTCGCTTATGCTAAACGTTACAAAGCGCTATTGGCAGAGCAGGGTATTGAGTTAACCATTGTTCATACAGAAGGTTCAATTGAAAACATTCAACGCCTTCAATCAGGCGATGTGGATATTGCTTTTGTGCAAAGCGGAACGGGACAAGCCTATAAAAATGTTGCTCATAATAACCATCAATTGGTTTCTCTTGCGAGTGTTTATTATGAACCTCTGTGGTTGTTTATGTCTTCATCAGTGGTAGGTGAGTCTGTTAAAACTGCCGACTTATTGGGTAAGAAAGTGGCTGTAGGTGCTCAAGGTAGTGGCACAAGAGCATTGGCGGAAGTGGTATTACAAAACAATGGGATTACAGCAGATAACACAAACTTTGTCGCTTTTTCTAGTGATCAGGCAGCTCAGTTGTTGCTGGAAGGGGAGCTGGATTATATGTTTTTGGTATCATCGGTGGAATCTCCCTTGGTTCAGCAGTTATTAATGGAAGCCTCTGTCACTCCATTTGATTTTGAGCGTGCTAAAGCTTATACCAAACGTTATCGATTTTTATCAGAAACCCAGTTGCCGCAAGGTGTGGTTAATTTCCAACAAAATATTCCGCAAACCGATATCCATTTACTCAGTGCTGCAGCCACCATTGTTGCTACAGACAATATGCATCCGGCATTGGCCACATTATTGATGCAAATATTTGAACAAGTGCATAAGGAAGGTGGAATATTAGAAGAGCCTAGCCAATTTCCGTCGGAGCACTACCTTGATTTTCCTATCGATAACGATGCTAAGCGTTATTTTGACTATGGACCACCTCTGTTACAACGGTATTTACCGTTTTGGGTGGCCGTTTTAGTTAACCAGTTAAAAGTGTTTTTAATTCCACTGGTTGCTTTATTAATCCCTATGATGCGTATCCTGCCTATTTTATACCGATGGCGGATACGCTCACGAATTTATCGATGGTATGAAGAATTAAGAGATATTGAATTGCATATTAAGCATGATGTATCCGATGAAGCGCGCGCGCGGTTACTGGACCAATTAGAAAAAATGCATCATCGTTTGATGGCCGAGTCTATTCCTTTGTCCTATCACGATGAACTGTACCATTTGCGTGTGCATATGGAATTGGTGCGTGATAATCTTCAGCAGCCCAAGGTGTGAACAGCTGCTAATTCATTGCTATTGCCTGCATTGCATCATTATCGGTGTCAGGTTTATACTGCATGGGCTTTACCTCATCTTGAATAACAATAAAAATAGATAAAGGGTTTTATTATGTCAGCAAAAAATACGGCTTCACTTTTGTTAAACGAACTGGATGATAATGCTAGCTGGTCGGATGTTAAAAATGTGATTGTCAAAGAGTATAAAAAAGAAACTGGTGATGCTAAAGCCGATTCTTTTGCCGCAGTAGTGTTATGTGCTGTTTTTGTCACTGCTTGTATCTTTTGGGTAAGTACCCAATAGATAGGACCTATTCCATTAGTGCGAACAGGCTCTTAGGCCAGTCAATCAAATGGTAGGTGGCGCATAAGGTAAGGCAAGAAATATTGTAGCCAATAAGCTCCTTACAAAGTTTTACACCTACCAGACACTATTTCCTTCTTGACCTCAGCGGTATAACCTAGGATACTGGATAAAAAAACAGTAAGGGGTTGTTTTGTCGCTCATTCTTGGAATAGATCCAGGCTCCAGAAAAACGGGTTTTGGCATTATTAATACAGTCGGTAGCCGATACGAATATGTGGCTAGTGGGGTTATTCGCTTAAAAGATGACCCGCTCCCTGAACGCCTTAAAGTTATTTATCAAAGCTTATGTGAAGTTATCGATGAGTATTGTCCTCAACAGGCAGCTATAGAGCAGGTTTTTATGGCCAAAAGTGCGGGCTCTGCACTAAAGCTAGGCCAAGCGAGAGGTGCTGCTATTGTTGCGGCTGTTAATAGTGATATTCCTGTTGCAGAGTATGAGGCGAAAAAAATCAAACAATCGGTTGTGGGTAATGGTGCGGCGGATAAAACCCAGATACAGCACATGGTAAAGCAATTGCTGCGTCTGTCTGGTATGCCGCAAGAGGATGCAGCGGATGCGTTAGCGGTTGCTTTATGTCATGCCAATACGTATCAACATCTGGTGAATATAGCGCAAGCTAAACATTTTCGTAGAGGTAGAATCGTGTGATTGGTCGTTTATCAGGGATATTATTAGAAAAACAAGCCCCTTATTTATTAGTAGATGTGGGGGGAGTGGGATATGAGGTACAGGCTCCTATGACGAGTTTTTACCCATTACCTGAAATTGGGGAAAAAGTGGTACTTCACACTCACTTATCCATTAGCGAAAATGCCCATCAACTGTTTGCCTTTTATACCAACGAAGAACGTCTATTATTTCGCACGCTAATAAAAGTCAATGGTGTGGGCCCTAAGATGGCGTTAGCTATACTATCAGGCATGCCAGCAGATGAATTTGTTCACTGTGTTAAGAGTGATAATGTTGCGGCACTGGTCAAAGTGCCCGGTGTTGGAAAGAAAACAGCAGAACGCTTAATTATCGAAGTAAAAGATAAGCTTGCTGATTGGGGGACACCCCAAGATCAAGACATAACACCAGCTCAGGTAGAGGCAACATCCTTCTCGTCAGTTTCTGCTATTGTGGCTGATGCCGAGAGTGCTCTAATTGCACTAGGTTATAAACCTACACAAGCTGCGCAAATGGTCAGTGCTGCACAAAAATTAGAACCGTCAGCGCAAAATAGTGAAGCGCTTATCCGTTTATCGCTAAAGTCTGCAAGCTAAAATACACTAGCAGGCTGTTGAAAAACGTTATTGAGGCAGCCAGTGCAAGGCAAAAATTGGCGAAAAAGCGGAGTTTATGTGTGATAAATGAGCATTTTGAGCCAATTTTTAACGCCGCAATGGCAACGTAAATAGTTTTTCAACAGCCTGCTAGGTGTTAATAAGGTTTATATTCATGATAGAAAAAGACAATTTACAAGCCGAACGTATTATTGCTCCTGTCGCTAAGCCGCAGGAAGATATTCAAGATCGTGCCATCCGTCCCAAAACATTATCGGATTATATCGGGCAACCACAAGTCCGAGAGCAAATGGAAATTTTTATTCAAGCGGCTAAAAAGCGACAAGAACCTTTAGATCATACCTTGGTATTTGGCCCTCCCGGATTAGGTAAAACCACCTTAGCGAATATTATCGCCACAGAAATGGGAGTGCAGCTGACGACCACCTCTGGGCCAGTCATTGAAAAAGCAGGTGATCTTGCCGCTTTAATGACGAACCTTCAGGCAGGTGATGTATTGTTTATTGATGAAATTCATCGCCTGAGCCCTGCCATCGAAGAGGTGTTATATCCCGCTATGGAGGATTACCAATTAGATATTATGATTGGAGAGGGGCCAGCAGCCAGATCCATTAAGCTTGACTTACCTCCTTTTACATTGGTTGGAGCGACCACTCGTGCAGGCTTGTTAACCTCTCCATTACGGGATCGATTTGGTATTGTGCAACGTTTGGAATTTTATAATATACAAGACCTCACTCATATTGTTGGTCGCTCAGCCAGCTTGTTGGGAGTCGATATGGAAGAGGCTGGAGCGCAAGAGGTCGCTGCGCGCTCCCGTGGAACCCCACGTATTGCTAATCGTTTATTACGGCGTGTGCGCGATTACGCAGAGGTGAAAGGAGATGGTTGTATCACCCAGACTATCGCAGATCAGGCACTGAATATGCTAAACGTTGATAAACGAGGCTTTGACCATATGGATAGACGCCTCCTATTAGCCATGATCGAGAAATTTGATGGGGGTCCAGTGGGGGTTGAAAGTTTAGCTGCCGCTATTAGTGAAGAACGAGATACTATTGAGGACGTGCTAGAGCCTTATTTAATTCAGCAAGGCTATATGTCTCGTACACCACGTGGCCGTATTGCTACTCAATTAGCCTATGATCATTTTTCTATTATTTCGGACACACCGTAAGTTTAGGGTGGGTTTACAATAGGCATCTCGGTAACAATAATACCAAGTCAACAAGTCATACTTGATAGAAAATAGTACTAACAACAAGTAGTAACAAAATGGATAATGCTAAATCACATAATATCAATATAACTGACGCTAAAGAATTTAGGTTGCCAGTAAGGGTGTATATCGAGGATACCGATGCAGGCGGTATTGTGTATTATGTGAATTATCTTAAGTATGCTGAGCGCAGCCGCACAGAGTTGCTGAGATCTTTAGGCTACGGTAAAACGGCTATCCTCGATGATGGCTTGTTGCTGGTGGTGCACAGTCTGGAGGCTCAATATTTGGCATCTGCGCGCTTAGATGATGAGTTAATTGTGGCGACTACAATTAAAAAACTAGCTCGTTCCTATGTGGTCTTTGATCAAGAGGTTCGAAGAGATCAGCAGGTATTATGTAAGACTGTCGTCAAAGTTGCTTGTGTTAATAAAGAGATGAGACCAACCCCCATTCCTGCGTATATAAAAGAATCTTTATCTAGAGCCTATTCACACTAACTGAATATCCATTGCCAGAGTCACTTTAATAGAACTAACGGTCTGTTCAATGTCATATAAAAATAACAATGGTGAACAGTATTTCACATAGGGTTAATATAAGCTGGCTAAAATAACCATGCATGGGTGTTTGTTATAAAATTTGTTGCTTAATTGTCATTTTTTCACACACAATCAAAACATCTCATGCTAAAGTTAGCCGCTGCTAAAACGGTATTTCTATACCTAAATAAGAATAACGTCGATAACAAGCATAATAAGGCAATAAACATATGAATGCGCATGAAGACACGCTATCCATTGTAAGTTTAATCGCAGGGGCTAGCTTATTAGTACAAGCAGTAATGTTGATCTTATTTTTAGCATCCGTGGTATCTTGGGTGATGATAGTTCAGCGTGCGATGTATCAACGACGAGTCAAGTCATCACTACATGATTTTGAGGATCAATTCTGGTCTGGTGTCGATCTAACCCAACTTTATCGACAAGGTAATGATCTTGCGGCTCAGGGCAAAATCGATGGTGTCGAAGCCATCTTTCGTGCGGGTTATAAGGAATTTTCCCGATTACGTCAGCAAGAAAAGATTGATGTAGATGCTATTATGGAAGGTACTCACCGAGCGATGCGTGTTGCTTTAGCTCGAGAACAAGAACAATTAGACGAAAACCTTCCTTTTCTAGCCAGTGTGGCGTCAGTTAGTCCTTATATCGGCCTATTTGGTACTGTCTGGGGTATCATGAATTCTTTTAGAGGCTTGGCCAATAGTACGCAGGCGACATTATCGACTGTGGCTCCGGGTATTTCAGAGGCATTAGTGGCCACAGCAATGGGATTATTTGCGGCTATTCCTGCTGTATTGGCATACAACCGTTTTTCAGCGCGGGCCGAGTCGCTCACCAATAGTTATGAAACCTTTGCAGAGGAGTTTTCTGCAATATTGCATCGCCAGCTTTTACGCTAGGGTAGATCATTGTGACGAGTCGAATTAAACCAGTCAAAATTAAAAAGAAGCCCATGGCAGAGATTAACGTCGTGCCTTATATCGACGTGATGCTGGTGCTATTGATTATTTTTATGGTAACTGCTCCTTTGTTACT
>JAHDEM010000033.1:21099-27061 GCA_020628895.1 Candidatus Endobugula sp.
CGCAAAAATCAGTTAGCGAAAGAGAAAAAAGCCGAAGAACAGCGAAAAGCAGAAGAAGAAAAGAAAAGGCAGCAAGCATTAGAAGAGCAACAACAAGAACAACGTAGGCAAGAGTTGCTCAAAGAGCTAGAGGCCGAAAGACAACGAGAGCTAGAACGAGCGATCGCCAACGAAAAAGCATTGTTAGAAGCCCAACAGCAGGCACGGCAAGATCAGGAAACGGCTCAGTCTTACATTGGTGTTATTCATGAGAAGGTAACAGCCAATTGGAGTCGTCCTCCTTCGGCACGAAATGGAATGATAGTTGTTCTTAATATTCAATTAGTTCCTACTGGTAGTGTGGTGAGTGTAGAAATTAGAGAAAGTAGCGGAGATAACGCTTTTGATCGATCAGCAGTAAGAGCCGTAGAAAAAGCAGAGAGTTTTCCTGAACTAAGGCAGCTATCAAGCCGTGTTTTTGAACAAAACTTCCGAGTATTTAATCTTAAATTTAGCCCCGAGGATTTAAGGCAGTGAAAAAAGTGATGAAATTTTCAATACAAGTGATTGTTGCTAGTTTCTTGTTTGTGTCCGCTCTGAGCCACGCTGAGTTAACCATCAGTATTACTAAGGGGGTGGATAATCCTATCGTTATTGGCATAGTTCCATTTAATTACACTGGGGGAGGGCCGCTAAGCGAGAATGTTGCTGCTATTGTCTCTGATGATCTAGAGCGCAGTGGACAATTTGGTCCTATTGCACCAGAAAACATGCTATCTTATCCATCGTTACCTCAGGATGTTGTTTTTCGTGATTGGCGCTTGCTGGGGAGTGAATACCTTGTGATTGGCGATATTTCCCCAACAGCATCGGGTTACCAACTCGTGTATTCCTTATTTGATGTTGTTAGTCAGAAAACCATTTTATTTAATCAACCTATTGTGGTTGCTCGAGACGGCTTACGCGATATGGCCCACCATGTGAGTGATAAAGTCTACGAGGCAATTACGGGTATTCGTGGCGCATTTTCCACAGAAATTATTTATGTCGAACACCAGAAAAAGGCAAGAAATTATCGGCTTATGCGTGCCGATATGGATGGAGCTAGGCCCAAGGTGTTAGTGACGTCTAAGCAGCCATTATTATCTCCATCGTGGTCACCAGATGGGCAATCGGTGGCCTATGTCTCCTTTGAATCTGGTCGACCTGCTATCTATATACAAAATCTAGCGACGGGCCAACGAGAAAAAATGACCAACTTTAAAGGGTTAAACAGTGCGCCATCGTGGTCGCCAGATGGTAAGAAGCTTGCGTTGGTCTTGTCGAAAGATGGAAACCCGGAAATCTATACTTTGGATATTGCCACAAAGCGCTTTACTCGAGTGACCAAACATTTTGGGATTGATACGGAGCCACGATGGACTGCTGATGGTAAAGGTATTATTTTTACCTCGAATCGTGGGGGGAAACCACAGATATATAGTGTAGTACTTGCCGATGGTTACCCCCAGCGACTCACTTTTGAAGGCGATTACAACGCCCGTGCTCAACTTACACCGGATGGGAAAAGTATTATTATGGTGCATAGGCGCAATAAGGTATTCCATATCGCTACACAAGAATTAGCAACCGGAACCGTTCGTATACTGACAACGGAAACCGATTTGGATGAATCCCCTAGCATTGCACCTAATGGTGCATCTTTAATTTATGCGACTAAACGTAACGGTAAAGGGATTTTAGCCAGCGTTTCGTTGGATGCAGGGTCCAAGTTTGCTTTGCCATCTACATCGGGTGATGTTAGAGAACCTTCTTGGTCACCGTATTTTTAGAGGTATTATAAAGCCCTGTCATTCTGAGCAGCTAAGTCGCTCTTCGCTAGTCTCAGTAAGGGCATATGGCTATAGCCTTTTTATGAGAGTGTGATACTATCTTGCACTTGGGGATAATCATTTCGTGTTGTAAATCTTTGGAGACAACTATGCTAAGCAAGACCATAAAAACGATACTAACAATCAGTGCTGTTACTTTCTTTTTGTCAGCCTGTTCAACAACATCAACACCTGATTCGGCAACTGGTTCATCAACTGACGGATCAAGCGGTACATCAGGATCATCAGCAACCACTGACGGTTCAGGTAAAAACTCTGTAAATGATGGTGTTGTTGCGCCAACAGCCACTGTTTTCTACTTTGACTTTGATTCATCAGTTCTTCGTACAGATTCACGTGCTTTATTAGACGCTCACGCGGCAGCACTAAAAGCTAGCCCTCGTTCTGTTCGTCTTGAAGGCCATGCAGATGAGCGCGGTACAAGAGAATATAACATTGCTTTAGGTGAGCGTCGTGCACAAGCAGTTCGTGCTTATCTTGTTTCCCGTGGTGTCACTTCTCCTATCGAAGTAGTGAGCTACGGTGAAGAAAGCCCAGCTGTTGATGCATCGAATGAGTATGCTTGGCAACAAAACCGTCGCGTAGAAATTAAGTAATATCTTACGCGATATATTTGCCCATCACTTTCTGTAAAAGTGATGGGCAATTTGCTCGATCAAACAATGACCCACTTTAAATGATGACTTCCAGCTCTTTTCATTTTGTCACTTCTTTCTCTGTTTTACTCACTTTTCTGAGCTTTAGCTTACTTTATAGTGCTACGGCCACATCACAGGCAGCAATTCGTGAGTCTTCAACTAGTGAAGCTTCGGAGAGTGTTGTTGCTTCCAATACCCCTGTTGATGAAAGTTTGGTTTATGAGTTACAGCTCCTCCAGTCTGAAGTGTTATCTTTAAGAGGACAGTTAGAACAACAGCAACATGAGATAAAACGCCTAAAACAACAGCGTCTCGACGATTATCTGGATTTAGATAAGCGAATCAGTGAATTAGTGAAGCAGCAATCAGATGCGGCAGCATTTGCCGTACAGCAAGCATCTACGGTGAATGCTTCAGGCGATATTGCAAATTTAGGGGCCCAGTCAGCAACTGTATTACCCAATGATACGCCGCAGTCCGATGCATTATATGACGATGCTATTAACCTTTTGCTCAATGAGCAGAATTACGAAGGCGCCCAAGAGAAGTTTTCTTCGTACCTTGATCAGTATCCTAAAGGACGATATGTTGCCAATGCGTATTATTGGCAGGGGCAGATACTTTATGCTGGTGGTGAAAAAGAAGTGGCGGCAGAAACCTTTGAAACTCTCATTTCCTCTTATCCTGACCACGCTAAAGTTCCTGATGCTAAATTCAAGCTGGCGCGTATTTATTTTGATCAGGGAGATAAAGCTAAGGCTAAGGAAATATTTGATGACGTTGCTGCTAGTGATACCGACGCAGCTCTTCTAGCGAAATCTTTTATTAGTAAAAACTACTAATCTTCTATTAAGCACAGTTGCTTTTTTTATTGGTGTTATAAAGCGGTATAGATACCTGATCTCTTTTTCTTTATACTCCCCGCCTATTTTTTATTCAGTGCCTATCGCTAAACATTAATGGCTATATCTCAATGACAACTGCAGTTCCTTCATTAAAAATTACGGAAATTTTTCTATCTCTACAAGGGGAAGCGCAAGCAGTCGGTAAACCTACGGTTTTTATTCGGTTAACGGGGTGCCCTTTGCGTTGTCATTACTGCGACTCTGAATACGCTTTTTATGGTGGTAAACGCCTCAATCTAGATGAGATACTAGAAACAACGAAAACCTATGGTGTAAAACATGTTTGTGTCACCGGTGGTGAGCCGTTGGCCCAGCCTGAGGCGCGCACTTTGCTAAGCGCTCTATGTGAAGAGGGTTATAGTGTGTCTTTAGAGACCAGCGGCGCTATGTCTATTCAAGATATTGATACACGTGTAAGTGTTGTTATGGACTTAAAAACACCGGCTTCTGGTGAGGTTGAGCGTAATAATTACGATAATGTAGATTTATTAGCCTCCAACGATCAAGTTAAGTTTGTTATTTGCGATAAGCAGGATTATGAATGGGCGAGGTTCAAAGTTGAGGAATTGAACTTAACACAAAGAGTCAGTGAAGTGCTCTTCTCATCCTCTTACGAGCAGTTAGAGCCTACTCAGCTTGCCCAGTGGATTATTGAAGATAAATTGCCTGTACGTTTTCAAATGCAGCTCCATAAAATATTATGGGGCGATAAACCTGGCCGTTAGCGCTTGATCGCTGTCTCAATCTTAATGAATATTATTAACGCATACGTACTATTTAACACAAATAGTCATAAGTAAGAGTAGGAAGGTATGAGTAACACCTCATCAACATTATCAGAGCAAGGTGAACAGACACCACCTAAAGCCGTAGTTTTAGTCTCTGGTGGCTTAGATTCAACGACGGTATTAGCGATTGCTCAAAGCCAAGGGTATGACTGTTATACGTTGAGCTTTGATTATGGCCAGCGACATAGAGCAGAGTTGCAAGCGGCACAGCGTTTATCTAAGGAGATGGGGGTAACGGGGCACAAAACGGTTAATTTGGATTTGCGTACTATTGGAGGGTCTGCGCTAACCGATAATGCTATCGATGTACCAGAAGATGATGATAGCGATGGTATACCTGTTACCTATGTGCCAGCACGTAATACGGTATTTTTGTCCATTGCTTTGGGGTGGGCAGAAGTGTTGGGTGCTAACGATATATTTATTGGTGTTAATGCCGTAGATTACTCAGGTTATCCTGATTGTCGACCTGAATATATAACCGCTTATGAAAAAATGGCCAATTTAGCGACAAAAGCCGGTGTCGAGGGGCAGCCGTTACGTATTCAAACGCCACTGATGGATATGAGCAAAGCAGATATTATCCAGAAAGGGTCGCAGTTAGGAGTAGATTATTCAAAAACAATCTCTTGTTATCAAGCAAATGAACAAGGCTTGGCATGCGGAAAGTGTGATAGTTGTCGATTGCGTAAGCAAGGTTTTGCTGAAGCGGGTGTGCCTGATCCAACAAAATATGCCTCTTAAATATAGGTGTTTGTTTTTATAGTAAAAAATATAAAAAAAGGCTTGTGTTTTCCTGAGTAATCATTAATATGTGCGCCTCGTTGAGCAGCAAGCTTAACCTTACCAAGTAAAGAATTCGGGTCGTTAGCTCAGTTGGTAGAGCAGTTGGCTTTTAACCAATTGGTCGCGCGTTCGAGTCGCGCACGACCCACCATTTTCTAAGGGTTAAGCGTTAGGATTTACTAACGCTGTCCCATAGATAGAACTTGTCCCATAGATTTCACTTTTCATCTGTATTAAACCCTTTGGCTACAGGCATTTTTAGTGCTTTTCTGCGGTAAGATTTGCGAGTCATAGAGGGGTTGGCGTGGTCTAATTGACGCTGCGCTTCTTCATCTGTTTCTATATCCGAACTCACTTTTGCCCTCAAATCATGTTCAGTAAAACTGGCTTTTAAATCTGTTTTTTCGAGAGCTTTTTTCATTGATCTTGACCATATTGAATCAAAGCCTGATGTGGTTCCATCCTCTTGAATGTATGGTCTTCCTCGATCTTTTCCGTGTGTGGTACAGAACAAATGACTTGTTATGTGTGGTCGCCTTTTCATGGACATGATGGCATTAATGGCTTCACTAATACCTGTTGAATTACCGTGTTCATCTTCATAGGGAAAATAACGGTCACGGCTTACCTTGCCTTTGTTCTTAGAAACATTCTTTTTTCTGGCCTTTACAGTCAGCCTGTCGTCACCTATCCCCGCTGTACGAATAGATAACATATCACCCTTGTCTAACCCTGTTAGCCCTTTTAATCGACAATAATGAACTACGAGAGGCGAGGCAACGGACAAGAAACATTGTAGTTCCCAATCTTCAACATACCGTGATCGAGCTTCTAAGGTGAATTTAACTACCTTTTTATTGGTCATGGGGTGGTCTCTTCTGAGTCCCCACTCAATAGATTTAGTGAACATGTGAGAAAGTGTAACCCTCCCTTAGTTAGTACCACGCAGAGAGTTGTTTTCGCTGTTGTTGATG
>JAHDEM010000092.1:0-2956 GCA_020628895.1 Candidatus Endobugula sp.
AGCTCTTCGATAAAAATAGCATCCGCTTCTCTTAATACGTCGGCATATTCTTTTTTCACTTCACCTAAAATACGTACGCCTAAACCCGGCCCAGGGAATGGATGGCGATAAACCATATCGTAAGGTAAACCTAATTCCAAACCAATTTTACGCACTTCGTCTTTAAATAATTCTCGTAAAGGTTCAACCAGTTCCATTTTCATATCGTCAGGCAAACCACCCACATTATGGTGAGATTTAATCACATGGGCTTTACCAGTTTTAGACGCGGCCGATTCGATCACATCCGGATAAATTGTTCCTTGAGCTAACCATTTAATACCATTGAGTTTTTGCGATTCTTCATCAAAAACCTCAATAAACGTATTGCCTATGATTTTTCTCTTGGCTTCTGGCTCACTAACACCAGCGAGTTTACTTAAAAATAATTCTTCTGCATCAGCACGAATGACTTTTACGCCCATATTTTCTGCAAACATCGCCATGACTTGATCGCCTTCATTTTTACGAAGCAAACCATTATCAACAAATACACAAGTTAATTGGCTACCAATGGCTTTATGTAATAAAGCGGCAACAACGGATGAGTCAACACCCCCAGACAAGCCTAACAATACTTGATCATCACCCACTTGATCGCGAATACGAGCAATAGCATCCTCTACAATTTTTGCTGGTGTCCATAGCCCCTTACAACCACAAATCACTTTAACAAATTTTTCAAACAGTGCTTGGCCTTGTAGGGTGTGAGTCACTTCTGGGTGAAACTGAATGCCATATAAATGTTTTTCAACATTCGACATGCCTGCGATAGGACATGAATGAGTGGATGCTGTCAGCTCAAAACCTTCTGGCATGGAGGAAACTTTATCACCATGGCTCATCCATACATCCAACAATGAGTTACCGGCTTCATCAATATGATCTTGCAACCCTTCTAACAAACCACCTTGAGCTTCTACTTTAATTTGAGCGTAACCAAACTCTCGTAGATCAGAGGTAGAGACTTGCCCACCCAGCTGCTGTGCCATGGTTTGCATGCCATAACAAATGCCTAAAATAGGCAAACCCAATTCAAAAATACCCTCTGGGGCACGAGGTGACTCGCCTCCGGTAACGGACTCAGGTCCACCAGATAAGATAATACCGTTAGGGTTAAACGCTTTAATATCTTCTATGCTGACATCAAAAGCACGGATTTCAGAAAAAACACCAATTTCACGAATACGACGAGCAATCAGTTGCGTGTATTGTGAACCGAAGTCTAAGATCAAAATGCGTTCTGCATGGATATCTTGGGTCATTAAAAACTCTCGTTAACTAATTTTATTAAGCCTAAAATACAAAAGCGGAGTCTATGCTCCGCTCTTAATACATAAACAGTGATTACCTGACTGGATAGTTAGGCGCTTCTTTCGTAATTTGAACATCGTGCACATGGCTCTCACCCATACCAGCAGAGGTGACTCGAACAAACTCGGGTTTAGTGCGCATAGTTTCAATATCTGCTGAGCCGGTATAACCCATTGCAGAACGCAAGCCACCCATTAATTGATGCACTATCGCCGAAATAGGCCCTTTATAAGGGACACGGCCCTCAATGCCTTCTGGCACTAGCTTTTCTACCGCACTACCTTCTTGGAAATAACGATCTGATGAGCCTTGTGTTTTAGACATAGCGCCTAAAGAACCCATTCCACGATAAGACTTATAAGTACGGCCCTGATACAGTTCTACCTCACCGGGTGCTTCTTCGGTACCCGCAAACATAGAGCCCATCATTAAACAGCTGGCGCCAGCAACAATGGCTTTAGCAATGTCACCTGAAAAACGAATGCCACCATCGGCAATCACAGGGATTCCTGTACCTGCTAAAGCATCAGCAACATTCGCCACTGCTGAAATTTGAGGAACACCCACACCACTAACAATACGAGTGGTACAAATAGAACCTGGGCCAATACCTACCTTAACAGCATCTGCACCCGCTTCTGCAAGAGCCAGAGCAGCCGCAGCACTGGCAATGTTACCACCAATCACTTGAACATCTGGATACTCTGCTTTTATCTTTTTCACTCGGTCTAGTACATTCTTAGAATGTCCGTGAGCGGTATCGACAACAAGTACATCTACACCAGCAGCAACTAGTGCCTCTACACGGTCATCGGTATCGGGGCTGGTACCTACTGATGCACCCACACGTAAACTACCTTCTGGGTCTTTACAGGCGTTGGGATACTTCTCAGCTTTGTTAATATCTTTAACGGTGACTAAGCCACACAAATCGAAGTGATCATTAACGACCAATACTTTTTCGATACGGTTTTTGTGTAATAACTCACGAACGGTTTCTGGTGCAGCACCTTCTTTTACGGTTACCAGCTTATCTTTACCCGTCATAATACTAGCGACGGTTGCATCCATATTGGTCACAAAACGTACGTCCCGGCCAGTGACGATACCCACAAGCTGATTGTTCTCTAATACAGGGACACCCGATATATTGTTACGCTGTGTGAGTTCAACCAAATCTCGAATCGATGCGCTAGATTCAATGGTAATTGGATCTTTTACCACACCGGCCTCAAATTTCTTAACCGCTCGAACGGCTTGTGCTTGTTCTTCAATAGACATGCTTTTATGGATAATACCAATCCCACCCTCTTGAGCTAAAGCAATCGCTAGGCGAGATTCAGTGACGGTATCCATAGCTGCAGAAATTAAAGGAATGTTCAGCTGAATAGATTTTGTTAATTGCGTGCGAAGAGAAACATCTTTCGCAGTGATGGAAGAGTAACCTGGAATGAGTAATACATCGTCAAATGTCAATGCTTCTTCGGTAATACGTAACATAAGGAGTCTAACCTCAAAGGAAAGGATGAACCAAAATAGAGATGGTTCGAAGTTAAACGCCTCATTATAGCCCTTTAGTTGATCTTGGTAAATAAAATCCTGA
>JAHDEM010000092.1:3056-4514 GCA_020628895.1 Candidatus Endobugula sp.
TACTTGCAGCACTACCAAAGACCTTTACAATACATGGCATGAATAAACCCCACGAAAAAACCATTCTCAACGTTAGTCAGCTCAATCGCCGAGCGAAACAATTATTAGAAACACACTTACCCTTAATATGGGTTTCGGGGGAAATTTCCAATTTGGCTAAGCCCGCCTCAGGCCATTGGTATTTCACCCTTAAGGATGACAAGGCACAGGTTCGATGTGCGATGTTTCGTAACGCTAATCAACGGGTCAGAATTCATCCTCAAAATGGCGACCAGGTTCTACTGCGAGCACGAGTGAGCCTTTATGAAGGGCGCGGGGAATACCAAGTCATCGCTGAGCATATGGAACCAGCTGGTGCAGGGCAACTGCAACAACAATACGAAGCATTAAAGGCTAAATTAGAGGCCGAAGGTTTATTCGACCAAGAGCACAAAAAAGAGCCGCCTGCTTTTCCTCAACATATTGGTGTTATTACCTCACCCACGGGAGCCGCGATACACGATATATTAACGGTTCTCAAGCGACGCTATCCCTCTGCCATGGTGACGATTATTCCTGTGAGTGTACAGGGAGAAACGGCTGTACCAGAGATGTTAAATGCCTTTGACAAGTTACACCAGCTTAACCAGAAAAATAATGGTAACCCATGTGATGTCGTCATTATTGGCCGAGGTGGTGGCTCCATTGAAGATTTATGGGCTTTTAATAATGAACAATTAGCTAGAGCGATATATCACTGCTCTATTCCTGTGGTAAGCGCCGTCGGGCATGAAGTAGACTTTACCATAGCCGATTTTGTTGCCGATCAACGAGCGCCAACACCCTCGGCGAGCGCAGAAATGATTACGCCTGATCTAAATGAGTGGTTACAAGTCGTCGATTATTACGAGGAATCCTTTGCAAAACATATTTCACGTAAATTGCAATTATTAACACAACAGGTATCGTTTTTACATCAGCGTTTACGCCACCCCACAGAGCGTATCCGCTCACAAGAACAGCAGCTTTCGCATTTACAAAAACGATTAACACTCGCCATACACCAAAAGCTGACGACTCTTAAGTCACAGTTTGCCGACAATAATCGTCGTTTTAGTCAGCAGCACCCTCGGGAAAAAGTCATTGCCGCCGAACAACAACTCTCAGAGTTATCCAATAAGCTATCAGGTTCGGTGAATCAGCTTATCGAAACAAAGCAACAACGGTTTTCTCATATAGCTGACTTATTAAACGCCATAAGCCCTTTAACTGTGATAGCTAGAGGTTACTCAATTACCCAAGACAAGAACGGACACGTCATCAAAGATACTGGCAATATTAATGTGGGGGACGAGCTTATATCACGCGTATCGACAGGCTCTATTACTAGTGTCGTTAAAAAATTATCTTGATGAAGGTCTATTGCTTGTAGCTTGTAGCTTGTAGCTTGTAGCTTGTAGCTTAAAAGTATTTTACCCA
>JAHDEM010000034.1 GCA_020628895.1 Candidatus Endobugula sp.
AGCGTCCAGCGTCCAGCGTCCAGCGTCCAGCGTCCAGCGTCCAGCGTCCAGCGTTGCCTCTCAGGACGAGAGGTACATCGAAAATGTCTGGAACTATTTTCGTGCAAGCGTCTCACGTTTTTAGAGAATAAAACGACTTAAGTCTTCGTCTTTAGCTAACTCTCCTAGAGATTTATCCACATAGTTTGCGTCGATATCGACAGTATCTTCGCCATTGGATCCACTTTCAAACGAAATTTCTTCTAATAGTCTTTCCATAACGGTATGCAAACGACGAGCACCAATATTTTCCGTGCGTTCGTTTACTTCCCATGCCGTTTCTGCAATACGACGAATGCCATCTTCGGTAAAGTTAAGTGTAACGCCTTCGGTGTTCATTAGAGCTGTTTGTTGCTCGGTTAGTGAAGCATTAGGCTCGGTAAGAATGCGTTCAAAATCTTCCGGCGATAACGCTTCTAGTTCAACACGAATAGGCAAACGACCTTGTAGCTCTGGAATTAAATCCGATGGTTTGGTCAGATGGAATGCACCTGATGCAATAAATAAAATATGATCGGTATTAATAGAACCATGCTTGGTGCTTACGGTACAGCCTTCGATTAACGGTAAAAGGTCTCGCTGAACACCTTCGCGGGAAACATCGCCGCCTGAGCTTTCGCTACGTTTAGCCACTTTGTCGATTTCGTCGATAAAGACAATGCCGTTTTGTTCGGCGGCATTAATCGCGTCGGTTTTTAATTCTTCTTCGTTAATGAGTTTTGCGGCTTCTTCGTCAGTGAGTTGTTTAAATGCTTGTTTAATAGGCAGCTTAACACTTTTTTTCTTGTCAGAAGAGAGTGACGAAAACATGTTTTGTAATTGATTCGTCATATCTTCCATGCCTGGAGGGGCCATAATCTCCACACCGACTTTGGTCGCTGCAATTTCTACATCGATTTCTTTATCGTCTAGGTCGCCTTCGCGTAGTTTTTTTCTAAACAATTGGCGTGTGCTGGAGTCGGCATTGGTATCTGAATCTGCATCGTCACCATTGCTACGTGCTGGACGTAATAATGCATCGAGTATGCGCTCTTCGGCAATTTCTTCGGCGCGGTAGCGAACTTTTTTCATTTCCTGTTCGCGATACATTTTGATAGACATATCCGCAAGGTCACGAATAATCGAGTCGACTTCGCGACCCACATAACCTACTTCGGTAAATTTAGTAGCTTCGACTTTAATAAAAGGCGCGTTAGCTAACTTGGCTAGGCGACGAGCGATTTCGGTTTTACCGACGCCAGTCGGTCCAATCATCAGAATATTTTTGGGTGTGATTTCTGGGCGCAGAGTTTCGTTGACTTGCATACGGCGCCAACGGTTGCGCAGTGCGATAGCCACTGCACGTTTCGCTTCTTTCTGACCAATAATATGTTGGTCTAACTCATGAACAATTTCTTTGGGAGTCATTTCCGACATTTAAAACTCCAATACTTCTATAGTGTGATTGTGGTTAGTGTAAACACAAATATCGCCGGCAATGGTTAGCGATTTTTTAACAATGTCTTGTGCTTCAAGTTCTGTATTTTCGAGTAGGGCTTTGGCTGCCGATTGAGCGAATGCGCCGCCCGAGCCAATGGCAATAAGGTCGTCTTCGGGCTGAATCACATCACCATTACCGGTAATAATTAGCGATGCTTCATGATTGGCCACTGCCAATAGTGCCTCGAGTTTGCGCAGGGCTCTGTCGCTGCGCCAGTCTTTGGCCAGCTCTACGGCT
This sequence comes from Candidatus Endobugula sp., assembly GCA_020628895.1. GTDB lineage: Bacteria > Pseudomonadota > Gammaproteobacteria > Pseudomonadales > Cellvibrionaceae > Endobugula. Next base: position 1,757 of record JAHDEM010000034.1, read on the forward strand.
GCGCGTGTCAGTTGGCCGTTAAAGGCTTGTAGTTTTGCTTCGAAGCGCTCAAATAAAGTGAAGGCGTCGGCAGTGCCACCAGCAAAGCCCGCAATCACTTGATCGTTGTGTAAGCGTCTGACTTTGCGTGCATTACCCTTCATAACGGTGTTACCTAACGAGACCTGCCCGTCACCACCGATGACTACTTTTCCATTACGTCGAACTGACACAATGGTCGTTCCTCTATATTGTTCCACAGTGTTACCTTCTTTTGTGCGTCTTAAAAATAAATCGATATGTCAGCAAATGTGGGGGTTAATTGGCTGAATGCAATACTAGGGCTATCAAATTAGTGTAAACAAGCTCTAAGGGGTGGGTTTTCGTTTGATGACGATACTTTTAATACTGTGTGAGGCTAAAATACTACGTGCTTTTGCTAATTTGGATCTCGATTCGAATGGGCCAACCATCACCCGATACCACGTTTCTTGTTTTTGATTCACGCTACTTTCTACGCTGGCATCCAGATTCAGCAAAATAAGTTTTGCCCGTAAAGCGTTCGCATCTTCAGCCTGTCTGAAGGAAGCGGCTTGTAGCCATGAAATCAGATTGCTTGGTTTGTTTTCACTTTCGATAACCGTAGTATCTACTTCCACTTCTTTTTCTTTAAGAATTTGATAAAAGTCGAAACGCACCTGTGATGTTTCGTCATCCTTGTCTACTGGTTCGGCCGGTGTTGCCTGTTCAGCGATGGTTTTATTGTTGTCAGTTGCGCTTTTTTTGTCAGACAGCTGATTTAAAAACATGCCAAACCCAATAAGGGCTGCACCTACCGCTAGCCAAGCCCAAAAAGGGGGCTTTTTAGGTTGTGTAGCCGCTTTACGAGTATTGGTTTTACGCTTTTTAGGTGTTGATTTTGTGGGGGCAGATTTAGCTGCCGAACCTGCTCTAGGTGTAGCCGTCTTTTTTTTACTAGAGCTGGGTTTTGCGAAATCTTGAGCCATGATAGGTGTCTTTAGAAGCGGTATACAATCGTCTATGGTTTAAACGCAGCGATTGTACCTGAAATGATGATTAATGTGGCGCAATATTGATTGGGTTTTCTGTCACTTAATATATTCTATTTTGTGCCCCAGTTGCTTTACCTTGGTGTCTTACATTTCTTGCGGGTCTACATCTGTTAGCCAGTGCAGTCCTCTGGGGGCTCGCTGTTTCTCAAGCTGGGAGCAAAGTATGCCCAAAAGATGGTGCAGTGTACGGCGATTCGTCGCTTTAATTTGCAGTTGGTAGTAGTAACGGTTATTGCGCTTTTCGATGATGGCAGGCAATGGCCCTATGTATTGTACGTCGGCGTTTGCTGGGGTGATATTTTCGGCTAGCTGTCGAGCTTGCTGTAGAAACCCAGCAGCCATATTTGGCTGTTGTGCATGGCAGCGGATCAGTGCTAGATACTCATAAGGAGGCATATTGCCCAATTGCCTTTCTGCGAGTAGCTGTGTAGCTAATTGCGAATAGCCATGTTCAATCAATTGTTTTAGCAGCGGGTGTTCGGGAAATTGTGTTTGCAGTAAAACGGTACCCGAGTGTTTTTCTCTACCGGATCGTCCGGCCACTTGGGTTAATAGTTGTCCCATACGCTCTGAGCCGCGAAAGTCGCTACTAAAGAAACCATTATCTAAGCCTAAAACTACCACCAGAGACACATTGGAGAAATGGTGCCCTTTTGCGAGCATTTGGGTGCCTACCAGTATGCAGGGTTGTTGGCTATTAATGGTATCCAGTGCATTTTCGAGTTCGCCTTTGCGGCGGATATTGTCTCTATCAATACGCAGGATAGGCGTCTGCTTAAAGCGTTGGTTCAGCTGCTCTTCGCTGCGTTGAGTACCATGACCCAGCGGTTGTAAGCGGTGGCTATGGCAGTTGGGGCATTGATTGGGAGCTGGCGTTTTGGTTTCGCATTGATGGCAATGTAACTGCGGTCGCTGAGAGGCAGGCTGATGCAGTGTCATTCGATTATCGCAGTGGTTGCATTGGCTTATCCAGCCGCAGTCTTGGCAAATTAGCGTAGGGGCATAGCCTCGTCGATTAATAAATACGAGTACTTGCTGTTCTTTGTCGAGCGTTTCTCTTATTGCATGAATCACTTCTTCTGATAGATGATCATCTTGCGCTTCGACACATTGAATCTTAGGTAAGGGTGCTGATGTGGCTCTTTGGGTGAGTTGCAAATGCCTAAAGCGGCCATGCAGCGCATTATGTAAAGTTTCTAAAGATGGTGTTGCACTACCTAAAATAATAGGAATGTTTTTCTTTTGCGCTCGAATAATCGCAACATCTCTTGCGTAGTAGCGCATCCCGTCTTGTTGCTTATAGGACAGGTCATGTTCTTCATCAACAATAATGAGTCCTAGTTGGCTAAGAGGAGTGAATATGGCAGAGCGGGTGCCGATAACAATACTCGCGCTACCGGTTTGAGCGCTTTCCCATGTAGCAAAGCGTTGTTTGTCACTCATGCCCGAGTGTAGGGTAAGTATGGGTACGTTAAAGCGTTTTTCGAAGCGATCCAGTGTTTGTGGTGTTAGGCCAATTTCAGGAACCAGTACTAACACTTGTTTACCATTGGTAATGGCTTTGGTAATGGCCTGTAAATAAACCTCGGTTTTGCCGCTACCGGTCACACCATCGAGTAGATAGGTAGTAAAGCGATCCATTTGGATGCTGTTTACAGCTTTTATCTGTTCTTCATTGAGCGTGAGTGGTGTATCTGCGACCTTCTTTGTCTCGGTTTGTGTCGTTAACGAAGTCGTTTGACTCTGCGGTGCTGGTACGGTTTCTAAGATGCCTTTTTTAATTAAGGTGGTAATCGTTGTGCGACTAATCTCTTTCGATTTGGCTTGTTCTGGAGAAAGAGCTGTCAGCGTCTTGATACACTCCCACGCTTGCAACTGTTTTTTGGCCCGACCAAATGTCTCGGCTGAGCACGTTTGCCCTTGTGGTGTGAGTTGCCACCAGAGTGCCTGAGGTTTTTGTGTGGAGGGCTCGGTTTTGCGCAAAAGACTGGGTAATGCTAGGTGACAGGCTTCACCCAAAGGGTAGTGGTAATAGTTTGCACACCATTGGCATAATTCTAGAATGTCTGCATCTAATGCAGCTTTGGTATCCAATACTTGATGAATATGGCGCAATTTAACGGTTTTGCCCTGATTTTGGCTGATATCTGGTGGTGTGTTCTCGTTAACATCAAGCAATATGCCAACAACATTTTTTCTATGCCCAAAAGGCACTGATAAGCGCATACCGGGTTTGAGACAATGAATGTCGGTATCGTGATTCGATAGATAATAAAACGTCTGCCGTAACGGTGATGGTATGGCTACCGTTAGAGTGTACTGTAAAGGTGTTGATGTTGGCATATAGTATGGGCTTAAAACGGCATGTCCACCGGTATCAGTGCCTGTTATTTGATCGGTTATTGCTTATTCTGCTTGTGCCGCAGCATTATTCTGGTAATATAGGCGCCCCTTGCTTCTGGGTGCGTTGTTTATGTCTTGCATAAACAGGGTATTCAGAGATAAGCGTTTATGGCGACCGTGCTCGGCATACTACCTACTTCAGGTGGTGCAGATCAAGTGGCGGTGCAACAATAACACATTAGCGAGAGCGTAAGACAATGAAAGCAGGTATCCACCCTAAGTACACTGAAATGACGGCAACGTGCAGTTGCGGTAACGTGATTAAAACTTCATCAACTATCGGTAAAGACATTCATTTGGATGTATGTTCTGCCTGCCACCCTTTTTACACGGGTAAGCAAAAGACTGCAGATACTGGTGGTCGTATTGATCGCTTTAATAAGCGTTTTGCGAGTCGTTCTACCAAATAATCACTCAGTGATTTACTGGGGCCTGTTCATACTAACTGAATGTCCACTGTTGCGCTTAAAAAGTTACCCATCAAGGCATGAGAAGCGCCGTTTGGTCATTCCAAATCAGTGACGAATAACGCAGATGGGTGGCTTTTTAAGCGCAACCCTTCGGGCTAGGCCACTTTTTCCTTCTGACTTCGTTGTCATTCGCTTATTTAGAATGACTAAACTTCGCTCATTCCGTCTAGCCAGAAGAAAAAATTGACCCTAGCAGTGGATATTCAATTAGTGTGAACAGGCCCTACGAGAATACGATAATAACCGCGGCTATGTCCGCGGTTATTTTTTGTCTAATGGTTTTTTCGTTGTTTGTGAAGATAGGCTTTAGTTTGGCTTGTCTCTTGTTAGAAGATATTTTCTAACTCAACGTTTTTCTCTTCTTCCTCGACAATCGTCTCTATTGATCGAGTTGGGACATTTTCCTCTAAGAAGATTTCTTCGATGCCTTTAGGGTTATTTGGTGTAGTGACATCGCCGGTTTCTGGGTCAATGCTCACGGTCACAAGGCCGTTGGGTTGTTGAGGAAGCGCTTCGGGGATATCTTTTAAGGCTTCACGCATAAAGTCGATCCATATGGGCAGCGCTGCTGTACCGCCATATTCTCTTCTGCCAATTTCTTTATTGCTATCAAACCCTACCCATGCGGTTGCGACTAAGTGCGGATTAAAGCCAGAAAACCAAGCATCGGTTGGGCCGTTGGTTGTTCCTGTTTTTCCGCCAATATCATTGCGTTCAAGCACCTGTGCTTTTTTAGCGGTACCGCGTGCTACCACGTCTCTTAAGATCGAGCTCATAATAAAAGCCACACGCTCATCCATAACTCTGGGCGCGGGGCGTGCGGCAGGAATCTGTGTGGTGTTATTGTCCAGTGCTATTGGTGTGAGCAGTAGCGAAGGGTCTTCAAGTTGAGTGGTCGCATTTTCAACCGTTTCAACCGTTACTGTGGGGGTGAGTAGTGGTGTTGGTTCGTTTTCGACTTCGGGCATCACCACAAAAGGGGTTTCTTGAAAGACAATATTGTCTTGGCTGTCGGTAATTTTATCCACGATAAATGGCTCTACCTTGTAGCCAGTATTGGCAAAAACCGTATAGCCGGTGGCAATTTCCAGTGGTGTCATCACATAGGTGCCTAGCGCCAAAGAGAGGTCTCTAGGTAGTGTGCTGCTGTCGATACCAAAACGTCCTACGCCATTAATAGCTGTATCGATACCAATATCGCGCAGCAAGCGAATGGACACTAGGTTTCTTGATAGGTATAACGCCTTGCGCAAACGTGTGGGACCATAGAATTTGCCGCTGGCATTCTCTGGACGCCAAGTGTTCTCTAGGTGTTTGTCTTCAATCACCACTGGCGCATCGTTAAAAATGGTCGCTGCAGTCATCCCATGCTCTAAACCAACGCTGTAAATAAAGGGTTTAAAGTTGGAGCCCGGAAGACGTTTCGCTTGAGTGGCCCGATTAAATGAGGTTTGGTTAAAGTCGAATCCCCCAACAATGGTTTTTATGCTGCCGTTTTTAGGGTCTAGAGCAGTTAGAGCTCCCTGTATTTTGGGAACTTGAGTCAGGTGCCACTCGATAAGAGGTTGAGCTTGAGTGTCACTGTTTTCTGTGTCTGAGTCGGTGGGTGCTTCTTTGGTGATAGGTTGTAAGCGAACGACATCGCCAAGCTGCACGACTTCTGTTGCTGTTTTAGGGTGAGGGCTGTAGAAGTTTTCGTTAACGTAAGCGCCTGCTTTATTTAAGCCATTTTTCCATTCAACCGTGGCTGATTCCCCATTGCCTAATATAGCGGTAAATGACTTGTCTTCAACACTAATAACGGCAGCGGGTTTTAAGCCTCCGAAAGTAGGGATGGTTTTCAATGTATTAATCCAGGGGAGCAGATTGACTTCACCTAATTGGGAGCCTTCAGCGGTGGTAATGCTCTCGGCGATATCGGAGGTTCTACTTAATGGGGTTAGCTCAGCAATATCGAGTTGTTGTTCTGGTCCTCTGTAACCGTGCCGCTTGGTGTAGCTGAGTAGGCCATCAACCACCGCTTTTTGTCCTGCTTTTTGTAAACGGCTGTCAATGGTGGTGGTGATTTTATAACCGCCAGTGTAGGCGTTCTCACCAAATAGTTGGATTGCTTTATCCCTTGCCATTTCTGCTACGTAAGGTGCGTAAAGATCTAATTTTTGCCCGTGATATTTGGCTGTCACAGGTTCGGCAATGGCTGTTTTATACGTTTCTTCGTCTATTTTTCCTAGTGATAGCATTCGCCCTAAGATCCAATCGCGGCGGATCAATGCTCGTGATGGGTTAACAATGGGATTGTATGTGGATGGGGCTTTAGGTAAGCCGGCAATCATAGCGCTTTGGGCTAAAGACAGTTCGTTAATAGGTTTTCCATAGTAAACCTGAGCCGCAGCCTTAACGCCATAGGCGCGGTTACCAAAGTAAATCTTGTTCAGATAGAGGGTGAGCACATCATCTTTGCTGAGCTCTTGTTCAATCTTTATGGCGAGAAGGATTTCGTTAAACTTACGAGAGAATGTTTGGTTGCGAGATAGAAAGAAGTTACGTGCTACCTGCATAGTAATGGTGCTACCGCCAGATTGTATGGAGCCTGAGGTGGCTAGCTCTGAGGCGGCTCGCAATAGCCCTTTTATTGATACGCCTTTATGCTGATAAAAACCATCATCTTCGGCAGATAGTACGGCATCGGTGAGTTGTGGGGGTATTTCTTCAAAAACAATAGGGTCGCGCCGTTTTTCGCCGAATTGGCCAATCAGCTTGTCATCGGCGGAAAATATACGCAGAGGGATTTGTAGCTCTACCTCTTTTAATGCTTCTACATCAGGCAAAGCAGGGTTTAAATACAGGTATGTGCCTGATAATACAGTGACCGTCGCGCAAAAACTGGCGAATATTGACCATCCTATAAAGGAAAATAGAGCCTTTTTCAAAATAATTTTTCCATACAAATGAATAGCTTAGTCAAATAGAGACCGCAATATTACTAATTATACTTTATTTTTGCCCGTATCTGTTTTGATTGGGGGTTGTTCGCTATCGTGCGATAGCTCTCATTATACCTTACCTTGGGTGCATAGTACCTTAGTCTCAATACGTGAACTCTGTTCTTGCACTAGTAAGTTAAAGTGCTATAACATGAACACTATGTAAGTTACCGTTATAGATAAAAAAATCAATATTCAGTAATGATTAACAGAATCTGCACCCATTATGAGTTTATTCAAGCGTAAATCGAAGCAAATTGTTGGCTTAGATATTAGTTCTACTAGTGTGAAATTGGTAGAGCTTTCTATGCATGGTGATACATATCAAGTAGAAAGCTTTGCAATGAAACCTCTTCCTGTCGGTGCAGTGGTAGAAAAGAATATCAATGACATCAACGCGGTCGCAGATACCGTAAGGCAGGTAGTTAGCCTTTCGCGATGCAAGGCTAAAGATGCCGCTTTGGCTGTGGCAGGTTCGGCAGTGATCACAAAGGTAATTGATATGCCCGCGGGCTTAAACGACGATGAGCTTGAATCTCAGATTACCATAGAAGCTGACCAATATATTCCATTCCCTTTAGATGAAGTTGCTATTGACTTCGAAGTGCAAGGACAGGAAGAAAATTCAGACCTGATGCAAGTTTTACTGGCTGCCTGTCGCCGAGAAAATATTGATGCTCGCGTGGAAGTACTTGAACAAGCTGCGTTAAACCCTAAAGTCATTGATATTGAAGCCTATGCCATTGAGCGTATAGCCCCTCACTTAGCCGATAGTTGGGAAATCGAAGAAAATCATTTGGTCGCGATTATTGATATCGGTGCAACCGTGTCTACGTTGAGTGTACTGCGTGACCAGCAAACGATTTACACCAGAGAGCAGTTATTTGGTGGGAATAACTTAACTGAAGAGATTCAGCGCCGTTATGGCCTATCTCAAGCAGAGGCAGATTTAGCGAAAACTCAGGGAGGGCTGCCAGATGATTATATTTCGGAAGTGCTGGAGCCTTATAAAGATACGGTTTTACAGCAGATTACTCGCTCGTTACAGTTTTTTTACTCTTCAGGTAATTACAGTCAGGTAGATCATATTATCTTGGCAGGTGGAGTGGCTAATATCGAAGGTTTGGCTTCTTTGGTTCAAGCTAATCTCGATACCTTGGTGAGCGTCGCTAATCCTTTTCTTAATATGTCTGTGTCTTCCAAAATTAACGAGGATACATTATCAGATGCTGCACCCTGTTTGATGATTGCAACAGGGCTTGCAATGAGGAGCTTTGTGTAATGGCAACGATTAATTTGCTTCCTTGGCGCGATGAGTATCGACAGGAAAAAACACGGGAGTTTTTTTCGGTCTTGGTATTGTTAGTTATTTTAACAGGTCTAGTTGGTTATGTTTGCATTTCGTACTTTGAAGGGAAGGTTAAGTACCAACAATCCAGAAACGCTTTATTTCAAAAGGAAATTGTCGCTTTAGAAGAGCAGGTTAAAGAAATTAACAACCTCAAAAAACAGCGTGTTGAGCTAGAGGCAAGAACTGATGTTATTCAAAGTTTGCAGAATAAAAGATCGTTAATCGTGCATTATTTTGATGAGATGGTCCGTGCTGTGCCCGATGGAATATATTTTAATAGTTTGGAAAGTAAAGACAGCTTGTTTAGTGTCACTGGCTCTTCCGAGTCTAATAATCGTGTTTCAACATTAATGAGAAATCTCGATCGTTCAGATTTTTTTAATTCGCCCAATTTAAAAAATGTGGCAAAAGATAAATTTGATTTAACGGTACAAGCTATTATTCCAGCCGAGTTTAACGCGTTGGAGGCAAAATAATTATGTCATTGCAAGATACGCTTGAGCAAATAAATAACTTAGATCTCAATGATATCGATTGGTCTCGTGTTGGTGTTTGGCCACTGATGGGGCGCATATGCGTTTGGTTTTTAGCTGTAGTAGCCGTATCGGCATTGGTTTATTTCTTATTTGTAAAAGACTTGCAATCGTCTTTGGCAAGAGAAATTAAGAGTGAACAAACTCTCCGTGATAACTTTCAGGCAAAGGTCTTTCAGGCTGCAACATTAGATCAGCAACGAAAACTGATGGTTCAAATGGAGAAAGATTTTGAATTTCTGATTGCTCAATTGCCGAAAAAAACGCAGGTTCCTGGCTTGTTAGATGATATCGATGAGAAGGGGCGTTTCAGTGGCTTGGACATTGTTAGTATTACTTTAAAGCCAGAGACCCAAGGTGAATTTTATGTGACTCTACCTATAGAAATTGTTGTTAAGGGCGCTTACCACAACTTGGGTGCTTTTGTGAGCGGGATAGCGGGCATGTCTCGGATTGTGACATTACACGATTTTTCGATAAAAATGGGTGGTGGTGCTTCTGACTTAACGATGACGATTAATGCAAGAACCTACCGTTCTTTGGATGAAGGTGGTGCATAATGTTTGTTATGTTGATGAAGGCAAAAGGCCTTTTAGTGGCCTGCTTATGTTTAGTGATAATCGGGTGCGAAAAACCCTCCCACCAAGATGTTCATGATTTTATTGCAGAAAGTAAGCGAAGACAGCCGGGTAAAGTGAAAGCACTGCCTATTTATGCGCCCTACAAACCCTATTTATACAATGCTGCTCGATTACGAAGCCCGTTTGAGCCTCCGGCATTGGTAGAAAAAAAGATATTGGCTGCCAAAAGTAATGTGACTCCTGATTTGGATCGTCAAAAACAGCGTTTGGAAAATTTTGAGTTTACATCGCTATCGATGGTGGGGTCGATAGAAAAGGATGGCATTCTATGGGCATTGATTAGAGATCCTGACGGTTCCATTGAGCGTGTGAGGCAAGGGTATTACTTGGGTAAAAATCATGGCCGTATTACGGGTTTAACTACCCAAAGTATCGATGTAGTAGAAATTGTGCCCAATGGCTTAGATGGGTGGTTGGAAAGGCCGAATGTGATCACGATTAAAGAAAGGCAATAAATTTTGGGTAGATTAGTTATGAGATATCATCGGTTTTGGGGCTTGCTAGTATGTTTGCTGATGTCCGGGTATGTGCATGCAGCGACTGAATTATTAGATGTGGCTTTTTCGGAATTGCCAGACAATCGAGTTGAAATTAGAACCACTTTTTCGTCTGTTCCTACTTTGCCTAAGGCTTACGCAATAGAAAAGCCGGCGCGTATTGTCTTAGATTTTCCCAATATTCAAAGTACCCTACGACAAAAAAAATACTCTCTGGATTTAGGATATTTGAAAAGTGCAGTTTTTCTCACCGCACAAAACCGCACTCGTATTATTTTCAATCTTTCTCGTAGTGTGAGCTTTTCTAACTTTGTTGAAGGTAACGAGTTGGTCACTATTATTGATGGGTCTCTAGCCGCGAATAATAGTTATACCCGAACAGAAACAGAGGTGGTTAATAATATTGCAGCCGAGCCAACGGGTAATGCTATTACGGATATAGATTTTAGGCGTGGCGAAGATGGTGCTGGAAAGATCTTGTTGTCACTGTCTAATTCCAAGGTGGCGGTAGACGTTGAGCGTTTTGCTGACACTATTAATATTGTATTTTCCGATACTAGTATCGCAGAAGTTTTACAGCGTCGTTTAGATGTTATTGATTTTGCCACCCCTGTTCAGTTTATAGAAACTCGTGCCCAAGGTAAAAATACGGTGATGTCTGTAGAGGCTCAAGGGCAATATGATTATTTGGCTTATCAGGCAGATGGTTTGTATGTCATGAGTATTGCTCCTCTGTCTGAAGAGGAGATTGAAGAACAGCAGGCACTTTTTAAATATGTGGGTGAAAAACTTTCACTCAACTTCCAAGATATCGAAGTGCGTAAAGTGCTTGAAATTATTGCTGATTTTACCGATTTGAATTTGGTGGCCAGTGATACGGTTAGCGGTAATATCACCTTGAGATTAGAAAATGTTCCTTGGGATCAAGCGCTGGAATTGGTGTTAAAATCTAAAGGTCTTGATAAACGTCAATCTGGTAATGTGTTATTGGTTGCGCCAGCGGCAGAAATTGCAGAGCGTGAGCGTCAAGAGCTAGAGTCGAGAAAACAGCTGCAAGAGCTTGAGCCTTTGGTCACTGAATTTATTCGGGTACGCTATGCCACCGCGCAGGATGTGTATGCGCTTATTAGTAGTTCTGGTGGCGGAAGTGAAAGTGGAGACGTACAAGCGGAGGGGTCGAGTATTAGTAGTGTACTTTCTCCTCGAGGTTCTGCAGTAGTTGACGAGCGTACCAATTCGATTGTTATTTCTGATATTGCGGCCAATATAGAAGGTATTAAGGCTCTAATTGAAAGGGTAGATATCCCTGTTCGTCAGGTAATGATCGAAGCGCGAATCGTATCGGCTAGTGATAACTTCCGTAAAGAATTAGGTTTCTCTTTTACAGGCCTTGATACCGCAGTTGCTGGTATTGGTAATGATAATTTAGGGGGTTCACTCAATTTATCTACTCCTACAATACAGTCTCCGACAGGTACCTTTGGTATTAGTTATTTACCCGGCGATATGTCTTTAGGTTTAGAGATTACTGCATTGGAAAATGCAGGTTATGGTGAGGTTATATCTCAACCAAGAATTCTTACTGGGGATAAACAAACGGCCAAAATAGAAAATGGCCAGCAGATCCCATTTACTTCCAGTGATGGTACAACGGTATCGACCATATTCCAGGACGCCGTACTAAGTTTGGAAGTGACTCCACAAATTACCCCTGATAACCGAATTATCATGGAGCTTAAGGTTAATCGTGATTCGTTAGATAGTGATACAGTAACAGCCAGTGGTTCGCCCATTAATGTAACTGAGTTGACGACCACCGCCTTGGTTGGTGATGGAGACACTATTGTTTTAGGTGGTATTTTTGAGCAAACTAAATCCACGGCAGAAAGTAAGGTGCCATTGCTTGGTGATTTACCTGTTGTTGGGCGGCTATTCAGAAGCAGTGTTGATATCGATGATAGAAGTGAGTTGTTAATTTTTATTACTCCTCGTATATTGGCTGATGACCTTTTAGATAAGTAGTTTTTAATGATAAGTGTGTACGAAAAAATTGTTTTAGTCGGGCCTATGGGAGCAGGGAAATCCACCATAGGGCGTTTATTGGCAAGTGCATTATCTCTACCGTTTAAAGATAGCGATCATGTAATAGAAGAAAAAAGTGGTGCAGATATTCCTTGGATTTTTGATGTGGAGGGCGAGGACGGTTTCCGGGATCGCGAGGCTGCCACGCTAAAAGATCTTATGCAGCATGAGAAGGTGGTATTGGCTACTGGTGGCGGTATTGTTGAGCGTGACGAAAATAGGCGATTATTGAGCCATGCTGATGCAGTCATTTATTTAACTGCTGACCCTGATTACCTTGTGCAAAGAACCTCTAAAGATAAAAAAAGACCGCTACTGCAAGTGGAAGACCCCAAGGCAAAAATTCTCTCTCTTATCGAACGTCGGGACCCATTATATAGAGAGGTGGCGACTCACGTAGTCATGACCGATACTCGAAGCCCCAAAATTATTGCGCAAAATATTGTGTCGCTTTTGCAGTCAGACCATTAAAGCGCTTGCTTAATTCTATGTAAAGTATGTGACAAGGTGCACTGTTAATATGTCTGTTAGTCAAACCTTAACCGTTGATTTAGGTGATCAACGAAGTTACCCCATTTTTGTTGGTCAGAAATTATTAGAAAACCCAGATTGTCTTGTACCCTACATTGTGGGTAAGCAGGTTTGCATTGTTACCAATGATACAGTGGCAGATCTTTATTTAAAATCCGTCGAATCTTTATTAGCTGATTATCAAGTAAATACCGTTGTCTTGCCCGATGGTGAGTCGCATAAGTCACTGGAGACGGTAAATTTTATTTACGATTGTCTGTTGGAGAATAAGCATAACCGAACGACCACCTTGGTTGCATTGGGTGGGGGTGTTGTTGGAGATATGGCCGGTTATGCGGCTGCCACTTATCAGCGAGGGGTGAATTTCATACAAATTCCAACCACGCTGCTTTCTCAGGTGGATTCCTCTGTGGGCGGCAAAACAGGCGTTAATCATCCTTTGGGGAAAAATATGATTGGGGCCTTTCATCAGCCTCAATGTGTCATTATTGATACCGATGTTTTGCAAACATTGCCTCCAAGAGAGCTGTCAGCTGGTATGGCGGAAGTGATTAAATACGGATTAATTTGTGATAAACCATTTTATCAGTGGATTGAGGAACATATAGCGGGCTTAATGTCCCTTGATGAAGCTTTGCTTGTCGAAGCGATTGCTCGGTCTTGTCAAAATAAAGCGGATGTTGTTGCTCAAGATGAGAGAGAAGCGGGTTTGCGTGCGATTCTAAACTTAGGTCATACGTTTGGTCATGCGATTGAGACCGCCCAAGGATACGGCGTCTGGTTGCATGGAGAGGCTGTTGCTGCGGGTATGCTCGCGGCTCTAGAATTGTCGTCGTTAATGGGGGATATTCCTCATCAAGAAGTCGAAAGATTGCGGCAATTATTGAATAATGCTAACTTGCCTACTGTGCTTCCAGCTAATATGACAGGGGAGCAGTTTTTGCAGTTAATGGCCTTGGATAAAAAAGTACTTGATGGCCGTTTGCGCCTGGTGTTGGTCAAGGCGATTGGTGAGGCAGTAGTCACAGAAGCGGCCTCTCAAGATCAGGTATTGCAGGCTATCGCTAACTGCTCTTAATTTAAGGTAATAATTATTTTATTAGGTGAGTAAGGAGGGTGTATGTCTGATGTTGTATTAGATAAATCTCCACAGAGTCAGCAGGACTCTTCTAATGCTCATTCTTCCGATTTTTTGTCTGGTATAACACCATCTGTGGATCCTTTTAAAGACTCATTTGAAGAGATCGATTTTTCCTCTGTTTCCTTAACGGCTTTAGATAATAATCCCGAAATAGATTTTTTTGCTGGTGGAGATCGAAGAGCGGTGCTGGATGAATTGATGCATTTATGTCAGTTCAGTAATAACCTAGTTGCCGTATTAGGTGAGGCGGGTGTAGGAAAGACATCGCTTGCCTATCAGGCGGCTATAGAGTTTAGTGATACTGCTCAGTGTTGTCTTATTCAGTCGTCAGTGATGATGAGTAATGATGATGTATTTCTTCGATTGGCAAAACAGCTAGGTATTTTTATTCCCGATGGTGCGAGCCTCGATGAAGTTATCTCGACAATCGCTCATGCCCACCCTCCGCAAAATTATCCGCGTGTCGTTATTGTTATTGATGATGCTCATCATCTACACCCTCAAGTCTTGTCATCATTGATGCTGTTTTTACAGCAGCAGCCATCTAACATCTACCATATTTTGCTTGTAGGTGATAGTTCATTATTACTGCGCTTGGACGAGCTGGATAAAGGCGAAATATTGGTTTACGACATCCCCTTATGTCCATTTACGATTGATGAATTAGAGCAGTATTTGACGTTCAAAATGTCGGTTGTGGGATACGAGGGAGCTGAAGTTTTTGATTATGATACTGTTCAGTCAATATGGCGAGATACCCATGGAATTGCTGCATCCGTCAATCGTATTGCTGGTCAATTATTGCTAAGTCAATCAATGTCCGAAGATGATAATAAGTTAGGACTGCCGATCACTTATATGTTGCTTATTGTTGTTCTATTAGCGGCATTAATATTGTCTGTTTTTTATGTGGGAGATGAAATATCAACGCCTTCATCCATAGAGGAATTGGCAGCAGCAGATAGCGTTATTCAGGAGCCGGTTCAGGTTGATGATGTTAAAGATGCTGCTGTGACTGAAGAGATCGCTTCTGACCAAGATAATGTTCCTCTGGATCCATTGGTTGTTGAAGAGGCGTTACCTGTTCAAGAAGAGAGTGCGGAATTACCTGGCGATAGTGGTGTGCAGGAAAATGTTGAGCCTACAGGTTCTCCTGCACTGCAGTCCTCGCCCAATGAGCAGGATAAGGTTGTATCGGCTGATTCTACAATCGTTGATGAACCATTGCCTCAGTCTGAGGCAGTGTCTACTGAGGAGGTAGTCGCGGAAGAGCCTGTGGCTTTAGTGTCTGAGTCTTCGACATCTGAGCTTGCGATTACTGCTGCGCCTGCAAATCCTGTTTTGCTAACTCAGGACGAGGAAGCTGTTCTGTTTTGGCCCGAAGAAGGTTACACCTTGCAAGTGATTGCCGCAGGACGTCTCGATAGTGTGCAGAAGTTTGTCGACGAGCAGGTTAATCGTCAAGTGTTGCGAATTATTCGTTTTAAAAGAAATGAGGCGCCTTGGTATGTGGTCCTAACGGGTGTATACAGTTCCTCCGAAGAGGCGAGATTAGCGATAAATTTGCTACCAGATGAACAAATAGCAGGTAAGCCTTGGGCCCGCAAGATATCCGATGTTCATGCTAAAATCGAAGAATTTAAGAGAAGATAAGCGATTTTTGGTTTTTAAACCAACATTCCTGATACTTTTTTAATCACCTTTTGATTGCCAAGATGGCCTTAAAACGGTAATATTCACGTCCCATTTTTAAAGCCCCTTATGTAGGGGCTTTTTTATCTGAGCCGCTAACCTCTAGTTTGCGTAGCGGGGAGGCTTGGATCATCGGCGTACAAACGGCCATAGCTATGAGTGTAAAACGGCTTTTAAATGTTTGACGCACTGTACGAGGTTTTTATAAAACGATGAAACTTTCGTACAGCCATTAACAATGCAGCGTATAGCGGTGTTATCTGCTTGCTGCTGCATATCTGGCTAAGACAAATAGGCAAGATAAGAAAAGAGGTTAGGGGTTAATAGAGTCATTTGAATGATGATATTAGCGGGTATTAGTGCGCTCTACTGTTTATTGATCGATAAGATAAGCATCATCGAATATAAGTAATACATTGAAGCGTGTAACCATATTAGAGAAGTATAAGAGAGACTGAGTATGACAACAGGCCTCTATAACATAGATGAGTTTAAAGATAACTGTGGCTTTGGGCTGATTGCCCACCTTAAAGGTAAGGCTAGCCATCGTTTGTTGGAAATGGCGATTGAGTCATTAACGTGTATGACCCACCGCGGTGGTATTGCTGCGGATGGTAAGACCGGTGATGGTTGTGGTCTGCTGATACAGAAGCCCGATACATTCTTTCGTAATGTCGTGCGTGATGAGTTTGGTATTGAATTGAGTGAACGTTATGGCGTTGGCTCGATCATGTTAAGTAAAGAAGCGGCGCGTGCGGATAAGGCAAAATCTATCTTTACTCAAGAAATGGCTGCACAGGGGTTGGATGTTGTTGCTTGGCGAACTGTGCCGACCAATAGTGAATGTCTAGGTCCTATTGCTCTGGAATCTCAGCCTGATTTTGTACAAGTATTTATTAACTCTAAAGATCTATCCACTGAAGAATTAGCAGCAAAATTACTCATTGCCCGCCGTAAAGCCAATAAGCAATTGCGCAACGATGATTGGTTCTATGTGGCTAGCCTAAGCGAAAAAACCGTGTCTTATAAAGGCCTGATGATGCCCGTTGATCTGCCACGCTTTTTTCCAGACTTAGCAAACCCTGCATTAGAAACCGGTATTTGTGTATTTCATCAGCGCTTTTCTACGAACACCATGCCGCGTTGGCCTTTGGCTCAGCCATTTAGGATGCTTGCGCACAATGGTGAGATTAATACCGTAACCGGTAACCGTAACTGGGCAACTGCGCGCACCCCCAAATTTATTTGTGATCTGCTACCCAACCCTGATGATCTTGCGCCAATGGTTAACCGTTCTGGTTCAGATTCGTCTAGTTTAGATAATATGCTGGAACTATTGGCTGTGGGTGGTATGGATCTGCATCGTGCGGTACGTATGTTAGTTCCACCTGCATGGCAAAATATGCCACATATGGACCCTGAGCTACGTGCATTCTATGAATATAACTCAATGCATATTGAGCCTTGGGATGGTCCAGCAGGACTTGTACTAACAGATGGGCGTCATGCGGTCTGTACACTTGATCGTAATGGTTTGCGTCCTTCTCGTTGGGTGATTACTAAAGATGACCACATCACTGTTGCTTCAGAAATTGGAGTTTATGATTACAAGCCAGAAGATGTGGTTGCCAAAGGCCGTTTAGGGCCAGGTCAAATCCTCTCTGTCGATACTCAAACCGGTGAGTTGTTCCATACAGATGATATTGATGAGCAGCTAAAATCATCGAAGCCCTACAAGCAATGGTTGGATGAACAAGCCATCATTCTTCAGTCCGAAGAAAAAGCCATTGACGGTATTTCTGGTGATGCTCTCGATGTTCATATGAAAATGTTTAGCGTTTCAAATGAAGAGCGTGTCCAAGTGATTAGTCCATTGGCAGATAACGGACAAGAAGCAACAGGCTCTATGGGTGATGATACACCGATGGCTGTATTGTCTCGGCAGCAACGTCCTTTGTATGACTATTTCCGACAGCAGTTTGCTCAGGTAACTAATCCACCGATTGATCCTTTGCGTGAAGCGATTGTTATGTCGCTAGAGACCTGTCTCGGACGTGAGCTTTCTGTTTATACCGAGACTCAAGAACATGCTAGACGTTTGATCTTACAAACTCCTATTCTTACTCCCGCTGTTTATCAGGCGTTGGTGGATTTAAATGGTGATGGGTACCCGAAACAAATTTTCTCCTTGGCGTATAACCCCGAAGAAATTGGTCTACAGCAGGCGATTACGCAGCTAACCGATAGCGTCGTTGAAGCCGCTAAGGCAGGAACAGTACTGATTATCTTGTCAGATAAGGGGGTGCAGAAAGGTCAGTTGCCTGTGCATGCACTGCTAGCAACCGGTGCGGTTCATCACCGTTTGGTCAACGAAGGTTTACGTTGTGATACCAATATTGTTGTAGAAACCGCTACTGCACGTGACTCTCATCAAATGGCTACACTAATGGGTTATGGTGCAACAGCTATTTATCCATACCTCAGCTTTAGTTTGATTAATGACCTTATTGCAGATGGTACGGTAGTGACTGATGCGGTACAGGCTTATAAAAATTACTCTAAAGCTATCGATAAAGGTTTATTCAAAATCTTATCGAAAATGGGTATTTCTACGATTGCCTCTTACCGTGGTGCACAACTATTCGAAGCCGTTGGCTTAGATACCGATATTATTAGTCTGTGTTTTGTTGGTACCGCAAGCCGTATTCAAGGTGCTAGTTTTACCGATTTAGAAAATGATCAAAAAGCGTTAGCGGATAAAGCGTGGAAGGCTCGTAAGCCAATTGCGCCAGGCGGCTCGCTCAAATATGTGCATGGTCAGGAATACCATGCTTACAACCCTGATGTTATTCAAGGCATGCACAAAGCAGTACGCTCTGGCGATTATGCCGATTGGGAAGCAGTGGCTAACCTCATTAATGAGCGTCCTGTAGCCACTTTGCGTGATTTACTATCACTACGTAAAGACGTCACCCCTATTTCTGTCGATGACGTAGAGCCAGTGTCTGAAATTGTTAAGCGATTTGACTCTGCAGGTATGTCTTTGGGTGCCCTTTCTCCAGAAGCTCATGAGGCCCTAGCCGAAGCGATGAACCGTCTAGGTGGTCGCTCTAACAGTGGTGAAGGTGGTGAAGATCCGGAGCGTTATGGGACTAACCGCACTTCTAAGATTAAGCAGGTGGCGTCAGGTCGTTTTGGTGTTACCCCCCATTATTTGGTTAATGCCGAAGTACTACAGATTAAAGTAGCGCAAGGTGCGAAGCCAGGAGAGGGTGGACAATTACCTGGAGCGAAGGTGAACGATCTCATTGCTCGTTTGCGTTATTCAGTGCCAGGTGTAACGTTGATTTCGCCACCTCCGCACCATGATATTTATTCGATTGAAGACTTGTCTCAGTTAATTTACGACCTAAAGCAAGTGAATCCAGATGCTCTTGTTTCGGTGAAACTGGTATCTCGTCCGGGTGTCGGTACGATTGCGGCGGGTGTTGCTAAGGCATATGCCGATTTAATTACTATTTCTGGTTATGACGGTGGTACAGCTGCAAGTCCGTTAACCTCTATTATGCATGCAGGTTCTCCTTGGGAATTAGGTTTAAGTGAAACTCACCAAATGCTTTGTGTGAATGATTTGCGCGGCAATGTGCGTGTGCAGACAGATGGTGGTTTAAAAACAGGCCTCGATGTGGTGAAAGCAGCCCTGCTAGGAGCCGAAAGTTTTGGCTTTGGTACAGGTCCTATGGTGGTATTAGGTTGTAAGTACTTACGTATTTGTCACTTAAACAACTGTGCAACGGGTGTAGCCACACAACGTGCAGACTTACGTAGTGAGCACTACAAGGGTACTGTTGAGATGGCGATGAACTTCTTCCGCTTTATTGCCGAGGAAACCCGACAGTTAATGGCAAGTTTAGGTGTTCGCACCATGGAAGAGCTTATTGGCCGTGTTGATTTGTTGGATATTATTGAAGGTCAAACATCTAAGCAGAAAAATCTGGACCTTAGCCCGATTGTTTACACTGACGATTTGATAAAAAGTAAGCCTCAGCATTGTCAGGTAGAGCAAAACACACCTTTCGATAAAGGTGAGTTAGCTGAGAGAATGGTGGCAGACATACTACCCACCATCGAAGCAAAAACAGGTGGTGAGTTTAGCTATGTATTAACCAACTGTGACCGTTCAACGGGTGCTCGTTTATCAGGTGAAATTGCCAAGCGTTACGGTAATGAAAGTATGGAGTCGGCGCCAGTTGTGCTTCGCCTAACCGGTATTGCTGGTCAAAGTTTTGGTGTTTGGAATGCCGGTGGCTTGCATATGTACCTAGAGGGCGATGCAAATGACTATGTTGGTAAAGGCATGGCAGGCGGTAAAATTGTCATCCGTCCACCGCAAGGCTCTGAGTTCAAAACACAAGAAACAAGCATTATCGGTAATACCTGTTTATACGGTGCAACCGGTGGTAAGTTATTTGCTGCTGGTCGTGCAGGCGAGCGTTGTGGCGTTCGTAACTCGGGTGCGCATGTCGTTGTTGAAGGAGCGGGGGATCACTGTTGTGAGTACATGACGGGTGGTCAAGTCACGGTTCTTGGTGAAACAGGCGTTAACTTTGGAGCCGGAATGACAGGTGGCTTTGCTTATGTTTATGATCGCGATGGTCATTTAAGTCACCGCCATAATCCTGAATTAATTGATTTGCATCGTATGGATCCAACATTGTTGCCAGCTCACGTTGATAACTTACGCAGTATTATTGCGGAGTTCGTTGATGAAACTCAAAGTGAGTGGGGCCAATATTTGCTCGATAACTTTGATGATATTGCAGGGCAATTTGTTCTAGTGAAGCCTAAAGCGGCAGATATTGATAAGTTACTTGAGCCTCAATCATCAGGTAAAGCGGTTCAGGATAAAGTAGCGTAATTACTAGGTAATTACCTTCCTTAAAGGTTAAGTTTTATGACACAGCGTTTACATAATAATTTTCAGTTTCTTGATGTGGGGCGACAAGATCCCCAGAAAAAAGATATGGAAGCTCGTACTACCGAGTTTGTTGAAATCTATCAGCCTTACACTAAAGATGAGGTTGCTGAGCAATCTCATCGTTGTTTGGATTGCGGTAACCCTTATTGTGAATGGAAATGTCCCGTCCATAATTTTATTCCCAATTGGTTGAAGCTAATTTCAGAAGGTAATATTTTTGAAGCGGCTGAGTTAAGCCATCAAACGAATTCTTTACCTGAGGTGTGTGGTCGAGTTTGTCCACAAGATCGATTGTGTGAGGGCGCTTGTACGCTTAATGATGGATTTGGTGCAGTTACCATTGGTAATGCTGAAAAGTATATTACCGATACCGCTTTTGCTATGGGCTGGAAGCCAGATATGTCCAAGGTGGTTTGGACAGATAAAAAAGTAGCCGTGATTGGAGCTGGACCTGCTGGTATTGGCTGTGCGGATATTTTAGTGCGCAATGGCGTTAAGCCTGTTGTTTTTGATAAGTATCCAGAAATTGGCGGCTTGTTAACATTTGGTATCCCTGAATTTAAATTAGAAAAGTCGGTATTGGCTCGTCGCCGAGAAGTTTTTACCGAGATGGGTGTTGAGTTCCGCTTAAATACCGAAATAGGCAAAGACATTAGCATCGACGAACTACTTGCAGAGTATGATGCGGTATTTATGGGTATGGGAACCTATACCTATATGAAAGGTGGCTTTGAGGGCGAAAATTTAAACGGCGTTTATGATGCACTTCCGTTCCTTGTTGCTAATGTGAATCGTAATTTAGGTTTCGAAAAGCAAGCATCAGATTTTATTAGTGTCGAAGGAAAAAAAGTGGTCGTCTTAGGTGGTGGTGATACCGCTATGGATTGTAACCGTACGTCTATTCGCCAGGGTGCGAGCAGTGTGACTTGTGCGTACCGACGTGATGAAGACAATATGCCGGGCTCTAAACGTGAAGTAGTTAATGCGAAAGAGGAAGGTGTTGAATTTTTATTTAATCGCCAGCCAGTGGCTATTGTTGGTGATGAGAATGGTAACGTTGAAGGCGTAAAGGTTGTGCGTACTCAATTAGGTGAGCCGGATGAAAATGGTCGTCGTCGTCCAGAAGTTATTGAAAGCAGCGAAGAGATTTTACCCGCTGATGTTGTTCTTGTTGCTTTTGGTTTTAACCCTAGCCCAGCGGACTGGTTTGGTAGTAAAAATGTTGAAATCAATAGTTGGGGAGGTGTTGTTGCACCAGAGGATCAGCAGTATAAGTTTCAGACAACTAATGAAAAGATTTTTGCCGGTGGTGATATGGTAAGAGGATCTGACTTGGTGGTCACTGCTATATGGGAAGGTCGCCAAGCAGCGGAAGGTATTTTGGATTATCTAGATATCTAAATTTTGCTTGATCTCTTTTTTCTAAAGGCCCTTATGGGCCTTTTTTATTGTTTGCTATCTGTGTTTTAATTATGAAGTACATAAATGGAGAGATTGAGTATGGTATCGTCAATTTATGCATCGTTATTGGCATTGCTGATTTGTTGGTTAGCGTTAAAGGTGATTGGTGCTAGGCGGAAAAACAAAATCGCTTATGCTGATGGTGGTGTCGAGGAGTTGCAAATTGCACGTTCGGCACACTCCAATGCCACTGAATATATTCCTATTGGGCTGTTATTGTTATTTGCGTTGGAATATAACAGTGCGCCAGATTTTCTAGTGCATTTGTTGGGTATTGCCTTTGTGGTAGGGCGTTATATTCACTGTAAGGCGCTGCTTTCAAAAAACCTCAAAAATAGAACCTTGGGTATGCAAATCACGCTGCTTTCTATTATTGCTTTAGCGTTATTGAATATTATTTATTTTACGATTTTTTCATTCTAAAACGACTGTGACTAATATGCCATAGTGTGAACAGGCTCTAGTTACCTATTATTTGTTATTTGAATTAGCGGTGAATCTCGGTAAGGTGTGCTTAAATGACTCATACCGTGATCTGGGCTACAATACGCAGCTTCTTTAACCTTTTATATGTGTTTATCTGATGTCTGAACTTAAAAATGATCGTTTTCTTCGTGCACTAATGCGTCAACCTGTTGATAGAACTCCTGTATGGATGATGCGTCAGGCAGGTCGGTATTTGCCAGAGTATAGAGCCACACGTGAAAGAGCGGGTAATTTTATGGGCTTGTGTGGTAATCCAGATATGGCTTGTGAGGTAACGCTACAGCCTCTTGACCGTTATCCACAGATTGATGCGGCGATTTTATTCTCGGATATCTTGACGATTCCTGATGCCATGGGTCTAGGTCTTTATTTTGAAACCGGAGAAGGTCCGAAATTTAGTAAGGTCGTTTCTACAGAGAAAGATATAGACGCTTTGCCAGTGGTGGATATGGATAAAGATCTTACCTATGTGACCGATGCGGTCAGTTTAATTCGTCGAGAGCTTAATGGGCGTGTGCCTTTGATCGGTTTTTCTGGTAGTCCGTGGACCTTGGCAACCTATATGATAGAAGGCGGCTCAAGCAAAGACTATGCTCGAACAAAAGAGTTAATGTATCAACAGCCGCAGGTTTTCCATAAGCTTATTGATAAATTGGTAGCCTCGGTTACGGCTTACCTTAATGCGCAAATTATGGCAGGTGCTCAGGCCGTGCAAATATTTGACTCTTGGGGTGGAGCGCTGTCGCATAGTGCTTACCATGAGTTTTCTTTGGCGCCTATGCAAAAAATTGTTGATGGCTTAATTAAAGAGCATGATGGACATCCTATCCCAGTTATTTTATTTACCAAAGGTGGTGGTCAATGGTTAACATCAATGGCTGATAGTGGAGCAACCGCACTAGGACTGGATTGGACAACGGATATTGCCTATGCGCGGCACCTGGTGGGTGATAAAGTGGCTCTGCAAGGTAATATGGATCCTGCTATTCTTTATACGAACCCCCAGCGTATTCGTGAAGAGGTATCAACTATACTGCAAGCTTATGGTAACGGTTCTGGGCATATATTTAATTTAGGCCATGGGGTTACTCCCCATGCGACACCCGAAAATGTGGGTGCTTTTTTTGAGGCAGTGGAAGAGTTATCGGTTGATTACCACTAAAAGTGTTAATCGATAAACCGAAGTAAGACTTAACTGTGGTTTATCTGATCGTTATAGGATATGCGTTTTGGTACAGAAGCCTTTAAAAATCTCAAGTAAGGCGGTCGAGCTGGGCATGTATATTTGCAAGCTTGATCGCCCATGGCAGCAAACGCCCTTTGTTATAGAAGGTTTTTTCGTTCGCGATTTAAATGAGATTAAACAGTTGGGTGTTCACTGTAATTATGTCTTTATCGATACACAAAAGGGTGTGTCTCCCTCCTCTACAGATGAAGTTAAAATAACTTCTGGCATTTATCGTGGTAAATTAAACCCCATAAAACCAAATTCCAATGCCTATCAGCTGACGATTCCTATTAAAAAAGAAATGGTAGTTGCTCAAACCATCTATCACGATCTTTTGAATGAGCTAACACTTGTTGTTGAGCAGGTATCTGATCGTAATTTATCATCATTGACTGATTTTACTAATGCAGCTTACGCGATGGTAGATAGTATTGTGCGTAATCCGGATGCATTTTTGTGGCTTGTACGTGTACGTAAAATGGATGAGGATCCCTGTTATTATTTGCTGCGTAGTGCATCTTGGGCCATATTATTTGGCCGTCATTTAGGGTTACCCAAAAGTGATCTTAGAGCTTTGGCTATTAGCTTGCTTTTGCGAGATATTGGGGCATTGCATCTGCCTAAACTTATGCGAGAAAAAGGCTTGTTAAAAGAAGGGACTATGGGCGTCGACCCCGAAGTAGGTAAAATGATTCTTGATAATACGATCGTATTATTAAGGCCATTTTCAGATGTCCCGCCTAAAGCGATTAAAACCATTAAAATGCAATATGAAAGACTCAATGGTAGCGGCTTTCCGTGCGGCCTTAAAGGAGATGAGATTTTTTTATTGTCTAAAATATCGGGTATCGCGCAATTTTATGATGAGGTCAGTTACACAAAAGGGAATAAGTGTGCCATTGCGATTTCAAAGGCGGTATCTAAATTATATGCCGTAAGAGGGAGCTTGTTTCAAGATGATTTGGTTGTAGAATTTATTAAAGCAATAGGTCTATATCCTACAGGCACACTCGTCGAAATTTCTACCGGTGAAATTGCTGTTGTTGTAGAGCAAAATTATAAGTTGCGTTTAAAACCCAAAGTTTTATTATTAATTGACGAGCATGGTAACGAGCGTAAAAAATACGAAGTATTGGATTTATTTGAAGATAATCAGCGCAAGCAGGCACTGATTGACACGGGTAAAAAAAGTATTCGAGAAGTTGAAAAGATTGATATTCTTCAAGATGTCGAGCCTTATGATTACCCGATTAAAGTGAATAAAATCCGTCATCACTTTATAGATAAAAATAGAAAAAAATCGTTTCTATCTATTTTTAGTTCCTAAAGTTGCTATTTGATAATTCAAACTGCAAACTTTGTTAGCTGTTAGCTGTTAGCTGTTAGCTGTTACGCTACCCATTTTTTCTCCCAT
>JAHDEM010000035.1:0-22734 GCA_020628895.1 Candidatus Endobugula sp.
TTGAGGCCAATGAAGCTTGCCAAAAAGCGTTTCGCGCTAAACGTGTTGGTTCGACTATCGCTTTGTTGTTTGAGTACGACGGGTATTGCTTTTTCCTCTGGGCCGGGGACAGCCGAATCTACCGTTTACGCAATGGGAATATGGAGCAAATGACTAAAGACCATAGTCTCGCTCAAGAAAAATACGACAATGGAGAGTTGAACCAAGATGAAGCAAGAAATCATCCGTCTGCACATATACTTACCAAAGCGGTTGGTGTGCATCGCCACCTCAAACTGGAATTGCATTATTGTCGAATAATGGATGGCGACCGATTTCTCTTATGTACCGATGGTTTATATGGTCTTATCTCCCATGAGGAACTGGCCTCTCAATTCACAATACAGCCCGCTAAAAACGCGGTTAAAAGCCTGATTGAATGCGCACTGAGTCATGGCGGACGGGACAACATCACTGCCGTTATCGTCGATTTTACCCAAGAGACAAATTAACTCACCTCACAGCATTGCTCAGGAGTCATAAAAAACACCTCAAAAAACAACCCAAAATAGTGCAAACAACAAACAGGAAGCACAATTATAGTGCTAAATATCAAAGGAAATGCTAGCATCTCACCCGCACAAAACAATAGCTATACGAAATACCCTATATTTTATGCACCAAAGCGGCTTTTTACTCATAAAAAGACATAGCAAGAATGACTTGGAATAAATTTTGCTTCCGCATTACCCATCGGGGAAAACCCGGCTATAAATACATTTAATAAGACACAACTGGAGTGATATTCAACATGAAAAGCAAGTTGGAATACATCTGGCTTGACGGTTATACACCGACTCAAAGCCTTCGCAGTAAAACTATGGTTCGTAACGACTTCGGCGGTACGCTAGAAGAGTGCCCAATGTGGGTTTTCGACGGCAGCTCAACTGAGCAAGCAGAAGGTAATGCATCTGACTGTCTACTTAAGCCTGTTATGATCATTCCTGACCCAGATCGTAAAAACTCATACTTAGTAATGACTGAAGTATTGAATGCAGATGGTACGCCACACGTTTCTAACGGTCGCGCAACTATCGACGAAGCTGATGACGATACTGACTTCTGGTTTGGTTTTGAGCAAGAATACTTCCTATGGGATCCAGCGACTGATCGTCCACCCGGTTTCCCTCAAGCAGGTTACCCAGAGCCACAAGGCCCTTACTACTGTTCAGTAGGTGCGAAAAACGCATACTGCCGTGAAATGATCGAAGAGCATCTTGACCTATGTCTAGAAGCCGGCCTAAACGTTGAAGGTATCAACGCTGAAGTAGCTGCTGGTCAATGGGAATATCAAATCTTCGCTAAAGGTGCTAAGCGCGCTGGTGACGAAATCTGGTTAAGCCGTTATCTTCTAGAGCGTATTGGCGAGAAGTATGGTCTAGCGATCGAGTGGGGTCCTAAACCTCTAGGTGATACCGACTGGAATGGTTCTGGTATGCACGCTAACTTCTCTAACGGCGCAATGCGTGACCGTGGTGAAGAAGCAGTATTTACTGCTATCTGTGAAGAGTTCGGTAAAAACATCGAGCGTCACATCAGTGTTTACGGTGCAGACAACGATCAGCGCTTAACAGGTAAGCACGAAACTCAATCTATCGACGAGTTCAGCTACGGCGTATCTGACCGCGGCGCATCTATCCGTATCCCTGTAAGCACAGTTGAAGACGGTTGGCACGGTCGTTTAGAAGATCGTCGTCCAGCATCTAATGCTGATCCATACAAAGTGGCTGCTGCTATCGTTAAAACAACTAACGAAGCAAGTTACTAAGCTAAGCTTTAGTATGAACACTGAAAACCGGAGCACTGCTCCGGTTTTTTTTGCGCCTATTTTTTACCCCTAAAAAATAGAACAAGGTCTTTATCTATTTTCGTGGTATATTTCGCGATGCCTCGGAGCAATCCATAGAGCTGAATCATAAGAACTATCCAATCCCTATTCTGGAGGAATAATCAATGTCGGCGAAAACTTTAAGCCTTATTAGCGAAAGCGAAGCGAGATGGGTTGACCTGCGCTTTACAGACACTAAAGGTAAAGAACAACACGTTACTATCCCTGAAACGGAAGTAGACGAAGGCTTTTTTGAAGAAGGTAAAATGTTTGACGGCTCATCTATCGCTGGCTGGAAAGGGATCAATGAATCAGACATGATCTTGATGCCAGATGATAATACAGCCATGCTAGACCCCTTCACCGATGAAGTCACCGTTATCATCCGCTGCAGCATTGTTGAACCTAGCACAGGCGAAGGCTATAACCGCGACCCTCGATCTATTGCAGAACGAGCAGAAGCTTACTTAAAATCGACAGGCTTAGGTGACGAAGCATTCTTCGGTCCCGAACCTGAGTTTTTCGTTTTTGACGATGTTAAGTGGGGCTCAGATATGTCTGGCGCATTCTACAAAGTTAACTCCGAAGAAGCCGCTTGGTCCTCAAGCGAATCATTCTCAGATGGTAATATGGGTCATCGCCCAGGCGTAAAAGGCGGATATTTCCCCGTCCCTCCAGTCGACTCTCTACACGATGTTCGTGGCGCGATGTGTAATGCCATGGAAGCCATGGGCCTAAATATTGAAGTTCATCACCACGAAGTGGGTACAGCAGGTCAGTGTGAAATTGGTGTAGGCGCTAACACTCTCACCAAGAAAGCCGACGAAGTACAAATCCTCAAATACTGCGTACACAATGTCGCTCACGCTTATGGCAAAACAGCCACGTTTATGCCAAAACCATTAGTCGGTGATAACGGCAGCGGCATGCACGTTCACCAATCATTCGTTAAAGACGGGGTTAACCAATTTGCTGGCGATGCCTATGCAGGCTTAAGTGAGACCGCACTTTACTACATTGGCGGCATCATTAAACACGCCAAAGCGTTGAATGCTTTCTGTAACGCATCAACCAACTCATACAAGCGTTTAGTTCCCGGTTTTGAAGCACCGGTTATTCTTGCTTACTCTGCACGTAACCGTTCTGCGTCAATCCGTATTCCTTATGTCACATCACCAAAAGGTAAGCGTATCGAAACGCGCTTCCCGGACCCAACAGCCAACCCATACTTAGCATTCTCTGCTCTACTGATGGCTGGACTAGACGGTGTGAAGAATCAGATTCATCCTGGTGATTCAGCGGATAAAGATCTTTACGACCTACCTGCAGAAGAACTGGCTGAATACCCAACGGTATCAGCAACCTTTGAAGAAGCATTAGCCGCCCTTGATGCGGATCGTGACTTCCTAACCGCTGGCGGTGTATTTGATAACGATATGATCGACGCTTATATTGACCTCAAAAAAGAAGAGATTGAAAAACTCAATATGACAACCCATCCAGTAGAGTTCGATATGTATTACAGCTGCTAATTTCGCGGATTCTAAAACAACACAAAGCCTCGCTTATGCGGGGCTTTTTTATGATTTCTTCTATCACCCCTTCACTACCAACAACCATCCCCCCAACCACACCGCACCATTGCCGAACAAAAGGCAGTCGTCATTTGCTACAACCACTAACACACGCATTGAAATGGTTCACATAACAGAATAATCTATGCGTGTTTTGCACCAAAATAATGCAACCGATATTGATGTGGATATTCAAAATTAGCTAACCTATTAAAAAGACTAGACAAAAAAGGATGGCCTATTTTTTGCTTTAAACTTTTAAGCAATATTTTTTCGCCTCAAAACAGAGCGAAACAACAGCCATAAACATTATGACGCCAAATCCGAACTATAAACAACTGCTCGACAACTTAAACACCGCTGTCGTATTACTTGATCACTCATTTCACATTCTTGATTTGAATAGTGCTGCCGAGTCGTTGTTTGCCGTGAGTTCAAAACAAGTCACCGGAACACAGCTGCAAGAATATTTTCACGAGTCATCTGATGCATTAAGCAAAATGAGAAATGCATCCATTGATGGTGCCCAGTACACCAAACGCAAGGCCCACTGGCGACTCCATACTAGCAACCATATTACCGTCGACTATACCGTAACTCCTGTCTTTGATAACGGCGAAATATTGCTAGAAATTCAACCACTCGATCGACTACTTCGCATTAGCAGAGAAGAGTCATTACTGGCCACACAACAAACCACTAAGAACTTAATGCGAGGTCTAGCACACGAGGTCAAAAACCCCCTTGGTGGTATTCGTGGAGCCGCACAATTATTAGATAAAGAGCTCAATACAGACGAGCTCAAGGAATATACTGATATTATTATTGCGGAGGCAGACCGTCTTCGCAATCTTGTTGACCGTATGCTCGGCCCCCGCCAGCAACTAGAACTCAAAGCAACCAATATTCACGAAGTGCTAGAACGTGTTATTGCGGTGATGAATGCGGAAACGGCAGGCAGAATTTTACTCAAACGGGATTATGACCCGAGCATACCTGATCTACCTGGCGACCCAGAATTACTTATCCAAGCAGTCCTGAATATTGTTCGCAATGCGATGCAAGCATTAATGGAGCAAGGAAATAATCATCACCCCCAAATCACACTGGGCACAAGAGTCATCAGGCAATTTACGATCGGTAGAAGCACATATCCACTAGTTGCACATATTAGTATTCAAGATAATGGACCAGGTATTCCACAAAAAATTATTGATGACATTTTCTACCCGATGATATCGGGGAGAGCAGAAGGCACAGGGTTAGGGCTAGCCATATCCCAACAACTCATCACACAACATCGCGGTTTGATCGAATGCTCAAGCGAGCCGGGACAAACTGTTTTTTCTATTTACATCCCACTGGACATCAAAAAATGATAGATCACCACACACATCTTTGGATTATTGATGACGACAGCTCTATTCGCTGGGTATTAGAAAAGGCTTTAGAAAAAGAAGGCTTACGAGTGAGCACATTCGACAATGGCGACGACGCTCTTAAACAACTGCGAGTCAGCCAACCAGCAGCCATACTAAGTGATATTCGCATGCCTGGCACTGATGGACTAGAAATACTGAGACTGATTCAAGAAAGCCACCCTAATATTCCAGTCATTATTATGACTGCACACTCTGATCTTGATAGTGCAGTATCGGCATATCAAGGCGGGGCATTTGAATATTTACCCAAACCATTTGATGTGGATGAAGCGGTGGCCGTCACACGCCGTGCCATTGCTCATTCTGACGAGATCAACAGCCCGTCGCAAACTACTACGGCAACAGAGGCAGAAACAACTGAAATTATTGGTGAAGCGCCAGCCATGCAGGAAGTATTTCGTGCAATAGGCCGTTTATCACAATCGAATATTACGGTGCTGATCAACGGAGAATCTGGAACCGGTAAAGAGCTAGTGGCTCACGCTTTACATCGCCATAGCCCTCGTAGGAATAAAAAATTTATTCCGCTCAATATGGCTGCTATCCCCAAAGATCTCATTGAGTCTGAACTATTTGGCCATGAAAAAGGCGCCTTCACCGGTGCAACCACGTTACGCCAAGGGCGTTTTGAACAAGCCGATGGCGGCACATTATTTTTAGATGAAATTGGCGATATGCCCGCAGATACCCAAACGCGATTGCTGCGTGTACTCGCCGATGGCGAGTTCTATCGCGTGGGTGGGCATACTCCTGTTAAAGTGGACGTGCGCATTATTGCTGCAACACACCAGAATTTAGAAACACTGGTAGAAGAAAACCGTTTTAGGGAAGATTTGTTCCATCGGTTAAATGTTATTCGCATCCACATTCCCAAGCTATCCGATAGACGAGAAGATATCCCTAAATTATCCCAATACTTTTTCAAAAAAGCAGCGTCAGATTTAGAGGTAGAACCTAAGATTTTATTGCCAGAAACCGAAAATTATTTATGTACATTGGACTGGCCCGGCAATGTTCGCCAGCTCGAAAATACTTGTCGCTGGATAACAGTAATGGGCTCGGGTCGCGAGGTGCATATCGAAGACTTGCCACCAGAAATGTTAGAGCAGCAAGGTACAGAAACACCTTCGAGCGACTGGGAAAAGAACTTACGCAATTGGGCGGATCAGGCACTCACTCGCGGACAAAAAAATATTCTCGACGATGCAGTACCAACTTTCGAACGAACACTCATTGAGGTTGCACTAAAACATACATCGGGCCGTAAACGGGATGCTTCCGATTTATTGGGATGGGGCAGGAACACACTCACAAGAAAGTTAAAAGAGTTAGGGATGACAGAATCCACCCAAACTGAAGAAGTGTAAGCAAACTTAGCAAATAGTAGCCCAATAAATGACTATATTCTCATGAACTCTACTTTTATTGGGCACGCTCTTTATTGATACGCTCTAATAATGTTAGCGCCCAATTAACCACATCATCTCGTCGGTTCATAGGAAATAAATGGCCTTCATTACTTAATCGAATCACCTGCGTTCGATTACTGTCGAACTGCGCCTCAATGTAATCACTATTTTTGGGATAAACCAAACCATCTTCTAAACCCTGAACAGCAATCACCTGCGCTTTAATATCCCCCCAACGCTCTGTCATGAGATGAATATTGTCTTTTAATGCAAAAATCTCTTTATTTGAACGATGCAAGCTATCCCCGATAAGATAATTGATCAAGGGAGCATTAGCTATGTAGTTAAACCAACGAGGGTTGGCGAGCTGAGGATCTATGGTTCCTGCAAATAGTAAAAGACCTTCGATTAATTCGGGGAAATCCATTGCAACACGAGGAATCAACGAAGCCCCTAAAGAGTGTCCCATTAATATAACAGGCTGCCCCTGATTGTTATCACGAAGCTCCTTCGCTAAGGCCGCAAGAACAACCGCCTGTTCTTCAAAACTCGCTATTTTCTTTTGCGGGGCTAAGGTAGACTGACCCCAACCGGGCCGATCAACGACCACCATATAGTAATGAGCTAACAAGGTCTCGTTATAAAGATAGCGTGCATATTGCTGCCAATCACCCGGAGTACCATGAACGATAATTAAAGCGGGCTTTTGTGGATCACCATGGCTCGCATAATGTAAGGTATTCTCACCCACCTGCAAAAAGTGATGAGACAGGGATGTATTGGATTCCACCAGCGCCTTCAACTGTTCACGCTCCTCAGCAATCACCTCTCGTCCCAAACAACCAGAAAGCAGTACAGGTAATAAAAGATAAAACAGTATTTTCATAAATTGCCAATAAAGAATCCCATTCAAGGCAGGTTATCGCCTGCCCACAATACTCACGCTCATCAAAGACATTATTATCTTGTAAGAGTTCGTTCAAAATAGGGATTAACAGGCAAAAAAATACCCCAGATATCTGAGGTATTTTTTAGCAAGCAATAGTGGCTTAGTGCGATGCTTTTTCAGCTTGCTCTTGTGCTGCCTGTATAAAGAGCATCTCGAAATTGACTGGCGGCAACATTAATGGAGGGAATGTGGCTTTTACCAATGTAGAGTCAATGACTTCTCTGGCATAAGGATGAAGAATTTGTGGGCATACCACGTTAAGTACATGGGCAAGATGCGCATCTTCAAAACCAGAAACAACAAATAAACCGGCTTGCTGAACTTCGATAAGAAAGACCGTTTTATCTTCTAAAGTCGCCGTCAGTGTTAACTTTATTACCACTTCGCAAAGATTTTCTGCGACTTGAGTAATCTTTGTTTCTAGGTTTTGATTAATATCAGGCTGCTGATTAATCAAAAAGGCTTCTGGCCCCATAGGGCACTCTAACGACAAGTCTTTTAAGTAAGTACGCTGTATTAAAAATTGTTGTTCTGCTTCCGTTCCAGCCGCTGCTGCGTTTTCTTCACTCATAATCTTTTCCTATTTCTTCTCTCATATTAGTATTGTTTATATAGTGTTCACCTAGGGCCTGTTCACACTAATTTAATAATGCATCCAAACCGCCCGAACGCTGTAATGCAAACAGATCATCACAGCCCCCGATATGCTGGTTATTGATCCATATCTGAGGCACCGTATGACCACCACTTTTCTGAGTCATTTCCTGCCTAAGCTTAGGATTACCATCTACTGGGATTTCTTTGTAGTTGATATTTTTTTGGTTTAGTAATTGTTTAGCCCGTATGCAATAAGGGCAAAATCGGGTGGTATATATAACTGCTGACATAAATGATGACATACTCTTTACAAGAATGGATAAATAACTGTCTAAACTTACTTCACTAACGGCAAGTTTTCCTGCTGCCACTCTGAAATACCGCCACCTAGGCGCGCAGCATCAAAACCACTGGCCATTAATGTTTTCACCACCGCCCCTGAGTGCTGTCCAACAGCATCGACCACGATAATTTGCTTCTGACGATGTTTTTCTAACACCTTCAAACTATCTGCCACTTTAGCATGAGGAATATTAATCGCATCCACAATATGGCCCGCATCAAATTCTTTGGTATCACGCACATCCAGCAAAACGGCTTCGCCTTTATTCACTACCTGAACCACTTGGGGACAAGATAGCTTGTTACCGCCTTTAGCCGACTCGTGCCGTATAAATAAAAATATTAACACCGCTAGAGCGCCAACGAGTATAAATTGCTCCTGCACAAAAATAATTAGGTTTTCCACGATATTCCCCTAAAAAACTTCATATCTAATAAGCACCTTTGCAGCTGTATACTTTTTACACAAACAACTGTTCGAAAGGTAAAATGGTGGGGAATTATACACGAGCGAAGAGTAATATCAGGAAAAAACGCCATTTATTCTATGCATATAGTCTTTAATAGAGCCAAAACCCTAGACTTGGTGCATAATTGGTAAACCGCTAGACGTCTGACGACTAACGCGAGACGCTTTTAAAAAGCGAGCTCACCTATGATTATTGATTAAATATGGAATAGATACCTCACTGTGAAATCTGTATTACCCACATTACTGAAGACCCTATGGAGATACTCCCTAGTGCTCGCAATCTCTTCTGGCTATGCCCATGCACAGAGTCAAGAGGAATATCAACAGAAACTGACGGAATTGACAGAGTCTATAAAAGCTTTAAAGGCTGAGTTAAGCAAAACTAAAGACTCAAAGGATTCATTACAAACATCGCTGCAACAGTCCGAAGAGAATATTGCCGAGCTGACCAAGAAAATCGCAACGATCAAGGAGGCACTAGGGCGCGAAAAAAAGCGCTTGAGCCAGCTGCAGACGCAACGCGCTGAGCTGGTTTTACAACAAAAACAACAACAGCAACAGATTGCCGCAGCCATTCAACAAAGCTATCGCATGGGGCAACAAAGCCGGTTAAAGCTATTGCTGAATCAGCAAGACCCCAACAAGATAAGCCGCTTAGTAAAGTATCACGATTATATCGTCGAATCCCATCAGCAAGATATAAAACGCTATGCAGCCACACTGGATAAGCTCAAAAGCAATGAGCAAGCCGTTACCTCGACCACAAAGCAATTACAAGAACAACAAGGTCAACTGAGCAAACGACAATCATCACTCCAAGCATCCCAGAAAAAGCGCCTAGCTACATTAAGAGAACTAAAACGATCTATTGCCGAAAAAGGACAAGAACTCAGCGCGCTATCTGTTGATAGAAACCACCTCCAAGACTTACTCGATGAAGCAACCAATGCCCTAGCTAACCTTGCTCTACCAGAAAATGTTCAGCCTTTTGCTAATACCAGAGGCAAACTACCTAAGCCAACCAAAGGTAAAATTCTCTATCGATTCGGTAGTTCTCAATTTGGCGGCAAATTAAAAAGTAATGGGATATTTATTCGCAATAATACCGGTGCGGAGGTGGTATCGGTTCATCACGGTCGTGTGATATTCTCCGACTATCTAAGGGGTCATGGTCTACTCTTAATTATTGATCATGGCAATGGATATATGAGCCTATATGGCCATAATCAAACCTTGTTAAAAGAAATTGGCGACTGGGCAAGCACTGGAGAAACGATTGCCACCATCGGTAATAGCGGCGGACAAGAGCAAGCAGGACTTTACTTCGAAATCCGCCATAAAGGACAACCACAAAATCCACAACTATGGCTGACATCGGGCTAGTAATAATGGTATGAGACATATTATGCAAATAACGAAAAAATACCTTTTGTTCACATTCCTTACGGTTTTCTGTTTACCGATATATTCTCATGCACAAAATGCGTCTGACCAGGTACTACCAGCCGAGGCAAACCATTCCCAAACACCCCCGCTGCCATTAAAAGACCTGCGGCTATTTACGCTAATTTTCGATCATATACGCCGTTCCTATGTAGAGCCTATTAGCGACCAACAATTATTGGAAAATGCCATAAAAGGCATGCTTGGAGAAATGGATCCACATTCAGCCTATCTCGATGCCTCCTCTTTTGAACAACTGCAAGAGTCTACTCAGGGAGAATTTACTGGGGTGGGGATAGAAATGGGTAAAGAGAATGGGTTTATTAAAGTCATTTCTCCCATTGATGATTCTCCAGCGCAAAAAGCCGGTATTCAATCGGGCGATCTTATTATCAAGATCAACCAAGAAACTATTCAAGGTCTTTCTATCAACGAAGTTTCAGATAAGATTCGCGGTGAAGCTGGCAGTGCCATTACTCTCACCGTTATTAGAGAGGATGTCGACAAACCGATGGATATTACCGTGGTACGCGGTACGATAAAATCTATTAGTGTTCGCCATAGAGTCATTGAAGATAATATTGGCTATATCCGTATTGCACAATTTCAAAAATCAACAGGTAAAGATTTTTCCAGCGCGATTGCAAAACTATACAAAAAAGAATCCGATTTAAGTGGAATTATTATCGATCTACGTAATAACCCTGGTGGCATTTTACAAGAATCTATCAAAGTCGTAGATAGCCTTATTCATACTGGCACCGTAGTATCGACCAAGGGGCGACTAGACAATAGCAATGCCGTATATACTGCCAAAGAAGGCGATGAAACTAATGGTTTACCCATTGTTGTTTTGGTGAACGGTGGCTCGGCATCAGCATCCGAAATTGTTGCAGGAGCACTACAAGACCACAAACGTGCGGTCATTATGGGCACAAAAACCTTTGGCAAAGGGTCCGTACAAACCATTTTGCCGGTGAGCGATAACAAAGGCATTAAACTCACTACGGCGAGATATTTCACTCCCGATGGCCGTTCTATTCAGGCACAGGGTATTACACCAGATATTGTCGTTAAACCTGCAACCATTACTACCATCAGTACTGAAACAACAATCAGTGAAGCCAGTTTGGGGAAACATCTAAAGAACACAGATCAATCTTCGCCTAAAAGCACTGATCATCAAGAAGATGAAAAAAGTTCTGACACCATTACAGACAATCAATTATTTGAAGCTATTAATTTACTAAAAGGATTAGCAATCCTAAATACTCAACGTAATAATAACGACCAATAAGTACACCATTAAAAAACATATTAAGACCAACAACCATTAGATATAACTGGGGAACATATTGTTTTTATCCATCCATACATATTCGTGGAGATGCCTCTGCGCGGCATTATTTTTTCTATCCTCCAACAATAGCTATGCATCGGACTTTGATGATTTGAGGGAAATTAATCCAACAATTACCCATCAACACAGCAATATAGAAGCAATATCACTGCCTACCAACACTTCGGCACCTGCTGAAGGGATTGAGGTAACCCCTCACAACCAGGTACATGAGACAAAACCAAGCATGATGAGCAAAGTTGCCATCATTATTGATGATATTGGCTACAACCATGCACAAGGCATGCGCGCAATGGCGTTACCAGGCGCTATCACCTATGCCATCATCCCCCACAGTCCTAAAGCAGAATTCTTTGCTTTAGAAGCGCAAAAACATGAAAAAGAAGTCATGCTCCATGCTCCCATGAGTAATGTGCACAATATACCTCTTGGTGAAAATGGTTTATCTGAAACCATGGACGAGACCCACTTTAAACAGGCACTGAAACTTTCTTTGGATTCACTGCCTGATGCCAAGGGGGTGAATAACCATATGGGGAGTTTGTTAACACAAAAAGCGCTTCCTATGGAGTGGGTAATGCAAGCGCTGCAAGAGAGGCAACTCTATTTTATTGATAGCCGTACAACATCCAATAGTGTCGCTTGGGAAATTGCTCAACACTTTAATATCCCGTCGCTTAAGCGAGATGTGTTCTTGGACCATAAACCTACCCATGAATTTATTGAAAAACAATTCTCTTACTTAATATCCTTAGCTAAGGAACAGGGCTACGCCGTAGCCATTGCGCACCCTTACCCAGAAACCATTGCGTTCTTGGAACAACATTTATCCAGTCTATCTGAGCACAAAATCAGCCTAGTATCCGCATCAGAGCTGGTATCCGGTTATTCTCCAAACAAAATGGCACAAAAAAACACAAAAAGTGTGACAAAACTCACAAAAATGCTGTTAGAATAGAAATACTATTAGACTATAGTTGTAGAAAACCAACGATTGGCATTTGAAGCTGCAATAATTAAGCTTTATATCGTTCTTATAAAATAGAGTATGGATATGATCATGGATAAGAATAACAAGCCACTGTTACGAAATAATGAATCAGGCTCGATTCCTGCCCGTAGTAGCCGTTTTTTTCAACAGGAAGAATATTGGTATTTTAGAACTCGTGAAGGCCTAGATATCGGACCATTCGACACTCAAGCAGATGCTGAAGACGGTGTTAATGGTTTTATTGGCTTTTTAAAACAAGCAAAAGCAGACGTGGTTACTCGCATTACTAAGTACGTTAAATTACAACCTCGCAAAGACGAGAAAGACGACGCAACCACCATTCCTGCGCGTACCAACCGTGTTTTTGAACAGGACCATTACTGGTACTTTAGAACTCGCGAAGGTATGGACATAGGGCCTTTTGACTCTAGAGGGTGCGCTATTGTGGGTGTAAAGGGCTTTATTCAATTCCTCGAAGGCTCAAAACCAGAAGTCGTCACTCGAGTCACCGACTATATACGCGTTGCCTAGGCAACGCGCTATCTAATAGATCCCCGCTAAGTCGCCATGTTATAGGCGCATTTCTACACCTTGACTATCCATATAGGCTTTGGCCTCTGGAACAGTATGCTCTCCAAAGTGGAAAATACTCGCCGCTAATACTGCATCTGCCCCACCTTGATTAACTCCATCTACCAGATGCTGAAGATTACCGACACCACCGGAGGCAATCACAGGAATAGAAACCGCATCACTGATAGCTCGGGTTAGCTTAAGATCAAAACCGTCTTTAGTCCCATCCTTATCCATACTGGTTAACAATATCTCTCCAGCACCATATTCCATCATCTTAACTGCCCACTCGACAGCATCGATGCCTGTTGGCTTACGACCACCGTGAGTAAATATTTCCCAGCGATCGGATTCTCCATCACCACTGACTTTTTTGGCATCAATGGCAACCACAATACACTGGGCACCAAAACGCTGAGAAGCTTCTTTAACAAACTCTGGGTTAAATACCGCCGCCGAATTAATGCCAACTTTATCCGCCCCGGCATTAAGCATGGCTCGAATATCTTCAACCGTGCGAATACCACCACCTACCGTTAGCGGAATAAATACCTCGCTGGCAATTTTTTCTACCGTTTGGATCGTCGTGGCTCGACCTTCATGAGTTGCCGTTATATCGAGGAATGTAATTTCATCAGCGCCTTGCTCATTGTAACGCTTAGCCACTTCGACAGGATCGCCCGCATCACGAATATCGACAAATTGCACCCCTTTGACAACCCGACCACAATCCACATCCAGACAGGGGATGATACGCTTAGCAAGAGACATAATAATTCCTAGAATCAACAACGGTTTGACATCGTCCCACACCACCGATTAATTATGTGAGACCTAAAACAAAGAGTGAGCTTTACGCTCACTCTAAAAAGACAGGTATTTTAATCGCTTGGACACAAAAGTCATAGCTTTAGATTAACGCATCCATCGATGAAACTTTTCCAACATCTTCATCGTAAACTGCGAAACATGATTGCGCTTCCACTCGCCAGCGACAAATTTATTCGCCTCACTCATGGTGGGATAGATATGGATGGTTCCCAAAATTTTATTCAGACCCAAGTTGTACTTCATAGCGGTGACAAATTCTGTGATTAACTCACCCCCATGAGCACCGACAATGGTACAACCTAAAATACGATCAGAGCCTTTAGCGGTAAGCACTTTGACGAATCCCCTAGCCTCGTTATCAGCAATAGCTCTATCTAGATCATCTAAATCATACTGGGTAATTTCATACTCAATATCTTTTTCCTGAGCCTCGGTTTCACTCAATCCTACACGAGCCACCTCCGGGTCGGTGAATGTTGCCCAAGGAATCACTTTGTAATCCACACGGAATTTTTTCAACTTACCAAACAAGGCATTAACCGTTGCGAACCATGCTTGGTGAGAAGCAGTGTGAGTAAACTGATAAGGGCCTGCTACATCGCCACAGGCATAAATATTGGGGAAACGGGTACGCAAATATTCATCAACGATAATGGTTCCTTGCGGGGCAAGTTCAATCCCTAAAGACTCCAACCCAAAACCTTCGGTATTGGCTTTACGTCCTACCGCAACTAATACGCGATCACACTCAACCGTTTGTTGACCGCTACCATTACGTAGATTAGCAACATATCCATTCTCTGATGTTTCAAAGCCTACAATCTGCTGGTTGAGTAAGACTCGAACACCCTCTTCCTGAAAACGGTCCAGCATATATTCTGAAACATCTTCATCCTCACGCGGCATCACTCGGGTGGCCATATCGACCAGCGTGACATCCACTCCCAGTCGCTGGAATGACTGTGCTAACTCACACCCTATTGGCCCTGCTCCCATCACCAACAAGCGCTTAGGGTATTCTTTAAGAGACCAAAGGTTATCCGAGGTCAGAGGATCGACTTTATCCAAACCAGGAATCGGCGGCACAAAAGGTCTAGCACCGCTAGCAATAATAATATTCTTAGCAGTAATTACACGACCATTCACCATCACCCCATAGGGAGAGACCAATGTTGCCTCACCTTGGATACATTCAACACCAAGCTTACTGTAACGCTCTACAGAATCATGGGGCTCGATATCTTTAATCACCTGATTAACACGATTAAAGACTTTAGATAAGTTGACATCACCACTGGCATTCTCAATACCTAAGGCATCGGCATGCTTGAGCATATGACTGGTTTTGGCCGCACGAATTAAGGCTTTACTAGGCACACAACCGGTATTTAAACAATCGCCGCCCATTTTGTGCTTTTCAATCAGTATCACTTTGGCCTTAACCGCAGCAGCAATGTAAGCACTTACCAAGCCTGCACTACCGGCACCAACAACAATTAAATTTGCATCGAACTCATCAGGCTTAGTGTAAGACTCATAGGCCTTCCACGCTTTGTATTTATTAATCGCAGCCCGCACCACAAACGGAAAGACCGCTAGCAGAATAAAAGCACCCCAAAGACCAGGCGTTAAGATACCCGCAGGACTGAGTTCTTCTACTGCACCTAATTGAGCTCCGGCATTGACATAAACAACGGTACCTACCAGCATCCCCACTTGGCTGACCCAGTAATAAGTCCACACTCTGATCTTCGTTAAACCAAAAACAAGATTGACTACCATAAAGGGAATAATCGGTATCAGACGCATCGTTAACAGATAAAAAGCGCCTTCTCGCTCAACACCGCGATTAACATCTTCTAAGTAATTGCCAAATTTTCTATTCACAACATTTGAAAATAATGTTCGTGCTAACAAGAAAGCGATAGTAGCGCCGATAGTACTGGCGAATGAAACTAATAACACACCCCACCAAACACCAAATACAGCACCACCTAAAATGGTAATAATGGCCGCCCCGGGCAATGATAGTGCTGCAATCAATACGTATAGACCAAAATAAATACCGGCTGCTCGCCAAGGGTCATCCTCAAACCACTGTTTAAATAGGTCTAAGGACAGGTATTGAGCACCATCAAACCAGAAGAATGCTGCGACAATAGCAGCGATGACGATGATGAGAAGAATTTTTTTAATTGGCATAAATAGAATCTACAGTCATATTATATTGATAAAAAGAATTACCACGCTTAGAAGCTATTAAGGGAACGAAGTTCAACACATTATCATATTAGGCCCATTCGCACGAATGACTTGTCTAAATATGACACCTAAAAATAGCATTAAAAACACATTGAACCATTATAGATGAGTCAGCGTAGGTGCTCGGCTCTGTTCATCTTAATTTTATTAAATTAAGCACAACCCTTGTCTATTGGCATAACAATCCCTATCATCTGCGTCTGAACTTATTATGCAATATTGATAACACTACACCATATGCACGTGTAGCAAACGTTTAACTGGAGAATTTCATTATGAGCGACGCAATCACTCACGTAACAGATGCAAGCTTTGAGGAAGATGTATTATCTGCAACTGGCCCTGTATTGGTCGATTTTTGGGCAGCCTGGTGTGGGCCGTGCAAAATGATTGCACCCATCTTAGATCAATTAGCCACTGAGTACGAAGGAAAGCTCACCATCTGCAAAATGGATGTCGATGGCAATAAAGAAACACCTGCAAAATTTGGTATTCGCGGTATTCCTACATTAATGATATTCAAAGACGGGAATATGGAATCACAAGCAGTGGGCGCGTTATCTAAGCCCGACCTAGTTGAGTTCATCAATAACAATATCTAGTATCACCTCGCTCTGCGATAGCACTCATTACGAGTAGCACCTATGTGAGACGTGCCATCGCAGACAACGTATCTAACGCTGCTTTTTTCACAAAAAAGAGCATGCTTAACGACTTTAAAGGTCTAATAAGTAAAATATATTGACAAAAATCTCAGTAAGCGCCTTGCACCACGCTATAAATTCGCTATACTTGGATGTAATTCAATACGACTTGTGGTTTCCTTATTATTGTTAGATTGTTGGTAATAAGGCATTTCAATACCACTGGCACACCAAACATACTCTTACCAATACTGATTACAATCAAAAGCACTGTTAGTTATGTGCTCAGAGTATGAACTAAATGGCCAGCCGATATCATCCAACTTCATATACTATGATTTGCTGTATTAAGTATAACGTTATTTGATGATACTGATTGAACATGCACAAACAGTTAACGTAACAACCATTCAACCTATAAAAGATTTTAAAACAACTTAACGAACACGCAATTTCTGCATCCCCAATATCATTCAAACAACTTCAAAGCACTTTTTATGAATTTAACCGATCTAAAAACCAAACCCATTGACGAACTTATCAATATTGCAAAAGAAATGGGGCTTGATAACGTTGCTCGCTCCCGTAAACAAGACATCATCTTTAACATTCTAAAAAGACACGCCAAAAGTGGAGAAGACATTTATGGCGATGGTGTATTAGAAATATTACAAGATGGCTTTGGTTTTCTGCGATCGGCAGATAGCTCCTATTTAGCAGGACCAGACGATATTTATGTATCACCGAGTCAGATACGTCGTTTTAACTTACGCACGGGTGATACGATTTCTGGGAAGATCCGTCCACCAAAAGAAGGGGAGCGTTATTTTGCCTTACTTAAGGTCAATCAAATCAACTTTGATAAACCTGAAAGCTCACGCAACAAAATTCTTTTCGAAAACTTAACCCCCCTCTTCCCTAATGATCGCTTAACACTTGAAGCTGGTAATGGCTCTACCGAAGATTTAACCGGACGCATTATCGACCTTGTTTCACCTATTGGTAAAGGACAACGCGGACTGATTGTTGCACCACCGAAGGCAGGTAAAACAATCATGATGCAAAACATTGCTCAGGCAATTACGCGCAATAACCCTGAATGTCACTTAATTGTATTGCTAATCGATGAGCGCCCTGAAGAAGTGACCGAAATGCAGCGTTCTGTTCGAGGCGAAGTGGTTGCATCAACCTTTGACGAGCCACCATCACGTCATGTTCAAGTCGCCGAGATGGTTATCGAACGAGCCAAACGTCTTGTTGAGCACAAAAAAGATGTGATTATTCTTTTAGACTCTATTACACGTTTAGCTCGCGCTTATAACACCGTTATCCCTTCATCAGGTAAAGTATTAACTGGTGGTGTTGATGCGCATGCACTAGAAAGACCTAAGCGATTCTTTGGTGCTGCTCGAAACATAGAAGAAGGTGGAAGTTTATCGATTGTAGCCACCGCACTGATCGATACTGGTTCTAAAATGGACGAAGTTATTTACGAAGAATTTAAAGGGACTGGTAACCTTGAATTACACCTCGACCGCAAAGTCTCTGAAAAACGTATTTACCCGGCCATTAATGTACGCCGTTCAGGTACTCGCCGC
Organism: Candidatus Endobugula sp.; assembly: GCA_020628895.1. GTDB lineage: Bacteria > Pseudomonadota > Gammaproteobacteria > Pseudomonadales > Cellvibrionaceae > Endobugula. Next base: position 18,355 of record JAHDEM010000035.1, read on the forward strand.
GAAGAGCTACTCATCAAAGAAGACGAGTTGCAACGCATATGGATTTTGCGTAAGTTGCTTAACGATATGGAAGATGTATCGGCGACCGAATTCCTTGTCGATAAACTCAAAGACTTTAAAACCAACGATGAGTTTTTCTTATCCATGAAAAGAAAATAAGAAAACAATCTCTAAAAAGCCGAGCACTTGCTCGGCTTTTTTATTGGACAGACTAGAATATTGTTCACACGAATTAGAAAAGAGTCGTCTGTACTTATAAATCTTAGGAGGCAGGACGCCGACTCAGAGCGTATAGAGATATATTCATAGCGTATTTATAAGTACAGACGACTCTTTTGAAACAAACAACTCATATGCTACACATACTGCGCAGCACAGTACCCACTGGACCATGCCCACTGAAAGTTAAAACCTCCCAACCAGCCAGTAACATCTAACACTTCACCAACGAAAAACAAACCAGGCACTTTTTTTGTCTCAAAGGTTTTCGATGAGACCTCATCGGTATCAACTCCACCCTTCGTCACTTCGGCTGTTTTATACCCCTCAGTGCCAACGGGTGTGCATTGCCACTGATGAAAATGTTTAGCCAACAACGCTATTTCATCCTGACTTAATTGTGAGACTGTACGAGTACCCAAAGACTCTACCGAAGCATTACTCGCTAGCCACGCCATCACAAAACGCTTTGGTAAATATCGGGACAACAGTGTTTTTATTTCTGCTTTATTATTTTCCTCTTTCCATACATTTACCAAACTGGTTAGAGATTGTGTTGGCAAAAAGTCGATTACTAAACTATCCCCCTCATGCCAGTAATTGGATATCTGTAAGATCGCAGGACCGCTTAACCCCTTATGAGTAAACAATAACGCTTCAGAAAAAGATTGCTTAGCGCAACTAACACGCACATCTAGAGACACACCCGCTAATGATTGCATCAGTGATAATAAATTATCAGCCCCATGATCTTTAAAAGTAAAAGGCACCAAAGAGGCGTACCTAGGTTTAATTCGCAAGCCAAACTGTTTCGCAATATCATAACCAAAACCGGTCGCCCCCATAGTCGGGATAGACAAACCACCAGTAGCCACTACCAGCGAATGACATGCCAGCTCACCAAGAGTGGTGGTTAAATGAAAACGGGGTTCGTTTTTTTGCTGAACATCGTTGGCACCCTGCGTATCTGAGCTGGGCTGTGATTTTATAGCATCAATCTGGCAATGGGTCTGAATCTCCACCCCTTGTTGATCACACTCGCTGAGCAATATATTTAAGATATCTTTCGCTTTGTTGTCACAAAACAATTGACCTGCCGTTTTTTCGTGATAGTTAAGTTGGTATTTATCGACCAATGCCAAAAAGTCATATTGCGTAAATCGTGACAAAGCCGATTTACAAAAATGTGGATTACTAGATAGAAAATTTTCCGGCTCAACAAAATAGTTTGTAAAATTACAACGCCCACCGCCCGACATAAGAATTTTTTTGCCGACCTTATTCGCGTGATCAATAACAAGAACCGAACGCCCTCGTTTAGCGGCAGTGGCGGCGCACATTAATCCAGCGGCTCCTCCGCCAATCACAACACAATCAATATACCGCATAGAAGCTATACACCTTAACAAGAACCAGACAACGAATACGCTAGTTTAACATGCCATCATTGGTTATGATGCTACAAGGGCTATTTAAATATCGCAGAGGCATATGATAATGACGCAAAGCTATAACGATATTATCCATTTTTGGTTTTCGGAACTCACACCACAAGATTGGTGGAAAAAAGATGAACAGTTTGACCAAAGTATTAAAGATCGCTTTGGTAGCATTCATGATGCGGCCATTGGCTTAGAGTTATACTCGTGGCGAGAAACTGCTAAAGGCTGTTTAGCCGAGGTGATCGTTCTCGATCAGTTTTCTCGAAATATCTACCGCAACCAGCCCCAATCTTTTGCTTACGATGGCATTGCTCTAGCATTAGCCCAGTCAGCAATTGATCGCGGCATGGACCAAGCATTAAGCACGACAGAAAAAAGTTTTCTCTATATGCCTTATATGCACAGTGAATCTTTAGTAATTCATGATGTTGCCGTTAGATTATTTGATCAACCGGAATTAGAAAATACACTGTCTTACGAACACCGACACAGAGACATTATCCAACGTTTTGGTCGCTACCCGCATCGCAACCACATACTAGGGCGAGAGTCGACTCCAGAAGAAATTGCTTTTTTAGCCACAGAGAACTCCTCTTTTTAACGAACCCAAGAGCAGGTTAATAATAAAATAGAACCCAAGGTGTTTATACCTTCGTATAAGAGACTAAAGGGTTATGAGGCGCAGATAAATAAATAGGGAATTTTTCTGATATTTCTGCTGTCCATATAATATATAGCTGCTATTCTTATTAATAGAAGTAGTCAATAACAACAGTTGTTCTTAGACGTATGAGAGATCACATTGACCGACAATTTATTCGGCACGCATCGGAAGTTCCCATAGAATACTGCGTGACCACCGAACCCCCTCATTGCAACCTCGATGTTGTTAACAATGTAAGCCAAGGGGGGCTAAGCTTTCACTCAGAAAATTACATCGAACCCGATCAGTGGTTGCACCTTTATATCCCCATTCACGAAAACTATTTCGAAACCGATGCAAAAGTCTGCTGGTGCGAGAAAACCCATGATTCAGATAAAACCCAATATAATATTGGTGTTCGATTTTGTAATAAAGATGAAGCCTTTTCAGCCCGCATGGTGGAGCAAGTGTGTTACATCGAAGAATATAAGAAAAAGGTCAGAGAAAAAGAAGGCCGCCAATTAAGTAGTGACCAAGCAGCGGCTGAGTGGATAGAAAAGTATGCCGAGACTTTCCCTCCTGCCATCGGCTAAGAGTTGCTTATACACTTAGCTAACACTCGCTCACCAACAAAAGAATGAAGCATGAAATGAAAAATAACCGTCATGCACCAAAATATGTTGAAGAATATGCTCAACAAAAGCAGCCCTTGTTTTATCAGCATTTACCCGCGTTTGTACATGCACTTCCCACCACCCCAGATATCCAGATAAACACAAACACTGTTAAAAATAACGATACACTTCAGATATATATCGACAGCTACTTATCCCATTACGCTATTCACTTTACCGACTCTAACTCGACCGGCTCGTTACCTATCGCAAAGACTCACACTTTATGGCGCAATCAATTGAGCTCCTATTTACCCGATGTACATAACAAGCATGGTTCGCAAAAAAACATATCGGGTCATTATCATATTGTGCAGCAATATTGGGAGCCACTAGAAAAGGCCGAACAAACAGGAACAATCATCATTGCACACGGATATTTAGACCATACAGGGCTGTATGGTCCACTGATTCAATGGGCATTAAAGCAAGGTTATCACGTACTGGCATTTGATCTACCCGGTCACGGCCTTAGCAGCGGCGAACCTGCCGCCATTGATCATTTTGATCAGTACACGAATATTTTATGGCAAGTCATTGGCAATACAGACCAACAACGCACCTTGCCTAAACCACTGCATATCATTGGACAAAGTACTGGCTGCGCTATTATTGCCAATGCACTACTAGACCATACAACACCGCATGCAAACTTACCGATAAAAGAAAACACCGAAACCATACAAAATATCGAACACGTGATATTGCTGGCTCCTTTAATACGCAGCCGCAAGTGGGCCTTATTACGTTGGTTATATTTCCTCTTAAAGCCTTGGGTACATGATATTAAACGCGCGTTTACGCCATCGAGCCATAATCAACATTTCCAAGACTTTATACACCACCACGATCCTTTGCAAAGCCAACGCATCTGCTTAAGTTGGCTAGGCGCGATGGAGCTGTGGTATAAAGACACCCGCATATCCAATCTAACCACACCCACTATTTCTACCGCGACGACGCCATCGATTTCTATTATCCAAGGCACAGCAGATAACACCGTCGACTGGCATTACAATATTCCCGTATTGCAACACCACTTTAACAATAGCCATTTACATTACGTAGAAGGTGCAGGCCATCACCTGGTTAATGAAGCCCATCATTACTGGCAAGCCATCGAAAAAATACTCTCAGAAACATTAAAAGAAGCCTAGAGGTAAGAGTATTATTAAGTGCATGAGTATGAATAGCGCCTATGTTCGCGTATAATTTGGCCGCATAAACGACTACACCATTCTTGTCTAACCCCCTCAATTACAGGATCAACAGTTATTACTATGAGTAAAAAAACAGTCGCTCTTTTTATTTTAGATGGCTTTGGTTACTCCGAAACATCACAATCCAATGCTATCGAAGCCGCTAATTGCCCAACATGGGATCACCTTTGGGAAAACTACCC
>JAHDEM010000035.1:22834-26608 GCA_020628895.1 Candidatus Endobugula sp.
GAAGACCAAATTGTTGCCATGATTGAAATGGCAGCCAAACGTGGCGCCAAGAAAGTCTATCTACATGCCTTTCTCGATGGCCGTGATACACCACCGCGAAGCGCAAAAGCGCCGATTGAAAAAGTCGTTGCCACCTTTAACAAACTTAAAGTAGGCCACCTAGCATCGATGATAGGCCGTTATTATGCGCTGGACCGCGATAATCGTTGGGAGCGCGTACAGGCGGCCTACGATCTACTCACACAAGCCAAAGCAGAGAATACCGTTAGCGATGCACTAGCAGGCCTTGAGCTAGCCTACGAGCAAGATAAAGACGATGAATTCTGCCCAGCCACCTCTATCCAGCCTGATGGCGAAGCCGTAAGCATCAATGATGGTGATTCGGTCATCTTTATGAATTTTCGCCCAGACCGTGCACGCGAGCTAACACGCGCCCTAGTACAAGACGATCTAGACAGCACATTAGACCGTAGCATCTACCCGAAACTGGGTAATTTTACCATGCTGACCGAATATGCCAGCGACATTAACGTCCCTTGCGCTTTCCCACCAGAGACTCTCACTAATACACTCGGGGAATATTTAGCGAATAACGGCAAAACCCAACTCCGTATTGCCGAAACCGAAAAATATGCCCATGTGACCTTCTTCTTTAGTGGTGGACGCGAAGAAGAATACACAGGTGAAAAACGTATTCTTATCCCATCACCTGATGTAGCCACCTACGACTTGCAACCAGAAATGAGTGCGCCAGAAGTCACCGATAATCTAGTGGCAGCTATCGAAAGCGGCGAATACGATGCGATTATTTGTAACTACGCCAATGGTGATATGGTAGGGCATACTGGCAAGATGGATGCCGCTGTTAAAGCGGTTGAAGCGCTCGATGTTTGCCTAAAACGCGTTACCGATGCCATCTTAAAAGTGGATGGGGAATGCTTAATTACAGCCGACCACGGTAACGTAGAACTGATGATTGACCCTATCACTGGCGGTGCAGTTACCTCGCACACCAATGGACCTGTACCTTTAGTGCATGTATCCAATAAAGGACAAGCTGTATCATTAGAAGAAGGCAAACTTTCGGATATTGCGCCTACATTATTAAACATGCTAGAGATGGAACAACCTGAAGAAATGACAGGAAAAAACCTACTTAAATAGCCCGTTAACCAAAAGGCAAATTGCTTATTTATACTTTTGCCTTTTTATATTGATTTAATAAAAAGCCAACCTTGTAATAAGGTTGGCTTTTTTAATAATTGCCTTCTAGTAAAGATTTATGACATCTAGTCGTTATTGATTTTTCTAATTAAGGTTTGCCGAGAAATCCCCAACATCTCTGCTGCTTTTCCTTTATGACCATTCGATAGCACTAAAGCCTCACGCACCATCTCTTGCTCGATAAGCTCTCTTCCCTTCTCTAAACCAATATTAGGATGAGTGACTAAATTCACCATCGCCGCAATAAAGCGACTATCAGTTGAACGCGGAATCAACCGAGCCATTCGATAGAGATAAGCACGATCCATAAACTGAAAACGATACTCCTTACGTTCACTTAGCAATAAAACAAACATCGTCACCGTAATCATTAACGACAACACAACCGATGCATTGATACGGTAGCCTAATTGCATAAGAACAATCACTAACAATGTAGAAGCGAATACGGGACTGCAAGCAAACAACAATATCTTAGCTTTTTGCTGAATCACTACAGACTCACCTCGTGCAGAGAAGTAAAACAACAAAACTAACGAGCATAGTAAGGGCAGTAACAGACCTAATTGGATAACAAAATAATATGGGCCTGCCACACGCGTAATGGAGTAACCAATACTTTCCACACCTGCTAGTGCAGCATTAGGAATCAACAATACTACTGTAACTATTAAAAAGCTTATTAGTAGTATTATTTTAATGGGTAAGGTGAGTTTATTGGCATTATCTAGAGTTAGGGCGAGTAGGGAATAGAAGCTTAATAGTGCGAAAAAATAATAGGACAAAAGCACAGAGAATCCAGACTGTGGATCTGATACAAAAAAGAATGCCGCCAATTCTGACAGGTTTAAGAAAAACAGTGAGAATAGAAAAATTTTTAGATATACACTAACTAGCTTTATTGCCTTCCAGCTAAAAGCTAAAATACAAAACTTTAATAAGACGGCAACTAAACTAGGAATCGCATAGAAAATCAAAGCTTAACCTTCTCATTTGAATTTTTCTGAAAATTTATTTATCTTTCGTTGTAGCGTCTGTCTTGAAACCCCTAGCATTTCTGCCGCTTTAATTTTATTACCTTCAGTCAATATCAGAGCTTCACGAATCATCTCTTGTTCAACCAGTTCTCTACCTTGGTCTAGACCAATAGCTGGGTCAACAATCAAATTAGATAACTTACGTATAAATTTGTTTTCTTTCGTTTTAGGAATCAGTGACATAAACTTATATCTATGCTCTTTATGCTCAGTAACAACCAAGATGACTAAAGTGATTGTTATCATAAAAGATAAAATAACTGATGCATTCACTTGATAACCAATATGCATAACAAGCATCACTATGATGACCGTTAAAAAAATGGGAATACAAGACATCAGTAATATTTGTGATTTTCTTTGTATCATCTCTAATTGAGATGAGAACGAATAATAAACAGATAAGCCTATGGAACCGAACAATGGAAGTAAAATTGCCATTTGTACAATGAAATAATAAGGTCCTGGTATACGAGTAACTGAATACCCGATACTCTTAGCACCTAATAGGGCAGCACCGGGAATAAGAAGCGGAATAACACCAATAGTGAAACAGGTAATTAAGCAAAGTTTAATGGCGCCACTTAATTTTTGAGCATTTTCTAAAGATAAGGCTAGTAATGAAATAAAAGCTAACTCCGCAGAAATATAGTAAGCACTTAACCAAATCAACCCCTTTTCTGGCTGGTGCACGTAATAGAAGCCTACTAATTCGACTAAGTTCATACCAAACAAACCTAGGAAGAAAAGCCACAACCATAAACTGGAAGTAGCAATAGAGTGACGCCCAAGCCAGAAAATAGTGAGCTTTAAAGATAATGCAATAACGCTAGGTAGTGCGTATAAAGTAAACATTAGAATTGTAAACCTATTTGGCAAATACTTAGTCCGCTACCTGACCCTAACAATAATACCTTATCCCCTTCAAGAGGCCTATTAAGGAACATATTTACTGGGAAAGTAGCACTAGTTAGATTACCATAGTTTTCATAGGTATTAGGAGCATTAACTAACGGCTGCGTGGCAAGAGATGCCATTTGTGCGTGTGGACCGGATCCGACTTGATGACAATAAAGCTTACTGACCAGCTTAGGGTTCCACTTGAGGTTTTTATAGGTATTTCCTATCTCTCTTTCATGCAACCCAACACCTCGACGACTGATTTTTTCCATTAACATTTGAAATTCTATTCCTTTAGATGTGTGTTTGTAATAACAAAGGTCTGAGTATTGCCCTTCTGATGCAAAATGTAAATACTGGCAACCTTCTTCGTCATGATTTTTTTTGCTCACGATGAATGCCCCGCCAGCATCACCAACGGTTAAAGCTCCAAGCAATTTTCGAAAGGTTTTTTTATCGGCAATTTGTTTGAGTTGTCGAATAATATCTAGTGTAACAAGGCTGGGTTTTTCGCCGGTACAAATTAAAATAGTCTCGGCACTACCAATACCGATATAAGCATTAGCCACCGAGAGGCCATTAAGAATCCCCAAACAGGCATTAGAAATATCTA
>JAHDEM010000093.1:0-1205 GCA_020628895.1 Candidatus Endobugula sp.
ATAGGTAGATCGTGTTCTACTAGGTATTCTTCTAGGTCCAGTTCGCTCCAGTAAAATAGTGGGGCAACTTTGATTACTCCAGTGGTAATATCTTGCGTCACAATATCCAGTGAGTCGCGAAACGGAGTTTGCTCTTTACGAATAGCCGTTAGCCATACTTCTGGGGAGAATTCTTCCATCGCGCGGGAGAAAGGCTCTAGTTTTACTTCGAGAGTAAATTCATCGTGCGCCGCTTCGTCATCAATACTTGGAATACCACCATATACGGTTTCGCGACGTTTAGCGGTCACTTTCGGGGTGTAGTAATGCATATCTAAGTTAAGTCGTTCAATAAGCGACTCGGCAAAACGGTAGGTGGCTTCGGTATTGTAGCCATGGTCAACGCAGATAACAGGAATCGAGCTATCTTGAGTCGTGGCCATATGAAGAATAGCCGCCTCATGAGGGCCAAAGTTAGTAGTAACAATGGTCTTTTTCTGTAGTGAAAGTGCCCATTGGATGATTTCGGCAGGGGTCTTGTCGCGCAATTGCTGGTTAATTTCAGCAAAATTTAGTGGGTTATTCATAATAACTACTCTGTTAATGTTATGTTGGCTCTATATATGGGCTATATTAATGATTAAAAGGGCTATAGAGATAATAATATGCTTGAAAACACGACTGTTTTGGCGCAATATTCATTTTTTTAGGCAGGGAGAGCAGCCATCAACCTTTCACTTATCCCCGTATCTTGGGTTGCGTTTCTTATTTCATTGTGGCCGCCATTTTGGTTTACAGGTATTCGTTTTACTCACATTCGCCAAGACTTTCGGCAGATTCATGTGCGTATGGCACTGCGTTTTTATAATAAGAATGTGGTAGGTATACAATATGGCGGTAACTTGTTTAGCATGACGGATCCTTGTTATATGATCATGCTGATGCAAAACCTAGGTAATGATTATCGAGTAATTGATCAGTCCGCTAGCATTGAGTTTGTCAAACCAGGTATCACCGCTGTTACAGCTACCTGCCATCTACACCAAACGGATATCGATGATATTATTGCCCATACTCGTTCCGGTGATAAATACCTTAAAACCTTTGTGATTGATGTGGTAGATACGAGTAATGAGGTGGTTGCTAAGGTAACACGTGTGGTTTATATCCGTAAAAAAATCAATAAATAACATTATGTTTAAGCTGTAACTTATTAATATTATTTA
>JAHDEM010000093.1:1305-4461 GCA_020628895.1 Candidatus Endobugula sp.
TACGGATGTTTTTTTCTTGGACGCCGTCGGTTTGTTAACGGTTGTGCTCGAGGCTTTATTACTGCGAATAGAACGAGGTTGTTTGGATACTTTCTTAACTAGCGCCTCTCTATTGCTAACCTCATAGGCAAAATGGTGGACACGCTTTACCTTGCTGCCAATCACGCGCTGAATGGTTTCTAAAGTGCGTTCTTCTTCTCGGCTGACAAACGAAATAGCGTAGCCTTTACTTCCGGCGCGACCGGCGCGACCTACGCGGTGAACGTAATCCTCAGCTAGATAGGGGAGATTGTAATTCACAACATATTCTAACCCCTGTATGTCCAACCCTCTGGCAGCGACTTCGGTGGCAATTAAGACTTGGATTTTGGCAGAGGTGAAATCGGCTAATGCACGACGTCGAGCCCCTTGGCTTTTATCCCCATGACAAATGGCAGCAGTAACTCGAGATTGTTTTAACTGTTGTAACAGTTGATCAGCTTGTTGCTTGGTACTGGTAAAAACCAATACCTGAAACCAATTGTTTTCTTCTAGCAGGTCTAAAAATAACTCTATCTTACGGCGTTCCTCTACAGGGTATACCACATGCTCTACAGTATCGGCGGTTTTATTGGCTTTATTGGCGCGTATCTCTTGGTGATTCTTGAGTACTTTATGAGCCAACTCATTGACCGCAGAGGATAGGGTGGCGGAGAAGAGTAAGGTTTGTCGCTGTTTTGAGGTGACCTTAAGGATCGACATCACATCACTAACAAAACCCATATCGAGCATGCGATCGGCTTCGTCGATGGCTACGTGCTTTACATTCGCAAGGTCTACGTTGCATTGCGATAAATGCTCCAATAAGCGCCCAGGAGTGGCGATAAGTACATCCACTCCCGCTTTTAACTTGTTGTGTTGATTGGCAATTTTAACACCGCCATATACGGCGCTAATACGAATGGGCAAATAGTTGGCATAACGCCCAATGGTCGTCGCCAATTGTTGTGCTAGCTCGCGAGTAGGGGTAAGGATAAGGGCTGTGGGCCCTTTTGCTGCCTTTTTGCTGGTTTCGCTACTATTAGTTGTGTTCTCTAGATCGTCAGCCATTTGTTGCAATATGGGCAAAGCAAATGCAGCGGTTTTTCCGGTTCCCGTCTGTGCGCAGGCTAAGATATCTTTACCGCGGCGTGCAGGAACAATAGCCTGTTCTTGGATGGGGGTCATCTGTTGATAGCCGCACTCTTCGATGGCTTGTTGCAGTGGAGGGGATAAATTTAACGATGAGAAAAGCATGCCGCAGGCCTATAGGGTGAATCAAACAGAGCAAATGAGTGGCGCGATTATATAGGAATTTAGGATTATTGGCTTAAAAAAGGCAGCTGCTCACCTTCTGGTGAGCCAGCTGCTAACGACCAAAGACTCTTTTGGAAGGGCTTTAATATTTAAGTGGTTTGTTAAATAAACGTTCTAAGTTTTTGTTTATTATTGATTAAATTAATTTATTATTGCTTGAGATATTCGTTCTTTCTGCTCCTTGTTTAGGCGCAAACCCAGCTTGCTTCTTCGCCAGATAACATCATCTAACGATGTTGCCCATTCATGTTTAACAAGATAATCTAACTCGCATTGGTAAAGTCCTGCTCCATAATGTACACCCATATCCTCTTGCTTGTGACAGTTATTAAGCATGGTGTGGGTCAATGTGCCATAACTGCGGACGTATCGCTCTAGTAATGGCACATCTATCCATGGGTATTGCTGCTGTAATTGCTGCTTCAGTACCGTTTGGCTCGAAAAGTCGCCACCGGGTAGTGGCTTTGACTGTGTCCAACTGGGTCCCATTTGTGGTGCAAATGCTTGTAATTTATTGACTGCTGCCTCGGCAAGTTTTCTGTAAGTGGTAATTTTCCCCCCGAAGACAGAAAGTAAGGGGGCTAGTCCTTCTTTATGATCTATCTCGATGGTGTAGTCACGAGTGACCGATTGTGCCGAGGATGACTCGTCATCCAGTAGTGGTCTAACGCCGCTAAAGGTATGAACAATATCGCTGGAGCGTATTTTGTGCTGGAAGTATTTATTAGTGATCGCAACTAAGTAATCGATCTCATTTTGCGATATGTGGGCATCACTAGGGTCGTGATTGACTTCAACGTCAGTAGTACCTATGAGAGAGAAATCGTTTTCATAGGGGATAACAAAGACAATGCGGTTGTCCTCATTTTGTAGAATATAGGCTTTATCCCCGTTGTGTATTTTAGGTACAACAATATGGCTACCTTTGACTAAGCGAATATTTTTGGGTGAGGGGATGTCCATGGCATCAGAAAATAACTGGGCAACCCAGGGACCGGCCGCATTAACCAGCATTCGGCTTTTTATGTGGCTAGTGTCACCTGTTAAGGTATCTTGCAGGGTAATCAGCCAGTAATCTTTTTCTCTTTGCGCTTTAATGCAGCTGCATTGTGTCTTAATTGTTGCCCCATTATTTGCAGCAGATACGGCATTAAGTGCGACTAATCGTGCATCATCAACCCATCCATCAGAATATTCAAAGCCTTTTTTTAATGGTTTTATTAGTGGGCTGTCACTGCCAAAGGAAACTCCGTGGGAGCCTTTAAGCGTTGCACGTTTACTGAGGTGGTCATATAAGAACAGACCTGCCTGAATCATCCATCGTGGCCTAAGATGGGGTTGATGGGGAAGGATAAAGCGTAGCGGCCATATAATGTGGGGGGCGTTTTTAAGTAACACCTCGCGTTCGGCTAAGGCCTCCTTTACTAGCCTGAACTCATAGTGCTCTAAATAGCGTAAGCCGCCATGGATGAGCTTGCTACTGTTGGATGAAGTGCTTGAAGCAAGATCATTTTTTTCACATAACATGACTTTCAAGCCGCGGCCTGCGGCATCGTTGGCAATGCCGCAGCCGTTAATGCCACCGCCAATGACCATAAGATCATAGATATCGTTATTCATAATTGACTAATGATTGATAATGATTGAATTCTGCACACTGTAGAGCGATTTAAATAAGAAAGCAACAAAAACGAACAAAAAAGAAAATTAAAGTTGATGTTTTAGAATATTTGTTTGTATGTGGCACAAAATAGCATCAATAATAATCTTGTTAGCTGTTAGCTGTTAGCTGTTAGCTGTTAGCTGTTAGCTGTTAGCTGT
>JAHDEM010000036.1 GCA_020628895.1 Candidatus Endobugula sp.
TCTAATAGAACTTCTTTTGCTTCGTTAATTTGAGCGGCTAAGTAATCGCTACCTCCTCGGTCGGGATGGTTTTTTTGCATCAGTTCCCGGTGGCGCTGAACGATTTCTTCTTTATTATTAATCGATGTTAAGCCAAAAATTTGTAATGCCTGAGTAACATCCATCTTTTGTGTAGTGGCCTTTTGCTGTTGTTGTTGATTGCCTTTTGCCGTTTTAATAAATGGAATAATACGAAATAATAATGGTGCGACGCGTTGTAATAGCGTGAATAAAGCAGCAATAGCCCCTGCCACCCAGTGCATTTTGCCACTGATGATCAATAGAATGGTTAGCGCGGTTAGACCATAAAGTGTATAACGGATAGTCAGTGTACGGCGCTTTTCTGGTGGTTGTTTGCGTACATAACGTATTGTTAAAACAACGAGGACAACCAATAAAATAATAAGTAATTGATACATAATAACTGGGTATTAATAACGTAGTTTGGATAATCTAGGGCCTGTTCACACTAATTTTATAACGTCTGCTAGCAGTCATTTTTTTGTCCAACAAGACGGCATGAGTGTCATGTATTGGACATACATCAACGAATGCCAACGCAGTTGGGCGAGAAAATGGCGCTAGCCCTTCGGGTTGCGGCTAAAAGAGCACCACTCGGCGTTGCTCGTCGCTCATTTAGGCCCACTAAACTCGGTCCTCGCGCCTTGATTGATGCTCTTTTAGTCACAACAGGCGCTATAAAATTAGTGTGAGCAGGCCCTAGTACAGGTGTGTTTTGTCCTTCAATTTTTATAACCTGTGTTAAACATATTCTATGGTAACACCCAATGGTGCTAAATAACGTTCTTCACGTGATAAATTGTGAAACGTTAAAGGGTGTGACTCTAACCATCCCGATGGGAAATTAAGTGTAATATGTAACACGGGTGTTTTTCCATCGCTTTCGCTGTCTTCTGTCTGTGTAAAGCTAAAGTCAATAGAAGGTAATTCTGTAACGTCCTCGCGGCGGTGGTTGAGTAGAGCAGCTAAGCGCAAGCAAACTAGCATAGGGTAAAGCATTTGTTGATTATCTGCTGTTAATAGAGCAATTTTTTCAGAGCGGATTTTGCGTCTATGTGAGCCTACCAACAAAGCCAGTAATTCCTGTTCAAAACGGCTGAACCCTGCCATATCACTTTCTTGTATAAGGTAGTGCCCATGATGCTGGAATCTGGAGTGTGAAATACTCAGGCCTATTTCATGTAATTGAGCGGCCCAATGTAAGATTTTTTTGACATTAACACCATTGACAATAGGGCTAGGTAATTGCTTGGAAAACGCAGAAAGTACATTATCGACTCGAGAGGCTTGTTCGTTATCGACCTGATATTGGACCATCATCTTTTCCACTGTTTGGTCGCGGATATCTTGCTGTTGATTGGCGTATGATAAACGACCGAGTGTGTCAAAAATTAAGCCTTCTTTGAGTGCAGAATCTACCACGTGAATTTCTTCCAAACCTAATTGGTCAAAAATAGCGGATAAAATAATCACCCCTGTTGGGAGGACCCTGCGACGTTCATCCGATAGATTCTCGGCTCCTTCGATATAACCGTTTTGGTGTAAGTGGTTCGCTAAGAGGTTTAAACCCTGCTTTGTGATGACGCCGGACACAACGTCTTCTTGCATTAGCTGGGCAATGGCTCGCATGGTTCCAGAGCTGCCTACTGCAATGTTCCAGCCAATACGCTGATAACGGTGAGTAATATGCTCTAACTCAATACAGGTTGCGTAGTAAGTCTTCCAGATCATTTCGGTTGTCATTGGTTTAGGGTTGTCTTTTTCATAACTGAAAAAGCGATTGCTAAGGGTCACACAACCAATGCTTAAGCTCTCCATGGCGAATGTTCTTGCCTGGTCTCCGATGATAAATTCCGTACTACCACCACCAATATCAATAACTAAGCTACGACCTTTATCTGGACTAATATCACGAGAAACCCCCAGATAAACAAGCCGTGCTTCTTCATAGCCTGAAATAATATCGATCGTATGTCCTAAGGCTGCTTCGGCCTTTTTGAGAAAAGTAGATGCATTATTAGCCGATCGTAATGCTTTAGTGCCTGCGACTCGTATTTGGTTTTTAGGGATATCGCGAATACGTTCTTGAAAACGCTCTAAGCAGTTTAATGCTCGCTCTTGTGCCTCGTGTGATAATTGCTTGTCTTCATTTAAACCCCGTGCAATTTGTACCATATCTTTAACGCGATCGACTTTTTCAATAACTCCATCGTTGATTTTTACCACCAATAAATGGAAACTATTTGACCCTAAATCGATAGCAGCGAAATATGGATTGCTCTCTTTTGTGGAAGACATAAAAGTAGTTTTATCAAAAGTTAGTTGTTATTAATCATTTAAGTGCGTTTTGTTACAAAATTATGTCATCACTATAGCTTACTATCACGAATACAGATAGATATTGAGTCATAGCCTATGGGTTCATTGCAATGAATATGCAGCATAAAGCATTTATTGTAAACATTCTTGTTATTACATTTTAGGTACTTGTTACGGAGCAGGTCATGGATCAAATCGTGGATCAAAATAGTCGCAATATTTTTGGTATGGTTGTTAGAAAAAATACTCACAAAGATATTCGTCGTCTTAAAAAACAATTAGGTGTGGCTACTATCCATGGTAATAAATTCTGGATGTCTACCAGCTTATTGATTGATTATTTACAGGTTAATCCGCCAAAACCTCAAATGAAAATTCTTGAGATCGGTTGCGGGTGGGGCATAGGTGGTATTTATTGCGCAAAAAATTACCAGTGCGAAGTCACTTTATTGGATGCTGATGCAACCGTTCTACCCTATGCGCAATATCATGCCGATATTAACGAAGTATCAATAAACACATTGCAATTACGCTATGAGAAGATTACAAAGGCGATGCTTGGTGAATACGATATGGTCATCGCCTCGGATATTTGTTTTTGGGATGAAATGGTAAAGCCCTTAAAATTACTGGTTGATCGTTGTTACAACTCAGGCGTGCAGCGAGTGGTGATGACAGACCCTGGACGACAGCCATTTAGAGATATGGCTATACAATGTATGGAAAAATATGCTGCATTTTACGAAAATTGGTCTGCTCCGCACCCTTACAATACATCAGGCTTAGTGTTGGATATTGGTTAACAAGCCCTAATATCCCCCTTTATTGTTTATGAACCTTTTACTGGCTTATGGCTCATAGTGTAGAACTATTTATATATTCCACCCGTATTTATTGCTATATCGTTAATATGGATAACAGGAGAACATGATGTTTTCATTTAAAAAAGATCAAATGGTCAACCCTGATGCTGCCCTCAAAGGTAGAACGACCCCTATGAGCATTTCTGGGAATCATTATGTGTTATCAACCCCGATGAAGGGGCCTTATCCTGATAACGCTCAAACCATTATCTTGGGACTAGGTTGCTTTTGGGGAGCTGAGAGACAATTCTGGCAGCTAGAAGGGGTTTTTACCACGGCGGTAGGGTACAGCGCAGGTTTCACTCCTCATCCCACTTATGAGGAGGTGTGTAGTGGCCAAACCGGTCATAACGAAGTGGTGTTGGTTGTGTATGACTCGGATGTTATCTCCACACAAGAAGTCTTAAAAGTCTTTTGGGAATCTCACAACCCCACTCAGGGTATGAGACAAGGCAATGACCGAGGTACACAGTATCGTTCGGGGATTTATTATTTGAATGATGAACAGAGAGATCTTGCACAGATAACGCAAGCCCGTTATCAGACGGCTATTGATGATCATATAGGCAACACCACTGATATTACGACAGAAATTCAAGCGGCAGGCGAATTTTATTTTGCTGAAGAATATCACCAACAGTATTTAGCTAAAAACCCTAATGGTTACTGTGGTTTAGGCGGGTTAGGCCTCAATCTAGTTTGATTATTCTTTGCTTAATAGACTGATTAGTATAAATTTTGTTCACTTTAAGCACCTAAAATTTTAAAATTTACCTGTCATTTATTTGACCTTTTTCCATTTGTTGACTATTCCTATAGGTAACTAAGTCACATTGTTGTCAGTTTTGCCCAATGTATGGCAAGTGTTCATCTAGGCAATAACGTGGTTTGTCGTATTAGCCGCAGTTGTAGTAGGAATATATCATGTGGAAAAATAGTAAGATTATTGTTATTGATGATAATGAAGAGCGTCGTCAGAATTTAAATACCATTTTAGAGTTTTTAGGTGAATCGACGATTGTTTCAGGAGACTTTGAATGGCAAGAAAAAGTTTCCTTATGCGAAGATGATGAATTTATTGCGGTTATTTTAGGTTATTGCCGCAGACAGCATTCTTTAATTTCCCGTTTACAACAAATCCATAAATGGAACGACTCCATTGCTATTGTTCTTATGGGCACGCCAGAAGAAGTTGAACTTGATCAGGAAGCCTTAGATCTCTCTTTACGGCAGCAGGTTATTGCCACGCTGGAAACCCCGCCTACTTACAATAAGCTAATTGATACATTGCATAGAGCCCAGTGTTTTCATGAAGCTAAGTTAATTAGCAAGCGCCAGACATCACGTCGTCCACCGCATTTGTTTCGTAGTCTTGTTGGCAATAGTCGAGCCATACAAGATGTGCGACAGATGATGTCGCAGGTAGCAGATAAAGATGTCACCGTGCTGGTAACCGGTGAGTCTGGCACAGGTAAAGAGGTTGTTGCACGTAACTTACACTACCATTCCTCACGCAGCGACAAACCCTTTGTCCCGGTTAATTGTGGTGCCATTCCTGCCGACTTATTAGAGAGTGAATTATTTGGCCATGAAAAAGGCTCGTTTACCGGTGCCATTAGTTCGCGTGCTGGCCGTTTTGAGATGGCCGAGGGTGGAACCTTATTTCTTGATGAGATAGGTGATATGCCCTTAAATATGCAGGTTAAAATTTTGCGTGTTCTACAAGAGAAATGTTTTGAGCGTGTGGGTGGTAATAAATCACAAAAAACTGATGTACGAATTATTGCGGCTACTCACCGTAACCTAGAAGCGATGATAGAAGAGGGGTCGTTTAGAGAAGATCTGTTTTATCGGTTAAATGTATTTCCTATCGAAATGCCATCACTCAATGAACGGCAAGAAGACATTCCTATTCTTCTTAACGAAATTTTAACGCGATTAGAGAAGGAAAAACGCGGTTCAGTGCGTTTCAATTCAACAGCCATAATGTCGTTATGTCAGCACCCATGGTCAGGTAATGTTCGAGAACTGGCGAATCTGGTAGAAAGAATGGCGATTATGCATCCTTATGGAGTCATTGGTGTAAATGATTTGCCAGCAAAATATAGACACGTCGATGCCACTGATGAGGAAATTGTTATTCCTCAGGAAGACACTAATATGCCATCGGTGGTGAATATGAATTCAACAGCACTGTTACCGGAAGCAGGAATCGATCTAAAAGAGTATCTTACTGGCCTAGAGCAGGGACTCATTCAACAGGCTTTAGACGATAGCGGCGGTGTGGTGGCAAGAGCTGCAGAGAGATTGATGATTCGCCGGACAACGCTAGTGGAAAAAATGCGTAAGTATGGCCTGCAGAGAGCATAAGCAGGCATTGAAAATACTTACAGGCAATTTGCTGGGCGAGGGAGCCCTGCTATTTTACTCGCTATTTTTGCAGGACTTTCCGGAAACAGTTGCAGCAGATAAATACTATTTCCTTTCTCCTTGCCTAGATGCAAAGTGACATATTTGATTAGTGGTCGCATCGCAGGGGATAGGTCAAATTCTTGATAGAATTGACGCAATAATAAAATAATTTCCCAATGATCCTGCGTTAATGTGATGTTTTCCTCATCGGCTATGATAGATGCGACTTCTTCACTCCAGTCACTTATTTCTTGTAAGTAACCTTCTGAATCTGTAGCGATGATCTTGTCATTAATATGTCGAGTGAAATTTTCGGTCATGTTACTGTGATAGTGATGAAAATGGCTATTCCCGTGCTCAGTACCAGCTATGGTTTAATGGGTATTCAACGCATAGATTAACAAATCTATCGTAATCGATCAGTTGTATATTCGGTAATAGCGCACCCAGTGGTAGCCCACGTGCTACTATATCTTTTTCAAGTGCATAACATTTGTTGAGTTGTTCTAGTGAAACAGCAGATGAATGTGAGGTCATTGCAGCGTATACGCCATCCTCTATAAGAATAATAGCATCATTAGCTTGAAGTTTATCAAGGCATGAGGCTAATACTCCGTGAGTAAAAGGGGATTTGTTAACAATATGCAAAATAGAATTCACGATTAAAAGCTCAAAAGGTGGTCTTGTTGACGTAAGAGGGATTTCACCGACTCATCGTCGATAATAGTGATTTGATCGGGAATATGGGACTTTGTTAGGCCTCGCTGGTTTAATGATGCTTCGCAAGCGAATAGTGCATCAATATCATATAAAGCAAAAGCAGATAGTATTTTGATCATATTTTTTTCGCCAATCACATCGGCTTGCTGAGATTCAATCAGTTGAAAAACTCCATCATCCATAAATAAAACAGATAGATCTTGTTCGTATACTGAAGTCGCCAAGATAGCGTCCAATGCCTCTTTCGCTAGTGAGCTACCATAAGGTGCATGCCGTAAGGTAAATAAGAGTTTCTTTTTATTAGGGCTATTCATCGTTAATGACCAAAGGTTATCAGGCGTTCTGAATGAACAGCAGCGTCCACTAATTGGCCAAGACCAGATAATTCAAAACTATCCGCGAGATTATGTGCTGTTGTTGCATAGCGTGTAGATTCTTTTTCGTCGATGATGCCTCGGCGTAAACCAGCAGCAATGCAGACAATCAATTCAATATCGTGCTCTTTGGCAAAGAGTTGCCATTGAGTCGCTTTGTTAACCTCATCCTGTGGGGGTGTGAGTAAGCTTGAACTTTGGTATACCGCATCATGATAGAAAAAAATCCGATATACACGATGGCCTTGAGCAATAGCTGCCTGTGCGAATTGATAAGCGCTATGGCTTGATTGCGTTGATGGTGAGGAGTAAATCGCTATCGAGAAAATCATAAAGCGATTGTATACAAAAAAGCCCCATAAATGGGGCTTTTAGAAGGACTTTTATCAGGCTTACCGATATTAATCGTCGTTAAGTGCACCAAGTAGGTGAAGTAAGCTGGTGAATAAGTTATAAATATCTAGGTACAGGGCTGTTGTTGCAAGCAAGTAATTAGTTTCGCCACCGTTAATGATTCGGCTTGTATCGTATAAGATGAAACCAGACATTAGCAGTACGATAAATGCACTCATTGCCAGGCTAAAACCAGATACTTCTACACCAAATAATGAGGCAAC
This sequence comes from Candidatus Endobugula sp., assembly GCA_020628895.1. Classification (GTDB taxonomy): domain Bacteria; phylum Pseudomonadota; class Gammaproteobacteria; order Pseudomonadales; family Cellvibrionaceae; genus Endobugula. Next base: position 7,366 of record JAHDEM010000036.1, read on the forward strand.
GAACATACCTACCATAGCGATAATAGCCACCATCAAGCCTGTGAACAAAAAACCGCCCATAAAACTAAAATCTTTACGAGTAGTCAGTACATAAGCAGATAGTGAGAAAAATACTAAAGCTGTTCCGCCTAATGCTTGCATGACTAGTGAGCCACCATTCGCCATTGCTAAATAGTGGTTTAACATAGGACCCAAAGCGGCACCTAGTAGGCCTGTGAAGCCAAATACAACAAAAATACCTGATGCAGAGTTAGCTGTGCGAGGTAGCACAAACCATACTAATAATATGGCTCCGATACTCATGATTAATCCGGCACCATGCCCTAAACCTGCAGCCATAGATAGGCCAGCGGTAACGGCGCTAAAAAGTAGTGTCATTGCTAAAAGCGCATACGTATTTCGCAGCACTTTGCTGGTATCGAGCTGTAACGTCGAATCCATGGTTTGCTGATTGTAAATATCCTGCATGGTAATCTCTCCAGTGTAATAAGGTTGTTTAACGCTATAAAAACAAACTAGTTATTTTGTATGTTAGCTCCTTTGTATATAAGGGGTTAACATGTCAATTTCAATGTCATCATACAAATAAGCCCAATAAAATCAAGCAAAACCGTCCATTTTTAGTGATATTTAAGTCTCAAAAAAAGTGCGGTTATTCCTCTATGATTTGAAGCTTTTTTCTAGGTTTAGCATAGCTTAACCGTGTGATTTTGCTGGTATCATGGTAGGTATCAAGACCTGATACAGCCACAGTATTGAGTTGCTCAATATTCACTAGTCCATCTACACCAATACTGGTACTTGGTATGTCTACTAGAACGATTTCTCCAATCACGAGCACAGTATTATTGAGTAATGTATGATGTTCTACGTACTTAAGACCAATACGGACCAGACTTTGTTCCACGAAAGGCGCCTCAAAACCATCAATCCAACACTCTGTAAGCCCTGTGGCTGTAAACTCTGATTCTTCTTTAGGGTAACGTGCTGATGTTTGGTGAGCTTGTTTAATGATGTCTGTATTGACATGGTTAAGTGTGTAGTACTCGGTTGCAAGCAAGTTGTCGAGTGTATGACGATCCACTGACGCAGGGCGGTTGATAAATCCTATGAGTGCTGGATCTGCGCCAAGATGGAACGCAGAACTGATAATAGCTAAGTTCGTTTGCTTGTCCGGTGATTGCGTTCCAATAAGGTTAGCGCTTTTAAATCCTGTTAAGGAGTTAACCAAATTAACGCGATAGCTCTTATCCATTGCTTGGATATCGGCTTTGGTAAAATAAGTCATATTCTGGATTCGTTGTTAAAACTAATTGCGTTTATCTTTATAGGCAATCTTACGTGAGTGAAGGTATATCAGTTTAACTTTTTATCACTGATGGGTATGGTCTGTTCACACTAATGAGTTACATTATATAAAAGTTCGTAGTGTGTTTTAGTTGGTGCAGATTCAGAGTATAAAAAAACCTCTGCAAGCAAGACTTGAGAGGTTCATATATGGTGGTGGGGCAGGGATTCGAACCCTGGGAGCTATTACACTCAACGGTTTTCAAGACCGCCGCTTTCGACCACTCAGCCACCCCACCGGAAAGAGATGCGAATTATACAGAGGTTTGCTACAGCATCAACTCAAAATAGAACTTTATTTGAATTTTTTCTATATAAATCATCATCATAGTATCAAAATAGTGTTTAGGAATGACTCTAAACACTTAATTTGTACTTTTTATATCAAATAAACGGTTTATTCGTTGATAACTTCTTGTTCTGGTTTATTTGTATCAACCACAGTTTGGTTATCCGTCATCAACGTTGTTGCAATCGCCTCTTTTTTAGACCTTGGGTCATTCTCAGGTCTTGGTAACTGACGAGGAGAGTGTGTAATGTTGGCAGGTAAAGCAGTATTGAGTGCTTGTCCTGTAAAGCAAGTCAGCTGTTTGCTTTCAATCGCAATATTGATGACAGGCTTTGCCTGAACTCTTGGATCATTTGCTGCGCGTACGTAAGTCGTGTTATCTGTCGATGCTTTGCTGGGTTCATCTTCGCTAATCTCTGCTTTTGTATCACTGGACTCCGGTGTTACGGCTTCAACAGAAACAGGTGTTGCCGGAATATTATCCTCAATACTGTCAGAGGTATTAGCTGGAGGCGTAGCTGTTTCATTCACTTCCGCTGATGTTTGCTCTGCACTACTAGATGGTGTGTTCTGCGTAGTTGTCTGCTCCACCTTTGTGCTTTCGGTCTCAGCATTATTTTCTGTTTGAGTTACCTCGGGTGTTTTTGGCGTTTCTTTAGATTTGTCTACTGGTGTCGATTTGGCAGTAGAGGTGTTAATGCTTTGCTCTTGTTGATCAATGGCATTGTTGACTTGTTTATTTAACTCTTGTGTTTCTGCAGACACTTGAGTTTCTTGTGCTGTTTCAACCTGTGGTTTATTTGTATTTCTGCGCCCGCGTTGGCGTTGTTGGTTACGAGGCTTACGATTGCTAGGGCGTTTCTCAGGTCGATTGTTGTTACCATCAGCTTCAGAGGATGCTTCATTATTAGACGCTGATTGGTTTGTTGACTGATCTGCTGTATTTTCTTGGCGATCATTTTTAGGTTTACGGTTATTCCGACGGCGATTATTTCTACCTTTTTCATTGGTATTGTTTTTTGATTCTTTATTCTCGTCGTTGTTAGATTTGTTATCGCCACTTTCATTGTTCTTGCGTTCTGATCTGTTATTTCTTCGACCATTACGATTACGTCTTTGATTATTGCGATTCAATCTTTTCTTGGGTTTTTCTTCTACAGGTTTTTCCTCAGGTGTAGGAGAAAGTAATGCTTTAATACTGCTAATGATGCGTTCAAGCAAGCCCGGAGTTTTTGCTTTAGTCTCGGTTGTTTCTTGTGAAGCTGGAGCTTGCTGTAGAGGAGCAATCTGTTGCACAGCTGCCTGCGGTAATGGCGCTGGAGGTTGGTGATTATCCTCTAGTGAATTGTCTTCTTGTGTTCCTGTGATTTTATAACTGGTTTCAAAGCCTTCACTATTGTCATCACGTAGTCGTTGAACTTCATAGTGCGGGGTCACTAGTTCGGCATTAGGTACAATAACAATACGTGCTTTGCTGTTGGCTTCTATGTTAGCGATTGCCTTACGCTTTTCATTAAGTAGATAAGTCGCTACTTTTACAGGGGTAATCGCTCGTATTTCAGCACTGCGATCTTTTTGAGCTTCTTCTTCTACTAAACGTAATATTGATAATGCAATAGACTTTGTTGAACGGATAGTGCCATGGCCGCTACAACGTGGGCAGACCTTAGAGGTTGTTTCTCCAAGTGAAGGGCGTAGTCGTTGTCGAGACATTTCTAATAAGCCAAAACGAGAAATGCGACCCACTTGTACTCGAGCACGATCGATCTCTAAGGCGTTTTGCATGCGTTCTTCAACGGCACGTTGGTTGCGCACGGGTTGCATATCGATGAAATCGATCACCACAAGCCCGCCAATATCCCTTAGACGTAACTGACGAGCAATTTCATCTGCAGCCTCAAGGTTGGTTTGTAGAGCGGTTTCTTCAATATCGCCGCCTTTGGTTGCCCTAGCGGAGTTGATATCGATAGCCACTAGTGCTTCGGTGACATCGATAACAATAGAGCCACCAGAGGGGAGTTGTACTTCACGTTCGTAAGCTGTTTCGATTTGGCTTTCGATTTGGTATCGATTGAATAATGGGGTTTCATCATTATAGAATTTTACTTTGCTTTTGTAGTTGGGCATAACTTGGTGTACAAAAGCAGTAGCAAGATTGAATGTATCTTCATTATCGACTATGACTTCACCGATATCTGGGCGAAGGTAATCGCGTATTGCTCGAATAATCACATTGCTTTCTTGGAAAATAAAATGTGGTGCTTTGGATTTGTCCGACTCATCCTTAATGGAAGTCCAAAGTTGTAGTAGGTAGTTTAAGTCCCACTGTAGTTCTTCAGCACTTCGGCCAATGCCAGCGGTACGAACAATAACGCTCATACCTTTAGGGACTTCAATTTGTGCCAATGTTTTACGCAGCTCGTTGCGCTCTTCCCCTTCGATACGTCGGGAAATGCCGCCCCCTCTAGGGTTATTTGGCATTAAAACCATATAACGACCAGCCAGGCTGATAAACGTGGTTAGTGCGGCTCCTTTATTACCTCTTTCTTCTTTGTCGACTTGGACAATAACCTCAGTGCCTTCTTTGAGCACATCTTTGATTTTGAAGCGACCTTCAATATCTTTGGGTTGTTTAGTGAAATACTCTCTTGAAATTTCTTTTAAGGATAAAAAACCGTGGCGTTCCGCACCGTAGTCAACAAAAGCAGCTTCTAAGCTGGGTTCAATGCGGGTGATTTTTCCTTTATAGATATTGGCTTTTTTTTGTTCGCGAGTGCGGTTTTCAATATCTAGATCGTAGAGCCTTTGACCGTCAACAAGAGCAACACGAAGTTCTTCTGGTTGAGTGGCATTAATAAGCATTCTTTTCATAGTGGTTTTCCTAGTTGTAGGCACCAGTGACTATGAAAAACAGAATTTTAGGTGTGTAAAGAGGGTAATATGTAAAGATTGTTTTGTGAGCGTTATTGTGTGTTTCTTAGTTTGTCTTCCGAGTAGATGGTATTTTCTTAACTCATTAGTTTTGGTGCTATACACCGTTACCATCTTACCTCTATAGCGCTTTTTATCTGTACCTATACTTGATAACAAGCTACTTTAGCGGGCGGAGGAGCAATAACTCTCTCTGAAGGCCCCAATTCATGGCCTTTAATATCTAACGTTGCAGGTTTAATAGATTTTGAGTGATTGCCTCAAAATGTTAGTCAAACTTTACAGTCTCTAAACGCTTAATTATGGAGCGTTTGGTCGTTAGATAAGCACTAACTATACAAAATTAGTGCAGTGTTTTTGTAGCGGCTTTACGCCTCTTGCCACCTTATTTGACCGTATGACTAAAAGATGTCTTACGCAAATCCCTAAAGCGGCTCATACCTACAAAAAACGATAAATCTTTATTCGATGGATTTAGTCTACCGACCAAATCGCATTATTAACCTAAATATTAGTAAAATATATTCTGTTTTTGTCTCTTCTTTATGGGAGTTGAGAGAATATAGTTTATTGCTCCAACTCTATCGAAGAGGTATCACTGTGCACATCAAGCACGTTATGTAACATCATGGGTATTTAAAATGATCAATGGCTGTTGATATATTGCTAAAATAATCAAAGTTGCCATTAATCACGGTATCTCTTACTTGTTCTGTACGTTATTTCTGGTTGTATAAACCCCAGAAGCAAGCATCGTAGGTGTGCGGTGTTTCCTAGAAATGATATCTGTGCGGTTATTAAGAAATAGTTATTTAATCTATCCCATCTCTAACAAGCGGCAACGTATATCATCCGGAAGTCGCAAACACACTACTGCTCTCGAGTTTAGCAGTAAAAGTGCTTTACCACAATACATAAAATAAGTTGGTTATTTTACTATCGAGGATAAATGACAGCGTATTCTCAATGACAAGCTGGTATGATTGGCTCCATGAGTTTATCCGAAATCAATCCTTCCGTTCAGTTTGTTAATGTTGATGCAGCCAATGCTGGCCAACGCATTGATAATTTCTTGTTAAGTTTTTTAAAAGGGGTACCTAAGTCTCGTATCTATCGTATTGTGAGAAAAGGTGAGGTGCGTGTAAACAAGGGGCGGGTAAAACCCGAATATAAATTAAGTAGTGGTGATGTGGTGCGAATCCCGCCAATTCGAGTTGCTCATAAAGACGAGCCGCCTAAACCGAGTAGTCAATTATCAGAGCTACTGGAATCCTCTATTTTGTTCGAAAATGATGATCTTATCGTTGTGAATAAACCGTCTGGGATTGCTGTTCATGGGGGTAGTGGTGTTAGCCTTGGATTAATTGAAAGTTTTAGGCAGATTAGGCCTGATCAGCGTTTTTTAGAGTTGGTGCATCGTTTAGATCGTGATACATCAGGATGTATTATGATTGCTAAGAAACGCAGCAGTTTACGTTTTGTTCAGGACGAGTTGCGACAGGGTAGAATACAGAAAGTATATCGTGCGTTGGTTCAAGGTCGTTGGCCTAATCGGCGCAAAACGGTTAATACACCACTGGTGAAAAATCAGTTATCCAGTGGTGAACGGATTGTGAGAACGGCATCTCCCGAGACCGATGGTGCTAAAGCATCATTGACGCAATACCGTGTTATTGAGCGTTATTCGGGGTGTACTCTGGTAGAAGCGAAGCCTATTACCGGAAGAACTCATCAGATACGTGTGCACTGTCAGTCAATCGGCTGTTCGATTATTGGGGATAATAAGTACACCGATGAATCCGTTAATAAGCAATATCGGCATTTAGGTTTGAAGCGCTTGTTTCTCCATGCCTATCAGCTTGAATTTCGCCTGCCTGATGGCAGTCGCCACTTGATTGAGGCGCCGCTAGGGGAAGATTTAACTGCTGTTTTTGCTAATCTAAGCAAAAGCGGTGCTTCTTGATATGAATGGATAAAGGTTTGATTCGTGTTATTAATCTTTGATTGGGATGGGACTTTAAGTAATTCAACACCGAAAATAGTTCATTGTATTCAACAGGCAGCTATTAGCACGGGGTTTCCTGTTTTAGAGCCCGAGACTATTCTTAATATTATTGGTTTGGGGTTGCCAGAGGCCATGCATTGTTTGTACCCATCTTTGAGTGATGCCGAACGTGAGCAAATACGCTTGAGTTACATTGAGCATTTTCTCGATAATGATAAAGAGCCATCGCCTTTTTTTGATGGAGTTATAGAGGGGCTTGAGCGATTATTTAATGCAGGCTTTACGATGGCAGTGGCGACAAGTAAGAGTCGTAGGGGGCTGGAAAGAATTCTTGATGTTACGCAAACACGGCGCTTTTTTACGGCTAGCCGTTGTGCGGATGAGACAGCATCCAAGCCCCATCCTTTAATGCTCCATGAACTTTTAACCGAGCTTGGTGTGTCAAAAGAGCAGGCGATAATGGTGGGCGATACTGAATATGATATGGATATGGCACGCCAAGCAAATGTGGGCCGTGTTGCTGTAAGCTACGGGGCTCATCATATTGATCGAATGAGGTCCTATGAGCCAGTATTAACAGTCGATCATTTTTCTGAGTTTACCAACTGGGTTTTATCCCGTGTTAAGCACCCTTAAAGGGGCTGGTATATTGATATTTGAGTGAAATTTTTAGAGGTAAAAAATGGGGTTGTTTAAGGAAAAAACAGAGATTGATCCGAATAACGAGCATAGAGATTGGCAACTAGTCTCTGCTATTGCTCAAGAGTCTTTGAAAGAGCAGCGGCGCTCTAGGCGTTGGGGAATATTTTTCAAATTATTTGCTTGTGTTTATGTGACCGCTATTCTTGTAGGTGTTTTTCAGCAAAGCAATGTCAATGACTATGTTGCAACCGAGGAGCATGTGGCGGTTGTTTACTTAGAGGGGACAATCGCGTCCGATCAAGCAGCCAATGCGAGTGATTTAATTCGCGGTTTGCGATCCGCTTTTGAAAACGAATACTCAAAAGCAGTTATTTTGTCAATTAACAGTCCCGGTGGTAGTCCAGTGCAGGCGGGGTATATTTACGATGAGATTAGGCGTTTGCAGGGCAAATATCCAGATAAAAAATTATATGCAGTCATTGGCGATATTGGTGCTTCCGGTGGTTATTATGTGGCAGCAGCAGCGGATGAAATCTATGCAGATAAGTCGAGCTTAGTTGGCTCCATAGGTGTTACAGCATCTAGTTTTGGCTTTGTTAACTTGATGGAGAAGTTGGGTGTTGAGCGTCGCCAATATACTAGCGGTGAACATAAGGGGTTCTTAGACCCATTTGCACCACAAAAAGAAGATGAGACGTTATTTTGGGAAAGTGTCCTTAATTCGACCCATGAGCAGTTTATTGATGCTGTACAACAAGGTCGCGGGGATAGGTTGATTAACGATGGTAAGGTGTTTTCCGGTTTAATTTGGAATGGAGAGCAGGCGCTCGAAAAAGGCTTGGTTGATGGCCTGGGCAGCCCATCTTATGTCGCCCGAGAAGTAATAAAAGAAGATAGTGTTTATGATTATACTGTGCGTCCTACCCCCTTTGAAGAATTCTCTAAACGATTTGGTGTAGCTGTTGGACAGGGGCTAGGAGCGGCGATAAACGCTTCTTTGGGAACAATTCAATTACGTTAATATAGTTGTCCCACCTTATGGGCTGCCGTGAGGTTTAAATTTTAAAACAGGGTGGTTTTTTAATGAGGATACTGATGTTAGAAAACGTCTTGTGTTTCTCCCTTTTCAGTGAGAATAGACTTTAAAAGCCTGTAAAAATATCTTATCTGTCTTTCGGCGTTTGGAGTTACTGCAGAGGGAGCATAAAAAACCTCAGTACCGGTTAGAGTACTGAGGCTTAGCTGCCAGCGTCCTTGCTATGCATTGGAATATGTCTATCCCTGAGCCTGCCATGGCCTATTTATACACATCCTGTGTCGCATCCTTGCGGTAGATAATGTAACAAAACGCGCCATTAAGGTATGTGAGCAAAAGCTGAATCATTTGTAAGCTTAGGCTTACAAATGATGTTTCTGAGGTATTTATAGGGTTGATGACAATGGCTCGACACCCTCTGCACGAAGCATTTGCGTTAATTCAATTAATGGCAGGCCAATAAGGCTGTTAGGGTCATCCCCTTTGAAGCGCTTAAATAATGTAATACCTAACCCTTCAGACTTAAAGCTTCCTGCACAATTATAGGGCTGTTCTTTGAGTAGATAATGTTCTATTTGTTGGTCAGTGAGTGACAAGAATTCTACGGAATACGGACTGACGATCACTTGGTGTTTGTTGGTTAAGCTATTAAATAGACATAGACTGGTTAAAAAGGTGACTTCCTGGCCACTTGAGGCTTGCAGTTGTTTGATAGCGTTGGCATGCGTGTGTGGCTTTGTCATTACGATGTTATCTAATACAGCCACTTGGTCAGACCCAATGATAAGTGCTTTGGGATATTGCGTTGCAACTGCCTGAGCCTTTTGTATTGCTAAACGTTTTACTAACTCGATAGGTAATTCGTTAGAAAGGGCTGACTCATCTATCTCAGGTGAATAACACTCAAATGGTAAGCCTAATTTTGTTAATATTTCGCGTCGGTAAGGGGAGCTAGAAGCAAGAACTAGAGGTAACATAAGATCACTATTGATTGGTAAAAGTGCTTAATTTTAGCGACTTATACGTGATATTGATATAAAACCACAAAAAACACTATTTTTTGTTCATTTTTTAGCGATTATTTTTGACACGAGCTGTTCAACTCCCTATCATTGCGCGCCTATGTCCAATACCCCATCAGCAAGCCCATTACCAAGGCAAATTGACCCACGAAAATTTGCCCAGCAAGGTATTGAAATTTCGGGTTCTATTGAGCTGAGTGACTTATCAAGGTTAGGAGAGTTGTTATTCTCATCTAAGGGGCAAGTAGATGCTCATCTAACCTTTGGTATCGGTGAGCAACGTATTTTGAATGTTGCTGGGCGTATAGACGCATGTGTTGAGAATATTTGTCAACGTTGTCTAGGTGGTGTTTCGGTTGAGTTAAATTGTGAGCTGAATCTGGCTATTCTCTGGAAAGAAGAGGATGCGCAGAACCTGCCTAAGCATTTTGACCCTTGGATTGTGGGTGAGGGACAGACAGATATCTACCAGATTGTAGAGGATGAGCTACTATTGAGTTTACCAATAGTGTCTTATCACGACTATGAATGTGTGCCAAATACGTATTTCTCTGCAGGTGAAGAAGAAGCAAGCAGGGTGATTGAGCAAGAACCGAGGGTAAGCCCTTTTCAGGCCTTAGAGCAGTTAAAAGGCTCATTGCAATTAGGTAGCGACTCGGAAGAGACAATCAAGTCCAGCGAAACAAACGATTCGCTGAAGAAAGAAGATGATAATTAAGTTGAAAAACTTACAATAGATGAATTAAGCAGGAGTCCATCATGGCTGTACAAAAAAGTAAGAAAACTCGATCAAGACGTGGTATGCGTCGTTCACACGATGCATTGAGCACAGAGTTAACCTTAACCGTTGATCCAACTTCAGGTGAGAAGCACCTACGTCACCACGTGAGCCCAGATGGTTTTTACCGTGGTGAAAAAGTGATCGAAACCGCAGCAAGTAACGCGGAATAAAATAATTGATCTGTGCAGCTCTCACCATAGTGTGGCTGCATATAGCAGGCCAATTGCGTAATTTCTTTTAGCACAGATTGCTTATTGTAAGTAAGTGCAAGTAAATTATCTGGCCTGTGCCTTCTCATTTGATGTGAAATGATGAGTAGAGGTATGACCTAAACTATAGTTTTAGCTAATCGCCTGATAAGACGATTTTTATCGTCAGTTCTGTCTCTAAGTTATGTTCTTTAATTTTCCTGTTCCCAAAGTATTAGCGCGATCGACTCCTCTGACGAAGGTCTAAGACGAAAAATAATTAAAGTTAAAATTATGATCAATTGCTAATAAGTATTCATTGATAATGAGCATTGGCTAGCTCGGCCATTCAGCTGTTCTCATTTGAATAGTTATGATGACTAGTTATTGTAGGGTGTAGCTTTTATATTATGATATATCTCCTTTAGTAAAGGATCTTTGCGAAAGTTGTTATCACGTAAATGAGACTGCAGCGATGAGAAGAAATTATTAAAACCGTGTAGAAAAGCAGTAAACATCATATAAAACCTGTGTTTATAAATGTATTTTTAATGATAAAAAATAGGTGACAAAGTAATGACAACCAATACTCAGATGGCCTTTGTTTTTCCGGGTCAGGGCTCTCAAAAGCAAGGCATGTTAGCTGAACTGGCAGAGAAGTTTCCTGTTGTTAAAGAAACATTTGCCGAGGCATCAGAGGTTCTAGGTTATGATTTGTGGCTTTTATCTCAAGATGGGCCACAAGAATCTCTCAATATGACTGAGCGTACACAGCCTCTTTTACTAACTGCCAGTGTTGCTATTTGGCGTGTATGGCAGCAAGAAAATGCGGGTAATTTACCTGCTTACATGGCGGGTCACAGCCTTGGAGAGTGGTCAGCTTTAGTATGTTCTGGTGTGGTTAACTTTAAAGATGCCGTTAAGCTAGTGCAGTTGCGTGGTAAGTATATGCAAGAAGCTGTTCCTGCAGGTGTAGGTAGCATGGCGGCTATTATCGGCTTAGATGATGAAACAATTAAGAGTGTTTGTGAAGAAGTTAAGCAAGATGAAGAGGTTTCGGCTGTTAACTTTAATTCACCAGGACAGGTTGTGATAGCAGGGCATGTTGATGCTATTGATCGTGCGATTGCTCTGTGTAAAGAGAAAGGGGCTAAAAAAGCAATGGCCTTAGCAGTGAGCGCGCCTTTCCATTCTGCATTGCTCAAGCCAGCGGCTGATCGTCTAGAAGCGGATGTTGAAAATGTTGAATTTTCTACCCCGACGATTCCCGTTGTGCATAATGTGAATGCTAAGCCAGAAACTGATCCTGCCAAAATCAAGCAATTAATGATTGAGCAAATTTATCACCCAGTTCTGTGGGTAGATTGTGTGCAGCAATTAACAGCAGCGGGCATAACAATGGCCGTAGAGTGTGGGCCAGGAAAGGTGTTGTCTGGGCTAATTAAACGTATTGATCGTTCGGTGTCTTCGATGGCAACCGACACACCCGAAGCTATTGCGGCAGCGATTGAAAGTGCAGCATCATCACAAGGTTGAACGAAAGGATAAAACAATGAGCTTTGAAAATAAAATCGTATTAATAACAGGAGCTAGCCGAGGTATAGGTGCTGCTATATCTAGTGTATTTGGCGAAGAGGGAGCCATTATTATTGGGACAGCCACAAGTCAATCTGGCGCTGATAAAATTAGCGAGCGTTTAGCCGCAAGTGGCTTTCAAGGACAAGGTATGGTACTTAATGTCACAGATGCTGATTCAGTTGATCAGCTGTTATCTGATATTAAAAGCCAGTATGGTATGCCATCCATTCTTGTGAACAATGCAGGTATCACTAAAGATAACTTGCTCATGAGAATGAATGAAGACGAATGGTTTGATGTTGTGAATACGAACCTAAGTGCTGTTTATCGTTTGAGTAAGGCCTGTTTACGAGGCATGATGAAAGCGCGTTGGGGACGTATTATCAATATTAGCTCCGTAGTGGGGGCAATGGGTAATGCTGGTCAATCTAACTATGCAGCAACAAAAGCCGGTGTCGCAGGCTTTGCGCGCGCCTTAGCCAAAGAAGTTGGTTCTCGTGGAATTACGGTCAATACAGTATCCCCTGGTTTTATTGCAACGGATATGACAGATGTGCTGCCTGAAGAGCAAAAAACAGCTATGTTGTCAGCGATTCCTGTGGGGCGTTTAGGGCAGCCAGAAGAGATTGCAAATACAGTAAAATTCCTTGCAAGTGATGGTGCAGCATATATTACAGGTGAAAATTTACATGTAAATGGTGGCATGTATATGTGTTAACCCATTGATTTTTAAGGGTTAAATAAAAATAAAGCAAATAATTGCACGAGAGCCATTACAACTGGCTAATTTTCCATGTAAAATGCGCCCTCGTAATTAAACAATCGTGTTTAAAACAATTATTACGTAACTAATTACTGGGTATTGTAATTATTTAACTAAAAGGTGTTTGTTAAATAACGGGCTACCGAATAAATATAGCAATAATTATAATATTCATACGATATCTATCGATCAGGAGTTCAAAACTACTATGAGCAACACAGAAGAACGCGTTAAAAAAATCGTTGCCGAGCAACTAGGTGTTAAAGAGGAAGATGTTAAAATCGAAGCTTCTTTCGTCGAAGACTTAGGTGCGGATTCACTAGACACTGTTGAGTTGGTGATGGCGCTTGAAGAGGAATTCGAAACAGAAATTCCTGATGAAGAAGCTGAAAAAATTACCACTGTTAAGCTAGCAATTGATTACATTAATGAAAACTTAGGTTAATCCTTTTGGATCTAAGCCTTTGTTGCTCATTAATAGCATCTAATCGCTTGTAATATTCTTCAAAAGCCGTATCTATTTTATAGTGCGGCTTTTGTCCTTTTTGTTATGGTACTTTTACAGGCATAAAGGATAATATTTGCTGTTACGGTAATACCGTATAAGTATTGTTTTATCGCTATTGCATTATTTATTCAATTATTTCGTAGAGGTTTTTGTGAGACGAGTTGTTGTTACTGGTCTAGGAATGGTGTCACCCTTGGGGAATACCGTAACGCAGACATGGAATGCTATTTTAAATGGTGAAAGCGGTATGGAGACGATCACTGCTTTTGATGTTAGTGCATTATCAACAAAGTTTAGCGCTTCAGTTAAGAATTTAGTCGTTGATGATTATTTTCCTGCTAAAGATGCACGCAAGATGGATCCGTTTATTCAATATGGGATGGTCGCAGGGATTCAGGCCATGCAGGACTCTGGTATCGAGGTGACTGAGGCTATCGCTCCACGTTTTGGTGCGGTAATTGGTTCAGGTATTGGAGGTATTGGTGCCATAGAGGAAGGGGCTTTAACCGTTGAAAAACGTGGTCCCCGTCGTTTATCTCCATTTTTTGTACCGGGTTCGATTATTAATATGATCGCGGGGAATTTGTCGATTAAGTATGGCTTGCGCGGACCTAACTTGGCTGTGACGACTGCTTGTACGACCGGTACCCATGCCATTGGTTTGGCTGCTCGCTCTATACAACACGGTGAAGCTGATCTTATGTTAGCGGGTGGTGCCGAGATGGCAACAACCCCATTAGGGGTCGGTGGCTTTGCTGCGGCTCGTGCTTTATCGACACGTAATGATGATCCAACAGCCGCTAGCCGTCCTTGGGATAAGAATAGAGATGGTTTTGTATTAGGCGACGGTGCTGGCATTTTAGTGCTTGAAGAATATGAGCACGCCAAAGCACGTGGAGCTAAAATTTATGCGGAATTAGCGGGTTTTGGTATGAGCGGTGATGCCTATCACATGACTTCACCGCCAGAAGATGGGGCTGGCGCTGCATTGTCGATGCAAAATGCATTAAGAGATGCCGGCATGTCTCCCGAAGAGGTGCAATATATTAATGCTCATGGTACTTCGACTCCCGCTGGAGATATTGCCGAATGTCAGGCGGTTAAATCGGTATTTGCCAATTCTATTAATAGCCTTGCGGTAAGCTCAACAAAATCGATGATAGGGCATTTGTTAGGTGCTGCTGGTGCGGTTGAAGCCATTTTCAGTGTGCTTGCTATTCGAGACCAAGTTGCTCCACCCACCATTAACCTGGATGATCCAGAAGAGGGTTGCGATATTAATTTAGTGCCGCATACTGCTCAAGAAATGTCTATCAATGGGGTTCTATCTAACTCTTTTGGTTTTGGTGGCACTAATGGTTCCTTAGTTTTTAGGAAGATCAATTAGTTGGTTGGTTTAAAGTAAAAAATATATCTATTTAAACGGCGGGATTTATTAACTAATCTCGCCGTTTTTGTTTTACACTCTCGATTATGGCTGAAACTGCTCTCACTATCGTTAATGGCGAAATACAAGCTAACCCCTTTAATACTCTATCGGTATTAGATCGGGGTTTCGCTTATGGTGATGGTGTATTTGAAACAATGCTTTTGGATCAGGGTGATATTGCTTTATGGCAGTACCATTTAGAGCGGTTATACGAAGGGTTAGAGCGTCTTCATATTGTGCTAGACAAGCAGCGTCTATATGAGCAAATGGTCTTAACCTTATCTGCTATTGCCACCCACAGTGCCTCATCAGGGGGTAGCGTTACTGGTGTGATAAAGCTCATTGTTACACGTGGTGAGGGAGCAAGGGGGTATATGCCTGCCTCAGAAAGTCAGGCAACCCTAGTGACTCTCTTTAGTCCTCAAACAGGCAATTTTCGTGATGACAATACTCGTTATCAGACTGCAGGTGTTCGTGTGCACTATTGCAATGAACAGTTGCCTCTTTATCCCTCTTTAGCCGGAATCAAATCATTGAATCAGTTGCCTTACGTGTTAGCGAGTCATGAGAGGGCAGCTTTAGACGTTGAAGAAGGGTTATTATTTAATCTATCAGGCCACCTTATTGAGGCTACTGCAAGAAATATATTTCTTGTAAAGGATAACCAACTTTATACTCCTGGTTTATCCGTATGTGGTGTTTCAGGGGTTATGCGTCGATTAATTCTTCAAGTAATTACAGAAAGAATTTCAGTAAAGGTCAGTGAGAAAGTGCTAACCCGGGAAGATTTTTATGCAGCAGATGAGGTATTTTTAAGTAATAGCGTGAGCGGTGTGTGGCCTATTGTTCAGTGCGAAGATTGTAGTTGGCCCATTGGTCCTTTAACTCAAAAAATCCAGCATGAAATTGGGCAATATTTACAGTATGGCTCAATGCTATCATGGTCCGCTTTTAGTTTAGATGAGTAGTCGGTAATGCAAAACGAGAAAATGTCTATTTTACAAAAATCTGTACGTTATTTTTTGGCTAACTATTTGGCAATTATTAGTGGAAGCGTCTTGGTTTTAATGGCAGCGGGAACATTAAGTGCCATGACGATTCATCATTGGGTTAAAACTCCTTTAAATTTGTCTGAGGATAAAATAATCGTTGTTAACAAAGGTGATACACTGAGTAAAATTGCTTATCAATTAGAAAGAGATAGCATTATAGAATCAGCAAAATTACTTATTTTATATGCTCGGATAACTAAGCAAACAAAACTAGAAATAGGCGAATATTTATTAAAAAGTGGCAGTACATACGAGCAACTACTTAGATCGTTTCATCACGCAAATGTGATTGCATACAATGTTACTCTAGTGGAAGGAAAAACGTTTAAAGATTTTTTAAGCGTGCTGCAAAGTACTCAAAACATCACTTCGGTTATTAACAGTGATGACTCTCAATCGGGTATTTTACAGCAACTAGGTATCGATCTTGATCACCCTGAAGGGTGGTTTTTCCCTGATACCTACCAGTTTTCTAAAGGCACTACCGATGCTGAAGTATTGCAACAAGCCTATCAAAAAATGGAAGCAGTGCTTGAAGAGGAATGGCAAAACCGAGCGGATAACTTACCTTATGCATCTGCTTACGAAGCATTAATTATGGCATCGATCATCGAGAAAGAAACCGGTGTTGCCTATGAGCGTGCAGAGATTGCGGGTGTATTTGTTCGTCGTTTACAAAAGGGCATGCGTTTGCAAACAGACCCTACGATTATTTATGGTCTTGGAGATGAGTATAAGGGAAATATACGGCGCAAACACCTTAGGCAAAAAACTGCCTATAACACTTATGTGATAGATGGATTGCCTCCTACACCAATAGCGATGCCCGGCCGCGAAGCCATCCATGCGGCTTTACACCCTAAAGCGGGAAAAGCACTATATTTTGTTGCTAAAGGAGACGGTAGCCATTATTTTTCAGCGACATTGCAAGAGCACAATAAAGCGGTAAGGCAATACCAAATCAATCAGCGCAAGAAACAATATCAATCTTCCCCTCCCGCTAAATAGCTGAACTTAGTAGAGTATATCTTATGTCATTAACACATCATTCTCGCGGAAAATTCATTACCATTGAAGGTACTGAGGGGGTTGGTAAAAGTACTAATATTGCTTTTATTCAGGAATACCTAAAAGCAAAAAACATTCCTTTGCTTCTTACGCGCGAGCCTGGAGGCACTCCATTAGCCGAGCAGATAAGAGCGTTGTTGTTGGAAAACAGGGATGAAAAAATGGACGAAGCGGCGGAATTATTATTAGTATTCGCAGCTCGATCTCAGCATTTGCAATCCGTCATTCTGCCTGCCTTAGATAAGGGTGTTTGGGTGCTTTGTGATCGCTTTACCGATGCAACTTATGCATACCAAGGCGGAGGTAGAGGCCTTGATGTATCGTTGATCGAGAATTTAGAACAGTGTATCCAAGGAGATTTGCGTCCGGACTTAACGTTGTTGCTGGATATTGATGTGCGAACAGGATTGCAGCGAGCTAGTCAGCGAGGCGAGCTGGATCGTTTCGAAAATGAGCAGATAGACTTTTTTGAAAAAGTAAGGGCCGCTTATTTAGAGATGGCTAGCAAACATGTTGGTCGGTATTCAGTGATCAATGCTGCTAATTCGCTAGAGCATGTTCAACGTAATATTATCGATGCCCTCGAACAATTTTTGGATAAAAACTGATATCGCCACCGGATGTTACCAAGGGTATGACCAAAGGTTTGGCATAAAACATCAAAGATAATAATTTAAAACGTTTCTAAGGCTTGCTTTTGTCTGTGAGCTGACTATTATGTGGCTCACTTAATCACGATATAGAATAACAATTAACAGCTAAGGTAAATAATTTTATGCCTTTGAGTAAGTTGTATCGTCTGGTCATTGTACTATCCTTGCTTTGGCTTTTATTATCGGGGATCTATACACCTATGTTATTAACATTAGGTGTACTTTCTATTGTGGTCGTCTGCTATCTTGCGTTGCGAATGCAAGTATTAGAGCATGATGGCCAGCCTATCTATTTCAGTTTATCAAATTTGATTGTTTATTGGCTTTGGCTTGCTGTCGAAATGGTGAAATCCAGTTGGGTCGTCAGTCGAAGAATCTTATCTCCTAGTCTCCCTATTAAACCTATTTTAACCTCTATTGAAGCTGCTCAAAAAACTCAATTGGGCCAAGTTATCTATGCAAACTCTATTACACTAACGCCAGGTACGGTAGCAGTGGGTATTACTGAAAATAATGGCATATTAGTCCATGCATTGCATGAAGATAGTGTACATGAGTTAAAAGATAATATGATGGCTAAAAAAGTGATTCGGGTTGAGCCTGATAAGAAAAGCCAAACTGACAAAGAGGGTAATGAGTCGCTATGATGTTGATGGCTTCTATTGTCGCTTTACTGGTTGCAATGGTATTAATCTTAGCTCGTGCATTCTTAGGTGTCACTATTTATGACCGATTGCTGGCGGCAAATTCCTTTGGCACTTTAATCATCTTGTTGATTACAGTGTATGGTTTTTTTACAGGTAGGCCAGATTTTTTAGATATTGCTATCGTATATGCTCTGATTAATTATATCGGCACTATTGCGTTGTTAAAGTTTTTTGAAAGCGATCGTCCTGTTAATGAAGCCTACGAAGAGGATGATTTTTAATGGAATGGTTAATGTCTACGATTAGTGGCCTGTTTCTCTTTGTAGGATGTTTTTTTATTGTCACTGGTGCGTGGGGTATCGTGCGCATGCCCGATATATATACTCGCATTCATGCTGCCAGTGTCATTGATACCGGTGGAGTCATTTTTATTATTGTAGGACTATTAATACACAGTTTATTTGTTGCCCAGACACCAATGGCAACCATTAAGTTGGTATTGCTTATGTTTTTTATTAATTTTAGCGCCCCCACTGCTTCCCATGCTATTGCAAAAATGGCTTTGAAAACTGGTGTTATTCCCCAATCTAAAGCGGGAGGATCGGCTATTGATCCATCACTTAAGCTTTTCAATGACAATGCTGAAGTGAAAAAACATTCTGGAGGTGAGAGCTAATGGAGCAATTCATTATCATTATCTTGCTACTTTTTTTAGTCGTGCTCGCTATAGGTATTATTTTTCTTAAAGATCTTTTGATCGCCATTATTTTACTCAGCATCTATAGTTTGATTGCAGCGGCTATTTTCATTGTTATGGATGCTGTTGATGTTGCATTTACTGAAGCGGCTGTAGGAGCAGGTATTTCAACCATTTTATTGTTAGGCGCGTTACGATTTATTCGTAAGGATGCATGCTC
>JAHDEM010000037.1:0-1987 GCA_020628895.1 Candidatus Endobugula sp.
TATCCATTTGCGAGCTATGATTTAAAGAGGAGGTAGCACAGCAGCAAAATCTATATTTGGTGAAAAAAAACCAATTAAAGGCAAATATATCGAGTTATGTCACTAATAGCAACAGGTTTTTAAGTACCTAGGAAAGGGGCTTTACGGCAAGAAATAGGTAAAAATTATTAAATATCAAACAATTAAAAGAGACTATTATTTAGCTAACGATTTAGGTGGACTAAAGTATAAGAGGATTATGGCGCCAAAACGCCCAGCAGCTATAAATAGTACCGGGCTATTGTTGAACTATTAGAAGTAAAAGGATAGATAATTACAAGGTCAATTGCTTTCTATTTAATTCTAAAATCTTATCCCCAATACCCTTAACTTCAAGCAGCTGCTCTAAATGAGTAAAGTTGCCATTATCCTCACGCCACTGCACGATAGCTTGCGCTTTTTTAAGGCCAATTCCCTTTAGGCTGTCGGCAATTTCTTGTGCATCTGCTGTATTAATATCAACAACTAACGCTACCATTTCTGAGTGATGATTATCAGGCGGTTCGATATTACCCTTATTATCTGCAGCCAAGCTTCCCAACGAGAATGTAGATAATGCCGCCATGAGCAAGAATAATGAAAAGGGTTTGGTTAAATAGGAAAGAGTCATCAGAATAACCTCCGTGTTATCAATTAGTTAAATTAAGCAGGGATAGCTAATGCAAATTACTAATCTACGATTGAGCCAACAACTACAAACAGCATCCGTGCCGATAATATATTTTGCTGAGGTACAAAATATAGAGTAATGATAAATGGACAGGGAAAGAATAGATGTCAGCCAAAAGCGCTAAATGATGTACGCTTTTGCTGACAAATTAAAGACTTGTTAGAGGTACTGGGTAAGCTTGTTGACGATCACATCCACATCTTCCGCCGTTTTATTCGGGTAATGGGACGCAATTAATGCGCGCAGTTCACCCTCAAATGCAGAATGATCATTATCAATATCCACTGATTCCAGTGAGTGACTAACCATTCCCGCACCAACGGTAACGTTAGTAATACGATCAATAACAATAAAACCACCGGTCGCACGATTATTTTTGTAAGGGTCCGCAACTATTGGTTGGTTAAGGGTAACATCCAGTAAGCCGATATCATTTAATTCTAATGTACTTTTAGTATGGTGTTCCTGTGTATTCACATCGATTTGATGCAGGATATTGTCCACCTTACCCACGCTTAATTTGGTGGCGAATTTAAAGAAATATTCAGACTGCTCTTTTAAAGGCTCTTCTGACATCCACACCATATGCGCTTGCACGCGATTGGTTTGTGTCACTTCGTCTTTGGCCGCAACGATCACATCTCCACGACTAATATCGATTTCGTCTTCCAACGTTAATGTGACTGCTTGCCCCACAAATGCTAAGGGCAGCTCCCCCTCATAAGTAACAATGCTTTTTACTTTACTCGTTTTTCCTGAGGGTAGTGATCGAATTTCATCACCCACATTCACCACGCCCGAGGCAATGGTGCCACAAAAGCCGCGGAAATCTAGGTTAGGTCGGTTCACATACTGCACAGGAAAACGGAAATCAGAAATATTTTTATCTTCAGCGATTTGTACGCTTTCCAAAATTTCCATCAACGTTTGACCGCCGTGATCCGTTGAAAAATACCATGGTGTACGATCACTTGGGTTAACGACATTATCCCCTTCTAAGGCCGACATAGGGACAAAATAAATATCATCCGTTAGGCCTAAGGTTTTAGCAAAAGCCATATATTCTGTTTTGATTTCATTAAAGCGTTCTTCACTAAAATCCATCAAGTCCATTTTATTAACAGCAACTACGATATGTTTAATGCCTAACAATGAAGCAATATAACTGTGACGGCGAGTTTGTGTTTGCACACCATAGCGCGCATCGATCAAGATAACCGCTAAATCACAGGTAGACGCACCTGTTGCCATGTTTCTAGTGTATTGTTCATGCCCAGG
>JAHDEM010000037.1:2087-3725 GCA_020628895.1 Candidatus Endobugula sp.
AGTTCTTTTCTCTCGTGCTGTGCAAGATAGGCATTAATATCTTCGGCAATAAGTTCTGATTGGTGGGACATGTAATTTAAGCTCCAAGTTTCTAGCTGCAAGCTTCAAGAAAAGACGCTATGTAGCTTCGCATTCTATACGTTTAATTAACCCTGCTATCATTGATGCTATTTGAGTCACTTCATTCAGCCACTGATAACTAAGTTGTTTGTTTATATAGCCCACTTGAGAACCAATATAAACTTGTGTTTTTAATTCTCCGCATGAACCTTTCGCATAACGGAGAAATTTTACTTTTTCTTTGTCGTAAGCTCTTTCCATTCCTTCAGCAATATTACTAGGAATAGATAAACCTGACCGTGTAATTTGATCCTTAAACCCATAATCTGTTAGACCACCAGTATTAAGGTATAAGTCACATGATAGTTTTACAGCTCGTTTCCATACCTCTAAATTTTCAAAATTCATCAGAACTCCCTTTCCGTTTATACTTTACCCCTTGTAGCTACAAACTTGTGGCTCGAGGCTATGTCTTAAAAATACCCCTCTTGTTTTTTCTTCTCCATTGATCCGGAACTATCGTGATCAATCACTCGGCCTTGTCTTTCTGAAGTAGTTGTTAATAACATTTCTTGAATAATTTCTGGCAGTGTTGTTGCCTCAGATTCAACAGCGCCCGTCAGCGGATAGCAACCCAAGGTTCTAAAACGCACCATTTTTTCTTCAATAACATCATTTTCAGAGATAGGCATACGCTCATCATCTACCATAATTAACGTGCCGTCTTTTTCGACTACAGGTCTTTTTGCAGAGAAATATAGAGGGACTAAGGGAATACTTTCTAGATGGATGTACTGCCAAATATCTAACTCGGTCCAGTTTGACAATGGGAATACGCGGATGCTTTCACCTTTATCCACACGGCTATTGTAGGTATTCCAAAGTTCAGGACGTTGGTTTTTCGGATCCCAACGATGGTTTTTATCACGGAAGGAATACACGCGTTCTTTTGCACGAGACTTTTCTTCGTCACGGCGAGCCCCACCAAATGCCGCATCAAAACCGTATTTATTCAGCGCCTGTTTGAGTGCCTGCGTTTTCATAATATCGGTATGTGTGGCACTACCATGGGTGAATGGCCCTACGCCCATTTCCACACCTTCTTGGTTAGTATGAACGATGAGCTCTAAGCCTAGATTTCGCACATGCTCATCACGAAATTTAATCATATCTTTAAATTTCCATGTAGTATCAACATGGAGTAATGGGAATGGAGGCTTACCTGGAGCAAATGCTTTCATAGCAAGATGCAGCATAACGGCCGAATCCTTACCAATAGAATAAAGCATCACAGGATTATCAAACTCAGCAGCCACTTCACGAATAATGTGAATACTTTCGGCTTCTAATTGTTTAAGGTGGGTTAACGAATAGTCGTTGCTCATTGTTTTTCCAAAATATTAAATAAAAGGGAATTACCTGATTTGCGCGGCATTATAAAGATTTTTAACCAAAAATCTAAACAACTTGTTCTTCTATCCTTATTCCTGCTTGTTTAGCTAGATCAACAAATCCTGGGAATGACGTTGCCACATGGCCACAGTTATTGATAGTAATCACATCCGTTGCTCTTAACGA
>JAHDEM010000037.1:3825-26167 GCA_020628895.1 Candidatus Endobugula sp.
AGGGACAAGCTCTTCAGGGATATGGATACCTTTTAACGGGGCATAACGCACTCGAATATCCGCAACAGGTTCACCACCCACTTCACGCTCGTTCAACAAGGTAATATCCGCACCCATTAGGCGCAGTATAGAAATAATACCATCACGGGTCGGATTGATACCCACATGCTGCAGGGTAATATCCGAACCCTCTGCAATAGAAGCAGCCACCATGTAAAAAGCGGAGGATGAAATATCCGCAGGAACATCAATATTCATTCCTGTTAACTTTCCGCCACCAACAAGACTGGCCCGATTTCCTTCAGTTTTTACAGGATAACCAAAGCCTCTTAACATACGCTCAGTATGATCACGGGTTGGTGCAGGCTCAATAGTAGAGGTTTCTCCATCTGCATAGAGGCCAGCTAACAAAACACAAGATTTAACTTGAGCGCTGGCCATAGGCATGACATATTCGATAGCATTCACTTGACCATTCGCTTTAACGCACACTGGTGGTCTACCTTCAGCAGCGGTCTCAACGGTTACGCCCATTTCACGTAAGGGGTTTGCCACGCGATTCATCGGCCTTTTGGTTAACGAAGCATCACCGGTTAGTGTAAATTCAAAGTTCTGTCCTGCTAACAAACCCATTAGCAAACGCATGGCCGTACCTGCGTTACCTACATCAAGTGGTTTTTGTGGGGCTTTAAGCCCTCTTAAGCCAACACCATGAATAGTCACATTACCATTGTCTGGACCTTCAATAACCACCCCCATATCGCGGAATGCTTGCAAAGTCGCCAAAGCATCATCTCCTTCCAAGAAACCACTAACTTGAGTAGTTCCCTCTGCAATTGAACCTAACATGATAGAGCGGTGCGACATGGATTTATCACCTGGCACTCGGAAAGTACCTGTAACAGAACCACCGGGTTGGAGAACATAAC
Organism: Candidatus Endobugula sp.; assembly: GCA_020628895.1. Taxonomy (GTDB): domain Bacteria; phylum Pseudomonadota; class Gammaproteobacteria; order Pseudomonadales; family Cellvibrionaceae; genus Endobugula. The sequence goes on from JAHDEM010000037.1 coordinate 4,755, forward strand.
GAAGAAGAGAATGGGTAGTATCGGTATTTGAGTTAGACATAAAGTTAGAATATTAAATAGTTTGAAGGTTAGATGATGTATGAGTTAAACAAATTACTTTTTGGCCTGATTATTAAGTAAAGAAGTAAAATGATCACGTGCCGTTTTTGAGCGAGTAAACGTCTTAAATAAATAATCACTATCGCCACTGTCGATAGCTTTGTGCAATTGATTAAGGTTATTTTGAAACAGGTCAATTGCTTGTAGCACGGCTGTTTTATTCGCCAACATAATATCGTGCCACATTTTTGGATCGCTGCTAGCGATACGAGTAAAATCGCGAAAGCCTCCCGCCGCATAACGAAATATATTTTCATTTTCGGCATCATTAGCTAATGTGTCTACTAGGGAGTAAGCAATCGCATGAGGTAGATGACTTGTGGCCGCTAAAACAATATCATGCTCCTCTACAGGCATCATCAGAACTTCGGCATTAGCAGCTTCCCAAAGGCTTTTTATTCGCTCTAAGTGATTTTGCCGGGTATCAGACACGGGCGTCAAAATGACTCGGTGATTAACATATAGGTTTTCATCTGCCGCAGTTACACCACTTTTTTCCGAACCTGCAATGGGGTGCCCCGGCACAAAATTCCCCGGCACAACACCAAAAACAGATTTTGCAGCATCAACCACACTTCCTTTTACGCTAGCTCCATCAGTGATGGTGATGTCCGCTGTTACATTCTGTTTAATTTCCTGCAATGCTTGTGTAATCGATAAAGTAGGCACCGCAAGAAAAATAACATCTTCATCTGTTAATTCTTGAGCAATATCAGAGATTGACAGTACTGCTCGATCGACCAGATTATTCTCTAAAGCAATATCTGCCGTTTCCTGGCGACGAACAACCCCTACAATCTCTTTACAAGCATTCGCCTTACGCGCAGCAGCAGCCAAACTGCCACCAATCAGGCCCAAGCCAACAACAACAAGTTTATTAACAATAAACGACACGGTTAAAGTACACCAACGGGGTATGAACCCAATACTTTCAGTTCTGCTGCTTGATTGCCCACATCTAATAAGGCTTGCTGAACATTTTCTTCAGATTGATGACCATTGAAGTCGATAAAAAACACATAATTCCAAGCACCAGAGCGAGATGGGCGTGTTTCAACACGAGTAAGATCAATGCCTAAACGATGGAAAGGTTCTAACAAATTGTGCAGCGCACCAGGCTCATTACGCATGGACACCATAATGGATGTTTTATCGACACCACTGGCAGGTACCTCTTGGGTACCAATAATTAAAAAGCGAGTAGAATTGTCCGGCATATCTTCGATATTTTCATCCAACACAATCAAATCATAAATATCGGCTGCCGTTACACTGGCAATGGCTGCAGAATGCCATTCACCTTTAATTCGTTTAGCGGCATCAGCATTACTATTAACTGGGACTCTCTCCGCATTAGGATAGTGAGCATCTAACCACTTTCTGCATTGAGCTAAACTTTGTGAATGGGAGTAAATACGTGTAATCCCATCTTTCTTTGTCACATCAGAAATCATCAAGTTTTGGTGGATTCTCAACACCACTTCACCACAAATTTGCAAACCTGAATTAATAAAATTATCCAACGTATGGGTAACAACGCCCTCTGTGGAGTTTTCTACTGGAACAACGCCATAGTTAACAGCTCCTGCTTCCACTTCGCGAAATACTTCGTCAATAGCTCCCATGGCAACAGGTGTGGTAGACGCACCAAAGTGTTTAACAACAGCCTCTTGTGTAAATGTACCTTCAGGTCCTAAAAAAGCTACTTTTAGTGGTTTTTCTAACGCTAAACAAGCGGACATAATCTCGCGAAATAAGCGTGCAATCTCTTCGTCATCCAAAGGACCGCCATTCGCATGATTACGTTCCATAACAGAACGTAACACTTGGGCTTCTCTTTCTGGACGGTAATAAACGACATCCTTAGCGCCATTTTCTTTTTTTGCTTCGCCAACGGCTTGTGCATAACGAGCACGCTGACTAATAAGGTCTGCAATTTGCCTATCGGTATCGTCGATAGAGGCTCTCAACTCAGCTAATGTTAGTTTCTTATCGGTCATCGTTATTTAATTACTCTTGATCATTACTACTATCTTGCGATTGTGTTTCTGTGGCAACGCTGCCGTCATCACTGTCTTCTGAAGATACATTTTCTTCGATGCGTTCAACTCCCATTAAATGCTCTCCAGCTTTCACTTTAATGACACGAACACCTTGAGTATTACGACCTGAAATAGATACTTCGTCAACACGAGTACGTACCAGAGTGCCCTGATCAGAAATCAGCATAATTTCATCACCATCAAACACTTGAACAGCACCGACTAACTTACCGTTACGCTCACTGGTTTGCATGGCAATCATGCCTTTACCTGCACGGCCTTTAGTAGCGTACTCTCCAACCAACGTCTGCTTACCGTAACCATTTTCACTCACGGTTAACACACGCCCGCCTTCAGCTGGTAGGACCATTGAGATAACTTCATAATCATCACCTAAGCGAATACCACGAACCCCTCTCGAAGTACGACCCATGGATCGCACATCATTTTCATTAAAACGCACCGCTTTACCTTCTGAAGAGAAAAGCATCACATCACTATTCCCATCGGTAATAGCCGTGCCAACCAGATGATTATTTTCTTCCAAATCAATCGCGATTAAACCACTAGTTCTAGGACGGGCAAATTGTGTGAGAGGTGTTTTCTTCACGGTACCATTGGCCGTGGCCATAAAAATATAGTGACTTTCATCATACTCACGAACGGGCAATATCGAGGTAATGCGTTCGTTTTCGTCCAAAGGCAACAGATTAATCATTGGGCGGCCACGAGATTGACGTCCCGCTAATGGAATTTGAAATACTTTTAACCAATAGACTTTACCCGCATTGGTAAAGCACAACATCGTGTCGTGTGTACTGGCAATTAATAAATGCTCAACAAAGTCTTCGTCTTTTACAGAGGTTGCTGCTTTACCTGTTCCACCGCGTCGCTGTGCCTGGTAATCAGATAATGCCTGTGTTTTTGCATAACCACCGTGAGATATGGTCACCACACGATCTTCTTCAGTGATTAAATCTTCAATGGTCAGATCATGCTTGGAGCTCTGAATATCGGTGCGGCGCTCATCGCCATAGTTTTTCTCAATTTCTTCAAGCTCTTCACGTATAACTTCCATCAAACGTTCAGAACTTCCTAAAATCTCCAAAAACTCAGCAATGCGCTCTAATTTTTCCTGATATTCATCGAGTAACTTATCGTGCTCCATGCCTGTCAAACGATGCAGACGCAGTTCTAATATGGCCTGAGCCTGAGCGGGGGATAGATAGTACTGATTATTGCGAAGACCATATTCTTTGCTCAAATCTTCGGGACGACAAGCATCAGCTCCTGCACGCTCTAAAAACTGCATCACGGAGGACGCTGTCCAACCCCGATTAAGTAATGATTCTCTGGCTTCTGCTGGGCTAGGGGAATTTTTAATGAGTGCAATTACTTCATCAATATTGGCAATAGCAACGGCTAAACCTTCTAGAATGTGTCCACGCTCACGCGCTTTACGTAATAAATAAATTGTTCTGCGAGTTACCACTTCTCTACGATGACGAACAAAGTATTCTAGTAGCTCTTTTAGGTTTAATGTTTTCGGTTGCCCATCGACCAGTGCAACCACATTAATACCAAATACCCCTTCCATTTGCGTTTGCGCATATAGGTTATTTAGAACAACATCGCCCATCTCACCACGCTTGAGTTCGATAACAATGCGAATATCCTTTGTAGATTCATCACGCAATTCGGCAATGCCTTCGATTTTTTTCTCTTTAACTAACTCGGCAATTTTCTCAATCAGCTTAGTTTTATTTAGCTGATAAGGAATTTCTGTGATAATAATGGTTTCTTTATTAGCTTTATCATTACGCTCAATATCCGCCTTGGCTCGCACATAGATACGACCACGCCCTGTGCGGTATGCCTGTACAATACCTGCGCGACCATTAATGGTCGCACCCGTAGGAAAATCTGGACCGGGAATAATTTCCATCAGTTCATCTATCGTAATATCGTTATTATCGATAAATGCCAAACAACCTCGTACGACTTCTTTAAGGTTATGAGGAGGGATATTGGTCGCCATCCCCACAGCAATACCCGAGGAACCATTAATTAATAAATTAGGCACTCGCGTTGGTAAGACATCGGGAATTTTTTCTGTGCCATCATAGTTAGGGATAAAATCAACGGTTTCTTTTTCTAAATCAGCCAATAGGTCATGGGCTAACTTCTTCATTCTAATCTCGGTATAACGCATGGCTGCGGCGCTGTCACCATCAATAGAACCAAAATTACCTTGACCGTCGACTAGGGGATAACGCAAAGAAAAGTCCTGCGCCATACGCACAATGGTGTCGTATACAGCAGAATCACCGTGTGGATGGTATTTACCGATAACGTCACCCACAACACGGGCGGATTTTTTATAAGCCTTATTCCAGTCGTTATTGAGTTCACTCATCGCGAATAAAACACGTCTGTGTACGGGTTTTAATCCATCACGAACATCGGGCAACGCTCTGCCTACGATTACACTCATCGCGTAATCAAGATAGGATTGTTTTAATTCATCTTCGATATTAACTGGAGAAACGTCTTGTGCAAATTCGCCCATAGGAAGTGCTGCCTGCTCTTTATATTGCTTTTATAAGGATATTATGGAAGCGGAATTTTCTTAAATTAGACACCTAACGACTGCCTTTTTTAAGACCGATCTGATCAAAAATCAACAAAGATAGATTTTAGTGCCAGACACGAGGAAATTCACCGCTATAAAACGCTGAATAATAACACAAAACACAGCATATAGGGACCCAAATAAGTGGACTAAAAAGGGCCTTTCGGCCCTTAAAATAGCTTCTAGCTACCCACCATCTAACTGCGCTCTAATATCTTTCTTTAAGCGCTGACGCCTACGCACCAAAAAATAACACCTAAGACGCGATTTACGACGATGGTTACGAACTAGCACACTACATTTGCTTTTATCTGTTTCATCTAGAGGGACATACACATCACCCTCTCGACGAAAACCAATATCCTCCAAAAGATGCGGCTCTAATTGCGCCATCGCTCGGATAGAACGCTGTTTTCGCCTGTAGGCTGTCCACGCTGTTAGTAGATGAAAGATAAAAAAGTAAATCGGTTTAATAATTTTTGAAATAAACATAACGCTCTCCTAAATAGAAGACCGCTTACTTATCAACAGAACTGGGAAGGAGGAGAACCTAGACAGTGACCGCGACAAGTTTCGCGGCCAAAGTAAAAAGTTATTGCAATAGGCACGCGCAAGTTGTCATACACCAAATTCGCTTGGTGGGGACGGCAGAATACATCGGCATACTATTACCCAGAGGCAACAGAATGTTCGATTGTGCTTGTAAAGATAAGCGTGTATTCATTGTGTGCGATTAACCTAAACTTATTTAATAACAATGCAATAAAAAATGATGCCCAAGAAAGTTCTTAGGCAGAACAAAATATAAACGATTAGAAACAATTAATCTAGAAAATTTTAGTATTAATTTTCCATCATATAAGCACGATAAAACACCATTTCACAAACCGTTAGCAATACTACAAAACTTCCGTTTACCATTAGGTCTATTTACCGTTAGAATTGGCGCTTTATTCTATTGCGCATTCATTACCACAGACTCGACGACATACCTTATGGATTCACCAAAAAACGTAGATCTCATTATTCATGCCAAATGGATGATACCGGTTGTTCCCAGCAATACCTGCTTTACCGATTGCTCTATTGCTATCGACAACAACATAATTGTTGGCATTAAACCATCTGACAGTATTGACCAATATTTTGATGCAAAAGAAGAAAAACATCTTGGTAATCATGTGCTCATGCCAGGACTCGTCAATGCCCATGGACATGCCGCCATGAGCTTATTACGTGGTTACGCTGACGACCTACCCTTAGACACATGGCTTAACGATCATATATGGCCTGCAGAGGCACAACACGTTAGCGCTGAGTTTGTGAAAGATGGTGCCGAACTCGCTATTGTTGAGATGCTAAGCACAGGAACAACCTGCTTTTCCGATATGTATTTTTTTCCTGACCAAACAGCCTTGGCGGCTCACAATGCAGGTATGCGATGCCAAATAAGCATCCCCATTTTAGAATTCCCTAGCGCTTGGGCCAATGATGCAGACGAATACATCTCCAAGGGCTTAGCGGTGAGAGACAACTATCGCAGCAATGAATTGGTCAATGTCGTATTCGGACCTCACGCCCCTTATACTGTTAGTGATGCAACATTTGAACGTATCGCAACATTAGCCCCCGAAATACAAGCCGGTATTCATGTTCACTTACATGAAACCAAGGGCGAGGTAGAAGATGCGGTCGCTCAGAACAATAAACGCCCCACTCAACGACTCTTCGAACTTAATGTGCTGACCCCTGCAACCCAATGTGTGCATATGACTCAGGTGAACGAAGACGACATTACTCTATTACAGCAAACTGGAGCTCACGTCATTCACTGCCCCGAATCTAATTTAAAACTGGCTAGTGGTTTTTGCCCTGTAGATAAATTACTTAAAGCCAATATTAATGTTGCATTAGGTACCGATGGTGCAGCCAGTAATAACAACTTAGATATGTTCGGTGAAATGCATACAGCAGCCCTTTTAGGTAAAGCGGTGGCAGAAGATGCGTCCGCTATTAAAGCTCACCAGGCGATAGAAATGGCCACTATTAATGGTGCAAAAGCACTCGGCATGGATAAGCTCATTGGCAGTCTTGAGACTGGAAAATCCGCTGATATGATCGCTATTGAGCTAGATAATACAGAACAGGCGCCACTACATGACATCATCTCTAACATTGTCTACACGCATAATGGCCATAGAGTCACACATAGCTGGATTAACGGGCGACTACTAATGGATGAGCGCCAACTCACTACACTCAACACTCGCGAGATAAGCCACAAAGCAAACCAATGGCAAGAACGCTTGCGTAAAAATTAACAACCGTACCCATTAACGATAAGGTAATCCCACCATGAACAATGCACTCAATGTTGATGCCAACGAAATCGCTAAATTTGAAGCCTTAGCAAAGCGGTGGTGGGACAAGCATAGTGAATTTAAGCCACTACACGACATTAACCCCCTTCGCGCCAATTTTATTGATGAACGCTCACCTGTTGCAGGACTCAAACTATTAGATGTTGGCTGCGGAGGCGGCATACTTAGCGAATCTCTTGCACAACGCGGCGCAAATGTGACAGGCATTGATATGGGGGAAGCTCCGCTAAATGTAGCAAAACTCCACGCTCTCGAAAGTAATGTGAGCATTGATTACCAACGTATAACTGCAGAAGAGCTAGCGGATAAAAACGCCGAACAATACGATGTGGTGACTTGTCTAGAAATGTTAGAGCATGTCCCCGATCCAAGCAAAGTGATTCAGGCCTGCGCCAAACTGGTTAAACCTGGCGGAGATATTTATTTCTCAACAATAAACCGTAACCCTAAATCTTATGTATTTGCTATTTTAGGTGCAGAGTATGTTTTAAAGTTATTACCCAAAGGCACTCATGAATACGCTAAATTTATAAAACCATCGGAACTCGCTAGCTGGTCACGTGACGCAAACCTACAATGGCAAGAAATCACCGGGATGACGTACAACCCCATAACCAAACAGTACAAATTAAACAACACAGATGTTAGTGTTAATTATTTGGTGCATGTTAAAAAAGCTGCTAGCTAGTAGCCAATAGCTTCAAGTAAGACAAACTCACTTTAACTCAAGGCGTTGACAATATTAAGCACGTAAACCAAAATCGCTTGTCGCTATTGACTCTAAGCTCGTAACTCTAATCTTGCCTCTAATAACTCTATGACTCTAAAAGCTGTATTTTTTGATCTTGATGGAACATTACTCGATAGCGCTCCAGATTTTATTGCCACCCTTCATCGGCTAACAGACGAGTATCAAGCCCCCAAAATAGACGACGAAGTGATACGCAGCAATGTCTCAGATGGCGCCCGGGCACTGACTCGACTCGCATTTGGTAACGACCTAAGTGAAGACCACTTTAATGAGCGACACCAACGATTATTAAACATTTACCATGAAGAGATGGGCAAGAACTGCGTTTTATTCCCAGGCATGCATCAACTGCTCAATAACATCAAACAAGAACAACTATTTTGGGGAGTTATCACTAACAAACCTCTACGGTTTACCGACCCAATTATGGAGCGAATTGACTTACCCCATCACCCAAACTTAGTGCTATGCCCCGATCATGTAACAAACGCAAAACCCGATCCTGAAGCACTGCTCTTAGCCTGTAAAAAAGTCAATTGCCAACCCAGTGAGGCGATTTATATTGGCGACCATAAGCGTGATATTGATTGTGGGCTTCGCGCTGGCAGCCCTACCATTGCTGTCAGTTTTGGTTACATTAAACAGACCGATAACATAGATTTATGGAATGCCAAACATATTGCTAACAACAGTGATGATATTTGGAAGATTATTCAGACTTATTTGTGATAGATTTAGATTCACACCCCACTAAAACAAAAAACGCTTACACACTATTAGCTAAAAACTAATCGCTGTGAAATACGATAGGGCTATTTAAAGATTAGCCAATAAAAAGGTTGCTAACACAATGACTGATTGGAAAAATTTTTCCCCTAAAACAAACTGCCTACAAGATAAGGTAATTGCCGTCACTGGAGCCGGATCAGGCATTGGATCAATGATAGCGATAAGCCTTGCCTGTCATGGTGCGACCGTCATATTGATGGGAAGAAACGTAGAAAAATTAGAACAGACTTATGACGACATAGAGAGCCATAACGCCCCACAGCCGGCAATCATTCCGATTGATTTTGAAACTGCCACACAAGAAGAATACCAAACGATTCAGCAAAGCATAGAAGATGCATTCGGCAGATTAGATGGTTTAATTCATAATGCAGCCCAGCTTGGTAGCCGAACTTCTATTGCCAATTACCCCGTTGAAATATGGGAAAAGTTAATGAAAGTGAATGTAAACGCACCCTTTGCGCTTACCAAATATTGCCTACCGTTATTACAAAAAAGCAAAACCGCTTCTATTGTTTTCACCAGCTCAAGTGTAGGTACCAAAGGACGTGCGTATTGGGGAGGCTATGCCGCTTCCAAAGGCGCCTTAGAAAATTTAATGGAAACATTATCAGATGAATTGACAGAAACCAGTGCAATAAGAGTTAATAGTGTTAACCCTGGAGCCACACGCACCGATATGAGAGCCCAGGCCTATCCTGCTGAGGACCCAGCTACAGTAAAACCGGCTACCGATCTTGAACCACTATTTTTATATCTAATGGCAGATGAAAGCATTGGTATCACTGGGCAAAAAATAGCTTACTAGCTCGCATTCCAAGATAAATAGATACACCTAAAATATCCAAACCAGCAAATAACAAGCCATTCAGCTGTCATCAAACCTTCACAAAAGCGTTATTTTCATTATAATCTGGGCCAAAGGACAGGAGACCTAGGGGTAATAATAATATGAATAATAAAGCTTGGTGGGAAGAACACCAGAATTGGCAAAGCCCAGAAATTGCTTCCAACAACACAAAACAACATATACTGAGTGCATGGGTTGTTTTTTTAGGGTCTATTGCTTTAGTGACCTACATGTTACTAGAACAACAAGACGAATTAACACAACACTATCAACAAGCACAGTATAGTGAGATGCTGGTTTTACTAGCTGCCACTATTCCTCTTTTTTTACTGATATACGCACTCAAGAAAACAAGAGATAGAGCGTTATTTGGCGACACACATTTTGTTATGGACCCATTTCCCGCCAATATGGGAAGTAATTTTTCTGGATATGTCGATATCACAAAGAATGCTAGAAACAAAAAATTTACAGCAGAGCTACTATTAAGCAAGCATCAAAATAACCCGCGAGTTAGTGACGAAGATAGAAAAAAACCAAAGCTAGTTAGTAAGTTATTGTGGAAAATGCCTGTGACCATAAGACAAGAAGCTATCCAAGGCGACACACCTACTGCTACAAGATTGCGACTAGAAGCACGCTTACCAGATGATGCCCCCAGTTCAGAATCTCCATTCGACCAAGAATACCATGCATGGGAGTTACTTATTTTTTCTGAGGACAAAAAGTTTAAACGTACTTGGGATGTACCAATAATATAGTTATTAATCGAACAGACATAAAAAAAGCCTAAGCAATGCTTCGGCTTTTTTGTTTCCAGCAGCTGGATTAGCTTAACTTTTCTTTAATACGTGCCGCACGACCAGTAAGCTCACGCAAGTAGTAAAGCTTCGCTTGACGAACATCACCACGACGCTTAACCGAAATACTATCCACTAATGGGCTGTGCAACTGGAAAGTACGCTCAACACCAACACCGTGAGAAATTTTACGTACGGTAAATGCAGAATTAAGACCACGGTTACGTTTAGCAATGACAACACCTTCGTAAGCCTGTAAACGCTCACGGTTGCCCTCTTTTACTTTTACCTGAACAACAATTGTGTCACCTGGAGAAAACTCAGGCACATCAGTTTTGATTTGCTCTTTGTCCAATTCCTGAATAATTTTGTTAGTCATTGTGTTTTCCTAATTAATATAAGGTATGTAGCTTCACAGCTAGATAATTTAATCTTTCAATAAATCTGGGCGGCGCTTTTGCGTTCGTTTTAAAGACTGCTCTAATCGCCACTGTTTAATTGCTGCATGATTACCTGATAACAACACTGAAGGAACCGATAATCCTTGATATTTTTCAGGCCTCGTATAGTGCGGACAATCTAACAAACCATCACTAAAAGAATCCTGAGCAGCAGAATCTTCATGTCCTAATGCACCAGGCAAAAGGCGTATCATACTATCCAATAGCACCATCGCTGGGAGTTCACCTCCACTAAGAACATAATCTCCGATGGACCATTCCTCGTCGACTTCCATTTCCAGCAACCGCTCATCGATACCTTCGTACCGACCAGCAATTAACAGCATATTTTCGGTATTTGCCCTAGCGGCTAAGTCAGCAACACCCGCTTGATCCAGCACTTGCCCTTGAGGCGACAGATAAATAACCCTACTTGGCCTGCCATTCTCACTAAGCCATTGTTTAGCAGCATCAATAGCCGCCTTTAATGGCTCAATCATCATGAGCATTCCGGGGCCACCGCCGTAAGGTCTATCATCTACAGTCTGGTGACGATCCGTTGTGTAATCCCTTGGATTCCACGTATTGATCGTTAGCAGTTGCTTATTTACCGCTCGACGACTAATACCATAATCAGTTAGTGCACTAAACATCTCAGGGAACAATGTCACGATAGCGACTCGCACGTTATTCACCTCCTCAATGAGTGATATTTATCTACTTTTCAGCACTTAAAACTCAGGATCCCAATCAACAGTAATAATGCCTGATGCAATATCAACATTATTGATAAACTGGCCCGGTGCATAGGGAATCAAACGTTCTGATTGATCTATGCTTTGTTCATCACCAACTACCACTAATACATCATTGGCACCTGTTGGTAACATCTTTTTCACGACACCAAAATCATACTGCTGACCAGAAAACTCACTGATCACTCGCAAACCTTCCAGCTCATGCCAGTAGAATTCGCCACTTTCTAAAACCTCTAACGAGGCTTTGTCGATCGCAATATCCACCGGACATAATGCTTCAGCTTGATTACGATCATCAACACCTACAATACTTGCCACAAAACCTTTGCCATGCGCCTGCCACTGAGCAAACTCTGCAGGCTTAACACCGTGTTTTGTTTTTAGATACCATGGTTGATAGTTAAAAATGTTTTCGGGAGGCTCTGTTTGTGAATGGATCTTCACCCAGCCCTTAACACCAAAAACCGCAGTAATACGCCCAACATTGAGTAAATTAGACATTAGGTACTACTGCTTTATATGCTTCATTACTATTAAGCAGCAGCTTTAGCTTGATCTTTTAGCAATTTAGCAACACGATCAGACAATTGTGCACCTTGACTAACCCAATGCTCTACACGCTCATTATCAACGCGTAAACGCTCTTCTTGACCACGAGCAATAGGGTTAAAAAAGCCAACACGCTCAATATAACGACCATCACGAGCTCTACGGCTGTCAGCCACTGTTAAATGGTAAAATGGACGTTTTTTAGAACCACTACGAGCCAAACGAATCGTAACCATCTCTGTTTGTTTCCTATATTCAGTTAGTAGTATTGCCTCACGGCAAGACGATATTCAATAAACATTAGCCATTAGCAGCTAATGAAAGGCGGCGTATTTTACGGGAAAGAACGGATGGTGTATAGGTTTTTTGGTAAAAATATCTATTATTACAGCTAACAGCTAACAGCTAACAGCTAACAGCTAACAGCTAACAAAAATTTTGGGAGGAGTTGAATTTTATTGTCAACTATCTTTCGATTTTTGCTGCAGCTGGCTACCTTTAGCTGTCTGCTTATTAAACTACCGACCGAAGCCAGGCGGCAAGCCACCCGGTGGGAGGCCACCCGGAGGCATACCTCCACCGCCGCCCATCATACCGCCAAGGCCACGCATCATTTTAGACATACCGCCGCCTTTCATTTTTTTCATCATTTTAGCCATTTGCTTATGTTGTTTGAGCAAACGATTAAGGTCCTGAACTTGGGTACCAGAGCCCATGGTAATACGACGTTTTCGTGATCCAGTAAGGATTTCTGGATTTTTTCTTTCTGCGGGAGTCATGGAATCAATAATGACTTCCATTTTTTTAAACTGCCCACCCATATCAGCCTGCTCCACCATCTGGCTCATATTGCCCATGCCAGGCATTTTTTCGAGCATAGCACCCATGCCACCCATATTGTTCATTTGTTGGAACTGCTCTTTAAGGTCGTTCAAATCAAATCGGGTACCTTTTTGAACCTTCTCTACCAGCTTTTGTGCCTTTTCCTTATCGACAGTACGCTCAACTTCTTCGATAAGCGATAACACGTCTCCCATACCTAGAATGCGCGAAGCAACACGGTCTGGGTGGAATGGCTCTAAAGCATCGACTTTCTCGCCCATACCCAGGAACTTAATGGGTTTACCCGTTGTGGCTCTTACTGATAATGCAGCACCACCTCTAGCGTCACCATCGGCCTTAGTTAGAATAACACCGGTTAATGGCAAAGCCTCGTTAAATGCTTTGGCGGTATTAACGGCGTCTTGGCCAATCATTGCGTCAATAACAAATAAGGTTTCGATAGGATTGATGGCTTGCTGCAAACCTTGAATTTCAGCCATTAGCTCATCGTCAATCGCTAACCGCCCTGCAGTATCAACAATCACCACATCAAGATGCTGTTTTTTGGCTGCATCGATAGCATCTTTAGCAATGTTTACTGGTTTTTGATCAACCGTTGATGGGAAAAATGTCGCTTCAACCTGTTCCGCTAAGGTTTCAAGTTGCGCAATCGCTGCCGGCCGATAAACGTCAGCACTGACCACCATGACTTTTTTCTTTTCGCGCTCTTTCAGATATTTGGCCAATTTGGCGACTGATGTGGTTTTACCCGCACCCTGCAAACCCGCCATTAAAACTACTGCTGGAGGTTGCATAGCAAGATTTAGGGTTTCATTGGCTTCACCCATCATCTGCGTTAATTCATCTTGCACAATTTTAATAAATTGTTGAGAGGGATTCAGTGAACGAGCCACTTCCTGTCCAACAGCACGCTTGCGCACTGACTCGATAAAAGATTTGATCACCGGTAAGGCAACATCCGCCTCAAGCAAAGCCTTGCGTACGTCTTTTAATGCATCCTGAATATTGGCATGGCTCAAACGGCCCTTACCAGAAATTTTCTTAAAGGATTTGGCTAAACGGTCTGAAAGATTTTGAAACATGAATTCTCTGACTTTTCGTTGGGTAAAGTTGGGCAAAATCGTTAGGTAAACTAAAAATGCGCCAATTGGCTTAAAATTAATGCAAGTATATCAGGCACCGAGATAATGAGCTATCAGACTGGCTACTGTATTACATTAATTTATTCTTTTTACTTATAGTTTTGCAATTGATTGATACAACTGCGGAAATCCCATTAAACGACAAAACTGCTCACACTGCTGAATATCTGGCTTTTTCACATCAAGCTCTGCCAGAGCATCAATCAATGGTAAATCAGTAACAATAGTAGCTAATTGCTTGGAGACTACCAGCTGTTCACGATACTGCTGTAGGTTAGCCACAATCCGTGCTGCCCCACGAATATGTGTAGGCAATACAAGAGAATCCGCATCATCCATTGCTAACAGCAAGTTGCTTACGGAACCAAATTCTTCCAATAGTTTTACCGCCGTTTTAGCACCAATGCCCGGAACTCCGGGAATATCATCGACGGTATCCCCCATTAGGGCTAAATAATCAACCAACTGATGGGGGCGAACGCTGAATTTATCAGTAATATCGCCCGCATAAAATGCCTGATCGGCAGCATAATCCCACAAGAAATCTTGCTCACGGGATAACAACTGAGCCAAGTCTTTATCTCTCGTTAATACGGCAATGGGAGAAGGGCTGCGTTTACACTGGCGATACAAACTACCGATTAGGTCATCCGCTTCATAACGATCACTAGCAAATGTGTTAATGCCCAATAATTGAGTCACTTGCTTGCATGCCTGCAATTGAAATTCCAACGCCTCATCAGGCAAAGCGCGGCTCATCTTATAGTCGGGATAAATATCATTACGAAAGCACTGACCTAAACTCTCGTCAAAACAAGCAGCGACTCGCCGTGGTTTTTGCTCTTTTAATAATCGTATAAGAAAGGCGGTATAACCGTATACAGCGGCAGTTGGCCATTGCTCTTGCTCGCTAAACCAATGGTCGGGCATCGAAAAATAATATTGAAAAATATAGATAGAGGCGTCTATGAGTAATACTGGTTTTGACCTATTGCGCTGTTGATCTATGGCCTTTTTCATAACTGCTCAACAACATAGTTATCGGCTTTTAACAAAGATTCAACCGAACGGGTTGGGTGGTAGTACTCATAAAGCGCATCAATAAATGCTCTACTTCGCTTGTTTATTGCTCCTTCACAATATGCATGAGCCTGTTTAACAATCGCTTGTTTAAATTCGGGGCTTGCCCCTAATCCAGAGCTAACATTATCAGCGCTCACCAAAAAACGTATGCCGCACGCACTAGAGAATAGCCACTCAAGCGCTTGTGGTTTTACCTCCACACTTTCAAATTCAGCCTGCTCTTGCGCGTTACGGCCATCGGGGCGATACCAATAACCATAATCGTGCCGAAGGCGTCGCTCATCGCCAGCAATACACCAATGAGCGATCTCATGCAAAGCACTGGAAAAGTAATCGCGAGTAAAAATGATTTTATGTTTACTCTCGCTATCAGCAGAAGGAATATACTCAGGCTCTAAGCCCCCCTTAACCAATACAGTTCTATAGTCATCTTTGAATAAACGATTAAAAATAGCAACCAACTGATCACAGCTGACAACGTGCTCTGTTTTCACCATACGTACTCTTTGTGCGCCATAAAAATATGAATAATGACGGCTATTATATCCTTAAAAAATATTCACCAAACAATCAAATTATTTTTATATAAAGCCCTATACCATTCTAAAATAACCTACACTAGGGGTAAGTCACATAATCAATAAGACTACCGTGGTGATCCATATGACCATTAGCACTTTTGATTTGTTTAAAATTGGTATCGGTCCATCTAGCTCCCATACTGTGGGGCCAATGAAAGCCGCAGGCTTATTTTTAGAAGCCATAGATAGCTGTCGCCTTATGGACTCTATTGATCGAGTAAAAGCCGAAATGTATGGGTCTCTTGGAGCAACAGGAAAGGGGCATGGCACGCCTAAAGCCGTACTGATGGGCTTAGAAGGAGAAACCCCAGAAACCATAGAAGCACTCAGCATCGCGCAACGAGTCGAGAAGATTATTCAAAAAGAGCAGCTGTTACTTAACCAGCAAAAGCTTATCCAGTTTAATTACACCAAAGACCTGATTTTAAATAAACGCAAAAGCCTACCATTACACCCTAATGGGATGGAGTTTAGCGCTTACTCCAAAGAAGGGACTTGCCTGTTAAAAAAAACCTATTATTCCGTAGGTGGTGGCTTTGTGCACGACGAAGCCAATATACAAACCATGTCTGCTACCCCCTCTACGACTGGTGACACTATTCCTTATCCCTTCTCCAGCGCCAATGAATTATTAGCTCTTTGCAAACACCACCAACTATCTATTTCAGAGTTAATGATGAGTAATGAATGCAATCTTCATGGCAAACAAAGTCGTTGTAAAGAGGATATAAAGCAGGAATTACTCAATATTTGGCACGTAATGGAGCAATGTGTTGAAAACGGCTGCCACCATTCAGGGACCTTACCTGGCGGACTAAACGTACCACGCCGAGCACCGGAACTGTATCAAAAGCTCAGTAAAGAAAACCCAAAAGCAGACCAAAATACTGACCCATTAAGTATTACCGATTGGGTAACACTCTATGCCTTGGCCGTTAATGAGGAAAATGCCGCTGGAGGTAAAATTGTCACTGCACCGACTAATGGGGCTGCAGGCATTATCCCCGCGGTGTTGCATTACTACAGGCATTTTGTCCCCCATGCCAATGATCAAGGAGTTGCTCAGTTTTTATTAACCGCTGCAGCAATTGGCACTTTGTATAAAAGAAACGCATCTATAAGTGGAGCAGAAGTTGGCTGCCAAGGAGAAGTAGGCTCTGCCTGTTCCATGGCGGCAGGTGCACTATGTGAAGTGATGGGTGGCACTCCCGAGCAAGTGGAAAATGCCGCCGAGATTGGTATGGAGCATAATTTAGGATTAACTTGCGACCCCATTGGTGGTTTAGTTCAGGTGCCTTGCATCGAACGCAATGCCATGGCCGCGATTAAAGCCATCAGCGCTTGCAGAATGGCGTTAATGGGCAATGGTTCGCACCTTGTGTCTTTGGATAAGGTGATTGAAACCATGCGCCGCACAGGGGAAGACATGAAAAAGAAATATAAAGAAACCGCCAGAGGAGGTCTTGCTTTAGAAGTACTCGAAGTCCCGGTTAATATTACTGAATGTTAGCTATTATTCATGCTTTAGCTGACAAAATCATATATAGATCCAACTTATTTGATTAGCATAACTTTCTCAGAAATTAACGTTATATTTAATCAATTTAGCTACTTTTACCTACAATGTTTACGGCTACAAATGCCATCAACCTTTCGTTTTAACCAATAAATTGTTCAGACAACGCAATTATGCGCGCTTTTTTATTGTATTTTTACCCATCTGCATATACATTAAAGATAAGGATGTTTGATATAGTCATCAAAGATCGTTTTATGTGGAGGTGTGCTATGAAGACCTCAGATGGTAACCACAGCAACGATAATGTGGTTGATCTGTTCAGCGGTAAGTCTCTTTCCCATCTTAAAGATGAACGTTTTATTCGTCTTTCCCCAGAGCTCGACGGGCTCGAAATGCTCTACTCTAACGACAGCAGTAATGGTCGACTTTTTAGTTTACAAATTCTCTGTTGGGGATTAAGAGCCAATGGTGAAGTCGTGGGTCTAGTCCCATGGTTAAACCAATTAACTGCCTGTACCGATATCTGTGACCCACTCAATGGTCGCTGGGAAGGATATTTTGATCCCGGTATTGATGATATTTTTGAGGAAGCCCCTATTCATAAGGTTGTTGAGCTAGAAACCGCAGCAGAATATTATGAATACCAATCCGATAATCCTGAGGATATTATTCAGGAAATACCCGATACTATTGGGACACACGCTATCCTCTCGGATGATGGATTTCACAGCGTGACCTTAGCCGAGGTAATCAGTTGGAGACTGTTTAATGATGGTCGTATGGAAGGCATGCTGGCTGATCAAGACAAGATTATCTCGACCCCCATATTACTTGGAGACGACTGTTTATATTCAGCCAATGCCAATCCAAAGTTTAAGTACTTCTTTCAGCACCATATTGCGAACAAAATTAAGTCGCAAGACCCCGATGCTATAGCAGCCATATCACTATTAGCTGAAGACGAGCCTTAATATCTCGATCATGGAAAAAGGGTGAAAACCGTATTTTCACCCTTTTTCCATCTAGACCTTCCGAATAAGGTAATAATAGCTACTATCTTGCTCACTCTGCTCAACCAATTCATGGCCTAAAAAGTGGCAAAACTTAGGAATATCTCTCGTAGTTGATGGATCGGTGGCTATGACCTCGATCATGTCCCCTACATTCACATCCCTGACCTGCTTATGCAGCAACATAACAGGCTCTGGACAATACAGTCCTGTGGTATTTAAAACAATTTTTTGTGTCATAGCGCACTATTCTACTCGATTTAACTCGTCATTTTAAAACTTTTAGCTAAGCTTATAGTAAAACTTGTTGTCAGTTTTTGTGTCAGAGCAACGAACTGCCCGTATTTTAGATGGAAATAACATTATCGTGAGTATTTTTAGCCGTATTGATTCACAATCGCTGCTTATTACACGCAAGCTGCTGGAAAAGCATGCCTCTCCGCTAAGCCAAGCGCTGCCTGCGCAGAGCCAATCCAGGTATCCCGTCGACGAAGTCACCATAGAGCTAGATCTTGATACGATTAACGGCATTATTAAGGAATTAACAGGCATTGGAACTACATGGCTTGAGGATACAGCGAACGACTCCCACCAAGAGCGGAAAATGATTATGGCTTATCTTATTAAGCAATGGATACGCATTGGCGAAGAGGCGGGCCAAATAACACAGACCAATATTAACACTATCCACTAAGTCACTACTTAGAGAAAAGCTATCGGCATTAGCCCCCGGAATACTCCATATATTGCTGTTGAGTCATTAACGTCGTAGACTCTGTTGCCGCATCAAAAACAATCACCGTCTCACCCGCCACTAATTGACGATGTAGTTGTTTAACCTTATCAGATAACTCTACTTCCTGATCCCCATAATCCGTCCCCTCACGGGTAATAAACTCTTCTATTAGTGCATTCAACACATCAGCATCTAATCGATCAATCGGTATTATCATAGGTTTTCTTACATCCAGAGATTTATAAAGCTTAAGAATTATCGCATCTTACGCAATATTTACGCTAAGATACACACCATTGCTCCAACCATCATTTAGGTAATATTATGGCTAATCAACTTGTTGTAATCACTCTTCTTAGCGACGACAAACCCGGTATCGTCAAACAATTAGCCGATGTGGTTAGCCAACACCAAGGTAATTGGTTAGAAAGCCAAATGACTCAACTGGCAGGCAAATTTGCAGGTATATTAAAAATCAGTATTGATGACAGTCATACTGCCGCACTTACCCAATCACTCAATAACCTATCGGCTTCAGGCATCCAAGTACTGGTTGAAAATGCGAACGATGTAAAACCAATAGAAGGAAAAACCCTCACCTTCGAACTGGTGGGCTCAGATCGTCAAGGTATTGTGAGCGAAATCTCCCAAGCCTTTGCCGACAAGGGCATCAACATTGACAATATAGAAACCCAATGTTCAAGCATGCCATGGTCGGGAGAACCCTTATTCGAAGCAACAGGCATTTTAATTGCACCTGTAGACACCAACACCGAAGCCTTAGCTGACCAGCTTTGTGCTATTGAAGATCAGTTAGGTATCGATATCACGCTAACGGCTACGTTATAAATGTAGCCCACCTTACACTCACCTATCCCCTATCCTTTTCTACATTGAATTTTTTGGCGCGATAAACAACAAGCGTGTTGACTGATCAACAAGACCTCTATTTAATATCCGAAAGTTAATGGAAGTAAAAAGCAATGAAAAGGAAAGAAAGCTTTATGAATTATTACCATTCTACAATCAGTCTATTCACAAAAACTAACTCTATTCTGCATTATTGCCTAATCGGATTGTTACTTTTACTTGTTCCATCATTGACACACTCCAAAGCAGAGGAAGTAGAATATCAATATATCGGTACTAAGCCGTACCCCAATGCATCACTTAAAACAGAAGCATATTATAGATGCTTACGGCATGAACCGGAGTATGATGTAAGTGGTAGTGGCTGTCGGGAAGCTAATACTAGGTGGGAAGAAATATTAGGTTATTATCGTGCTAGAATTTATCGACTTTGTATCGGTGGCAGCTGTACTTATCATACCCGTGATCCATACCATAGGGATAGACAATGCATGCATATACCGGAATGCACAGAAGTAAAAGAATACCGTTTCTACTTTCCTAAAGATAATAATGTTACTTGTGCTAGTTTAGGTCTGATTTTCATTGTTATACCCTACAGAACAGGCACATGCGGCACACTACCTGAACATGATGAGAACAATCTCGGAACAAGCGATCATCTAACATGCAACCCAATTAATATTGCCACTGGTAATAAATTTTACTTCCAAAATTATTTTAAGAATCTGAGAGCAGGAGCAAACCCACTACAATTCAATTTTTTCTATAACTCTCAAGCTAAAACTAAAAGTTGGATAGCTAATTATCAACAGTTATTAGAAATCGAAAGCAACACCGTTAAAAACTGGCGTCCAAATGGTAAGGCATTACTTTTCGATTTACAAAATGGAATACTAACAGCCCAATCACAAAATTCAGAGCGCTTATCGTTTAATGCTGGTCTCTATAAGCTACAGTTGTTGGATAACAAGATAGAGTACTATAACTCCTTTGGTCAATTACAATCGATCAAACACCCCTCTGGAGTAATTCACAACCTAACCTATTCTAATAATAACAATACAATTACTATCAATCGTTTAAACGAGTCCTTAGTACTCGAATTGGTCGATGGTAATGTGGTTAAAGCAACGTTACCGGACAACTCAGAAATTAGCTATACATGGGATACTTCAGGGAATATTGATAACTTGGTGACTGTGACCTATGCCGACAATTCCACCCGTACCTATCTGTACGAAAACTCTACTTTCCCTCATTACGTCACTGGCATTCTCGACGAAAATGGCAATCGCATCTCCTCAGTAAAATATGATACTCAAGGTCGCGCTCTTAGCAGTGAAGTAGGTACACCCGCTTCAGGAATTGAACGCACAGAAATCCAATACCATACTGATGACAGCCGCACAGTGACTAATAGCTTGGGCAAACAAAATAGGTACTACTTCACCCAGTTTAATGGCGAATACAAAATGACGAAAGTAGAAGGCCATGCCTCCGCGAACTGTGCCGCAGCCAATCAAGCCTACACTTAT